>DASVSX010000095.1:0-77951 GCA_036387875.1 Allosphingosinicella sp. | reverse complement strand
CCGCCGCCGCCAGAAGCAGCTCGAATACAATGCCGAGCACGGGATCACCCCGACGACGATCAAGCGCAACATCCAGGACATCCTCGCCCACGTCTCCAACCGCGACTCGGTCATGGTCGACACCGGCGACGAGGACCGCCCCCACCTCGTCGGCCACAACCTCAAGGCCTATATCGCCGACCTCGAGGCGCGAATGCGCAAGGCCGCGGGCGACCTCGAATTCGAGGAAGCCGGAAGGCTCCGCGACGAGATCCGCCGCCTCGAAGCGGACGAGCTCGGAATCCCGGACCACGAGAAGAAGGCACCCCTCCTGGGTCATTCGACCGAGGGCAAGCCGGGGACCCGCAAGACCCGCTTCGGCAAGCAGCAGGCGATCCGGATGGGCAAGAAGATGGGCGCTCGGCGGTAAGAAATAAACTAAATTCGCATGGTTTTGGCCGCCCAGTTGCGGAAAGCGTGGTTCATGGCCATTGACGCTCCAGGAGAGGGCGATGGTCAAGAACGCCGAACTGCTCGACAATCTGCTCCGAGCGCCCGGAAAGACCCTGTCGTTTCGGGAATTTGAAAGGCTCTTGAGAGCCTTCGGTTTCGTTCTGGCCCGTCGGCGAGGGAGCCATTGCGCCTATAAGCACCCGGCAGTTTCCGACCTGCTTACGGTACAACCGCACGGCAAGGACGCCCGCCCCTAATAGGTTCGCAAGTTTCTCGCTATGAGGGAGCGGTTCCAGCTGGAACTGGAGGAGTGATGGATCCTCACTACCATATAAACATCTTCTGGTCGGACGAGGACGCCTGCTGGATCGCGGACGTCCCCGATTTGCGCTATTGCTCGGCGCACGGCGGGACGCCGCAAGAGGCGGCGACAGAGATCGAGGTCGCTGTGGCTCTCTGGCTCGGGGTCGCTCGTGAGAAAGGCATGCCTATCCCCGAGCCGGTCTATCGGCCGAACGCGCCCTCGGAAGAAGTGGACAAGGAAGCGGCCTGACCGGCCGCCCTCACCCCCTCGCCGGCAGCAGCTTCGGATTCCTCAGCAGCCCCGCCGAGACCAGCGAGACCAGAAGCCCCACCGGGAAGATCTCAACGAAGGTCAGCGGGAAGCGGAACAGAGGGTTGCGGTAGCTTTCCGTCAGGTCGCGCATCTCGGCGGCAGTCTTCTCCATCGCCGCGGCGGTCGCGCCCTCGGCCCGCATCTCGCTCAGGATCGCGGCGCTGTAGTCCGCCATGAAGTCGCGGCCCGACCCGGCCAGATAGACCTCCCAGCCGATCGCGTAGATGAGGCTCGCCACGACGGCGATCCCGAGGCCGAGCAGGAAGGCGCGGCCGAAGCGGATGACACCGCCGCATTCGACGTCCCGGTAGCGCTTCACTCCAACGAAGATCAGCGACAGCGCCGCGAGCATGATCAGGTAGCCGACCAGCATTGCGCCGGAGCCGTGGCCGGTCAGGTCCAGGGCGATCGTCGCGGTCATGAGCGCGATCGCGACTGCGCCGGCGATCCCGCCGTATATGAGCGTGTATCTCATGATGTCCCCCGCCTTGTTCCGCTCCGGTTTAGCGCAGGCCCGGCCGCAGGCCTATCGCCCGAAAGGGTGATCGGCCCCCGATCCGCCTAAGGGATGAGCCTCAGCCACCGGGCCTTCTCGATCGCCTGCACCCGCCGCGCCACTTCGAGCTTCTCATAGACCCGGGCGAGATGGGTCTTGATCGTGTTCGGCGAGATGGCCAGCGTTCTCGCCATCTCCTTGTTCGATTGGCCCGAGGCGAGCAGAGCCAGTATCTCGCATTCGCGCGGGGACAGGCCGAGCGAACGGATCGCGGCTTCGTTGCGGACGAAGCCCTCGCCGGCGGGAGCGGCCGGGGTCAGCCGCTGCCCCACCCATATCCCGAGCGCGACGAACCCGGCGGCGACCAGTGCGACATAGATTTCGGCCGGATGGGCGCGGGCGACGTAGCGATATTCGAGCCATTGAAGCAGCCCGGCGCCGGCCGCCAGCGCCAGCGCATAGAGGAGGATCGTCCGCGCCATCGTCGGAGGCTGCCAGAAACCCGGGGCCGAGACCATCCCGTCATCCCGGCGAGAGCCGGGACCTCATGTCGACGAGGCACAGCGGCGCTCCCGAGGCCCCGGCTTTCGCCGGGGTGACGAATCGCTATTACCTCCCTATCTCGCCCCCAATATGGCCGCTCCAGTCCTCGCCTTTGAAAATCTCGGCCTGATCCAGGGCTCCGGCTGGCTGTTCCGTGGGCTCGACCTGTTCGTCGGGGCGCGCGACCGGCTGGCCCTGATCGGGCGCAACGGCGCCGGCAAGACGACGCTTCTCAAATGCCTCGCCGGCCTGATCGACACCGATGAGGGGCGCCGCACCATCCAGCCCGGCGCCAAGGTGATCCTACTCGAGCAGGATCCCAAGGTCGACCGCTTCGCCACTCTTCGCGAGTTCGCGCTCGACGGCCCGGACGGGCCCGAGGCCCACGAGGTCGACGCGATCGCCGACCAGCTCCGGATCGACCTCGACCGGTCGGCCGCGACCGCCAGCGGAGGCGAGCGCCGCCGGGCCGCAATCGCGCGGGCACTGGCTCAGGATCCCGACGTGCTGCTGCTCGACGAGCCGACCAACCATCTCGATCTCGGAGCGATCGAATGGCTCGAGGAGTGGCTCGGCCGCTACACCGGCGCCTTCATCGCGATCAGCCACGACCGGACCTTCCTGAAGCGCCTCACCCGCTCCTCGCTGTGGCTGGAGCGCGGCAGCCTGCGCCGGGCCGAGATCGGTTTCGGCGGCTTCGACTCCTGGACCGAGGCGGTCTACGCGGAAGAGGCGCGGGCGGCCGAGAAGCTCGACGCGAAGCTGAAGCTCGAGCTCCACTGGCTCCAGCGCGGAGTGACCGCCCGGCGAAAGCGCAACCAGGGCCGGCTGGCCAAGCTCGGCGAGATGCGCGCTTCCCGAGCCGCGATGCTGGGGCCGGCCGGCGCCGCGAAGCTCGGGCTCGAGAATGACGACGTGAAGACCAAGATGGTGATCGACGCGCAGAAGGTCGCCAAGAGCTTCGGAGAGCGGACGATCATCCGCGACTTCACGCTTCGGATCCAGCGCGGCGACCGGATCGGAGTCGTCGGCGCGAACGGCGCCGGCAAGACCACTTTGCTCAAATTGCTCACCGGGGAGCTGGAGCCCGACGAGGGCAGGATCGCCCGCGCCAAGACCCTTCAGGGCATCATGATCGACCAGCAGCGCCGGCTGCTCGATCCGGACAAGAAGGTGCGGGACGTCCTCGCCGACGGCGGCGACTGGGTCGAGGTCCGCGGCCACAAGAAGCACGTCCAGGGCTATCTTAAGGAATTCCTGTTCGAGCCGACCCTCGTCGACGCGAAGATCGGGACCCTGTCCGGCGGAGAGCGATCGCGGCTTCTGCTCGCCCGCGAGTTCGCCCGCCGCTCCAACCTGCTCGTCCTCGACGAGCCGACCAACGACCTCGATCTCGAGACATTGGACCTCCTCCAGGAGGTGATCGCCGATTATGACGGCACCGTCCTCATCGTCAGCCACGACCGCGACTTCCTCGACCGCACGGTCACCATCACCCTCGGCCTCGACGGCACGGGCAAGGTCGACATCGTTGCCGGAGGCTACGAGGATTGGCAGAAGCGGCGGGAACCGGCGCCCTCGGCGAAGGCGCCCGCTTCCGCCAAGCCCGCGCCCACCGGGGCCAGGGTCCAAACCAAGCTTACCTACAAGGACCAGCGGGACTACGACCTGCTTCCCGACCGGATCCAGGAGATCGAGGCCCAGATCGCCCTCGACGAGGAGGCGCTTCACGATCCGGACCTCTACACGAGGGACCCGAAGCGATTCGCCGCTCTGACCGCGGCGATCGACAAGGCTCGGGCGGAGCGCGACGCCGCGGAGGAGCGCTGGCTGGAGCTTGCGGAAAAGCTGGAAGCGCTGGCGAATTAATTCCTCTCCCAGCTTGCTGGGGGAGGGGGACCAGGCGAAGCCTGGTGGAGGGGCAATGCTGATTCCGAATTTCCCCTTCACCACGCCGCTTCGCGGCGCGGTCCCCCTCCCCAAGACAAGCTCGGGGAGGAATTACTCCTACCGGCAGCTCGACCCCGGCCCTTCGTCGAGGTCCAGGCAGCGCCCGTCGATCGAGCCTGTCGGGATGGTCAGTCCGATCGTCGCGGCCAGCGTGGGTAATATGTCCGCCGTCTCCACCGCCAGCGACTGCTCGAATGGAGCGATCCCCTTGCGCCAGAACAGGATCGGCACCCGCCGGTCGTAATCCCAGGGGCTGCCGTGGGTCGAGACGTAGCCTCGGCCGGTGTCGAAGATCGGAGTCACGCGCGGCTTCAGGAGCACGATGAAGTCCCCGGACCGCTCGGGGTCGAAGCTCGCCTTGGCGCGCTGGATCAGGCTCCAGGTGTCGGGCGGCCCGGAGGGCCCGGGGGCCGCTGCCAGCTCCGCCTTGGTGAACACCGCCGCCACCTGGGGGTGGCGCCTGTAGGTCGCCACCGCCTCGCGAAGCACCCGCGCCCGCTGCGCGGCGGTGAGCTTGCGGTCGACATACATGTCGCCGAACGCGCCGTCGCCGTAGAGCACATCGCCCGGAAGCTTCAGCTTCGCTGCGAGCGACTTGGCCATGTTGCCCGAGTTGAGCGCGGGGTCGACCCGCATCGCGTCCGTGGCGGCATGCTCGCGGTGGCGCTCGGGAATGTCGTGGCCGCCATGGTCGGCGGTGAGCATGACCAGATAGTCGATCCCGGTCGAATCGAGGGTCCGGAAGAAGCCGCCCAGCGCTTCGTCCAGGGCCATCAGCTGGATGCACATCTCGCTGCCCTGGGTTCCGAAGGTGTGGCCGACATAGTCGGTGGCGGAAAGGCCGAGGATGAGCAGGTCCGTCGCTTGCCCCTCGCCGAGCCTCATCTCGCGGCGAAGCGCCTCGCCCATGTCGAGGACCGCGCGGTCGAAGTCCGGCGAGGCCCGGAAGCCGTTCTTGTCGTCGGCCTCGCGGGCGAAGCGCCCGGCGCCGACCGGCTTGCCGCCGCCCGCCACGGCGACGGCCCGGCTGTGCGGCTCGCAGACCCGGGGGAGATCGCGCGCGGATCGGGCTCGGGACAGCGCGTCCTTCACCCCTTCATTGGCCTGGGCGATCGCCCTGGGCGTCGCCGGAGCGCCGGGATTGACGAAGGCTTTGACGTCATGGTCCCACCACCAGCGTTCGTCGGGACGATAGCCTCCCATCATGATCGCCGCCCGGTCCTTGCCCGAGACCACCGCGACCCGGCTGGCGGGGCTCGACCGCTTCATATGGTCGCCGAGCGCGGGAACCCTCAGATGGTAGGTTGAGACCGTATACTGCCCGCCCTTCGAGCTGCTGCCCGGGACCCGCGGATCCTCGGAGCAATAGACCCCCTTATCCTCGCGCGGCAGGCCGAGGTTGAACCAGTTGTTGGCGATGATCCCAGTCCTTGCCGGCCTCGATCCGGTGAGGATGGTCGAGTGGCCGGGGCAGGTCTCGGTGGCGTTGTGGCCCTGATAGCCGCTGGGGAAGACCACGCCTTCGGACAGGCGGCGGAGGCCTCCGTCGAAATGCTGGCGATATTGGGCGAACAGGTCGGCGGAGAATTGATCGATCGAGATTGCGACGATCAGCTTCGGCCGTTCGGCCGCAGGCGCCGCGGCGGCGGCAAGCGGGAGGGCGAGCAGAGCGGCGAGCCGGGCCAGTTTCATCCTTGTTCCCCTAGGATCGTTTCGGGTCCCGCCTCTACATCAAGCGGCTCGACTTGCACCGGAAAATTTGCGAGCCAGCCCCGAAAAGGGGGGACATATGGATTCGACCGACGCCGCCGATCTCATCGCCGAAATCCACGAGGAGAGGGCCGAGAACGAGGCGCACGAGACTTTTCGCAACCGCGCCGCTTTGCTGATCGCCGTGCTTGCCGCCGTCCTCGCGATCGGCGGCCTCGGCGGCGGCAACGCCACCGACGACATGGTCGGAAACAACATCAAGGCGAGCGACAGCTGGGCTTTCTACCAGGCGAAGAACGTCCGCCAGACGATGTACGAACTTGCCGCCGAACAGCTCGAGGAGCAGCTCGCCGCCGGCGCCGTCCCCCTGGGCGCGCGCCCGTCGGCCCAGAAGAGGCTGGCTGACTACAAGGCGACGATCGCCCGCTACGACAGCGAGCCCGACCGCGAGAATCCGAACGACCTGCTCAAGGGCGAAGGCAAGAAGGAGATCAAGGCCCGCGCCCAGGCATTCGAGGCCGCGTTCGAGCAGGCGTCGGAGCGCGACAATAATTTCGACTTCGCCGAGGTCCTCCTCCAGCTGGCGCTCGTCCTCGGATCGGTCGCGATCCTGACGCTCAACCGGTGGATCCTGATCCTGTCGGTCGCCGCGGGCGCGCTTGGTGCGCTGCTCACCCTCAACGGCTTTTTCCTGCTGGTGGCTTTGCCGTGACGAAATTCCTCCCCGAGCTTGCCTCGGGGAGGGGGACCGCGGCGCGAAGCGCCGTGGTGGAGGGGAAATCCGGAAGTCGAGGCTTGCCCCTCCACCAGCCTTCGGCTGGTCCCCCTCGCCGATCAAGCTCGGGGAGGCATCACCCGTCCCGCGCGTCCTTCAGATGCGCCCTTATATCCTCGTCCGTCGGAGCCCCCCGAGCCGCCTGCTCGAGCAGAGCCAGTCCGCGCACCCGGTCCTTACCGCTCCTGAACAGCAGCCAGCCGAGCGTGTCGGCGGTCACCGGGTTGCGCGGCTCGAGGGCCACGGCGCGCTGGGCGAGCGGGATGGCGCGGTCGTAATCGCCCGTCTCCGCATAGGCCCAGGCGAGATTGTTGAGCAAAGTGGAGTCGTTGTTGCCGAGGCGCTTTCGAACCGCTTCGTAATTGGCGATCGCCTCGGGCCAGCGCTTCGCCTGCATATAGGCGTTGGCCGCCACCGTCTGGGCCGAGACGTTCTGCGGGTTCTGCTGAAGGAACAGGGTCAGCACCTTGACCGCCCCCTCGTCGTCACCCGAATTGCGCAACGCCTCGATCAGCCTGAGCGCCACCGGCTCGTTGAAGGCGAGGTTGGCGGCCCGGCGATACGCGCCCGCGGCGGCGGCATAGTCGCCCTGGATCGCGAGCGCGTCGCCGACCAGCACGTGGGCGTCGGGGGCGCCCGGAGCGGCGGCCTGGAGCTGCCGCGCCCGCTCGAGCGCCTCCGGCCCGAGCCCGCGGCCGAGCAGTGCCCGGATCAGGACGACCTGGGGCGCCGCGACGTTGGGCCAGACGGCGGCGTCGCGCCGGATGGCCGCGAGCTGGCCGTCGCCGAGCGGATCGTCGAGCGGGGCGGTGGCGGAAGGCCTCGGCGCCGCGGCCCGGCCGAGATAGCGCGCCGCGGAGGCCTCGTCGCCGAGCCGGGCATAGGCCTTGCCGATGAGGCTTAACGTATAGGCGTCCGCGTCCGCACGGTCGGCGAGCGGCCTGAGCGTCCCGATCGCCGCCCGGGCGTCGCCGCTCTGCCATTGGGCGGATCCGAGCAGCCGCCGGGCCTTGACGTTGCCCGGCTGCAGCTTGAGCAGCCGCTTCAGCGGGCCGAGGGCCAGCGACGCATTGCCTGTGCCGAGCTCGATCGTTCCCGCCAGGAGCATCGCCGCCGGCCGGTTGTCGAAAGCCCCGCCGGTCCGCCGGTAGAGGCTGCGCGCCAGCGAATAGTCGCGGCCGCGCGCGGCGAGCATCGCCTGCAGATAATAAGCGGACGGATTGTTCGACGAGACGCTGAGGATCCGCCTCGTGTCGGCCAGCATTTCGTGGGTTCGGCCCAGATCGCCCAGCGTGGCCGCGCGCTCGATCAGGACGGCGATGTTGACGGGATCGATCTGCAAGGCCCGGTCGAACCAAGGCATGGCCGCCGCGAGGCCGTATTGGCTTCGGGTGAGCTCACCCCGGAGCCTCAACGCTTCGACGTTACGCGGTTCCAGGGCGACGGCCCGGTCGGCGGCCTCTATGGCCCCGGCGGTCTCGCCGGTCGCGCGCCGGAAGTCGGCGATGTCGGTCCACAGCGCGCCGTCGTTCGGGGCCGCGGCCAGGGCCCGGTCGAAGGCGGCGGCGGCTTCGTCCAGCTTGTTGGTCAGCTGATAGGCCCGTCCGAGCATCCGGTCCGCATAAGCCGCGTGAGCGGGCCCGGCCTTGCGCGCTTCGGCCACCGCGGATTCGGCCTGGCCCTGCAGGAGCAGGGCGTGTGCCAGCAGATGCCCGGTCTCGCTCTCGGCGACCCCGAGCGCCTTCGCCCGCTTGAGCTCGGCCTCGGCCGAGGCGCCGTCGCCGAGAAGCAGGTAGGTGCGGGCCTGGGCCAGCCGGAGCATCTTGTTGTCGGGCTGAGCCTTGATCGCGTTCAGGAACTCGATCCGAGCGGTGCGCGGCTGCCCCTGGGCCAGGGCCTGAAGCCCGCGGCGATAGGCCTGATCGGCCGATCCCGGGCCTGCATTGGAGCAGGCGCCGGCGCCGAGCAGGAGCAGGGCGGTGAAGGCGGCCCGGGCGCTCACGGCTGAAGGTCGTATTGCTTCATGAGGTCGTAGAGCGTCGGGCGGCTGACCCCAAGCAGCTTGGCGGCGCTCGAGATGTTGTTCTCGGTCCGGGCCAGCGCCTGCCGGATCGCCCTTCGGTCGGCGAGCTCCCGCGCCGACTTGAGATTGACCGGGAGGGCCGCTTCGGCCCGATCCTCGAGGTCGAGATCCTCGGCCGTCACCAGCTTGCCGTCGGCCATGATCACAGCCCGCTTCATCCGGTTCTCGAGCTCGCGCACGTTCCCCGGCCAGGGCCATTCGTCGATCGCCGCGAGCGCGCCGGGGCTCAGGCCCTTGACCTGCGGGTTCATCTCTCGGGCGAACCGGTGGAGGAAGTGCTTGGCGAGAAGGACCGAATCGCCGTGCCGTTCGGCGAGGCTCGGGATCCTGACGACGATCTCGGCGAGTCGGTAGTAAAGATCCTCGCGGAAGCTGCCGGCCTTGATCATCTGCGGCAGGTCCTGGTGGGTGGCGCTGACGATCCTGGTGTCCACGGCGATCGGCTTGCGGCCCCCGATCCGCTCGATCACCCTTTCCTGGATGAAGCGGAGTAGCTTGACCTGGAGCGGAAGCGGGATGTCCCCCACCTCGTCGAGGAAAAGGGTGCCGCCATGGGCAAGCTCGATCTTGCCCTCGGTGGTCTTGATCGCCCCGGTGAAGGCCCCCTTTTCGTAGCCGAACAGCTCCGCCTCGAGCAAATTCTCAGGGATCGCCGCGCAGTTGATCGCAACGAAGCCGCCTTGCGAACGGTTGCTGGCCTGGTGGAGCCCCCGGGCGAGAAGCTCCTTGCCGGTGCCGCTTGCGCCCAGAAGCATCACCGAGACTCCGGTATTGGCGACGCGCTCGATGGTGCGGGCGACCTTGAGCATCTCGGGCGCGGAGGTGATCATCGTTCCGAGCACCGTCTGGTCCTCGCCCGCTTTCTCCTCGAGCTTGCGGTTCTCGGTCTCGATCCCGTGAAGCTGGAAGGCGCGCCGGACGATGAGGCCGAGCTGGTCGATGTCGACCGGCTTCTGGTAGAAATCGTAGGCGCCCGACGCGATCGCGCGCAGCGCGCTTTCGCGGGCGCCGTGGCCCGAGGCGACGATCACCTTGGTCTCCGGCGCGAGCGACAGGATCGTCTCCAGCGTCGCGAAGCCTTCGGTGACCCCGTTGGGATCGGGCGGAAGGCCGAGGTCGAGCGTGACCACGGGCGGCTCCTCGGAACGGAGCAGGCTGATCGCCATGTCGCGATTGGAGGCGACCAGCACCTCGTAATCGTCATAGGCCCAGCGAAGCTGCCGCTGAAGCCCCTCGTCGTCCTCGACGATCAGCAGTTTCGCCCTTGTGTCCACGCTCATGCCCGAATCCGTTCGATCTCATATCCGCCGGTCTCGCCCAGCGGTAAAAACAGGGTGAAGCGGCTCCCCTCGCCCTCCCGGCTGTCGACCTCGATCCGGCCTCCCATGGCCGCGATCAGGCTCCTCGCCTCGAAGGCTCCGACCCCAAAGCCGCTTTCCTTGGTCGAGGCGAAGGGCTGGAACAGCCGGGTCCTGATGAAGTCCGAAGACATGCCTTCGCCGCGGTCGGTGATCTCGATCGCCGCCTCGCCGCCCCGCCGTCCGCAGCGGATCGTGACGGGCGCCCCGCCCGGGCTCGCGTCGATGGCGTTCTGGACGAGATGGGCGAGCGCCTGCTCCAGCCGAAGCGGATCGGCGGCCGCGGGAACCGTCGTGTCGCCTTCGACCTCGACCGGGTGGACCCGCTTCTTCACCTCCGCCACCGCCGCGACCGCCTGGCCCAGCGGGATCGCCCGGATGGGCTCGGCCTCGACATTGGCGCCGCCGCGGTGGAGCCGGGCGAGGAGGTCGTTCATCTTCTTCACCGAGCTGTGGAGAGTGGCGATCATGTCTTCGCGGAACTCGGGCTTGTCCGCGTGGCGCTCGGCATTGCGGACGACCAGGCTGAGCTGGCTGATCAAATTCTTGATATCGTGGATGATGAACGCGAAGCGCCGATTGAATTCGTCGAACCGCCGGGCGTCGGCGAGGGCGTCCTGGGTATGCGCTTCGGCGAGATAGCTCGCCGCCTGGATCCCGACCGTCCGGAACAGGTCGAAATCCTCCCAGTCGAGCGGCCTTCGCACCAGGGGATGCTCGAGCAGGACAAGGCCGACGAGACGATCGCCGTGGATGAGCGGAACGCCTGCCCACAGGCCGTCCAGGCGGGCCAGCGGCGCCGGCACCCGCACCTCCGCTTCCTCGATCCGAAGCAGGCCGGAGCTCAGGCCGGTGAAGTCCAGCACATGGCCTGTCCTCTCGACGAAGCGGATCAGGCCGGCGTCGTCCGGGCTCGCCTCGGGCAGCTCGTCGCCCCAGTTCCACCGCGCGGCAAGGCTGAGCCGGCCGCCTTCCGGAACGAGCAGGAGCCCCGAAGGCGATTGCGCGATGTCGGCGATCGCCTTGATGATCCGTTCGCCGAGCGGAGCGTCGCCCCCGACGGTCCGGGTGAAGCGGAGCCATTCCTCGCGATAATCGTAGCGATGCTCGAAGAAATGCTTGGCGACGATCACCCGCGACCAGGCGCGCATCCGCCCCGAAGGCAGCAGGATCACCGCGGCGACCGTGATCGCGAAGACCAGTCCGACCTGGCCGATCCGGACCCAATTGCCGCCGACCGCCTCGAGCGCCCGGCTCGCGGTCATCATCAGGATGAGATAGCCCAGGATCGCGATCAGCGACAGCGACTGGAAGGTGGCGGCGCGCGACAGATGCATCCGCCAGCCCGAGTTCCGGCGGCTGGCCAGAGCGAACAGCGGGACCAGCATCGACAGGATCGCGCCGCGCATGGCGTAGAGGTCGTCGACCGGCCCGCGGGTAAGCCAGGACACGGTGTAGAGGTGAAGGTCGTAGGCCCACATTCCGGCCAGCGCGATCATCGGCAGCCGAATTCCCCAGCGGCTCTCGTGCGCCGCCTGGCCGTAGAGATTGTGGACGAGGACCAGAGAGCCCGCGGCGATGGTGAGCCCGATCACCTGGCCGGTCGAGACGAGCGCGTCGTGCAGCATCGGCTTGGCGGTGAACTGGGGAGCGACTCCGGCGAGCGTCAGCTGAAGCCCGATCACTCCGGCGACCACGGTATAGACGAGCTTCACGCCCTGCTGCCCGCGTTCCTCCGCGGCCCGGCTGACGATCGCGTACATGAAGCCCAGGAAGGCGAAGTTGCGCGCGGCTTCGGCGACCCCGGCGCCCAGGCTGTAAGGGCCCTGAAGGGCGATGAAGATCGCCCAGGCCGAAGTGACGGCGAAGGCGGCGACGAGCCGGCGATTGCCCCGGTCCTCATTCCAGCGGCGAAGCTGCCACAAGGCCAGCGCCCCGTAGAGCAAGGCGGCGAGGGCATGGGTCCAGAAGCCGAGCAGGACGATCATCGCGCCCCCGCTCCTTCCGGGAACAGCACCACCCGAACCGTCTGGAGGAGGATCAGCAGGTCGAGGAACGGCGTGTAGTTCTTGGCATAGTACAAATCATATTCGAGCTTCTGCCGCGCATCCTCGACGCTGGCGCCGTAGGGGAAGTTGATCTGCGCCCAGCCGGTGATCCCGGGCTTCACCACGTGGCGCTCGGCATAATAAGGAAGCCGCGCCTCGAGGTCGGCGACGAACTGGGGCCGCTCGGGCCGGGGCCCGACCAGGCTCATCTTTCCGGTGAGAACGGTCCAGGCCTGGGGAAGCTCGTCGATCCTGAGCTTGCGGATCACCGACCCGACCCTGGTCACCCGCGGATCGTCCTTCTGCGCCCAGACCGCCTTGCCTCCGACCTCGGCGTCCTCGCGCATCGAGCGGAGCTTCACCAGCTCGAAGCTCTCCCCGTACAGCCCGACCCGGCGCTGGCGGAAGAAGGCCGGCCCCTTGCTCTCCAGCTTCACGGCAAGCGCGGTGAGAAGGATGAGCGGAGCGAAGACGACCAGGATGACGCCCGAGACGATGATGTCGAACAGTCGCTTGCCTGCCGCCGAGAGCCGCCGCCCCGACGAGAAGCCGTCCGAGAAGATCAGCCAGCTCGGATTGACGCTGTCGAGGTCGACCCGCCCGGTCTCGCGCTCGATGAAGGAGGAGAATTCGTTGACATGGACCCCGGTGGTCTTGATCCGGAGCAGGTCGGCGAGCGGAAGCGCGTTTCGCCTTTCCTCCAGCGCAAGCACCACCTCCGTCACCCGAAGCCGAACGACATGGGCGGTGAGGTTGGCGATGTCGTCGCGGTTGACCGAGTGCGGGACCGCCTGGGTGCCGTCGTTCATCCCGACATAGCCGGCGATCGCGAAGCCCGCCCCCTCGGTCCGGGCCAGCGCCTCCAGCCTGGCGGCGCGCGGGCCGGCGCCGAGCACCAGGATCCGTCGCTTGAACGCTTCGTTGCCGAGCGCCCGGCCGAAGATCAGCCTGGCGACGAACAGGAGGATGAGCGCGAAGCCCATCGCGTAGAGCAGGTTGGACCTCCAGAAGGTCACCGCCGGGAAGAAGAAGAAAACGAGGGCGAGCAGCAGCACCCCGAGCGACACGGAGACGACGAGCCGCGCCGCCGCCAGCCGCATCGAGCGCAGAGCGTCGACCCCATAGGCGCCGACCCCGACCATCGCGAGCTGGAGGACGATGGCGAAGGTGAGCAGGTGCGGAAGCCGCTGAACGTTGGGATCGGCGGCGCCCTCGATCTGCCAAAGGCGCAGAAGCCACCCCGCCTCCCCGGCCGCGAACAGCAAAAGGAAGTCGATGACGCCCAGCATCAGGACGCTGTGGGGCACGTAATGCTTGAACAACCGGATCAAAGGGCGATCGCCTCGCGGACTGTAAACTCTACCGACAGGCCCTTAGTGTCGCTCAAATTGACAAAGAAAGCGTGAAAACCGTCGATTTTCCTGTCGAGGCGGGTGGGGGCGGGATGTGGCGCGAGTATGAAGTCACCGTCACGCGGGACGTTGAGAAGCAGGCGGGGGGCGTCGCCGGACGACGAAAAAGACACGCAAGCGCGACCCCATCGTCATGCCGGACTTGATCCGGGATCCATGAACACGGCCGCAGGATGTCGCTCCCGGGCGGCAGTGCCGGCGGAGAGTATCAGCGGAGGCCTGAGTCGGGCGGGACGGCCCCTTCGTGCCTTCGTGTCTTTGTCTGCACCCAACCCTTCGCAGTCCGGAGACTCTGCGAAGGCGGGAAAGCCTGTTTTTCGTTCGCACGAAGTCCACAAAGATCATGAAGGGCTCGCGGGCGAGGAGCGCGGAGCGCTCGTCCTTCAGCCGGCGGCGGCGTCGAACCCAGGCTTGAACTGCGTGCGGCGAAGGGACTGCACGATTCCTTTGTGCCTTCGCGGTTTTCGTGGTCTTCGTGGTCCTTGTGCGAAACCCAATCTTCGGACCAAGGGGGCGCCAAGGGGCCGCAAACGAAGGCGCTTCCCGACGGCCGAGGAGAGGCGCCGGGCGCTACGCGGCCCGAAGAGTAACCGGGCAGGACCGCCCCTTCCCGTCATTCCGGCGAAGGCCGGAATCCATGAACACGGGCGTAGGATGTCGATCACGGGCGATGCGCATCGCGCCGGCGCTGGAATTGCCTGCGGCGCGGGCGTCGGTCACGGCCCCTTCGTGCCTTCGTGTCTTTGTGTGAATTAAACTCCTTCCCATTTAGTGCCGGTCGAGATCCCACCGCGCTCCGCCCCGATGAGCTTCACCGCAGACCCGCCACCTGCGGCCAGGAGACTTCCCCGCGCAGCTTTTTCTTTGTCGGCGACTCGAGTTTGGCGCGGTGTACGAGTTCATGCTCCAAAGGGCTCCTCCCGAGCCCTCGCAGGGGATGGTATGGCCCGGCTGACCTTTCTTCATCCAGCGGCGTTTGCGCTGGCGTTGAGCCTTGCAGGGGCGCTGGCCGCCCCTGCATTTGCCACCTCATGCGATACCCACATGATCGAGGGCCGATCGGTTGACGAAACGGCGCAGGTGATCTGGGACTCGAACGACGTCATCGGGTTCGGCTTCGTTCGCGAATTGCCGGGGGCGCCGGCCATCCAGCAGCAGGAGGTGGATATCTTCGCCCCCCTCAAGGGCAAAGCCGGCGTCGTGCGGCTCGCGCCGTTGTGGGTGAATGGCGTCGGGCGCGAGGATGGCATGATCCGGTGGTTCTACTCGAAGCCGGAGGAAGTCCGTCTCCTGGCGCTTGTCCATACCCCTCAAGGCGCCGCGATGCACACTTGTCAGATGGCAAGCATCCAGTCGAAGCCGGCGTCGGAGCTGTACCCCGCCTTGGTTCGACTGGCGCGATCGAAGCGTTCGATCCGCTGACTGACTCGGGCCGTAGCGACTTTCAGCCTCGCCCCCTCTGTCCTTCTCGCCCCAGCGGGCGGAGGAGCGGCGAGGACAGTCACCGGTGACTGTCCCGGGTGACCATTGCCACCACGCCGAGCCCGGGGGGAGGTTCGCCGTAGCGCCTACGCTCGAACCTCCCCATCGCGCTCCGCGCCGTCGCCCTCGCGGACGGCCGAATCATTCGATCTCACAATATCAAAGAGCCCGTGCCGATACACAACCCGGCACAGGAACAATATATGAACATGAAGATCGAAATCTCCTACAGAAAGATCCGATCCGGAAGTTGCGCCGCCCTCGCTCAAGCCACCCGCATCAGCTGGCTCGGGAACGGCTGGGCAAGCGAGCAGGCGTCGGCCGCCTCGCCGTCGAGCCACGCGTCATAATCCTCGCGCTGGAGGATGACCGGCATCGCCTTGGGGTGGAGCGGCGCGACGAGCGGGTTGGGGTCGCAAGTCAGGAAGGCGAAGCGCGCGCGGTCCTCGCTCCAGCGCCAGATCCCGGCGAAGGCGCAGCGTTCCTCGCCCTCGATGGTGAACCACCAATTGGCCGGCCGGCCGGTCTCGGGATCCTTGCCCGGGCGGGGCTCGGCGAAGCTGGTGAAGGGGACGAGGCAGCGCTGGGCGGGGTTGGCGATGGTCGAGCGCCAGAACGGGCTGGCGAGGTTGCGGACGTTGGTGATCGCCTTCTTGACCGGCTTTCCGCTCTTGCCGGGCATGGTCCGCACGATCCCCCAGGCCATGCAGTCCAGTCGGCGGACCCCGCTTTCCTTCCTGACCACCAGCGCCTCGTATTTCGGGTAGATGTCGGCCTTGCCCTCGAAGGGCAGCTCGGGCGGAAGCGCATCGAAGAGGCGGCTGAGATTCTCGGTGTTTCGCTGGCGGTAGAGGTTGCACATGGGGACGGATTAGTTCGAGCCGCGCCTGAGGGGAAGCTTCACTACCGTCATCCCGGCGCAACCCGGGATCTCGGGGAGACCCTGCTGAGACGTCTCGTCCTCAAGTCCCGGCCTGCGCCTCGATGACGGCCAATGCAAAAATCGGATTGCAACCGCCAAGCTTTGTTCTTTATTTGTTCTCGTATGAGCAAGCGAATCGCCGTCACCTCCGCCGAGCTCGCCCGGGCCATCCGGGTCTGGCTTCGAGTCATGCCCAAGCCCATCTGGCACGCTCTCGAGAAGTACCAGATCGCCGCGCTCGAGAAACGGCAGGATCCCGATGGCGAACCTCAGGTCCACGGCGCCGTCGCCGAGCATATCGCCGACCATTTCGAGAGGGCCAATTGGGAGATCACCCGTCCGGAGCCGAAGGACCTCGGCTCGCCTCCCGCCTGGCGCGGAGGGGCTCGGGAACGGAAGTAGGAAAAGCGACGTAAGGGGGCCGGGCGGCCCGTGGAAGCAAACCCCCCGACCCCCACCGTGAGAGGAAGCCATTCCAAACTCTCGGTACCACCGATATAGCACTGATCGAGGTTAAGTCAAGATGCGTGCCGCTCGATGCGCGAAGATTTTCCAGCGATTACAAGGGGAAGGCTTCGAACCGCCTGTGTCCGGCCGACCTTACGGAAACCTCCGTTTCCGGATCGAGCTCCCCTTCGCGGACGGCCCGCGGATGCCCCGGCGCGGGCTCGGGCGGCAGCCGGACGTCGGCGCGACTCGGGACGAGGCACCGGTCGTCGCCGCGACTCCGGCATGTTAGCGATTGCGGGGCCTCCGTCCCGAGCCGGCACAAGCCGAAACGGGGGGTGGCGGGACGGGATCGGCGCCTGCAGTGGAGCTTTTACGAGGCTCGAAGAGGCTTCTTTTCAAAGGTGAAGGCGATGGCGGCAAAGACTTTGGCGGCTCGGATTGGAACGGCCCTGCTGGCGGGAGCGGCCTTGCTCGTCGTCGGCTTCGAGGTCGCGGACGAGCCCGCCCGGGCGCCCGCCTCGGCCGAGGCCTCGGCCGCGCAGGTCCCGATCGCGGCGGTCTCCGCCCCGGCTCCGGCGGCCGTCGACCCGAATTTCGTCGTCCGTCGGATCCTCGACATTCCGGGGCCGCTCAAGATGGGCGAGCATCATTGGGACGAAAGCGGCGCCCCCGCCGACGGGCCGATCGTGATCACCGTCGACCTCGAGGCGCAGGTCCTCTCCATCTTCCGCGGCGGCTATGAGATCGGGGCCTCGGCCATCCTCTACGGGCGGGACGACAAGCCGACCCCGCTCGGGGCCTTCCCGATCACTCAGAAGAACGCCAGGCACGTCTCCAACCTCTACGGCGCTCCGATGCCCTTCATGATGCGGATGACCAACGACGGAATCTCGATCCACGGCAGCGACAGCGTCGCTCCGGGCTTCGCGACCCACGGCTGCGTCGCGGTGCCCGTCGCCTTCGCGAAGAAGCTGTTCGCCGCCGCGAAGCTCGGCGACGTCGTGATCGTCACCCGAGGCAAGACCCTGCAGATGGGCGAGGCGATCGTCAGGACCTAAGCCGCGCCGTCACCGTCATCCCCGGCCACTACCGTCATCTCGCGAAAGCGGGATCCCGTTCGGAGTCGGTGCCGGATTCCCGCTTCCGCGGGAATGACGTTGCTCCTACACCCCGTGCCATGAGCGCCCCGCAAATCAGGCCCGTCATCCTTTCCGGAGGCGCTGGGACCCGGCTCTGGCCGCTTTCGCGAGCGGGGCGGCCCAAGCAGTTCCTGGCGCTGGCCGGCGCTCAGAGCCTTCTCAGGGCGACCGCGAGCCGGGCGGCGGGCTGGGGCTCTCCGATCGTGGTCGCGGCGCGCGAGCAGGCCCTGGCGGTGCGCTCGGAGGTGCCGGACGCCCGGCTGGTGCTCGAGCCCTGCGCTCGAGGGACGGCCGCGGCGGTTGCGCTCGCGGCGCTCGCTGCGGGGGAAGGCGAGCTTCTGCTGGTCATGCCGAGCGACCATCATATCGAGGACGAGGCGGCCTTCCGGGCCGCGGTCGCGGCGGCGGCGCCGCTTGCGGCGGAGGGCTGGCTGGTGACGTTCGGGATCGAGCCCGATCGGGCCGAGACCGGCTACGGCTACATAAGGCGCGGCGAGGCGCTCGCCCCCGGCGCCTTCCGCGCGGCCCGGTTCGCCGAAAAGCCGGATCGAGCGACGGCGCAGGCCTGGCTGGCCGAGGGCGGCTGGGATTGGAATGCGGGCATCTTCCTGTTCGGCCGCGAAGCCCTGCTCGACGCTCTCGGGCGGCATGCGCCGGCGGTTCTGGCCGCGGTGCAGGGCGATTTCGAATCCGGGCCGACCGCCTCGATCGACACCGCCGTGATGGAGAAAGCGGAAAAGGTCGCGGTGGTTCCGACAATTATGGGCTGGACGGATATCGGAAGCTGGGAAGCGCTTCATGCGCTCGGGCCGTTGGACGGCGACGGCAACCTGCTCACCGGCGACGTCGTCGCTCCGGACAGCCGCAACTGCCTGGTCCGTTCCGACGGACCCGTGATCGTGGCGCTCGGAGTCGAGGACCTGGTCATCGTCGCCACCGAACGGGCCGTGCTCGTCGTCCCGCGCGGGGAGACCCAGCGGGTCCGCGAGGCGATCGACGCTCTCGAGGCGCGGCGGGCTCGGCGAGGCGACGGTTGAAGGAGGAAGGAATGGCTGATCTTCGCCTGTTGGGGCGCAGCGGTCTCGCGACTCCGGGCCTGGTTCTGGGCGGCAACGTCTTCGGCTGGACGGCCTGCGGGGAAGAGGCGTTCCGGATCCTCGACCGCTTCGTCGACTCCGGCGGGACCATGATCGACACCGCCGACGTCTATTCGGCCTGGGTCCCCGGCCACGAGGGCGGCGAATCCGAGACCCTGATCGGCGAATGGCTGAGGCGGCGGGGGTCGCGCGAGGGCGTTCTCATCGCCAGCAAGGTGGGAATGCTCCATCGCCATGGGGGAGGGAAGCTCGAACCCTGGCGGATCGAAAAGGCGGCCGAAGCTTCGTTGAAGCGCCTCGGGGTCGAGGCGATCGACCTTTACTACGCCCACCAGGACGATCCGGAAACTCCGATGGAGGAGGTGATCGAGGCATTCGACCGTCTGGTCAAAGCCGGCAAGGTCCGAACCCTCGGCGCTTCCAACTTCAGCGCCGAGCGGCTCGGACAGGCGCTTGTCCTGGCCGGTGAAATGGGGACCAGCCGCTACGAGGTGCTCCAGAACGAATTCCACCTGCTCGAACGCGGCAAGCTGGAGGGCGAGCTGCAGCGGCTCTGCATCGCCGAAAATATCGCGGTGCTGCCTTTCTACGGCCTGGCCTCCGGCTACCTCACCGGCAAATATCGAAGCGCGGCGGACTACGGCAAAAGCATCCGCGGCGACCGGATGGCGAAATATCTGGAGGGCCGCGGCCCGGCCGTCCTGTCCGTGCTGGATGAGGTTTCGGCGGAAACCGGGGCTACGCAGGGGCAGATCGCACTCGCCTGGGTGGCGGCCCAGCCGGCGGTCGCCGCGCCCATCGCGAGCGCCAGGACCCTCGATCAGCTCGAGGAGCTGATCGGCGCCATGGAGCTCGAGCTGACGCCCGCGCAGCTGGCGCGCCTGGACGAAGTGTCGTCGGCGCCGGCTTAAATCCGGAAACTTCGTTCAAAACGGATCGACTAGTTTGCCCGACCCCCTTCCCGCACGGCTTACGTTAGCGTAAAGGAGCCGGCAGGGGCTTCTGGCCTGGACGCGTGATGGGACGCGTTTCGGGCGAAGGGTGCGCTGCCAGGCACGGTCTGGAAGAGCTGCGCACAGAGGGAGGCCCATGGATGGATTCGAAGCTATCGGAAGCGGCAAGCTCGCAGCATCAGCTCGAAGGCTTGCATGCCAGGCTTAACGACTTGCTCGAGTCGCTCGACAAAGCCGAGCTTCACGGTGCGGCCGCCTACGTCTCGATGGCGCTCGATTCGATCCAGCGGGACTTTCCCGGGCTCAGTTCGACTCGTTGAAATATTGGGTAAGGCGGGTGACCGCCTGGGGCGTGAGCTCGAGATAGGTGCTGCGCGCGTCGGCGGGGTGCGGGCGGCGGACCACGAGCGCTTCCTGGACGAGATAGGCGATGTGGCGCAGAGCCGTCGTCGTCGGAGCGCAGGCCGCCATGCAGGCGGTCGAGACGGTGACCTTGCGGCCCTCCAGCGTGCTCACGAACAATTCGAGCAGGATGTCCCAGGAGGGATCGCAGAACAGCCTGCGGCCGAACAAGGCGTAGAGCCTTCGGCGAGCGGCGCAGGCCTCCGCCGCGGCGGCCAGAACGGAGGATTGGGCTGCCGGCCCCGCCTCGCGGCGCGACGTCTCGATCAGCCGGTGAAGCCGCGATTCGATCTCGAGGATGATTCGCTCGGTCTCGGTCGCGAGATTGCTCGCATCCTCGGGCCCATGCCTGCCTGTCGGCTGTGCGACCATTACGCGGCTCTCCGAGCGGGTTCCACTATGCGCAGCACCGGAGCCCTAATCCGTAAGCGGCTGCGCATTTCGTGCAGTGTGCCCGGCGGCAGGTCGATCTGCAAGGCCTGAAGCTGCTCTCCGTCCACCTCGGTCGGCAAACCCAGCGGAATCACCGGCCAGCCCACCGAAAGCAGAGCCGGAACCCGGTGCGCCTCCGCGACCAGCGTATAGCGGCGGATGCCGTTGGACTGGGCGAACTCCACGAGGGCCAGGGCTAGCAGACGGTGGACCCGAAGAACGCTGGTGCCGGCGGCGTCCGCCGGGCAGGTCACGAGACGTGATATCTCCCAGCAGTCATCTCCGCTCGGAACCCCGGCCGGGCAGAGATGACTGAAGAGAGTGTCCAGCATGTGGGGACGTGAGGACGGGAGAAGCCTCACTGACCCCTGGTGGTGGCCTTCGGGCGATCTGGCGAGCAGGTAGATCGCATAATCATCGTCGAACTGATCGACCTCCAGCCAGCTACCCTTCGCCGGCAGACGCCATCCGAACCGATCTACGAACACCTGCTTCCGGTCATGGTGCATCTCCATGAGCGCCGCGGCGAAGCCGAGACGACTTTCCGGAAGAACCAAATCAATCATGCTTCAGCCTCCGACACCCCTCAGGTCGACCATCGGCCCGCCGATTCACACCCCGGTAGTTACCGGGTGGGAGCGCGGGCCCGGGCGTGTGTAGGGTCCCCGGCCACACAGGAGCCCTCGTGACCGCGCCCTTCTTGCCCCCCGTCGCCCATCGCGAGAAGCCGCCGGTGCTCCGCCGCGACTTCCCGCACGTGCGCGGCCGCGATCTCGCATCGGTCCCCGGCAAGCGCGGCCTCCCCGTCCTCGGGATCCTGCCCGAGGCGGTCCTCGATCCGCTCGCCTTCGCCCGGCGGATGAACGATACCTACGGGCCGATCCACCGCTTCCGCGCCTGCGGCAACTGGAACGTCCAGCTCGTCGGCCCCGAGGCGAACCAGTTCGTGCTGTTCGACGATGCCGGCAACTTCTCGGCGGAAGGGGGATGGAAGCCCGTCTTCGGCCGGCATTTCGACGGCGGGCTGCTCCTTCGCGACGGCGCCAACCACCAATGGCACCGAAAGCTCGTCGCGACCGCCTTCAAGTCGGAGCAGCTGCAATCCTATCTCGACATCTTCGCCCGCAACAGCGCCGCGCTGCCGGGAGGGTGGTCGGGACGGTCGGTCGACGTCTACGAGCTCGCCCAGCAGCTCAGCTTCGCAAACGGCTACGCCGCCTTCCTCGGCCGGGATCCGGCCAAGGCGACCCGCCAGGACCTGCTCGCCTTCCGCTACCTGATGCGGGCGGCGGCCGCGGTCGTGACGGTCGCGCTGCCGGGCACGGCGGAGGCGCGCGCAGCCTGGGCAAAGCGGCATGTCGAAGGCCTGATCCGGCCGATGCTTTCGGAGCCCGTCGCGCGCGGGCGGACTGACCTCCTCGCCAATCTGTGCCGGATGCGGGACCTTGGGCTGCTGGCCGACGAAGAGGTCATGGCCCATCTCATCTTCGTCGTGGCCGCCTCGTTCGACACGCTTTCCTCGGGCATCGTGGCGACGCTCCATTATCTTTCCGCCAACCCCGATTGGCAGGGCGCCGTGCGGGAGGAGCTTTGCGACCTCGTCCCCGATCCCGGCGCGATCGACATGGCCGATCTCAACCGGTGCGAGCGGAGCGCCTGGGCGATCAAGGAATCGCTTCGACTGAATGCGGCGGCGCCCGTCCTCTGGCGCCGGTCGGTTCGAAAGTTCGAATTCGGCGGCCATGCCTTTCCCGAAGGCACGATCACCGGCGTCAGCCCGATGCTGACCCACCTGCTTCCCGAAATCTGGGAGGATCCGGCCACCTACGATCCCGGGCGCTTCTCACCGGAACGTTCGCTCGGACGGCACCGATTCGCCTTCATTCCTTTCGGCGGCGGCGCCCATGGCTGCCTCGGCGCAAATTTCGCCTATCTTCAGGTTCGGGCGCTGCTCCGGGCGCTGCTGGACGGCCATGAGCTCGTGCCCGAGCCGGGGCCGCCGCCGCGCTGGTACCATTGGCCGAACTGCCGGCCGAGGGGAGTCCTGCGGATCGGCCTGCGCCGGCGTTGACCGTCCCCATCGCAGCAGGCGCTGGACGGGATTTTCAGTCGATGACTTCCGAAAAGCAGATTTCGCTTCTGAACAGCGCCCTGACCAGCAGCTGCGAGCGAGTCGCCACCGAGTAACGGCGCTTGGCCGCCTCGATATGCTCGTTGACCGTCTTGGGGCGGATCGCGAGCAGGTCCGCAATCACCGAGTCGCTTTTCCCGCGAGCCACGAACAACAGGCATTCGCGCTGCCTGTCGGAGAGCGGCGCGGGCTGCAGGTAATTTTCCCCGGGCCGCTGCTTGACGAGCCTGCGGGCCGCTTCGAACGCGAAGCTCCCGAGCGCCTGGGCGGCCGAGACGCCGGCTTCCGGGAACGCCCGGTCGCCGCGGATGGAGAAGCTGCAGGAACCGAACGTCTCGCCGGGGACATGGTTGGGAACCGTATAGCCCTGGCAGATCCCGTGCCGGGCGGCCTGGCGCATATAGTCCGCCTCGGCGGCGGTCATGTTGAGAAGCGAGTCGAGCTGATCCCATTTGAACCCGCTCGACATCCGCTCGGCGGCCCTCACCACCGGATCGGTCAGCCTGGGCAGCTCCCTGACGAAGCCCACCCACTCCATCGGATAGTTCGTAAGCCGGACATGGTGGCCCTCGGGACGTCCGAAACAGACGTGGTGGACGATCGCGAAATAGTCGAAGCTCAATTGCTGGACGGCGGATTCGATGAGAGCGCGCAGATCCGCCATGCTGGAGGCCCCAGACGCCGACGTCACGAAATCCTGGACGACGGCCAGGCCGTCATGGCGCTGCGCAGCTTTCAGGTCGCTGACGAGGGACACCGGAAAAATTCACTCCATTTTGGATCGGCGAAGCCGCCCGATGGATAGGATGAAGAGGTATAGCAGTCAAACCAAAGGCTATGGCTCAAGTCCTGACAACCATTTCGGGGGCAAAATGGATCCCGGGCCAGCGACTGGAACGGTGCCGAGTGTCCGACTCGAACGGACGACCTACCGCTTACAAGGCGGTTGCTCTACCAGCTGAGCTAACCCGGCCAGACGCCCAAATGGGTCATTAGCGGTCCGAGGTCCAGCCCCCGTGCGGTCCTTTCATCCTCCCCAGGATTTCCTTGGGAGGGGGACCGCGCGAAAGCGCGGTGGAGGGGTTCTTCGGGTCGGCAAGGCCCCTCCACCATGCTTCGCATGGTCCCCCTCCCCTGCAAATGCGGACCTTTGCATAACCCCTGCGAAGCGCTGGCAGACAAAGCCCCTCCCCTGAAGGGGAGGGGTTGGGGTGGGGAATGTGGGGGGAATGTTCGCTGACGCCGGTGAGACGAGCAGACAACCCCCACCCCAACCCCTCCCCTGAAGGGGAGGGGCTAGCACCCAGCGACTTATGCAAAGGTCCCGCAAATGCAGGGGAGGATTTAAAGAATCCCGAAGGTCCAGCCTTCGCTTCGGGCGAGTTCGGGGGTGAGGCCTTCAGGCGCGAAGGCGCGCGGCTCCGCGGTCGCGAGCGCGCGCATCCCGGCGGCGGTGACCAGCGCGTCCGTCTGGTGGTCGTTCGGCTCGAAGCGAAGCCGGGCCGGGCGGCTGCCGAGGCCCGCCAGGGCGGAATCGAGATCGGCTCGCGTGCGCAGCTTGGTCCCGCGCAGTCCCGCCCGCCGCAGGTAGATCCGGGTGTAGATCTCGACGACCGCGCTGCCCTGCTCGGGCAGATCGTCCATCGGCCAGACCGCGACCCTGCCGCCGAGGTGATGGAGCAGCCGCATTCCCGAGAAGCTCGCCTTGGCGACCTGGGCGGCGCCGATCGCGTCGTAGGCGCTCGCCGTCTTGCGGCCGCCCTGGGCGTTGAGCCGGGCGTCGCACTGGCGGAAATGCATGAAGCGCGCTTTCTCGCCGTCGGCGATCCCGAAATAGAAATGGCGGCGATGGGCCTGTTCGAGGAAGCTGGCGGCGCCGAGGTCGACGTCGCCGCTCCGGCTTTCGACATAGGCCCAGAATTCCCGCGCCGTCGACGGGATGTCTTTCTCTCCCGGCAGATATTCGCCGCGCTTCGCAATCGGGGGGGCGAAGCTGAAGTCGAAGCCGAACAGGGTCGGCGCAGCCGCCGCCTCGGCGAGGAGCCATTCGAGCACCTCGTTGCGCGACCAGACGTGGTCCGGCCGGACTAGGCGCGGGCTCGCCGTCCCCGTCTCTGCGACGGCGACGGCGATACCCTTGTGGCGCTTCCCCTTCGCGCCCGACCAGTCGATCGCCGCGAAGCGGGTAAAGCGGGCCATCCTCAATCCTCCCCGTCGCGCAGCGATGGGGAGGGGGACCATGCGAAGCATGGTGGAGGGGCAGGCGGCGCGGCTGGCCCCTCCACCACCCTTCGGGCGGTCCCCCTCCCCGCGAGCTTCGCTCGCAGGGAGGACGAGAACCTCATACCAAGGGCGGCTGGTCGTCCGCCGGCGGCGTCGGCGCTTTCGGAGCCCGGGGCCGCGAGGGCGGCGCCGGGACCGCATTGGCGTCGGTCCATTGCTCGAGCAACTTGTGGGCCGTCGGCCGCCCGCCCAGCCCGAAGGCGAGAGCGCAGGCGACCGCCGCGGAGCCGATGATCGACGCGAAGGCGATGATCACGATCTCGTTGGCCAGGCCCATGAACCTGAGGCCGATGGCCACCGCCAAGGCGATGATCGCCCACCTGAGGATCGTCGGAAGCCACCCTTCGGTCCCGGCGCCGCTGACCAGGCCGGAGACGATCCGGGCGATCGCGACTCCGCCGAGGATGATCACGGCTCCGAACAATACCTTGCTTCCCAGCTCCAGCACCTGGGCGAGCATCGCCGCGATCAGCGGCGACTGCAGCAATTCGGCCGCCTTGATCGCGAAGAAGATGACGATCGCGAGCATCACCGCGGTGCCTACGGCGCGCGAGGGCGCGCCGCCTTCGGTGGAGATGCCGATCGCGCTGACCGACCGGTCGAAGCCCATCGACGGAAGCAATTGCTCGATCGCCTGCTTGGCGAGCTTGCCGAGCAGGAAGCCGATGGCGAGCAGGATCAGAGCTCCGATCACCAGCGGGATCGAATCGAGGATGGTGCGCAGCATCTGGGTCGCCGGACCCGAGATCGCCTCGATCTTGAGCGCGTCCAGCGCCGAGATCGTCACCGGGATCATGATCAGGAAGAAGACCACCATCCCGACCGATTTGCTGATCGACGCTCGGGTGCTCGGCGTCGCCGGGGATCCCGCCACGGTCGCCGGGGCGGTGCCGGCCGTTTCCGAGATACCGGTCTTGCGGAGCCATCCGTCCGCATTCGCGGCCATCAACGACCCTTCGACCAGGCGCCGGACGATCCGGGCGACGATCAGGCCGATGAAGAAGATGAGGCCCGCGCCGATCACGTTCGGAATGAAGGCAAGGGCGTTGGTGGTGAGCTGGCGCACCGGATCGAGGACTTCGCCGAGCTCGAGCGGCTGAACGGCGAGCATGATGCCGATGAGGATGATGAGCCAGAAGACGATGTCGCCGATCAGGCTGCCCAGCGTCTTGCCCGGTTCGGCCTCATAATGTTTCTTCAGTGCGGGCACCCGGTCCACGACCTTGGCGATCGCCCATCTGGCGGCTCGGGCGAGCAGCCAGGCGATGACGATGATGGCGATTGCGGCGAGTATCCTCGGTCCCCAGTGCATGAGCTGGGCCTGCCAGTAACCGCCGTCTCCGGCCTCGTTGCGGTACATAGGCGAATCCCCTTGTTGAAAGCGGCCGCGCGCCGCTCCCAGCCATAATGGCGGGCGCCCGCTGGGGTTCCGTCAGCGTAAGGCGGAAAGCACGTCTTTGACGAAGGGACCGGCATCGAAGGCTGTGCCCGGCCCGTCATAGCCGCGCCGGACGATGACGATCCGGCGCGAAGGGACGATCGCCAGATACTGGCCGCGATTGCCCTGGGCGACATAGGAGTCGGCGGGGAGGCCGGCAGCTGGCGGAAAGGTCCAGAAGGTGGCCCCGTAGCCGTGGCCGGAGGCCGGCTGGGCGGGCCCGTGGCGGGCGACGTAGGCGCCCCAGCCCGGAGGCAGGATCCGGTCGCCGTTCCAGATTCCGTCATTCTGATAGAGCAGGCCGAGGCGGGCAAGGTCGCGCCCTGTGGTCCAGACCTGGCTGGAGAGGATGAAATTACCCTGCCAGTCGGTCTCCGGGACGGTGCGGGTCATCCCGATCTTCCAGAGCAGGGATTCGAACGGGAAGGCCAGCGCCCGCTCGCCGTCGCCAAGCTTCGCCCGAAGCCCGCGAACGGCGAGCAATATGTCGTTATTGGAATAGCGGAAGCGCGTGTTCGGCGCCGTTTCGAGCGGCCATTGGGTGGCATTCTCGGTGACCGAGCTGCCGCCGAAATAGGTCGCGTCGGTTCGGTTGCCGGCGGCGTCCGAGTGGAGGCCGCTCGCCATTCGAAGCAGGCTGTCGGTGGTGATCGCCGAGCGCGGATCCCCGGGGCGCCGCCATTCCGGGACCGGCGCCGCTGCGTTCACGTCCAGCAGGCCCTGCTGGACGGCCGCGCCGACGATGGTGCCGGCAAGGCTCTTGGCGACCGACCAGGTACGCTGCGACATGTGCATGTCGAAATCGCCCCGGTAGCGCTCGGCGACGATCTTCCCGTCCTGGAGGACGAGCACGGCGGTCGTCTCGCTGCCCTGCCCGTAGGTGCGCCGGTCGAAGGCCGCTGCGACGGAGCGGGCCAAAGCCCTTGCGTCGCCTCTCGGGCGGGCCGCCCCATCGCGGTCGCCGTTCGGCCATTGCAGTCGGTCGTTGCGGTCGACCGCCGGGTTCGCGGTCAGGCGCGGCAGCAGGCGCACCGAGTCGGGCCCGGCGCCGATCGGAAGCTGAGCGCAGCCGAGATTCGGCCGCCAGGCGGCGATTCGGGGCGGCAATTTCCCGTCGAATTCGACGCTGACCGTCTTTGCCTTCCGGTCGATCCTCGTCTTCAGTCCCGGGATGAGCGGCTCGAGCTCGGGGTAGATTCGCTTGAGGTCGTCCATGGCGACTTGCGCCTCGCTCTGCCCGGCATTGAAGATGTCGCTGCACAGGAAGGACGCCTTGTAGCCGGCGGCGAGGGCGCGGACATATTCGGGCCGGTCGACCTGGGCGAAGGCGGGCGCGGCGAGGATGAAGGCGGCAAGCAACGTCGCCCCAGCGCAGGCTGGGGCCCCGGGGGGCGAAGACCGCCGGCGCCTTTCACCCGCCGGGATGCCAGCCTTCGCTGGCGTGACGGAGTGAAGCATGGTCACTTTCCCTTTCTCGGCCTCGGCTTCGGCTTCGCGGCCGTCCAGGCGTGCGAGCGCATCACGGTCTCCCGGACTCGCTCCGGGTCCTTGCTGCCGTAGCGCACGAGGACCGCGGTCCAGCCTTCGTAATGCGGCGTCTGCCAGAAGGTGCCGGGATCCGTTTCCTTCAGCATCTCGACCGTATCGAGATCGACCGCCACCCCGAAGGAGCCATCCTCACGGCCGGTATAAAGGAAGGCCCGGCCGTTCACCTTGACCGCCGGCTTGCCGTAGCTCGTAGAGAGCTCGGTTTCGGGGAGCGTAAGCGCGAAGGCGACGGCTTCGTCCCAGCTCCGGATCGCCTCAGTCATCGCGCCTCGCCTTTCGCTGCTCGTCCCACCAGGCCAGCCGCTCGGCGATGCGCTTCTCGAAGCCGCGGTCCGTGGGCGTGTAGAAGCTCTGCGGCTCCATCTCCTCGGGCCAGTAATTGTCGCCGGAGAAGCCGCCCTCCGAGTCGTGGTCGTATCGATAGCCCTTCCCGTAGCCGACCTGCTTCATGAGCTTGGTGGGGGCATTGAGGATGTTCTTGGGCGGCATCAGCGAGCCGGTGTCGCGGGCCGAGCGCCAGGCCGCTTTCTGGGCGACGTAGACCGCGTTCGATTTGGGCGCGGTGGCGAGGTAGAGGCAGGCTTGGGCGATGGCCAGCTCGCCCTCGGGCGAGCCGAGGAAATCGTACGAGTCCTTGGCGGCGATGCACTGAACGAGGGCCTGGGGATCGGCGAGGCCGATATCCTCGACCGCCGCCCGGATCAGCCGGCGCAGAAGAAAGAGCGGCTCCTCGCCGGCGGTCAGCATCCGGGCCAGATAATAGAGCGCCGCCTGCGGGTCCGATCCGCGGATCGCTTTGTGGAGCGCGGAGATGAGGTTGTAATGGCCCTCGCGGTCCTTGTCGTAGACGGCGACCCGGCGATGGAGGAGAGCGGAGAGCCCGGCCGGGTCGAGCGGCTCGGGCAGTTCGACCGAGAAAAGCGTCTCGGCTTGGTTGAGGAGGAATCGGCCGTCGCCGTCAGCGGTCGCGACCAGGGCGTCGCGGGCTTCGGCGGTCAGGGGAAGCGGGCGGCCCATGATCGCCTCGGCGCGGTCGAGCAGCTTGCACAAGGCCTTATGGTCGAGCCGATTGAGGATCAGCACCTGGGCGCGCGAGAGCAGGGCCGCGTTGAGCTCGAAGCTCGGATTCTCGGTGGTCGCGCCGACCAGGACGACGGTTCCGTCCTCCACGTAGGGCAGGAATCCGTCCTGCTGGGCGCGATTGAAGCGGTGGATCTCATCCACGAACAGCAGGGTCTGGCTGCCGAGCCTCACATGCTCTCGCGCTTCGGCGAACACCTTCTTCAGGTCCGCGACTCCCGAAAAGACCGCGGAGATTGCGACGAAGCGCATTCCGACCGCGTCTGCCAGGAGCCGGGCGATCGTCGTCTTGCCGGTGCCCGGCGGGCCCCAAAGGACCATCGAGGCGAGCTTGCCCGCCGCCACCATCCGCCCGATCGCGCCTTCCGGACCGGTGAGATGGTCCTGCCCCACCACCTCGTCGAGCGCGCGCGGCCGAAGGCGGTCCGCGAGCGGCGCGCTTTCAGGCGGAGCGGCGGACGGCGAGGGGGGCGGCGGATCGCCGGCGAACAGATCGGCCATGGCGGGCTTCTAGAGCGGTATCGTGTTGAGTTGAACCGCTAAGTCCGTCCCAATGGTGGGAGCCGCCATCCCGGCGAAAGCCGGGGCCTCGTGGGAAGCCGCCAAGACTTCTTGTCCTGAGGTCCCGGCATTCGCCGGGATGACGAAGGCGCCGTTGACTCCGATGCGTCTGAGATATATCTCAGACTGGTCCAGATAGATTGGAGACGTGATATGAGGATTGGTTGTGGGCCCCGTTTCACCTTCCGCGATATCCCGCCCGGCCTGATCGCGATGGGCTTCGGCCCGCGCGGCTGGGGCGGAGGAAATTGGGAAGGCGGCGACTGGAGCGCGGAATTCGGCCGCGGCCGAGGCGGCCGGGGCAAGCGCCGAATGTTCGAGTCGGGCGAGCTTCGGCTCGTCCTCCTGAAGCTGATCGCCGACCAGCCGCGCCACGGCTACGACCTCATCCGGGCGATCGAGGAACTCACCCACGGCAGCTATGCGCCGAGCCCGGGAGTCGTCTATCCGACCCTGACCATGCTCCAGGACATGGGGCTGATCCAGGAGGCCGCGGCGGACGGCACTCGAAAGGCCTTCGCCGTCACGCCCGAAGGCGGGGCGCATCTCGCCGAGCGTGCAGAAGAGGTCGAAGCGCTTTTCGAGAGGCTGACGGGCGCCGGCGAGGGCAAGCGCCGCGCCGGAGGGCGGCCGATCCAGCGCGCGGTCGGCAACCTCCTTTCGGCGCTCTGGCACCGCGTTACCGCCGACGATACCAGCGAGGAGCGCCTGCACGAGATCGCCGCCATCCTGGACGAAGCGGCGCAAAGGATCGAACGGCTGAAATAGGCCCGTCGTCCCGGCGGAAGCCGGGACCTCCGGGAGACCCGGCGAGACTTCTTGTCCTGAGGCCGCGGCTTTCGCCGGGATGACGGGTGCGGCGCAGATGACGGCGCCTTCCCTCTGGATCCCGGCCTTCGCCGGGACGCTCGGGCTCGGTCCACCAGGACCGAGCCCGAACGCAAAAGCGCCCCGGGAGATACGCCCCGGGGCGCCCGATCGCGCGAAAGGAGAAGTCGCGATCTTACTGAGCGTTGACGGCGGCGGCGTTGACGTCGGCGTCGTCGATCGCCTCTTCCTTGGCTTCGCCGGCGTCGCGAACGGCCTCGGCCTTGTCCTCGCCGGCCTCTTCGACGGCCTCGTTGCCGCTATTCTCGGTGGCCGCCTCGATATTTTCCGCGACGGCTTCCGCATTGTCCGCGACATTGTCGCCCAGGCTGTCGTCGCCCTTGCCGCCGCAAGCAGCGAGCGCGAGCAGTCCCGCGCCGAGCGCGGCTTTCAACATGAATTTCATGACTTTGTCCCCTCTGTTCGGTCCTTACAAAAGGACGCCCCAGCGACGTGGAGCTGGGGCGTCCCATGGGAGCCCCGCGTGACCGTCGGAAACTCCTCCGCCGTAACGAACGTGATAACCTGGGTTAGGTTCCCCCGAAACGATCAGATCAGTCCGGCGAGCGGGCTCGACGGATCGGCATATCGGCGCTGACCCATCCGCCCGGCCCGATAGGCCAGGCGGCCGGCCTCCACGGCAAGCCGCATCGCCCGGGCCATCGCCACCGGATCCCTGGCCTCGGCAATGGCCGTGTTCATGAGCACTCCGTCGCAGCCGAGCTCCATCGCGACGGCCGCGTCGGACGCGGTGCCGACGCCCGCGTCAACCAGCACCGGCACCTTGGCGCCTTCGACGATGAGCCGGATCGTCACCCGGTTCTGGATTCCGAGGCCTGAGCCGATCGGCGCCCCGAGCGGCATGATCGCCACCGCCCCGGCTTCCTCGAGCTGCCTCGCGGCGATCGGATCGTCGACGCAATAGACCATCGGCTCGAAGCCCTCCTGGGCGAGGGTCTCGGTCGCTCGAAGAGTCTCGCGCATGTCGGGATAGAGAGTCTTCGCCTCGCCGAGGACCTCGAGCTTCACCAGGTTCCAGCCGCCCGCCTCCCGGGCCAGCCTGAGCGTCCGGACCGCCTCGTCCGCTGTGAAGCAGCCGGCGGTGTTGGGCAGATAGGTAATCTTCTTGGGATCGATGAAATCCATCAGCATCGGCTGCTTCGGATCGGAGATGTTGACCCGGCGAACCGCCACCGTGACGATCTCCGCACCCGAAGCCTCGACCGCCGCGGCATTCTGGGCGAAATCCTTATATTTGCCGGTGCCGACGATGAGCCGCGACGCGAAGGTGCGGCCGGCGACGGTCCACAAGTCCTCGGAGTTCGTCGCTATCCGGCTTTCTGCGTTCACGTTCTTCGGTCCGCTCGCTGAGTATGGGATGAGCGATATAGTACGGATCGCGCCCCGCGTAAGCCGCAAGGGTCACTTCGGGCGACCCAATGCCGGTCTGGAGGCCTGCGATGACCGCCTGCCGCCTCTCGCGCAATTCCGTCATGCTGAACTCGTTCAGCATCCAGGGTCGAGCCGCTCCGCCGTCTGCCGCCATCGCAGCCTGCTCGTGTCCTCCACGGCCGGCAGGCCCGGGATTTTTTGAGAGAAGGCGCAACGGCGCGACGTAGAAAAGGAGGCTCTCTACGTTGCGCCGTTGCGTCGTCTCTTCGAAAAAATAGGCGCCGAGGCGCCGGAGGGGGGCTCAGACGCCCGTCCCACAGCCGAACCTCCGCTCTAGCATTCGCTTTGACCCTGAAACGCGATCAGAATCACGGCGGCGCGCTGACAGGCATGGAACGGGCCTCAGCCGCCGCCTACGAAGGTGACGATCTCGTAATCGTCGCCGTCCTCGACCGGCACCTCGCCGAGCGTCGAGCGCGGTACGATCTCCAGGTTGCGCTCGACCGCGACCCGGCTCGGCTCCAGGCCGAGCTCGAGCGCGAGATCGGCAACGCTGATGCCCTTGGGCACCCGCCGGTGCTCGCCGTTGACCGTGATCGATGCCGTCTCGTCCACCTTTGCGCTCCTCGCGACCTCGCTTTATAGGCCTCGCCATGGCCAAGCCACCCGTCATCTATGTACTGAACGGCCCCAATCTCAACCTGCTGGGCACACGGGAGCCCGAAATCTACGGTCCAGACACGCTCGACGAGATTGCCGGCCGGCTCGAGGACCGGGCGCGGGAGCTGGGCGTGGAGGTGGATATCCGCCAGTCGAACCATGAGGGGCATCTGATCGACTGGCTTCACGAGGCTCAGGCCGAGGGCGCCAAAGCCGTGATCCTCAACGCCGCCGGCTTCACCCACAGCTCGGTCGCGCTGCTCGACGCCGTCAAGGCCGTCTCCACCCCGGTGATCGAAGTCCACCTCTCCAATCCGCAGGCGCGGGAGAGCTTCCGCCGGCGCAGCCTGATCGCGCCGGCGGCAAGGGGTAGCATCGCCGGCTTCGGCGCCCTGTCCTATCTGCTGGCTCTGGACGCGGCGGTCCGTCTCTGACAGGAAGCCCGCCTTCGGGGCCGAGGCTTCCGGAACAGGGAAAGAGACTTTCGAAATGAGCGATGAAGAACGCGCCGGGGGCGGCATGCGGATCGAAGCCGATCTCGTGCGCCAGCTGGCCGAGCTCCTCAACCAGAACGATCTGACCGAAATCGAGGTCGAGGACGGCGACCGCAAGATCGTCGTAAAGCGGAGCGTGGTCGTGGCCGCGGCCGCTCCGGTCCCCGCCGCGGCCGCGCCCGCCCCGGCTCCGGCGCCTTCGCCGCCGCCGGCTCCCGCGGTTTCTCCGGCCGACCATCCCGGCGCCGTCAAGTCGCCGATGGTCGGCACCGTCTTCCTTGCGGGCGAGCCGGGCGCGAAACCGTTCGTGTCGCCCGGCCAGTCGGTCAGGGAAGGCGACACCCTCCTGATCATCGAAGCGATGAAGGTGATGAACCCGATCGTCGCCCCGCGCTCCGGCACGGTCACCCAGGTACTGGTCCTCGACGCTCAGCCGGTCGAGTATGACCAGCCGCTGGTTATTCTCGAGTAGAGGATGATCAAGAAGGTCCTAATCGCCAATCGCGGCGAGATCGCCCTGCGGATCCACCGCGCCTGCCACGAAATGGGCATCAAGACGGTGGCGGTTCACTCGACCGCGGACACCGACGCGATGCATGTGCGGCTCGCCGACGAGGCGATCTGCATCGGCCCGCCCGCGGCGGCGGATTCCTATCTGAACATCCCCGCGATCATCTCAGCAGCCGAGATCAGCCACGCCGACGCCATCCATCCCGGCTACGGCTTCCTCTCGGAGAACGCCCGGTTCGCGGAGATCGTCGAGCTCCACAACATCATCTGGATCGGCCCCAAGCCGGAGCATATCCGGGTGATGGGCGACAAGGTCGAGGCCAAGCGCACCGCCGCCAAGCTCGGCCTGCCGCTCGTGCCCGGCTCGGACGGGCCGGTGGAGGGGCCCGAAGAAGCGCGCGAGGTCGCCGCCCAGACCGGCTATCCGCTGCTCGTCAAGGCCGCGTCCGGAGGCGGCGGAAGGGGCATGAAAATCGTCCGCTTCGAGGACGAGCTCGACAGCCAGCTAAGCCAGGCGCGCTCCGAGGCCAAGAACGCCTTCGGCGACGACACCGTCTATATCGAGAAATATCTGGGAGACCCGCGCCACATCGAGTTTCAGGTCTTCGGCGACGGCAAGGGCCACGCCATCCATCTGGGCGAGCGCGACTGCTCGCTCCAGCGCCGCCACCAGAAGGTGCTCGAGGAAGCAGGCTCCCCCGTCATCACGCCCGAAGAGCGCGACCGGATGGGCGGGATCGTCGCCAAAGCGATGGCCGACATGGGCTATCGCGGCGCCGGGACGATCGAGTTCCTCTACGAGAATGGCGAGTTCTTCTTCATCGAGATGAATACCCGCCTTCAGGTTGAACATCCCGTCACCGAATATATCACCGGGATCGATCTCGTCCGGGAGCAGATCCGGATCGCCGCCGGCGAGCCGCTCTCCTGCACCCAGGAACAGGTCCAGTTCCGAGGCCATGCCATCGAATGCCGAATCAACGCGGAGGACCCGGAAACCTTCGCCCCCTCCCCCGGAACCGTCAAAGGCTTCCACGCCCCCGGCGGAATGCACGTGCGGGTCGATAGCGGGCTCTACGTCGGCTACAAGGTGCCCCCTTATTACGATTCCATGATCGCCAAGCTGATCGTCTACGGTTCGAGCCGCGAACGCTGCATCATGCGCCTCAGGCGCGCGCTCGAGGAGTTCGTGATCGAGGGCATGAAGACGACGATCCCCCTCCACCAGAAGCTGATCAACGAGCCGGACTTCCTCGCCGGCGATTACACGATCAAGTGGCTGGAGGATTGGCTGGCGCGGGAGAAATAGGGAGACTTTCCCGCCCGATCATCCATCCGGCTCATATTCGCCGTTGATTCCGGCCTGGATGAGGATGGCCAGCGGCAGCAGCAGCAACGAAAGACCGACCCCGTAAAAGCTCCCTTCGGGCGGCGAATAAGAAAAATGGGTCCAGTCGAGCCAGATGCCCGCCGCGAGCAAGGGCAGCGCGACCGCCAGGAACAGCAATCCGGCAAAGCAATGCCGGCCGAGCATCTCGATCAGCAGGTCCCAATATTTCCCATTTTCGTCGCGGTTGATGTCCGCCGCCGCGTCGGCCCTGGCGAGGCGCAGGTTCAGTCGGCTTTCGCTGTACCAGCGCCAGAGCCCGAAGCCGATGATGACGGCCAATGCGACGTCGAGGACGAGGCCCGAGATCGACAGCGCCTCCCTGATGAATTCCACCGCCTCGCGGTACAGCCGATCAAGTCCGGACCCGTCCGAGGTGTTCGCGCCGGCCTCCGGCGCTCCCCGGTTGAAGAGCTGCTTGGTCAGCCCGAAGACGATCGCGACGAGCGCCGCGGTTGCAAGCCAGACCGAACCGATGATCGCGAAATAGGGCAGGTAGACTTTCAGCAGCCTCACCCAGAGTGACGGTGCCGGGACCGCGGGCGGCTCCTGGCCGCCGGCCAGCCAGCTGGCGACCGATTTCTTGGTCCGCTCGAGGCCGCTGTCGATCCATCGCTCGGCGGCGGCGAAATAACGGATATGGGCGAGCCCGTGGTTGAAGCGGATCGGCAGTGCGATATTGCGGACCTGGGGCACCGCCCCCTCCAGCCGTCCGCCGGGCCCGGCAGGGAATCGGCAGAGCATTCCGGCCACCGGGTCCTGCGGAGCGGCAATGTTCACCCACCGGCAGCCCGCGAGCGGCTTCCGATCGTCCTCGCGGTCGGTCGCCGTGCCGACGATGCGGGGCCACAGCCCGGCGAACTTGTCGAGCGGGCTTCCGTAGGTGATCAGGCCGCGCAGCTTGGCGAAGAGACGCGGCCGGCTGATTACCTCATCGTCTTCCAGCCATGACGGACGGGCCGGCATCATGGCGTGGAGCTTGACCCGGCGGGCGCAGCCGGGATCGTCCTTGAACCGGGGATCGAGCGCCTTCCACTGCTCTTCCGGAAGATAATTGGGAAGCGCGTGGCCGATCTCGGTAAGGCCGTTATAAGCGAGGACGGTTCCCTGGCTGTGCGCGAGGATCCACCAGTCGTCGAGGCTTTCGCGGCTCGCCATAGTGACCATCTCGCTCACCATCCGGCGGCGGATTCCGACGCGCCGGGGCTGGCCCGGATCGGAGATCGCGCTGTCGCCGGGCCGGGCTCGCTCCTCATAGGTGCGCACGTCGCCGACATAGCGCACGATGAGGGTGGGAGAAGGGGCCTTGCCGAGCAGCTCCACCACCCGCTTCGCCAGCGCCCAGGTCGAGCCGATGAACGCCGCCGCCAGCGCCGCCATGGCGAGCCGGAAGCGGGCGAGGCATTCCTCGCCGAGGTTGCCGGCGACCGAGGCCGGCAAAGTCACCAGCCGCGAGCGGGTCGTGCCCTCCGCCACCGGCAGCTTCGTCATCTGCGCTCCGTCGAGCTCCTGATAGATCGGCGCCGCCCATTGGCCGAGACCCCATAGCCAGAAGGTAATGGAATCGAGGACTCCCGAACGGGCGCCCAGGTCGGCCCACCACACTTCGTGGCACTCATATTCGTAATGCTTGTCGGGGGTGCGCAAGGTCAGGGTCATCGGCGCCCGGCCGGCCGGATCCGCAACGCCCGGCGCCGTCTTCCAGTCGCCGGTGCGGTCGACGACGCTGACGCTCGAGTTTGGAACCGCCCGAAGCATCAGTTCGGCGAGTTCCCGAACCGAACCTATGAGGTGCTCGAACCGCGCCTGCTCGCCAATGCCATGCACGAACAGAAGCCCGATGTGCTTTTTTTCGGGAGGAGTGGTCTTTGGACCATCGGGCTTTACCTGCGTGACCATGACCGCCCTTTTCGCGTGGGACTAAGCCGGTAACAGGACCTTATAGGAGTCGGTCGATCAATATATACAAGGATAGAATAGATTGGCTAAGGAAAAGTCCTCCCGCTCATCAGAGGCGGCGGACCTTCCGGAGGCTCCAGTGACCGACAGCAAATTCCAATTCTCGGTCGCGCCCGAGAAGCTATGGCAGGCGATCAATCCCTGGACATTCATGAACCAGGGCGCGCAGTTCGGGCTGGTCAACGTCAATCTCGGCCAGACGCCGAGGCCCGATATCGAGCAGAAGGTGCTCGACGAGGTCGGCAGCTACGGGCGTCAGCTCGGCCGGCTCGGCGACGCGCTCGAAGTGCTTATCGACCATGTGAAGCTGGACGGGCTCAGCCGGGAGGAAGCCGACGCGCTCGCCATCCTGAAGGGCCAGCTCGCCGAGGTGCGCAAGGTCAAGCAGCGCGAGCGGGCAGCTTCGGAATGAGGGCGACGATCTGGCACAACCCCGATTGCGGTACTTCACGCAAGACGCTCGATATCCTGCGGGAAAGCGGTGCCGACGTGACCGTCGTCGAGTATCTCAAGGCCCCCCCGGCGCGCGATGAGCTGCGATCGCTTTACGAGCGCGCCGGAATCTCGCCCGCCGAAGGACTGAGACTCAAGGAGCAGGGCGCGGGCGAGGTGGCCGAGGCCGGCGACGAGGCCGTGCTCGACGCGATGATCGGCAATCCCCGGCTCATCGAACGTCCGCTGGTTGAGACCGAGAAGGGCGTTCGGCTGTGCCGGCCTCAGGAACGGGTCCTCGAAATCCTCTGATCTTCCCGGAGGGCGGCCGGTTCCTCGTTCGGGAACAGGCTTCCAGTTCAGAGACGCACGCCTTAGAGCCCGCGAAATGGCGGCGATCGATCCGGACCTTCTGCTTCGCGCCTATGCGATCGGCGTGTTCCCGATGTCGGACAGCCGGGACGCGGTCGACGTCTTCTGGGTCGAGCCCCGCCGGCGGGCGATCCTGCCGCTCGAGCAGTTTCGACTGTCGCGCTCGCTCAGGAAGACGATCCGTTCGGGCGAATATCGAGTCACCCGCGACCTGGCCTTCGCCGAAGTCGTCCGGCGCTGCGCACAGCGCGAGGAGACCTGGATCAATGGCGATATCGAGGAGAGCTACGGACTCCTCCACTCCGAGGGCCACGCCCATTCGATCGAATGCTGGCATGGGGAAGAGCTGGTCGGCGGACTCTATGGAGTCGGCCTCGGCGCGGCCTTTTTCGGCGAGAGCATGTTCTCGAGCCGGAGCGACGCCTCCAAGGTGGCTCTGGCCTGGCTGGTGGCTCGGCTCAAGGTCGGTGGCTACCGCCTCCTCGACTGCCAGTTCATGACCGACCATTTGCGAAGCCTCGGCGCGGTCGAGGTCACTCAGGAAGATTATCTGGCGCTGTTGGAATCCGCGCTGTCGGCCGGGGCCCCCGACGGCTCGGGCGCAGGGCCTGGAGCGGAGGGTCTGGAGGCGCGCGGCGCGGGTGCCGAATTCGGAGCGCTCGACCGGCTGCTCGCGGCGGATGCCGCCCGGACCGTCGACTCTCCCGCTTCCGGGTGCGTCATTGCGCAGCTCTTGGGCCAGACGTCGTAGATCGGGTGCTCGACCGCATTGAGCGACGGAGTCTCCTTGTAGAGCCAGCCCGAAAAGACCCTCTGCCAGCGGCCCTGCGGGTTGCGGACGTCGAGTTGGACGAAGGCCCCGGTGAGGGCCTGCACCTCCCAGGGCGCGGTCGTCTCGCAGGCGCGAAGCCGGACGATCGCATCGCCCACCCTCACCGCCTGGCCCGGCTTGAGGGTGATCGGGTGCGAGATACCGTTGCGCTTGTTGAGCAGCCCGATCACCGCGACCCGCTCCGCCATGGGAGTCGTGCCCGGCGCGACGGCGGTCACGGTCTGCGGAATGTCGACGGTCCGAGGCTCGCCGACCGCCTGGCGATTGCCTTCCGCCTTCTGATCCGCGCCGCGGTCGCAGCCGGCAAGGGCGGCCGCAAGGACGACAACGGCGCGGACGGGGAGCCTCATGCCTGGTCCGGAGTCCAGGCCTCATAGTCGCCGCTCGCCGCAGGACGCTGCGCGCCCAGCTCCAGCGCGCCCGAGGGACGGTAAGCCAGCGGAGTGCCGGTGCGATTGGGTTCCGGGTCCCTGAGGAACTTGGGAGCAGGCGGCAGTGCCTCGTCGGGCACCCCGTCTATCTGATGATGGAGCCAGCTATACCATTCGGGCGGGATCCGACTTGGGTCGTTGGCGCCTTCATAGGAGACGAAGCGGCGGTTGCCCTTCTTCGAGGCGTAATAGATGTTGCCGCTCGAATCGCTTCCGACCTGGCGGCCGTGGCGGCGCAGGTGGAGCGAGGTCGTCAGGGTCGCCCCGTCCCACCAGGTGAAGAGCTTTTTGAGAAGGCCCATGGCCGCGCGGACTAGCGCCGAAGACGGGCGCCGCGCAAGCCATTCCTCCAGGGGGCTGAAGCCCGGCGACGGCCCACAATCGACGTCCAATCGCGGGACGAGGTGAGATTGCGGCGGATTGACCCTTTTCCCCGATAAGCGGAGGATAAATATCGAGAGTCGGTAAATCGAGAATTGACGAATCAAAAATAGCTAACTAGGCGAGACACTTAGTGCGGGGCGGCCTGATCCATTCATGCCGGTACTCTGCAGAGCCGTGGGGGCAACACCATGCGATTTTCGGCATTTTTCGGGCGCGGCGGCGCCGCGCTGGCTGCGCTTACGGCTGGCAGCGTTGCGCCGGTCGCGACGGCGCCCGTTGAAGCGTCTACGCCATCCCTGATGTGGCGCGATCTCAGAGGCGTCGGCGTTCAGTGCTTGGTCCAAAATCCCACCAAATTGAACACGCAGGTGCTTGAGACCGCATTGTGCGAGCGCGTCCGTTCATTGGTGGCCGAGGGTGCGCCGGTGCCGGTAAAGCGCGTCAGCTTCGGAGATCCGGCAATCCTCGCGGCGGGCACGGTTACGCTTCTATTGCACGCGTCGGTCGAGTCCACAGGTGGTGGGTTCACCCTGAATTTCGCGATCCGGCCGATTCGTCCGTCGTCTCCCGATGCGGAGATTTATTTCGGGACAGCGCCCAGGATGGGCAAGCTGGCGGGCGGTGGGGATCTAGGCCACTTGCTCGACTCGTCACTTTCATCCGCGCTGGCGGAGCTTCTCCCTTGGAAGCGGGCCCTCAGCGACATTCGCGCCATCCCCGAAGTCCACTGACATCAACCAGAAAAACGGCATCAACCAGAAAACGAGTTCAATTTAGGAAGGGAACATCATGTCTGAAGCGAACGAGCCACATACCCACGACCACACCGAAACCTTTGATGGCGACCTGTTCAATCCGGAACTTTACGCCTCGGCGGACCCCCTTGCCGGAACGACTGCCGCGAACGGCAAGCCGATCTGGAGCGCCCAGCAGGCCGCGGAATATCTCTTCCGCGCCCAGGCGGGCTTCGGAACAGGCCCCAACATGGTTATCCCGACCAGCGGCAACCTGAACGTGATCAACTACGGCTTCCACGAGAGCCAAAAGACGCTGTTCGACAACGGTTACGTCTATCGCGAAACTGACGGCAAGCTCTATGCCATCGCCAGCCAGTATAACGCTTTTCAGCCTTTTACCGCGGCTCAGCGCGATGCGACGCGCGAGGCGATGACCTATTGGGACGACGTGATGGCCCCGTCCTTCGTCGAAACCCACGTCAACGATGCCGACATCGCGTTGGGCAACTACACCAACCGCCCCGGCACGCAAGCCTTTGCCTATGTCAATCAAAAGTCCATTACCGGCATCCCCTTTTACGACGTCCAGATCGCTGACATCGGCGGCGACGTCTGGGTTGCTGCCAACCAGCCCAGCAATTTCTTCCTCGATGAGGGCGGCTACGGCATGAACACGCTGGTCCACGAGATCGGCCACGGCTTCGGAATGCTTCATCCGGGCAATTACAACGCTTCGCCGGGCGTTGCGCTCAGCTACACGGCGAATGCGGAATATTATCAGGACACGCGCAGCTACTCGATCCTGTCCTACTGGAACCCGCGCGATATCGGCGCTCGGGACTACGACTTCAGCATCATGAATCTCGCTTACGGCGCGACTCCGATGGTCCATGACATCCTGGCCGTCCAGTTGCGCTACGGCGCCGATATGACGACCCGGACCGGCGACACCACCTATGGCTTCAACTCGAATGCCGGCCGCGATGCCTTCGACTTCGTCAAGACGCCTGCTCCGATGATGACCATTTGGGATGCCGGCGGCATCGATACGCTCGACGCCTCGGGCTATAAAACCAACCAGGTGATCGATTTGAACCCGGGTGCTCTGAGCAGCATTGGCGGAATCACCGCCGACGAGTTCCCCACCATTCAGCAGGTCAATGCGAACCGCGCCGCGGCGGGGATGCCTCCGGTTTCCCAGGCCAACTATGACGCGAATCGCGCCGTGTTCATGACCAATCCGGCCTTGTACGGTCGTATCCAGGACAATGTCGGCATCGCCTACGGCGCCACGATCGAGAATGCGGTCGGTGGCGGCGGCAACGACACGATGCTGGGCAACACCGTCGACAACAGCCTCAAGGGCATGGGCGGCAACGACCTGATCGTCGCCGGACTTGGCAACGACCGGCTCGACGGCGGCCTCGGCAACGACGAGATGCTCGGCGGCTTCGGCAACGATGTGTACGTAGTCGGCGAGTCCGCTGACATCGTGACGGAGCTTGCCAACGAAGGCACCGACACGGTCGAGTCGTCGATCAGCTACACGCTGGGCGCGAACCTCGAGAACCTGACCCTGACCGGAATCGCTGCCAACGGCACCGGCAACGGCCTGGACAATGTCATTGCGGGCAACGCTTCCGACAACGTCCTCGACGGCGGCCTCGGTGCGGACTCGATGATCGGCGGCGCCGGCAACGACCTCTATGTCGTCGATAATGGCGCTGACTCGGTAACCGAGGCGGCGGGCGAAGGCACCGACACGGTCAAAAGCTCGGTCAGCTATACGCTCGCCGCCAACCTCGAGAACCTGACCCTCACCGGAACCGCCGCCAACGGCACCGGCAACGCTCTGAACAACGTCATCACCGGCAACGCTTCCGACAACGTCCTCGACGGCGGCCTCGGTGCGGACTCGATGATCGGTGGAGCCGGCAACGACCTCTACTTCGTCGACAATGGCGGCGATCAGGTCACCGAGCTGAGCGGCGGGGGCAACGACACCGTGTCGAGCTCCATCGCCTACACTCTGGGCGACAATGTCGAGAACCTGATCCTTACCGGATCTGCGGGCGACGGCACCGGCAACGCAGGCGACAACGTCCTCACCGGCAACGGTCTCTCGAACCGCCTGAACGGCGGCGCGGGCAACGACCGGCTGATCGGCGGCGACGGCGTCGACTATCTGACGGGCGGCGCCGGCAACGACGTCTTCGTCGGCGAGATCAACGCGACCAAGGTGGCGAGCAAGTCCGGGCCGATCTCGCTCGACGTCGTGCTCGACTTCACGAAGGGCGACAAGATCGACCTGAGCGGGATCGACGCCAACACCGGCATCGCGGGCGATCAGGCCTTCACCCTGGTGAACAGCGCCAACCCGAAGAATGCGGGCGAGCTTTCGATCCGCCACTTCGGCAACATGAACGCGGCCGAAGCGGCCCTGGGCATGGACCTGGACGGCGTCGACGGCGACAGCCCGTTCTCGGGCCCGGTGTCCGTGGTGTTCGGCGACGTCGACGGCGGCGGTGCGGACTTCGCGATGGTGTTCGTCAACACCCCGCAGCTCACTATCGCCGACTTCATGATGTAATATCGGGCGGCCCCGGCCACTCGAAGGAAAGCGCTCCGGCTCCGGCCGGGGCGCTTTTTCTTTGCCCGGCCAAGACGCCCGGCACCAACTCCGTCATTGCGAGCGTAGCGAAGCAATCCAGGGCGGTCTCGGTGGATTGCTTCGTCGCTTCGCTCCTCGCAATGACGGTTCGGTAAAAGGGGGTCGGCTCTGGGCCGGCGCTGGAAAGGAACTCGCCATTGACCGTCTACATCGTCGCCCAGATCCGAATTCACGACCGTGTCCGCTACGACGCTTATGCGGCGGCGTTCATGCCGGTGCTCGTCCAATATGGCGGACGACTGCTCGCCGCCGACGAGGCTCCGGCGGTCCTCGAGGGCGACTGGCCCAATGAGAAGCTCAACATCATCGGCTTTCCCGATGAGCAGGCCGCCCGACGGTGGATGCGATCGAAGGAGTATCGAGAGATTGCGGTCGACCGGCTGGCCGCTTCCGACGGCGTCGTGCTTCTCGTCCAAGGCTTCGGCCGGAACACCTGACCCCCACCCTTGCCTCCCCTTGCCTCCCCTTCCCGGCCGCTTTACCCCCTCCGGCCAGGAGGAGAGACGATGCGCATCGCATGCCTGGGCGGGGGACCGGCCGGGCTCTATTTCGCGATCTCGATGAAGCTGCGCGATCCGGCGCACGACATCGACCTCTATGAGCGCAACCGGCCCGACGACACGTTCGGATGGGGGGTCGTCTTCTCCGACCAGACCGTCGAGAATCTGATGGCGAACGATCCGGTCTCGGGCGCCGTCATCCGGAGCGAATTCGCGCATTGGGACGATATCGAAGTCCATATCCATGGCGAGACGATGCGCTCGTCCGGCCACGGCTTCATCGGCATCGGCCGCAAACGCCTTCTCCGAATCCTCCAGGACCGGGCTCGCGAGCTCGGAGTCCGGCTCCATTTCGAGCATGAGGCGCACGCCGATCTCGATTCCTATTCGGGCTACGACCTCGTCATCGCCGCGGACGGCGCCAACAGCCGGATCCGAACGGCTTACGCGCCGCATTTCGGAGTCGACGTGCAGGTTCGGAAGAACAGATTCTTCTGGTTCGGCACCAAGAAAGTCTTCGAGGCCTTCACCTTCGCTTTCGAGGAGACCGAGGCGGGATGGGTCTGGGCCCATGCCTACCGGTTCGATTCCGGACTCTCGACCTTCATCGTCGAGATGGCGCCGGACACCTGGGAGCGGCTGGGCTTCGATCGGATGGGCCAGCAAGAGGCGATCGCGCGGTGCGAGCGGATCTTCGAGCGGCATCTGGACGGCCGGGCCCTGATGTCCAACGCAACCCATCTGAAGGGGCCGGAGGCGTGGCTCCTGTTCCGCCGGATCATCTGCGAGCGCTGGTCCTACCGGAACCTGATCCTGCTCGGCGACTCGGCGCACACCGCCCATTTCTCGATCGGGTCGGGGACCAAGCTCGCCCTCGAGGACTCGATAAAGCTGGCCGAGGTACTCAACCGCCCGGGGCTCTCCCGCGACTCGGCGCTCGCCGAGTATCGCGAGGAGCGGCAGATCGAGGTGCTGAAGCTCCAGAACAGCGCCCGCAACTCGACCGAATGGTTCGAGACCCTGGAACGCTATCTCCACTTCGAGCCGATCCAGTTCGCTTACTCGCTTCTCACCCGCTCGCAGCGGGTCAGCCACGAGGATCTGCGGCTTCGCGACAAGCCCTGGCTGGAGGGGGTGGAGCGCTGGTTTCAGTCGAAGGCGCTCGGAGTTCCGGTCAACGACCCGGCGCCGCCGATGTTCGCGCCCTACCGGCTGCGCGAACTTCGGCTCGCCAACCGGGTCGTGGTCTCGCCGATGGCGATGTATTCCGCCCGGGACGGCGCTCCGAACGACTTCCATCTCGTCCACTACGGCACCCGCGCGCAGGGCGGCGCCGGCCTCCTCTACACCGAGATGACCTGCGTTTCCGCCGAGGGGCGGATCACTCCGGGCTGCGCCGGGCTCTATGCTCCCGGGCATGTCGCGGCGTGGAAGCGGATCGTCGATTTCGTCCATTCGAACAGCAGCGCCAAATTCTGCCTTCAGCTCGGCCATTCCGGGCCGAAGGGCAGCACCAGGGTCGGCTGGGAGGGCTATGACGTCCCGCTCGACGAGGGCAACTGGCCGGTCATGGCCGCCTCGGACGTGCCCTGGTCGGAGCGCAACCAGGTCCCCCGCCCGATGACCCGTACCGACATGGACCAGGTCCGCGATCAGTTCGTCGCGTCGGTGCTCATGGGCGTCGAGGCGGAGTTCGACATGGTCGAGCTCCACGCCGCCCACGGCTACCTCCTCTCGAGCTTCATCACGCCCCTGACCAACCGGCGGACCGACGAATATGGCGGAAGCCTGGAGAACCGGCTCCGCTTCCCGCTCGAAGTCTTCCGGGCGATGCGCGCCGCCTTGCCGGCCGACCGGCCGATGTCGGTCAGGATCTCCGCCAGCGACTGGATGGGGGACGAGGGCGTCACCCCCGACGAGGCGGTCCTCATTGGCCAGGCCTTCGCCGAGGCCGGCGCCGACCTGATCGATGTCTCGGCCGGACAGACCTGGGCCGATTGCGCCCCGGTCTACGGGCGGATGTTCCAGACTCCGTTCGCCGACCAGGTCCGAAACGAGGGGCGCGTAGCGACCATGGCGGTCGGCAACATCTACGAGAGCGACCACGTCAACTCGATCCTCGCCGCCGGCCGGGCCGATCTCGTCGCGCTCGCCCGGCCGCATCTCGTCGATCCGATGTGGACGCTGAGGGCGGCGGCGGCGGCCGACTACCGCGGAGTGCAGGTGCCTCCGCAATATCTCAGCGGGATGGGTCAGCTGGCCCGCAACCTCGCCCGGGAAGCGGAGCTGAAGGCGTGAGACTCGTGCCCTCACCCTCGCACCCCGCTTCGCGGGCTGCTTTTCCTCTCCCCTGCAGGGAGAGGGATGAAGGAACCCCTCTCGCCGCGGGGGAGAGGGAGGGGCCCGCCGCGAAGCGGTGGGAGGCTGAGGGCAAGTGAGGCTCCAAGGCCACCACGCAATCATCACGGGCGGCGGCACAGGGATCGGCGCCGCCATCGCCCATGCCCTCGGCTCCGAGGGCGCGAAGCTCACCCTGGTCGGCCGCCGCCGCGAGCCGCTCGAACACGTCGCCTCCGGCGATTTCGAAGCCCTGGTCGCCCCCGCGGACGTCACCGTGCGCGACGAGGTCGACCGCGCCTTCGTCCTCGCCCGAGCTGCCCAGGGGCCGATCACCATCCTCGTCAACAATGCCGGCGCCGCAACCGGGGCGCCGTTCGCGAAGGTCACGGAAACGCTGTGGCGCGACATGCTTTCGGTCAATCTGGACGGCATGTTCCACTGCTGCCAGGCGGCCTTGACCGACCTGCTCGCCGCCCCTGCCGGGCGGATCGTCACCATCTCCTCGATGGCGGGCCTGCACGGCTTCGCCTACGCTTCGCCCTATATCGCCGCCAAGCACGGCGCCGTCGGGCTGACCAGAGCCCTCGCCGCCGAATATGCGCGGAGCAATTTGAGGGTTAACGCCGTCTGTCCCGGCTTCGTCGATACCGAAATGACGGTCCAGTCCGTCTCGAACATAATTGCCAAGACCGGCCGAAGCGAGGACGAGGCCCGGGCCGAGCTGGCCCGGCTCAACCCGTCGGGGCGCCTGATCTCCCCGGAGGAAGTCGCAGCGGCGGTGCTTGACCTCGTCCTTTCGAAGCGGAACGGCGAGGCGGTGGAGATATCATGAACCCTGAAACCTTCGCGCCCGAGCATTTCCTCTGGGATCATTCCGACGGCGTCGCGACGATAACGCTCAACCGTCCGGAGCGGAAAAACCCGCTCACCTTCGAAAGTTATGCGGAGCTTCGCGATACATTCCGGGCTTTGGTCTACGCACGCGAGGTCAAGGCGGTCGTCGTCGCTGGCGCCGGCGGCAATTTCAGCTCCGGGGGAGACGTCCACGAGATCATCGGGCCCCTCACGCAAATGGACATTCCCGGCCTGCTCGACTTCACCCGGATGACGGGCGACCTCGTCAAGGCGATGCGCGCCTGTCCACAGCCGATCGTCGCGGCGATCGACGGCATCTGCGTGGGCGCCGGAGCGATCGTTGCGATGGCCTCGGACCTTCGCCTCGCCACGCCCGAATCAAAGACCGCCTTCCTCTTCACCCGGGTGGGCCTCGCAGGCTGCGACATGGGCGCCTGCGCAATCCTGCCGCGGATAATCGGCCAGGGCCGGGCGGCGGAATTGCTGTACACTGGTCGGGTCATGACGGCGCAGGAGGGCGAAAGTTGGGGTTTCCACAACCGGATCGTGCCTCGCGAGGCGCTGCTTGGCGAGGCCCGGGCGCTTGCCCGCACCCTTGCCTCCGGTCCGACCTTCGCGCACGCGATCACCAAGACCCAGCTCAACCAGGAATGGAACGTCAGCCTCGAGACGGCGATCGAGATGGAAGCCCAAGCCCAGACCCTCTGCATGGCCACTAACGACTTCAAGCGCGCCTTCGAAGCCTTTGCGGCGAAGAAGGCGCCGGAGTTCAAGGGTGATTGAGGCCTTGCCCTCGCCCTGGCGCTTCGCGGCTGTCCCTCTCCCCTGCAGGGAGAGGGACGCTACAACCCCTCTCCCTCTAGGGGAGAGGGAGGGGCCCGCGACGCGAAGCTTCGTGGGAGGGTGAGGGCAGTGAAGGACTTCCTCGACTGGCCCTTCTTCGACGAAAGCCACCGCGCGCTCGCGGAAAGCCTCGAGCGCTGGTGCGAGGCCGAGCTCGACGACGACGAGCCCCAGGACCTCGATTTGGCCTGCCGCGCCCTCGTCCGCAAGCTCGGCGACGGGGGCTGGCTTCGCCATTGCGTCCCTGATGCCGCGGGCCGGCTCGACGTCCGGACCCTCGCCCTCATCCGCGAGACCCTCGCCCGCCACTCCGGCCTCGCCGACTTCGCCTTCGCAATGCAGGGGCTGGGCTCCGGAACGATCAGCCTGTTCGGGTCGGACTCGCAGAAGGCGGCCTATCTTCCGGCCGTGGCGGCCGGCGACAAGATCGCCGCCTTCGCGCTCACCGAGCCCGCTTCGGGTTCGGACGTCGCTTCGATGGACATGACCGCGCAGGAGACCGGCGACGGCTGGCTTCTGAACGGCGCCAAGACCTACATCTCCAACGGCGGCATCGCCGATTATTACATCCTCTTCGCCCGCACCGGCGAAGCCGCGGGCGCAAAGGGCATTTCCGCCTTCATCGTCGATCGCGAAACGCCCGGGCTCGACGACAGCGAGCGGATCGAGGTGATCGCTCCTCATCCCCTCGCGACGCTCCGCTTCACCGACGCGAGGCTCCCCGCCTGCGCTCTGCTCGGCGAGCGCGGGCGAGGCTTCGCTCAGGCGATGGCGACCCTCGACGTCTTCCGGACCACCGTCGGAGCGGCCGCTTTGGGATTTGCCCGGCGAGCGCTCGACGAGGCGACCCGCCGGGCCCTGAGCCGGCGGCTCGGGAACGGAACGCTGGCCGACAACGCAATCACCCAGTCGAAGCTCGCCGAGATGGTGCTCGACGTCGAGACCTCCGCTTTGCTGATCTACCGCGCCGCGTGGCTTCGCGACGTCAAGGGCCGGCGGAACAGCCGCGAGGCCGCGCTCGCCAAGCTCCACGCCACCGACAGCGCCCAGAGCGTCATCGACAAGGCCGTCCAAATGTTCGGCGGCCTCGGAGTGACTCGCGGGGTGCCGGTCGAGCGGCTCTACCGGGAAATCAGGGCGCTGCGAATCTACGAGGGGGCTTCCGAAGTGCAGAAGGTCGTGATCGCCCGGGCCCATCTCGCGGAGTATCGGACTTGAGAGCCCTGCTTCCTCCCGGCTGGCCTCGGCCGAGCGGCTTTTCAAACGCAATCTCCGCCAGGGGCCGGACGATCTTCACCGCCGGGATCATCGGCTGGGACGAAACCGGTACGATCGTCGCGCCCGACCTTGCAGGCCAGCTTCGTCAAATCCTGCTCAACACCGTGGCGATCCTCGCCGAGGACGGTGCCGGCCCGGAGCATATCGTCCGGATGACCTGGTACGTGGTCGACGTCGACGAATATCGGCTGGGCCTCGCCGGGATCGGTGACGCCTACAAGGAAGTCATCGGCAGGCATTTCCCGGCGATGGCGGTCGTGGAGGTGGGAGCGCTGGTCGAGCCGCGGGCGCGGATCGAGATCGAGACGATTGCGGTGGTGCCGGAGGGGTGAGGCCGGCCGTGCCCTCACACTCGCATCCCGCTGCGCGGGCTGCGTGTCCCTTTCCCCCACAGGGAGAGGGAGCAAAAAACCCCTCTGCCTGTAGGGGCGAGGGAGGGGCCCGCCGCGAAGCGGTGGGAGGGTGAGGGCAATGACGGCCCACCTCGACACCTTCGTCCGCGACCGGCTCCCCCCACCCGAGGCGCAGCCGGAATTCCTCTTCGACCTCCCCGAACTCCAATATCCCGAACGCCTGAACGCGGCGGTCGAGCTGATCGACAAAGGGGATCCGCAGGCTCTCGCGGTGCTCAACGATTCCGGACGCTGGACCTACGGCGAAATGCGCGATCTCAGCGACCGGATCGCGCGCCTCCTCGCCGAGGAGGAGGACCTCCTCCCCGGTGGCCGTGTGCTCCTGCGCGGCCCGAACGGCGCGATGCTGTTCGCCTGCTGGCTCGGAATCCTCAAGGCCGGCGGGATCGTCGTCACCACGATGCCCGTACTCCGATCGGGTGAAGTTGCGACGATCCTCGAGCGCGCGCAGGTCCACCACGCCATCGTCGACGACCGTTTCCTGGGCGACTTCATGACAGCCGCCGACGAGACCGGGCTGATCCGCTCGCTCCTCACCTACAGGGGCGACTCCGGGGAAGGGCGGCTCGAGCGGCGGCTGGAATCGGCGAGCCCCGGCTTCGCACCGGTCGAGACCCGCTGCGACGACGTCGCCTTGATCGCCTTCACCTCCGGGACGACGGGCCGCCCCAAGGGCTGCGTCCATTACCATCGCGACATCCTCGCTCCGGCCGACTGCTTCGCCCGCCACATCCTGAATCCGAAGCCGGGAGGCCGCTGGGCCTGCTCGGCGCCGATCGCCTTCACCTTCGGGCTTGGAATGCTCCTGATCTTCCCCTGGCGCTTCGGCGGCGCCGCGGTGACGATCGAGCAGCCCGGGCCCAGGCCCCTGCTCGAGGCGATCGCCAGGTTCGAGGTGACCAACCTCGCGACCGCACCCACCGCCTACAAGGCGATGCTGGGAATGTTGGGGGAGCACGACATCGCCTCGCTCGACACCTGCGTCTCGGCCGGCGAGCACCTGCCCGCGGCCACCTGGCACGCCTGGCACGAGGCCACCGGCCTCGGCATCGTCGACGGAATCGGAGCGACGGAGATGATGCACATCTTCATCTCCGCATCCGGCGACGACATCCGCCCGGGCGCCACCGGCAAGGCGGTCCCCGGCTACCGGGCCTGCGTTCTCGACGACGAGGGCCGGCCCTTGCCCAACGGCACCGGCCGCCTCGCGGTGAAAGGGCCGACGGGCTGCCGCTATTACGACGACGAGCGCCAGTCGGACTATGTGCAAGGGGGCTGGAACGTCACCGGCGACACCTACCGCGCCGACGAGGACGGCTATTTCTGGTACGTCGCGCGCTCCGACGACATGATCGTCTCGGCCGGCTACAACATCGCCGCGCCGGAGGTCGAAAACGCCCTCTATGCCCATCCCGCAGTTCAGGAATGCGCGGTGGTGGGCGTGCCGTGCCAGGAGCGCGGGCAGAAGGTGAAGGCTTTCGTCGTGGCCGCGCCCGGGGTCCACCCCGGCGAAGCGCTGGCCCGCGAGCTTCAGGACCATGTGAAGGCGGTCATCGCCCCCTACAAATATCCTCGCGACGTCGAGTTCGTGGAGGCGCTTCCCAAGACAGCGACGGGCAAGCTGCAGCGTTTCGCGCTTCGGCGGTAGTTAATCCGTCATCCCAGCGAAGGCTGGGTTCCCGGCGCGTGAAGAACACAGGCGCCTTTCACCCCCGGGGCCCCAGCCTTCGGGTTCCCATCAAAGTACTACTTTGATGGGGTCCCTTCGCTGGGGAGACGCGCTCTCAACACCCCGGAGTCTTCTCCGAAACCGCCTTCCCGCTGAGCACCCGGCGAACGCCTTCGAGGCATTTGGGCGCCGTCTCCGCCGCAGCCGTCGTCGCAGGCTTGCCGGTCGCCGGCGCGGCGGGCTTGGCGGCGGCGCCCGGCTCCGCTTTCGACGGAACCCCCGACAGCGCCCAATGCGTGCTCGCCGAAAGCGGCTTGCCGGAGCGCACCTGGACGGCCTGGGTCGAAGCCTCGGCGCTCGGCGGCTCGTAGCGGCGAAGCACGGCGCGGGTGAAGCTGTCGATTCCTCCGGGAGTCTGGGGCGCGGTCCCGACCTCGGCGGCGGCGGCTGCAGCGGCGGCGGCCTCCGCGGCGGCCAAAGCGGCGGCGTCGTCGATCGCCGGAGCGTCGGCCAGCGTCGTCGGATCCGAGGTCAGGCTGCGCATCTTGGCGATTTGCGGCTCCACCCGGCCCGGGCTGAACCGGAACGCCGCCGGTTTGCCCCAGCCGCCTTCCCAGCGGTAGAAGATGTGGGTTCCGATATTGGCGAGCTTGGTGAGGCTCGAGCTCCAATAGGGAACGACCCAGTTGGTGTGGTAATGGGTCGCCCAGCCGACGGGCGCGAAGACCTTGCCGGCGAGCGCCTCCTCGGCCACCCGTCGGGCACGGGCCCAGCCCGACGCGGACGGGGTGCGCCGAAGCGCTCCGTCGCAGGTGAAGGTGAACTGGCAGCCGGTCGCCCGCTCCTGCCCCTGGAAGACGACTCCGCAAACGGTCCGCGGATAGGCCGGATGGCGGGCACGGTTCAGGACGACCTGGGCGACGGCCTGCTGGCCGGCGGTCGATTCGACGGCCGCCTCGTAATAAACGGCGGCGGTCAGGCATTCGACAGCGCGGAGGCGGTCGGCCGGAGTCGCGAAAGCGGCTCCGAAGGGTCGGGCGGCCGGATTGGGCAAAGTCGAGACCGGCACTGCGGCGTTGATCTCGACAGCGGCCTGGGGAGCGATCTCGCGGAACCGCAGTGGCTCGGGCTGAGGAGGAATTCCCAGGCCCGGAATCCCTCGGGCGGAACCGTCAAGGCGCGCATTGGGCGTGGCGCTGGCCGGCTCGAGCCAGGCGACGCTGAGCCCCGCCACCAGGTAAAGGCCGGCCATCGTCGCCAGAACGGCGGAGGCCAGCCAATGCCTCAGCCCCGGGGCCCGGGGCATGAACGGACGGCGCAGGACGAGTTCGTTCGACGACATCAACTACTCCGGAAAGGACGGGCGCCCTATTGCGACCGCCCGACCACGGCAAGCGCGAGGCCGTCCAGACGGTCCCTCGTCGCGCCGAAAATCAGGAATCCAACGGGCCGCTCTCTACCCCAGATGGGGATAAATCTCAAATTTTCAACCTGCGGGGACTCAGCGGGTTCCGTAGAGGGCCCGGAAATCGGCGGCGAAAGGGGCAAGGCGGCGCTCCGAAATGGCTGCCCGCAAATCGCTCATAAGCCCTTGATAGAACCAGATATTGTGCTCCGTCATCAGCATCGCCCCCAAGATCTCGCCGGAGCGGACGAGATGGTGGAGATAGGCCCGCGACCAAGTCGCGCAGACCGGGCAGGGGCATGACGAATCGAGCGGGCCATCATACTCGCCGAAGCGGGCATTGCGGATATTGATCGGCCCCCAGCGGGTGAAAGCCTGCCCGGTTCGGCCCGAGCGAGTCGGAAGGACGCAGTCGAACATGTCGATCCCGCGCTCGACCGCCCCGACGATGTCGTCGGGCTTGCCGACCCCCATCAGATAGCGGGGCCGCTCGGCAGGCAGCAGGCCGGGGGCGAAATCGAGGCATGCGAACATCGCCTCCTGCCCCTCCCCCACCGCGAGGCCCCCGACCGCATAGCCGTCGAAGCCGATCTCGGTCAGAGCCTCGGCCGAGGCCCGGCGCAGCCCTTCGTCCAGCGCGCCCTGCTGTATCCCGAACAGGGCCGAGCCGGCGGCATGGTCTCCGCCCGAGTCGAAAGCCTCGCGCGAGCGCTTCGCCCAGCGCATCGAGCGTTCCATCGCGGCCGCCTGGTCGTCGCGCGACGCCGTCGTCGGAACCAGCTGGTCGAAGGCCATTACGATGTCGGAGCCGAGCAGCCGCTGGATCTCGATCGACCGCTCGGGGCTGATCATGTGCCTGGAGCCGTCGAGATGGCTCTTGAAAGCCACCCCCTCCTCGGTGACCCTGGCGAGGTCCGACAGGCTCATCACCTGGTAGCCGCCGCTGTCGGTCAGGATCGGCCGGTCCCAGCCCATGAAGGCGTGAAGCCCGCCGAGCCTGGCCACTCGCTCCGCGCCCGGCCGGAGCATGAGATGATAGGTGTTGCCCAGGATGATGTCGGCGCCCGAGGACCGGACGTCCCCCGGCTTCATCGCCTTGACCGTGGCGGCGGTGCCCACCGGCATGAAGGCCGGGGTTCGGATCTCCCCGCGCCGCATGGCGATCGTTCCGGCGCGGGCAGCGCCGTCGGTGGCGGTGATCGAGAAGGCGAAGCGGGGCGCGTCGGACATGGGCGGCGCTCCTACACCATCGCCCTCACCGAAAAACCCCTCTCCCTCCAGGGGAGAGGAAAGGGCCCACCCGAGAAGCGGGTGGGCGGGTGAGGGCGCGGCCGTGCGCTCAACAGCCCCTCGCCCCCCATCCCCCCTCTCCACTGCAGGGGACAGGCCACGTCCCTGCCCTGACCGCCGCTCGCACCTCGTCGCCCTCACCTGCCGACCACTCCAGGCTTTCCCTCTCCTCCGCAGGGAGAGGGATTTCCAGGCCGAGCCACCTAGCCCTTCGGCAGAAGCAGGCTCGCGTCTCCGTAGCTGTAGAACCGATATCCCTCGGCGATCGCATGGGCATAAGCCGCCCGCATCGTCTCCAGCCCCATCAGCGCCGAGACCAGCATGAACAGGGTCGAGCGGGGCAAATGGAAGTTGGTGATCAGGCCGTTCGTGGCCCGGAAGCGATAGCCCGGCGTGATGAAGATGGCGGTGTCGCCCTCGAACGGATGCACCTTTCCCTGCGCGTCGGCGGCGCTTTCGAGGAGGCGAAGCGAGGTGGTTCCGACCGCGATCAGGCGGCCTCCCGCGGCCCGGGCGGCGTTGAGGCGTTCGGCGACGGCGGCGTCGATATGGCCCCATTCGGAGTGCATCTTGTGCTCGGCCGTGTCTTCGGCCTTGACCGGGAGGAAGGTGCCCGCGCCGACATGGAGGGTCAGGGTCTCGTGGCCGACCCCCTCGGCGGCCAGACCCTCCATTAGCCGCGGCGTGAAATGGAGGGCCGCGGTGGGCGCCGCGACCGCCCCGTCCCGGGCGGCGAACATGGTCTGATAGTCCTCGGCGTCGCGCTCGTCCGCCTCGCGCCTGCCGGCGATGTAGGGCGGAAGCGGCATTCGGCCGGCCCGTTCGAGCAGCAGCTCGACGGGCTCGTCGCCCTCGAATTCGAGGCGGAGGCTTCCATCCTCGGCCCTAAATCCCGCGAAAGCGGCGACTCCGCTTCCGAAGTCGATCCGGTCTCCTTCACGGATCCGCTTCGAGTTCCGGACAAAGGCGCGCCACGCGCGAGGCCCCTCGCGCTTGTGGAGGGTGGCCCCGATCCGCGCCTCACCGCGCCGCCCCTCCAGCTGAGCTGGGATCACCCTCGTGTCGTTGAAGACCAGGACGTCGCCCGGGCGCAGGAGCCCCGGAAGATCGGAGAAAGTTCGATCCTGGCGAGCGCCCCCGCTCAAGACCAGCAGGCGGGCCGAGTCCCTCGGGCTCGCCGGCCTTAGCGCGATCCGGTCCGGAGGAAGCGCGAAGTCGAATTCGTCGACCCGCATCCCTGCGCTTACCGGCTCTTCTTGGGCGGCGCCTTGGGCTTGGCTTCGGGGAGCCGGATGGACGGCGGCGGCGGGACCGCCGGGCCTGCGGCCATTCCGCGGTGCAGGGGGGCCGCCACCCCGGCGGCCGGAGCCGCGAAACTTTGCCCGGGCGCCGGCGGCGCCTTGTTGTCGGCGGCGATCGAGGCCTGGAGGATCCGGGTGGGGTTGGCCGGCGGCTCGCCCTTCTCGATTCCGTCGACGAAGTTCATCCCGCTGATGACCCGGCCGAACACGGTGTAGCGCCGGTCGAGCGACAACCGGGTTCCGAGCATGATGTAGAATTGGCTGTTGGCGCTGTTCTCCGCGGCGGCGACGGCGGCGGCATCGGCGCCGTCCGGCGCGCCCTGGCGGGCGGCCGCGATCGCTCCGCGAACGTGGGGCAGGCCGTTGAATTCGGCCTTGAGGTCGGGGAGCTGGGAGCCTCCGGTGCCGTCGGCGGCCGGATCGCCGCCTTGGGCCATGAAGCCCTCGATCACCCGGTGGAAGGTCAGGCCGTTGTAGAAGCCCTTGCGCGCCAGCTCCTTGATCCGTGCGACATGGCCCGGCGCGACGTCCGGCCTTAGCTGGATCGCCACCCGGCCGCCGCTGGACAGGTCCAGAAGCAAGGTGTTTTGCGGGTCGACGGCGGGTGTCGCCGGCGGCGCGAACTGCGCCGCCGCGGAACCGGCGAGGAAGAGGCCCAGCAGCAGTGCAAGCAAAGTCGTGATACGCATGTTTCTGTAATTCCCCGGATAAATCCGTCCCCTTCAGGCGATATCGCCCGGCTGGCGCGGCCGATCAAGTGCCTTTGCGGCCGAGCGTCTCTACCCGCCGGGCGACGTCCGCCACCACGGCGGTCGGAACGAACTTGGAGATATCCCCGCCATAGAGGGCGATTTCCTTGACCAGGCGCGACGCGATCGGCTGCAGCGACACGTCGGCCATGAGGAAGACGGTCTCTATCCGGTCGTTGAGCTGCTGGTTCATCCCCGCCATCTGATATTCGTATTCGAAGTCGGCGACGGCTCTGAGGCCCCGAACGATCATCGAAGCGCCTTCCCGCTCGGCGAAATCCATGAGCAGCGAATCGAAGGAGACGACTTCGATCTCCTCGCCCAGGCCGGCGAGCTCCCGTCGCACCATCGCCATCCGCTCCTCGACCGAGAACATCGGCGACTTGGACGGATTGGTGGTCACTCCGATGACCAGCCGGTCGACCAGCTTCGCACCCCTGCGGATGATATCCATATGGCCGAGCGTGATCGGATCGAACGTGCCCGGATAGACGCCTGTCCTCATCTCTTCCCCTCCCGTCATCCCGGGCTTGACCCGGGATCCATGAACACGGACGCGCGAACCGTCGCTAGGCGACGTTCATGGATTCCGGCCTTCGCCGGAATGACGGCTTTACGTCGCGTCCTCAATGGTCCCGCTCCACCGCGAAGCGAGCGACGGCGCGCAGCAGGTCGGCTTCCGCGCCGTAGCTCTTCAGATATTCGACCGCCTGGGCGACGAGAAGCTCGGCCTGCCGCCTCGCCCGGTCTCGCCCCAGCAGTGTGACGAACGTCTCCTTGCCCTTGGCTCGGTCCTTGCCGACCTTCTTGCCGGTCTTCTCCTCCTGGCCTTCCTCGTCGAGCAGATCATCGGCGATCTGGAAGGCGAGGCCGACGTCGCGGGCATAGCCGCGCAGCTTGATCCGCCCTTCCGGCGGCACCCGTGCCATGACGGCGCCGGCCTCCAGGCAGAAGCCGATCAGGGCGCCGGTCTTCAATTGCTGGAGCCGCGTGACCGCGGCAAGGTCGAGACCCTCGCCCGCCGCGGCAAGGTCCATCATCTGGCCGCCGGCCATCCCGGCCGGGCCGGCGGCCCGGGCAAGCTCGGCGATCAGCTCGGTTCGAACGAACGGATCCTCGTGGGTCGCCTCGTCCGCGAGTATCTCGAAGGCCAAAGCGTGGAGCGCATCGCCGGCCAGGATCGCGGTGGCTTCGCCATAAGCCTTGTGAAGGGTCGGCTTGCCGCGGCGAAGGTCGTCGTCGTCCATCGACGGCAGATCGTCGTGGATCAGCGAATAGACGTGGATGCATTCGACGGCGGCGCCGACCCGGACGGCCCGCTTGCGGGACGCGTGGAAGAGGGCGCAAGCGGCGACGACGAGCAGCGGGCGGAGTCTTTTGCCGCCGCCGATCGCCGCGTAGCGCATCGCCCGGTAAAGCTCGCCCCGGGGATCGGGAGGAACCTGGAGCAAGGTGGAGAGAAAATCGTCGACCTCCGCCCGCACCTGGACGAATGCGGGCGCGAGGAGCGAGGCGTCCCCCACCGGCGGCGGCTCAGCCGGCGTCGAAGGGAATGGTGCCGCCCGGCTGTCCGTCGCGGCCGAGCTGGATCTTCTCGATCTTCGCCTGCGCCGCCTGAAGCCGGGCCTCGCACTGCTGGCGCAGCCTGTCGCCCTCGCCGTAGAGCTCAATCGATTCGTCGAGCGACGCATCGCCGCTTTCGAGCCTGCGGACGATCTCCTCGAGCCGCTTCAGCGCGGCTTCGAAGCTGAGCTCGGAAATGGGTTCGGGCAAATCGGGCATCGAAAATGGCTTTGGGACGGAGGACTGGAGGGGTCAAGCGCCATGGAAGAAAGCCTCAAGGCGCCCGATAGATAACGACCTTCTCCTTGTCGTTCGAAACGAAGGCCTCGCCGGCGCAAACCCTTGTGTACGTGGCGGGGGCCGAGCCGGAATCGGCCTTCAGGTAGATCGTCGCCTTTTTCGGCTGGCCCGGCTGATACTTGAAGGTGGCCGAGGTCGCCGATCCGTCGCTCTTGATCCCGATGGCGATGACGGGCCCATAAGTGGCCTCGCCCTTTCGGAGCCACTTGTTCAGATCCACGAGGTCCAGCGCCGGCGGCGCGCCGATGGTGGTGAGATCATCGCCTTCGCTCATTGTCCCGGCACTCCTATGGCATCGTCGACTTTTTTGGCGAGGTCCTTGGTCGCCTGAAGGCCGGTCACCGGCCCGAACAAATCCATGATGTTGAGCAGAGTTCGGATACGGCTGCTCCCCTGCGTCACCTGCAACGCCGTCGCGACTGAGTTCAGCTGATCGTCGGACAGGGCCTCCAGCCTGGTGCGGACCCCCGCCGTGATCTCGGTCGCGCCTTCCTCAGGAGCGCCGACGATGAAGCGGGTTTCATTGTCGAAGCGGGCCTGTTCGGCGATCCGCTGCTCCGACGCCTCGCGGGTCACCATCTCGATCGCGTTTTCGAGCGATCCGGCCGCTTCGTAGCTCGCCAGGTCGGAAAACGCCTCGGTAAGGCTGTAGCTCGAGCCGGGCGTGTCGCGCATCCGCCGCATGATCGTCGCGCGATGGCGGATCCGGTTGGCGTCCATTCCGGCGAAGAGCGCCGGAAGCGTCTTCTCGAAATAGACCTCCTTGGAAAGCGCGCCCTGGGCGCCGCTCAGGCCGGTCGCCGCCGCGGACAGGATATTGGCGGTCCGCTCCGCGGCGATGGCGCCGCCGCTGGTCAAGGCCGCGAGCCCGAGGCCGACGCCGAAACTGGAGCCCTTGATCTCGCGCGACAGGCGGCGGCGGAAATCCAGGTACCTCGCGTCGATGGCCGTCATGTAGATGCCGATGACCGAGTCGCGATATCGGATCTGCTCCGATTCATCCTGCATCCCGTAATAGGTAATCAGCGCCTGTGGAGGGTCGTACCGATCGGGGATTGGCATATTCGCGGTCATGACCGGCCGCTGCTGCCCGTCGAACGACGCGCAGGCGGCCAGCGGAAGCAGTGCGGCAAGTAAAATCAGCCGAAACCGCTGAACGAAGCGCCAAAGCGCCGGTATTTCCGCATTCAATGTCATGGTGCCCCCACCCTGAGTCGCGCCGGAGTATCATGCCTTATGCGTCGATAGACAAGCCCGTCGCACATGGACTTCGATTCCCCATCCCAAGCGGCATCCTAGCGTATCCGCGCCGCTCGTTCTCCTTCAATTTGCGCGGTACCAGGACACGTCGTCCCGCACCTCCCGAACCGCTTTTCCTTCTATCTCCAGCCGTCTGAGGTGGGCCAGCGCCTCGCCGGTGGCGAGGCCGTACATGCCGTCCTCGATCTTGCGGGCGAACAGCACTGAAAAGCAGTCCACCGCCCGCCGCGGCTCGGCGAGATGCGCATGCAGCGCGTCGAGGCGGTCGAGGTGGCCGTGGGCCAGCGCGTCGAGGCGGGAGTGAAGGCCGGTGAAGGGCTCGCCATGTGAGGGCAGGACGAAGAGGGTGTCGGGCAGGCCCTTCAGTTTCTCGATCGAGGCGAGCCAGTCTCCCAGCGGGTCGGCCAGGGGCTCGCTGAGGCCGAGGGAGACGTTCGAGGTGATCCTGGGCAACACCTGGTCGCCGGCGATCATCAGCCCGGCTTCGTCGTCGATCAGGCAGGCATGTTCCGGACAATGGCCGTTGCCGACGAGGACCCGCCAGGTGCGGGCCCCGATGGTGAGGCTGTCCCCTTCCTCCATCCTGACGAAGCTGACCGGGACCGGACTGACCACCGACGCGAAGCGTCCCCAGCCCTTCGCGGCCTCGGCCTCGATCCGGGCCTCGTCCCAGCCGGCCGAGCGCCAATAGGCCAAGGCCTCCCGAGGCGGGGCCTCGCGCACGTCCGTGGCGAGCAGTCGGCCGAACAGCCATTCGCCTCGAGTCATCCATAAGGCGGCGGCGAAGCGGTCGGTCAGCCACCCGGCGAGGCCGAGATGGTCGGGATGGAAATGCGTGCAGATCACCCGAGTGACGGTCCGGTTCGCCAGCGGTCCCTCGAACAGCGCCTCCCAGGCCTCTCGGCAGGGCGCGATGTCCAGGCCGGTGTCGACGATCGCGACTCCGTCGCCGTCGTCGAGGATCCAGACATTGATGTGCTTGAGCGAACCCGGGATCGGAAGCCTTGCCCAGCCGACGCCGCCGGCGAGTTCGATCAACTCGCCCTGGGCCGGCGCGCGGCGGCCGAGCGGGTAGGTCAGACCCTTGTGGCTGTACGCCTCTTCAGGATCGGCGAGGGAGACGTCGGGACTGGCGGGCTCAGCGCTTGAAGAGGTCATCGGCCGTCGGCTCGCGCGGCGCGGTTACGCCTGCTTCCTCGGCGGCATGCGCGGCCTCGGCCTCCCGCGCGGCGGTGTCGCGTTCGCGGCGAAGCTCCTCGATCAGCGCTTCGCGGTCGCCGGCGAGCCGGTGGTCCGTCGGCGCGGGCTCGATCCCCGCCGCCTTCGCCGCCTTGGCGACGATCCCGTCCAGCTCGCGCTGCGAGCACAGGCCGAGGGTCACCGGGTCCTTGGGCTGGATGTTCGCGATGTTCCAGTGGCTCCGATCGCGGATCGCGGCGATGGTTGTCCGGGTGGTCCCGATCAGCTTGCCGATCTGGCCGTCCGAGATTTCCGGGTGGTTGCGGATGATCCAGGCGATCCCGTCCGGCTTGTCCTGGCGCTTCGACACCGGCGTGTAGCGCGGTCCCTTGGTTCGGCGGGTCTGGTCCGGCTCCTTCAGGATGCGAAGCTTGTAGCCCGGATCGGCCTGGCCGCGATCGATCTCGTCCTGATTGAGCTCGCCGGCGCGGATCGGATCGCGCCCGGTGAGCTTGGTCGCCGCCGTGTCGTCCGCGATCGCCTGAATCTCGAGGATGTGGAGGCCGCAGAATTCCGCGATCTGCTCGAAGGTGAGCGACGTGTTGTCGACCAGCCAGGCGGCGGTGGCATGGGGCATGAGCGGCTGAACCACGTGACTCTCCAAAAACAAGAAGGGCCGCCCCTTCCCGGAGCGGCCGTTACGTTGCCAGCGACCTAGTCCAGAGCGCGGCGCAGGGCAAGACGAATGCCGACTCGCCGGGCCTCGTCTTTTTTCGGCGCCGAACATCCAGGGGCGCATTTTCCGGCATCCTGACGAATGAAGCTCAATGAAATCGAGTGGGGGATATCGAATGAGAAAAATATTGGTGGCCGGGTTGATCGCGGCCGCTCAGGTGTTTCCGGCCACCAGGCCGGCCGAGGCCGCGCAGCTGCATCGCGACCGGACCGAATCTGCAAGCCGGGTCTCCGCTTTCGCCGGAGCCCGGCTTCGGGTGCCGCTCGGCGGCGGGCGGGAGAGGCCCCGGGCCGGGCTCGCTTTGACCTCGACGCTTAGGAGCGAAGCGGGGGGCGAGCTTCGCTTCGCAAAGGGGGCCGAGCTCGGCTTCGGCGGCCGGCATTCGAAGCTCGACCTGAACGTGGCCGGCCGCCCTGTTTCCGCCCTCGCCGCCGGCCGGCCGGGGCCGGAGGGCCGAAAGCAGGGTTTCTCGACGGCAGGCTGGATCGCGATCGGCGCCAGCGCGGCCATCATCGTCGGCGGAGTGCTGATCTTCGACTATATCGGCGACCAGAGCGAATAAGGGGCTAAAAATGAAAATGGCGATGATCGCTGCCCTCGCAGCCGCTCACCTCTCCGCTGCGGCCGAGCCGGCCCGGGCTGCCGAACCGCCGAGCGGCGAAGCCGCCGCTGGGCAGACGCGCTTCGACGAAGGCAAGGCCGGCCTTGAAGATGGACACGCGCCCGTGGCTCGTCGAGTCGCGGCCGCTCAGGAGGACGAGCCGAGGAAGAAGAAGCGCAAGAGCACAGTAGACAAGGTGCTGACGGGCGCCGCCGTGATACTTGGCGTAGGCGCATTGGCCGTCGGCGGGCTGCTGGTCGCCATCTTCGTAAATTGAGGCTTGCTACGCCTCGATAGGGAGGTGACCGGGCTCGCCGGCCACCCGTTCCAGCCAGCGCGCGACCGCCGGGTAGCGGCCAAGGTCGAAGCCGCCTTCCTCCGCCACATGGGTATAGGCGTAGAGCGCGATGTCGGCGAGGCTCAGCCGGTCGCCGACGAAGAAGCTTCGCGCGGCGAGATGCTCGTCCATCAGTTGCAGCGCCGCATCGCCGGCCTCGCGCTTGCCCGGCAGCAGAGCCCGCTGCATGTCGCTGAGCCGCTCTTCCCCGACGAAAGCGAGCCAGAAGCGCAACGTGGCGACGTTGGGCTCGTGATTATATTGTTCGAAGAACATCCAGCGAAGCATGTCGGCGCGGTCGAAGCGATCCTCGGGCACGAGCCGAGTCCCGTCGGCGAGGTAAAAGCAGGCCGCATTGCTTTCCGGAATGAAGCGGTCGCCGACCTGGAGCACCGGGATCCGGCCGTTTGGATTGACGTTGGTGAGGAATTCCGAAGTTCGGGTCTCGCCTTTGGCGATGTCATATTCGCGCCGCTCGATGGGGACCCCGAGCAGCGCCGCCGTCAGCCGGATCTTGTAGCAATTCCCGGACTGCGAATATTCGTGAAGGGTCAAGGTCATCAGCTCCCCCTACGTCATTCCCGCGAAAGCGGGAATCCCGCTTCCGATCATGGATTGGCCGTGTGCTCGAATAGGTCGAGCCAGTCGGGATTTGCTTTCTCGATCAGCTCGATCTTCCACGCCCTCAGCCACTTCTTGATCGCCTTCTCCCGCGTGATCGCTTCATCGATCCGCACATAAGGCTCCACGTAAACGAGACGAAGCAGGCCGTATTGGGCGACGAAGCGGGAACCTGCCCCCCTCTCTGTGCTGAAAGGCGCGCCGACCGATGTCGGATGTCACCCCCGTATAGATCGTCCCGCGATAGCGATCCGCCACGATGTAGACCCAACCCCCGCGCATCAAAGAAGCGGGATTCCCGCTTTCGCGGGAATGGCGGGCATCTCCAGAACGATCTTTCCGACATGCTCGCCGCTGTCCATCAGCCGGTGGGCGCCCGCCGCGTCGGTCAGCGGAAAGGTGGAATGGATGACGGGGCGGATTCGGCCGGACTCCAGGTGTGGCCAGACCTCGCGTCTAAGCTCCTCCGCCAAGGGCGCCTTGAACTCGACGGACCGCGCCCGAAGAGTCGAGCCGGTCAGGGTCAGGCGCTTTCGCATGATGTCCCAGATCGGAATTTCCACTTTCGGACCGCGCTGCGCCGCGATCGAGACGTGGCGGCCCTCCTCGGCGAGACAGGCCAGGTTTCTCGGCACATAATCGCCCCCGACCATGTCGAGCACGACCGCCACGCCCGCTCCGCCGGTGATTCGCTTCACCTCCAGGGCGAAATCCTGCGCCTTGTAGTCGATCGCGTGGGCCGCTCCGATCTCCAGCGCCCGGGCGCATTTGCCCGGGGAGCCGGCGGTGACGATGACGGTGAGGCCGAAGACCTTGCCGAGCAGGATTGCGGTGGTGCCGATGCCGCTGGTGCCGCCATGGACCAGCACAGTGTCTCCGGCCCTGGCGCCGCCGCGCTGGAAGAGGTTTGTCCAGACGGTGAAGAAGGTTTCGGGCAGTGCCGCCGCCTCGACCATGGAAAAGCCGCGGGGAACCGGAAGGCAAATATCCGCATGGGCGACGGCATATTCGGCGTAGCCGCCGCCGGGGATCAGGGCGCAGACCGGCATTCCATGGATTTCTCTGGCGACCCCCGGCCCCATGCCGACCACGGCTCCGGCGATCTCGAGGCCCGGGATCGAGGGCGCCCCCGGCGGCGGCGGATAGAGGCCGAGGCGCTGCATGACGTCCGGCCGGTTGACGCCCGCGGCCATGACCCGGATCAGCACCTCGTCCGCTCCAGGCTCGGGCACCGGCCGCTCGACCGGCTGAAGCACCTCGGGCCCGCCCGGGGCCGAGGGATCGATGGCGATCATCGTATCGGGGATTGCGTCCATGCGGTCACGCCTCGCGCCGAAAGCGCGGCGGCGCAAGTCCTTCGGCTTGACGCAGCGAGCCGGAAGGCGGATTTTGAAGCCATGGACCTGGACGAGCTCTTTCCAAGCAAGCCCGACGATCCCCTGATCCTGCTCGGGCGGCAGGACCTGGATCCGCTGTCGGTCGACGAGCTCCACGCCCGGATCGAAGCGCTCGAGGCCGAGATCGTCCGGGTGCGCTCGAAGATCGATGCCGCGGTTAACCACCGGGCAAGCGCAGAGCAGCTATTCAAGAAATGACGGAGCTACGGGAACATTCGGCCTTGTCCCCAGCTTTTTTGGAGGTGCGCTTGATGACGGCGGTGCGAAGGCCGACATTGAGGCCATGTAGTCCGTGAATGTTTGCGGGCTTTGAGGAGTAACCGACTTGCCTTCCTTCGCCCGCGAACTCGAACAGACCCTGCATACCGCATTGGCGGAAGCCAGCGGCCGCCGGCACGAATATGCGACTCTCGAGCACCTTCTGCTCGCCCTCACCGAAGACGCCCACGCCTCCAAGGTGATGAGCGCGTGCGGAGTCGATCTGAAGGAGCTGCGCGAGGCCGTTCGCGCCTATCTCGACAGCGAGCTCGAAGCGCTCAAGGTCGACGGGCAGACCGATCCGTCGCCAACCAGCGGCTTCCAGCGCGTCGTCCAGCGCGCAATCCTCCACGTGCAGTCCTCGGGACGGGACGAGGTGACCGGCGCAAACGTGCTCGTCGCGCTCTTCTCCGAGCGCGAGAGCTATGCCGTCTATTTCCTTCAGCAGCAGGACATGAGCCGCCTCGACGCAGTCAGCTACATCAGCCACGGAGTCGGCAAGGGCGAGACCGCGTCCGAGCCGCAGGAGGTCAAGGGCGTCGAGGAATCCAAGCCCGAAGAGGGCAAGAAGAAGAATGAAAGCGCCTTGAAGCAGTTCACCGTCAATCTGAACGAGAAGGCGCTGAGCGGCCGGGTCGATCCGCTGATCGGGCGGGGGCCGGAGGTCGACCGGACCGTTCAGATCCTGTGCCGCCGCTCGAAGAACAACCCGCTCTACGTGGGCGATCCGGGCGTCGGCAAGACCGCCATTGCCGAAGGGCTGGCGCGCAAGATCGTCGAGGGCGACGTGCCCGAGGTGCTGAAGCCGGCTGTCATCTACTCGCTCGACATGGGCTCGCTTCTCGCCGGGACCCGCTACCGCGGCGATTTCGAGGAGCGGCTGAAGGCGGTGGTGACGGAGCTCGAGAAGCTGCCAGACGCCATCCTCTTCATCGACGAGATCCACACGGTGATCGGCGCCGGAGCCACGTCCGGCGGAGCGATGGACGCATCCAACCTCCTGAAGCCGGCCCTTTCGGGCGGTACGATCCGCTGCATCGGCTCGACGACCTACAAGGAGTTCCGCAACCATTTCGAGAAGGACCGGGCCCTGCTCCGGCGCTTCCAGAAGATCGACGTCAACGAGCCGACCATCGAGGATACGGTGAAGATCCTCGCAGGCCTGCGGACCGCGTTCGAGGAGCATCACAAGGTCAAATATACGAGCGATGCGATCAAGGCGGCGGTCGAGCTTTCGGCCCGCTACATCAACGACCGCAAGCTGCCCGACAAGGCGATCGATGTGATCGACGAGGTCGGGGCGATGCAGATGCTGGTGCCGCCCAACAAGCGCAAGAAGACGATCACCACCAAGGAGATCGAGCAGGTCATCTCGACCATCGCCCGGATCCCGGCGAAGAGCGTCTCGTCCGACGACAAGAAGACGCTGGAGCATCTCGACCGCGACCTGAAGCGGGTCGTGTTCGGCCAGGATGCGGCGATCGGCGTGCTCTCTTCGGCGATCAAGCTTTCGCGCGCCGGCCTTCGCGACCCCGACAAGCCGATCGGCAACTACCTCTTCTCCGGCCCCACGGGCGTCGGCAAGACGGAGGTGGCGCGCCAGCTCGCCTCGATCATGGGCATCCCGCTGCAGCGTTTCGACATGTCCGAATATATGGAGCGCCACTCGGTCAGCCGGCTGATCGGCGCCCCTCCGGGCTATGTCGGCTACGACCAGGGCGGCCTTCTCACCGACGCGGTCGACCAGCATCCGCATTCGGTGCTCCTCCTCGACGAGATCGAGAAGGCGCATCCGGACCTGTTCAACATCCTCCTCCAGATCATGGACAACGGGCGGCTGACCGACCATCACGGCAAGACGGTCGACTTCCGCAACGTCATCCTGATCATGACCACCAATGCGGGCGCCAGCGACATGGCGCGCGAGGGCCTCGGCTTCGGCAACAACACGCGCGAGGGCGAGGACGAGGAAGCGATCAAGCGGATGTTCACTCCGGAGTTCCGCAACCGCCTCGATGCGATCGTTCCGTTCAGCTACCTTCCGACCGAGGTCGTCGCCCGGGTCGTGGACAAGTTCATCCTCCAGCTCGAGCTCCAGCTGGCGGACCGCAACGTGCATATCGACCTCGACGAGGAAGCGCGTAAGTGGCTGACCGCGCGCGGCTACGACAAGCTCTACGGCGCCCGGCCGATGGGCCGGCTCGTCCAGGAGAAGATCAAGCAGCCGCTCGCCGAGGAACTGCTCTTCGGCAAGCTCATCCATGGCGGCGAGGTCAAGGTCACGATCAAGGACGACGCCCCGGTCTTCGAGATCGTCCCGGCGGCGCCCAAGGCGAGCAAGAAGCGCGGCAAGAAGGCCGAGCCGGAAGCCGAGCAGGGCCGGAGCGAAGGCGAGCAGGGCCCGAGCGAAGCCGGCCAGCCCGAGGAAGGCCAGCCCGAGCAGGCGTGACCTGCGGGGGTAGGCTGCCTCTTGCCCGTCATTGCGAGGAGCGGAGCGACGAAGCAATCCAGTCGGTGGAGACGCCGCACTGGATTGCTTCGCTCGCAATGACGGCTAGGTTTGCCCGGGCAAGGGAACCGGGAGCGGCAGCGATGGCGAACGCAATGTGGCGCTCTGCTCGGATCCGATGGAGCGCGGCGACCTTGATCCTGACCTTGGCTGTCCTCGCTGCCCTCCATGCGATCGGCAACGCGCGCTGTTTCACTCTGGTCGGCGAGATCGTCTGCCGGGTGGAGACGGACAAGCCCATGGTGGCTCTCACGTTCGACGACGGACCGACCGAACGGGGCGTCGACTCGGCCCTTGCCGCGCTTCGATCCGGAGGCGCGCGGGCTACCTTCTTCCTGATCGGCCGCGAGGCGGCGAGCGGCCTCGCCTTGTCCGCCGCATCGTCGCGGAGGGCCATGAGGTCGCCAATCACAGCCTGAACCACCAGATGATGATCGGCCGCTCCGCCGGCTTCTACGACAGGGAGATCGGCGAGACCCACCGCCGGCTCGTCGCCGCCGGAGCGTCGGCGCCCAGGCTCTTCAGGCCGCCTTACGGGAAGAAGATCTGGGGCCTTCCCGCCGCGGCCCGGAGGAGGGCTACAGGATGGTGATGATCGACGTCGAAGAACCGGAGGTTGAGGATCCGCGTGCCTATGCCGACCGGCTGGTCCGTGAAGCGAAGCCGGGGTCGATCCTTCTGATGCACCTCATGTACGGCGCCAACGGCACCGCCCGCGAAGCGCTGCCGCTGGTGACCCGAGGTCTTCAGGCCCGCGGCTTCAGGATCGTCTCCGTTGGCGAATTGCTGGCCGCCGACCCGCCGGACCGGCTTCCTGCCGCCCCGGTCCGGCGCTAGGGAGAGCGTCACAGGAGGACCTTCGCATGTCTCAAACGCTCACCTTCTACACCAACCCCATGTCGCGCGGCCGGATCGTCCGCTGGATGCTGGAGGAGATCGGTCAGCCCTATGAGACGGTGCTGCTCGATTACGGGACGACGATGAAGGCGCCCGAATATCTCGCCGTCAACCCGATGGGGAAGGTTCCGGCGATCAGGCATGGCGACACGGTGGTGACCGAGGGCGCCGCGATCTGCGCCTATCTCGCCGACGCCTTTCCCGACGCGGGCCTCGCGCCCCCGCCGGGCAACGAGCGCCGCGGGCCTTATTATCGCTGGATGTTCTTCGCCGCCGGTCCGGTCGAGGCGGCGGTGACGGCCAAATCGCTCGGCCTGCTCGCGCCCGCCGACAAGAAGGCGATGGCGGGCTATGGCAGCTTCGAGGAGACGATCGACGCGCTCGAACGCTGCGTGCTCGGCTCCGGCCCCTATATCTGCGGCGACCAGTTCACCGCCGCCGACGTCTATGTCGGCTCGCAGATCGGCTGGGGGATGATGTTCAACTCGATCGACAAGCGCCCGGCCTTCGTCGACTATTTCGAGCGGATCAGCAGCCGGCCCGCCGCGGTTCGGGCGCGCGAGCTGGACGATGCTGTCATGCCCGAGCAGTCCCGTCCCGAGCCGAAGGCGGACTAAGATGAACGACCTGCGCGCCGCCGCCATAGCCCTCTACGACCGCTTCACCCATGAAGGCCTGGACCGCCGGGCCTTCATGTCCGAGCTTACCCGGCTCGCCGGCACCGCGGCCGCCGCTTCTGCGCTGCTGGCTGGGATCGCCGCCGATCCGGCCGCCGCGGCCCTTGTCGCGGATTCGGACCGCCGAATCCGCACCCGGCGGATGAGCTGGCCCGTCGGGGGCGGACGCACCATGAGAGGCTATCAGGCCGAGCCGCGCAATCCGGCCCGCCCGCTCGGATCGGTGCTCGTCATTCACGAGAACCGCGGGCTCAACGCTCATACCGAGGATGTCGCCCGCCGCCTCGCCGTGGCGGGCTACCGGGCCGTCGCGGGCGATTTCCTCTCGCCTGTCGGAGGAACGCCGACCGACGAGGACGCCGCGCGCGAGGCGATCGGCAAGCTCGACCTCGGAGCGACGGCGGCGGATGCGGTTGCAACCCTGCGCCTTCTTAAGTCGCTGCCCGGGAGCAACGGCAAGGCCGGCGCGGTCGGCTTCTGCTGGGGCGGCGGAATGGTCAACCGGGTTGCGCTCGCCGCCGGCGAGGTTCTGGACGCCGGCGTGTCCTTCTACGGCCCAGCTCCGGACCCGGCGCTCGCGGCGCAGGTCAAGGCTCCGATGCAGCTCCATTATGCCGGCCTCGACGAGCGGGTGAACAAGACCGGCTTCCCCTGGCGCGACGCACTCGCCGCCGCCGGAAAGACGGTGGACGCCCACGTCTATCCCAAGGTCAACCACGCCTTCCACAATGACACTTCGGCGGAGCGCTACGACGCCGCCGCGGCGAAGCTCGCCTGGCAGCGTACGCTCGACTTCTTCGGAAGGCACCTCGGATAGCTTCGTCGCCGCAGCGAAGGCTGGGGCCCCGGCCGGTGAAAGGCTCGGTGGTCTTCACCCCCCGGGGTCCCAGCCTTCGCTGGGACGACGCGCATAAAGAAAGGCCCGGCGTTTCCGCCGGGCCTGTCCCTGTCTTCGGCGTGGAGCCGCCGCTTAGTCGCGGCTGCCGAGGAATTGCAGCAGGAAGGTGAACATGTTGACGAAGTCGAGGTAGAGCGACAGCGCGCCCATGATCACCGTCTTGCCGATCATGTCGGTTCCGGCGACATAGGCATACATGCTCTTGATCCGCTGGGTGTCGTAGGCGGTGAGGCCCGCGAAGATCAGGACTCCGATGGCGCTGATCGCCAGGGTCATGACCGGCGACTGGAACCAAAGGTTGAGCAGCGAAGCGACGATCAGCCCGACGACGCCCATGATCAGGAACGTGCCGAAGCCCGACAGGTCGCGCTTCGTCGTATAGCCGTAGAGGCTGAGCGACAGGAACGCGGCCGAGGTCGCGAAGAAGGTCATCGCGATCGACGAGCCGGTATAGACCAGGAAGATCGAGGCCATGGACAGGCCCATCACCGTCGCGAACGCCCAGAAGAGCAGCTGCGCCGTCCCGGTCGAAAGCCGGTTGATCCCGAAGCTCAGAACCATCACGAACGCCAGCGGCGAGAACATGATGACATATTTGAGGATGCCGGGGCCCATCAGGATCGTCTCCGCCGCGCCCGAGCGGGCGAACAGCAAAGCGACGACGCCGGTCAGAAGAACGCCCGACGCCATGTAATTGTAGACCGACAGCATGTAGGACCGCAGGCCCGCGTCATAGGCGACGCTCTCCCGGCCGAGCGTATCGGCCGTGTGCGGCGCTGCGGTCGCGCGCGGGTCAAATCCGTTAGCCATTTCGAACTCTCTCCTTTTGCGGCGTAATGCGAGCGCCGCGTCGCTCCAATATCGTGGGAGAGCCCCCCACATTCAAGGAAAACCGGTACGCATGCCGTCCGGCGGCCGCTAAGGGGGCGGCATGCATCGACTCTTCGTCGCCATCCGCCTGCCGGCGACGGTCCGTGCCCGATTGCTCGACCTGATGGGCGGAGTGGCCGGCGCCCGCTGGCTGCCGGACGATCAGCTGCATTTGACCCTCCGCTTCGTCGGCGAGGTCGACCGGCATCTGGCTGAGGACGTCGACGCGGCGCTGAGCTCGGTCCATCATCCGAGCTTCTCGATCGCGCTGAACGGCCTTGGGGCCTTCGAGAGGCGCGGCGAGCCGGTGACCTTGTGGGCGGGGGTGACTCCCCACGAGCCGCTTCGAGCCCTCCACAAGAAGATCGACCAGGCGCTCGTCCGGGTCGGAGTCGAGCCGGACCGGCGCGCCTACATGCCGCACATCACGATCGCCCGCCTGCCCCGCGGCTCCGGCCCGGTCGGTTCCCTGGTGGAGCGATCGGGCGGAGTCGGCGGCCCGCCTTTCCCGGTCGCGCAATTCTGCCTCTACGAGAGCCGACTGACGCCCGAAGGACCGATCTACTCGGTGGCGGGCCTCTATTCGCTGGGCTGAGCCGAGCGTTCGCGCCGCCACAGCAGGAAGGAGTAGACGATCGGCACTCCCGCGGCGACAGCGATCACTCCCAGCATCACCGTTGCCAGCGCGCCCGAGGGAAGCGGCTGCAGCGCAGCACCGATCGTCACGAAGCCGCCGCCGACCATCAGCTTGCCCGCCAGGCGGTGCGTTCGGATCCACACCTCCTCGCTGGCAAGAGTCCACGGTGTCCTTATGCCGATCAGGTACATGCTGCGCGACTTGCCGAGCTGATTACCGATCAGGATCAGCGTCGCTCCGAAACCGCCGGCGATGATATGAGCGGCGTGAACCGACCAACCCAGGGCCAGGGCCACCAGCGCAAGCTCGATCGCCGCGCTCATCAGCAGGAGGGCGGCCCAGCCCCAAAGATACAGGCCCTGGCTGCGTCGCAGCCCCTCTTGCCGCGGCTCGATCGACGGCAGGAAATAGAAGAGCAGCGAGATCCCTGCGGCCAGGCCGGGCGGAATCAGCAGGGCCGTCCATTTGTCGGAGAAGCGGTCGGGCTCGCCGTCGATCCCCCAGTGGATCGGAAGCGCCAGGTCGGCCGGAACGGAGCTCCCCACCAGGAGCGCCACTCCGACCATCGTCGCTGCGACGAGCATGGCCGCGAACGCCATCGTCTTCCTGTTCATGCCATTTCTCCGCTGGTTTCCGGCGCCACGCCCAGCCTGCCCATGAAGCCCAGCAACGCCTCTTCCAGGGTCGACAAGTTGATGCTGTATATGATGGTCGTGCCGCGCGGGTCGGCCTGGATCAGCCCAGCCTCTTTCAGCTTGGCGAAATGCCCCGACATGGTCGGCTTCGACACGTTGAGAGCCTCTGCCAGCTCACCCGCCGTCCTTGATCCCCGCTTCAGCATCTCGAGGACGGCGCGGCGGGTCGGGTGCGCGAGGGCCTCGAAGACCGCATTCATGGCTTTGTCCCGCGCGCATCATGCGAAGTGAGGATGAAATCCGCGATCGCGCCGGCCACCGCTGGGGCGATCGGAAGCGAGGGATCGGAATAGGTCGCTGCGTTGGCCGCGCGGTCGTCGCTTCCAACGACCTTCAGCACATGATTGACCCCGGGCAGAAGGGCCAGCTTCGCGTTCCGATTTGCAGCCGCGAGCCGGATGGCATCCACCTTGGCGATCTGAAGGTCCTGCTCGCCTTGCACGATCAGCACCGGCTTGCCTACGCGACCCGCTAGCCGAGCGGGATCGTAGGAGAGAAGGCTCCGAACGAACCCCTGCACTTGCGGCGCAAACAAAGGTAGCAACGCCGGGTTGAGCCCGGCGGGGTCGACCCGCTTGCCCGCCTCCAGGCTGTCAATGGCCGCCATTGCCTCGGCGAGCAGAGGCGCGTTGGCGGGATTGGCTCGAAGCTGCTCGCGAAGCACCGTGCCGAACCTGCGCCCCGGCGCTGCCGCCAAAACGAGGCCGCAAATGCCCTCCGGCCGCTGCGCTGCGACCAAGGCGACCAGTCCGCCTTCGCTGTGTCCGAGCAACCATACACAGCGCGCGCCGGTCCGTGACCTGATCGCCCGTATCCAGCTGTGGACGTCGCCGGCATAGTCCGCGATGGTGACCGCGTTGGCGTCCGGAACGGCGCCGGCGCTTCCGAACATTCCCCGCTTGTCGATTCTGACGGAGGCGATGCCGCGCGCGGCCAAGGCTTCGGCGAGGAGGCGATAGGGTGCAGCGACGATTCCCGAAGGGCTGTTGCCGTCTCGGTCGGTCGGCCCCGATCCTGGGATAATCAACACTTGCGCCGCGATCTCGGCAGGCCGCAGCATCGTCCCGCGCAACGCGCCGGAAGGACCGGGTGCCTCGACGGGTAAGGCGGCGGGCGGTGAGGGGGCGCCTTGCAAGGCGGCCAAGGCAATCGCGGCAAGTCCCGAATGCATCTGGAGACACCCTTTGTTTGTTATTTCGGCAAATAACGAAACACCCGCCCGAGGTCAATGGGGCTACGCGCCGAGCCCGGTCAGCAGCCGGTCCGCCATTCCCGCATAGGTATCGCCGAACAGCCGCATGTGGAGCAGCGCCGGGAACAGCTGGTAGAAGGCGCGCCGCTGCTCAGAGCCCGGCTCGAGCGGGCCATAGGCCTCCCAGAAGGTCGGCCCGGGAGTATCGAACAAGGTCAGCATCGCGAGATCGACCTCGGGGTCGCCATGATAGCAGGCCGGGTCGATGAGTGCGGCGAGGCGGCCGCCCGCGACGAGGATGTTGCCGCTCCACAAATCGCCGTGAAGCAAAGCGGGCCGAGGCGCGGGCGCGGCGATCTCGCCGGCCCGCCTCGCAAGCGCTCCCACCCGTTCGCGCCAGGGCCGGTCTAGCACCCCGGCGGTCGCGACCAGCCTTTGCTCGGCCCAAAAGCCTGGCCAGTCCCGGCGCTCGCGATTGTCGAGGGCGACGGTTCCGATCTTGTAATCGACCGGCCAGCCATATTGCTCGCCGCCCCGATCGTGCAATCGCCGCAACATCGTCCCGATGTCGGCCCAGGCGGAGGCGCTGAACACCCGGTCGTTCGGGATATGCTCGAGCAGGAGCACACCTTCATGCTCGCCCTCGACCAGGGGGGCCGGGACTCCGGCCGCAGCGATCGTGCGAAGCATCGCAGCCTCGGCGCCCCCGGCGAGGTCGCGCTTGGCGACCGACGCCCGGCCGTCCGGCCTGCGCACCAGCAGGGCCTCGGAAAGATCGCCCCCGGCGAGCCGTTCGAGCCGGTCCTCGGGCAGCCCGGTCAGGGCTGCGACTCGACGGGCGAACGCCGTCACCTGCCCTCGGCGATCTTCCGGGCCAGCCCTTCCGCGCCTGCGGTCACGTCGTCCCAGGCGGTGTCGAAATGGCTCTCCTCGCCATAATAAGGGTCGGCGACCGCCTGCCCCTGCCGCCCGTCGACATGATCGAGCAGTAGCGAAAGCCGCGCCTTGCCGCCGCCGGGCCGCATGCGCTCCAGGTCGCGCAGGTTGTTCGGATCGAGTGCGACGATATGGTCGAAGCGGCGGAAGTCTTCCGCCGTCACGAGCCGCGCCTTCAGGCCGGAAATGTCGATCCCGTTGCGGGCCGCGACTGCGGCGGCCCGCGGATCGGGAGGATAGCCGATATGCCAGTCGCCGGTGCCCGCGGAGTCGATCTCCATCTCGAGCCCGAGCCGCTCCGACTCGCGCCGGAAGGCGGCCTCGGCGAGCGGGGAGCGGCAGATATTGCCGAGGCAGACGAACAGGACGCTGGTCTTCATGAGCGAAGCCTTGTTGCCAAAGCGGCCCGCTCTGCTAGCCACATGGAACCGGAAGTACAATGAGAGGGCCCATGGCGTCCGACCCCGCTCCACCCGCCCCCGCCCGTCCCGCTCGGATTGGCGCCTACGCTTGGTACGCGCTGTTCGTCCTCGTCATCGTCTACATCATCAACTTCATCGACCGGCAGATCCTCTCGATCCTGGTCGGCGACATCAAGCGCGATCTGTCGGTCTCGGACGCTCAGATCGGTTTCCTGTACGGCACCGCCTTCGCCGTCTTCTACGCTCTGTTCGGGATCCCGCTCGGGCGGCTCGCGGACAGCTGGTATCGGGGCCGGCTGATGGCAATGGGCCTGGCGCTCTGGTCCTCGATGACCGCTTTCTCCGGATTCGCAAACAGCTTCGCGATGCTCGCCACCGCCCGCATCGGAGTCGGGATCGGTGAGGCGAGCGCCTCTCCCGCCGCTTATTCGATGATCTCGGACTGGTTCCCGAAGGAGCGGCGGGCGACGGCACTGTCCATCTATTCGAGCGGGCTCTACATCGGCGGAGCCTTGAGCCTGCCGATCGGCGGCTTCGTCGTCGCCCGCTGGAACGGCGCCTATCCCGATCCTGCCCTGGCCCCGCTCGGGCTTGCCGGATGGCAGGCGGCCTTCCTTTCCGTCGGCCTTCCAGGCCTGCTTCTCGCCTTATGGGTTCTGACCCTTCGCGAGCCGCAGCGCGGCGCCTCCGACGGGCTTGCGCAGCCGATCGTCCGCCCCAACGCCTGGCGAGAGTTCGGCCGCGAGCTGGTGGCCATATTGCCGCCTCTCACTCTGCTCAGCGTCTCGCGCTTCCCCGGTGCGCTCCGGCTCAACCTGGTCGCGCTCGCCCTGGTCGTCGCAGTCGCCTACGCACTCTACCGCCTCACCGGCGATGCACCCCAATGGGGCGCCTACGGCCTGGGGGTCTACGCCATCTTCTCCTGGGTCCAGTCGCTCAAATTTCGCGACCCGCCCGTATACCGGCTGATCTGGGGAACGCCGATCGTCGTGACCCTGGCGGTCGCCTTCGGAAGCATCTCCTTCGTCACCTACGCGACGAGCTTCTGGATGCCCCATTATGTCGAGCAGAATTTCTACGGTGGAGCGCTGGAGCCGGCCCGCTTCATCGGCGGAATGAAGGCGAAGGAGGAAATCGGCTTCATCCTCGGCTGGTCGGCGGCCTTCTCCGCCGCGGCGGGAGTGATCCTCGGCGGCTATCTGTCCGACCTCTGGCGGCAGCGCGACCCGAGGGGCCGGCTCTTCGTCAACATGCTGTCGGTGATCCTCCCGATCCCGTTCGTGGCCTTCCTTCTGACCACCGACAACCTCGCCGCCTTCTACTGGGTGAACCCGGTCGCCCATATGCTGGCCTCCGCCTGGGTGGGCGCCGCGGTCGCGACGCTGCAGGATCTGGTGATTCCAAGGATGCGCGCTACCGCAGGGGCGACCTACGTTCTGGGCACCACGATGGTTGGGCTCGCGCTCGGCCCTTATTATGCCGGAAAGGTGTCGATGATCACCGGCGACCTCGCGACCGGGATATTCGCCCTCTACGTCGTCCCGCCCTTCACCCTGATCGCGTTGTGGATCGCCTCGCGTCGGATCGCCGAGCTGGAGGCGACGAAGGTCGAGCGGGCGCGGGAATCGGGGGAGGCGATCTAGGGAAAAGCTTCGTCACTGCGAGGCGCGCAGCGACGACGCAATCCAGCTACGGCACTCGGGCCAGGCTCGGAGCTGGATTGCTTCGCTGCGCTCGCAATGACGCTTACCCCAGCACGCCGCAGGCGATCCTCGCTCCGCTCTTGCCGGACGGGTCGGTCCGGTAGTCGTCGGCTGAGGCATGGATCACCACCGCGGCTCCGTCGCCGTCGATGAGCGAGGTCGGAAGCATCCCCGACAGCCCGGCATTGGGTATAGTATATTCGAAGCTGCCGCTTCCGTCGGTTCCGACCACGAGGTTTGGCAGGTCGCCCTTGTGCATACCCTTGGGATTGTCCTTGCCGTGCATCTGGCCGGTGGGGTTCCAGTGCGGGCCGGCCGACTCGAAGCCCGGCGCCTCGCAGCGGCCGGTGGTATGGAGATGCGCCCCATAGGCGCCCGCGCTCATTCCGACGGCCTCTACCCTTACCCTGAGGCTGTCGCCGGACGTCTCGGCGGTGGCCCGGGCTCGAACCCGCCCCTGGGCGTCGCGCAGCTCCGCGGTCAGGCGGGAGGGGCCGATGGTCGAAACCGCTGCCGGGGGCCCGGCATCGTCGGCCATGTTGCCCACGTCGCGACCTTCATCCGTCGCGCAGGCGGCCAGTGCGAGGGCTGAAAAGCCCGGGATCAGCAATTGAGCGAGCCTCATCCTCATTCTCCTCTTCGGGAGATGAACGATCCCGCCCGGCAACGGTTGCCAGGATCAGCTCCGCGGCGAGCGGCCGATCCCGAACCAGCGCAGCCCAGCGGCCTCGACATCCTCTGGAGGATAGACGCTTCGCAGGTCGACGAAGACCGGCTGGGCCATGCCCTGGGCGAGGCGCTTCAGATCGAGAGCGCGCAGCACGTCCCATTCGGTCACGAGGACCACCGCGTCGGCTCCGGCCGCCGCCCGATAGGGACTGTCGAAGAACAGGACGTCGGGCATCATCGGCCGCGCCTGCTCGGTGCCCTCGGGATCGTAGCCGCGCACGGTCGCCCCGGAGTCCCGAAGCGCCTGGACGATGCTGAGCGAGGGGGCGTCGCGCATGTCGTCCGTGTTCGGCTTGAAGGTGAGGCCGAGCAGTGCCACGGTCCGACCCTTCGCCTCGCCGCCGAGCGCCTGGACGACCCTTCGGCCCATCGCGCGCTTGCGGGCGTCGTTCACCTTGACGACCGCTTCGACGATTCGAAGCGGCGCCTGATGGTCGTCGGCCGTCTTCAGCAAAGCGAGCGTGTCCTTGGGGAAGCAGGATCCGCCATAGCCGGGACCGGCATGGAGGAATTTCGGGCCTATCCGGTTGTCGAGCCCCATCCCGCGAGCGACGTCCTGAACGTCGCTTCCGACCGCCTCGCAGAGGTCGGCAAGTTCGTTGATGAAGGTGATCTTGGTCGCCAGGAAGGCGTTGGCGGCATATTTGATCAGCTCCGCCGTCCGCCGGCCGGTGAACATCAGCGGCGCCTTGTTGAGATAGAGCGGCCTGTAGACTTCGCGCATCAGCTCCACCGCCTCCTCGTCGTCGGTGCCTACGACGATCCGGTCGGGCCGCTTGAAATCCTCGATCGCCGCGCCCTCGCGCAGGAATTCCGGGTTGGAGACCACCCAGGCCCGGGCGTCGGGCGCCGTCCGGCGGATGATCCGCTCGACCTCGTCGCCGGTGCCGACCGGGACGGTCGACTTCGTGACCACCACGGCGGGCCCGCGAAGCGCCCGGGCGATCTCTTCGGTCGCTCCGAAAACGTAACTGAGGTCGGCATGCCCGTCCCCGCGACGGGACGGAGTGCCCACGGCGATGAATACCGCTTTCGCTCCGTCCACGCCTCTTTCGAGATCGGTGCTGAAGGTGAGCCGGCCGCCTCGAACGTTTCGCTCGACCAATTCTTCGAGCCCGGGCTCGAAGATGGGAATTGCGCCGCGGCTCAGGGCCTCGATCTTGCCTTCGTCCTTGTCGACGCAGACGACGTCATGCCCGAAATCGGAAAAACAGGCGCCGGAGACCAGCCCCACATAGCCGGTACCGACCATCGCGATACGCATCGGATATCCTTGCTGTGCGGCCGAGCCGCCCGCTTAACCCGCGCCGGTTTGGAGCGACAAGCGCTTTTGGGAGGACCGGACTTTGCGGCCCGCTGTCCCTCGCCGATTAGTTCGACATCGACGACGCGACGACCCGATGAGCCCGCCAATGCAGCCATCCATCGGCCCTGGCAGGCGGCTGAGGATGCTCACGCCGCAGTCGCCACGCGCGGCCTCGTCGCGTCTTAGCGTCGTTGCGTTCAAAATCTGAAATGTGATGAGCTGGAAAGGCGGCCACGGGCGTGTCGGAACAGGCGCTACGCGCTGAGATTGCGCTCTCGAGTGCCGCTCCGCCAGCTCGCTTCGTCACCGGCGTTCCAAAGCGCAGGCCACAAAAAGAAAGGAGCCGGCCCGAAAGCCGACTCCCTCCTTGTTCTTGGCGTTGCGCCGCCGGAGCGGCGAACCCCTTCTTACCAGCCGGAGCCGGGTCCGAAGGAGATTTCCACGCGCCGGTTCTGCGGCTCGCGGACACCGTCCTGGGTCTCGACCAGCGGGCGGCTCTCGCCGAACGCTTCCGTGGTCATGACTCCGTCGGGGATTCCGCGGCCGGCCAGGTACGAACGGACGTTCGCGGCACGACGCTGCGAGAGGCCGACGTTGTACTGGTCCGAACCCGACTTGTCGGCGTGACCGGCGATCATCACCTGGGCCTGGCCGCAGGTCTGATAAGCGGAAGCCGCGTTGTCGAGGATCGCCGAAGCCTGCGGAGTGATCTCGTCGCGATCCCAGTCGAAGAAGACCATGAACGGACCGGCCACGCACGGCGCCGGCGGCGGCGGCGGGGTCGGCTCGACCGGCGGCGGAACCGGGGTCGGCTCCGGCAGCGGCGCGGGCTCCGGCTCCGGCGCCGGCTCGGCGCCACCGAAGTTGAAGGTCAGACCTCCGAGAAGGCTGTGCGACCGGAACCGCATTTCGGTCGCCGCGCCGTTGAAGGCGGTCATTTTGACCTTGTCGGCGTTGAAGAAGCGATACTTCAAGGTCACGTCGATATTGTCGCTGATCGCCTGACGGACGCCGGCGAAGACCTGCCAGGCAAGACCCGAATCGGAGCCGTCGAGGAAGGGCGTGGCGTTCGCGAAGTTGCGATAGTTGTTCGCCTTGACCCGAGCCATGCCGACG
>DASVSX010000094.1:0-11943 GCA_036387875.1 Allosphingosinicella sp. | reverse complement strand
AGGGAGCGCAGGCGCCGCCCGGTGAGCGCGTGGAGCGCGTTGGCCATGGCGGGGGCCGCGACCGGCACCGCCAGCTCGGTCGCCCCACCGGGCTCGTCCTCGCTCTCCAGCAGCTCGACCGTGACGTCGGGGGACTGAGCGAGCGTGGTGAAGCCGAGATCGCCGAAGCCCCGGGGCGTGGGACGGCCGGCCTCAAATCCGATCGCGCTGCCGGCCGCGGCCGCTATTCCGAAGAGGAGCCCGCCCTCGATCTGCTGGCGAACGAGCTCCGGATTGACGACCCGTCCGCAGTCGACGGCGCATATCGCGCGCAGCACGCGCACCCTCTGCTCCGCGGTGACCTCTACCTCCAGAAGCGCGGCGATATGGCTGCCGAAGGCGCTGTGGCAGGCGATGCCCATCGCGCTGCCCGGCACTCCGCCGTCCCAGCCGCCCAGGGTCGCCGCCGTCGTCAGGCAGCGCGCGAGGCGCGGATTTTCGCCCAGCATCTGCATCCGGAAGGACAAGGGCTCCACTCCCGATATCCGCGCCAGCTCGTCCATGAAGCTTTCGGTGAAGAAAGCGGTGTAGCTGTGCGCGCCGGAACGCCAGCCGCCCACCCTGATCCCGGTCTCCGCGGGCAGGTAATCCACCGTCACCGCGGGGATCCCATAGGGCGGCACTGCTCCCGCCGTGGGATCGCCGATCGCTGCCATCGCCATGCCGCCTCCGCCGATCCGCTCGCCCAGCTGCGCGCCCGTGTCCGGCGCGGCGATCCGCGCCTGCCAGCCCAGGACGATCCCGCCTTCGTCCAGCCGAGCCAGCAACTGCGCCCGCGCGGGCGCTCGAAAGCCGTCCTGCACCGTCTCCTCGACCCGGGACCAGGCGAGCTGCACCGGCCGCCCGACCCGAACCGCGAGCATCGCCGCCTGCTCGATCGCCCGGGTCTCGAGCTTTCGGCCGTAGCCGCCGCCGATCATCGTTGGATAGACGGTCACCTGGCCCTCGGGGAGCCCGGCGATCCGCGCCGCCGCGGCCCGGGCGAGCCCCGGCGCCTGGGTCGGCGCCCAGATCTCCAGCCGGTTGCCCGCCAGCCGAGCGGTCGCGGTCAGGGTTTCCAGCGGCGCGCTGGCGGCGGGCCCCGCCTGGTAATGGCCGCGCAGCACATGCCCGCCCTCGAACGCATCGTCGAGATCCCCCCGGCTGTAGACCCGCCGCCCCTCGTCCTTCTCCAGAGCGCCGATCAGCTTCGCGTCGATGCCTTGGCTGGAGGTCGGCGGATGAGGCACCTCCCATACCGGCCCAAGCGCCTCGACGCCCCTGTTCGCGGCCCACCAGTTGGTCGCGACGCAGGCAACCCAGCCCGGAGCGTCGAGCACTCCGAACACGCCGGGGACGGCCAGGCCCCGTTCCTTGCTCCAGCGGGCGAGCCGGCTGTCCTCGGTCGGCCCCGCCCGCACCGAGGCGAAGGCCATGTCCGGCAGCCTTATGTCCCCCGCGAACGGCGCTGAGCCGTCGACCTTGGACGGCAGATCAAGCCTCGGCAGCGGCTGGCCCGTCAGCCGGTTGTCGATTCCGGCGCGGATCGGCAGATGCTCGGGCAGCTCCTCTCCCGCCGCGGCCTCGGCCAGCTCGGCGAAGCTCAGCTTTCGCCCGCCGTCGAGCACGAAGCCCGCGGCGGTGTCGAGGCTCTCCCATTCCACGCCCCAGCGCGCAGCGGCCGCCTTCATCAGCAACGCCCGCGCCCCCGCGCCCGCCTCGCGAAGCGGCCGCTCGAATGCCCTTACCGAGGTCGACCCCGCGGTGAGCATCGCGGCCTCGCCGCCCTCGAAACGGCCCGCTCGCCACCGCCGGATCCCGCCCGCGAACGATCCGTCGTCCTCGCCTTCCGCAAGCAGCCGGTTGGCGTAAAGCGGGCCGATCGGCGCCGGCTCCACGCCGACGGTGCGCCAGTCCGCCCCCAGCTCGTCGGCGAGGATCTGCGCCAAAGCCGTCCAGCTTCCCTGCCCCAGCTCCGCCTGCGGAACGGCGACGAGGATCCGTCCGTCGCCGCCGATCCTGAGGAAGGCGTTGAACGCCTGCTCCCCTTCGCCCGAACGCAGCCCGTGCGAATAGGATCGCGGCCATGCCGCCCAGGCGAGGAGCAGCCCGGCTCCGGCGCCCCCGCTAATGAGGAGGGTCCTCCGGTTGATCCCCTTCTTCTCACCGCTCCGCGCCATGCGAGGCTGATAGAGAGGGAGCGGACTAGGGGCTAGCCTCTCTCATCCTCCCCGTCGCGAAGCGATGGGGAGGGGGACCATGCGGAGCATGGTGGAGGGGCTGTCAGCGCCGCAGCCCCTCCACCGCACTTCGTGCGGTCCCCCTCCCCATCCGCTGCGCGGACGGGGAGGACTAGAGGCTAGCCGCTTCCTCCGCGCCCCTCTATCAGCCCTTCATGGCGCGAGGCGGCGAGAGGAGAGGGATCAGCCGGCGGACCCTGCTCGTGAGCGGTGGCGCCGGGGCCGGGCTCATCCTCGCCTGGGCGCTTTGGCCGCGATCCTACGAGCATAATCTGCGCTCGGGCGAAGGGGAGCAGGCGTTCAACGCCTTTCTCAGGATCGGCAACGACGGCCGGGTGCTGGTCGCCGTTCCGCAGTCGGAGCTGGGGCAGGGGAGCTGGACGGCGCTCGCCCAGATCCTCGCCGACGAGCTCGGGGCCGACTGGCGCACCGTCGGCGTGGAGCCGGCGCCGATCGGGCCGCTCTACGCCAACCGGCTGCTCGCCGAGGGGGAGGGCGATTCCTCGTTCGCGGGAGGGATGCGGCGCTGGCGCGCGCAACGGTTCGAGGGCGGCGAGGCCGCGATCCTGACCGCCGGATCGACCTCGGTCCGGGCCTTCGAGAAGCCCCTCCGCCAGGCGGGCGCGGGCGCCCGGGCGCTTCTGATGAAGGCCGCCGCGGGACGCTGGGGGGTCGAGTGGGAGACATTGGACAGCGCGGCCGGATTCGTCACCGACGGAGCGCGCAAGCTGGCCTTTGCGGAGCTCGCCGAAGCGGCGGCGAAGGAGTCGCTTCCCGAGCATCTGCCGATCAGGGCCGGGATCGACAACCGGCTGACCGGCCAGGCGCTTCCGAGGCTCGATCTGCCTTCGAAGGTCGACGGGTCGGCGCCCTTCGCCGGGGATATCCGGCTTCCGGACATGGTCTATGCCTCGGTTAGGGCCGGGCCGACGCAGGACAGTCGCCTGGCCCGCTGGAACAGGGACAAGGGCCTTGCGGTGCCGGGCGTGTTCGGAGCGATCGACGCTCCGGGGTGGGTGGCCTGCGTGGCGACCAACTGGTGGGCGGCGAACCGCGGAGTCGAGGCGCTGGAGGCGGTGTGGGACGTGCCCCATCCGCCGGTTTCGAGCGAGAGCATCGACTCCGCCCTGATCGGGGCGCTTGAGCGGGACGAGGGGCGGCGGGTGTACAGCCGCGGCGACCTGGCCGACGCGTTCGAGGGCGGCCACGTGCTTCGCGGCCATTACAGCGCCGGACCGGCCGCGAACGCGCCTATCGAGACCCTGACCGCGACCGCCCGGCTCGGCGGCGACCGGCTGGAGATATGGGCGCCGACCCAGGCGCCGGGCCTGGCCCGGGCGGCGGCGGCCCGAGTGACGGGACTCGCCGAGTCGCAGGTCGCGCTCTACCCGACGCTGGCCGGAGGCGGCTACGGGCGCAAGCTCGAGACCCGGGCGATCGAGCAGTCGGCGATGGTGGCGGTCCGGACGAAGCGGCCGGTCCAGCTCAGCTGGTCGAGGCTCGAGGAAAGCGTCCAGGACGGGTTCCGGGCCCCGGCCCGAGCCCAGATCCTGGCCCGGCTCGACACGGGCGGGATCGTGCTCGGCTGGCAGGCGCGGATCGCGGCGCCGGACACCGGAAGGCAACTCGCCGAGCGGCTTCGCGGAGGCGCGAGCGTCATGGCGGCGATCGGCGACCCGGCGGCGGGAGCGGTTCCGCCCTACGCCATACCCGCCGTCAGCGTCGACTATCTGCCCGCGGAGACCGGAGTGAGGGTGGGCGGCTGGCGCTCGGGGGCGCACAGCTACACCGCCTTCTTCACCGAGAGCTTCATGGACGAGCTGGCCCGGATATCGGGGGTCGAGCCCCTGTCGTTCCGGATGCAGATGCTCGGCGACAATCCCCGGCTGGCGCGCTGCCTGACGACCGCGGCGACGCTGGGCGGGTGGGACGGAGGCGTGCCTGGAAGCTCGATGGGAATCGCCTGCCACAGCGCCTTTGGAAGCCATATCGCCGCCCTGGTCGAGGTCGAGGTCACGGCCGCCCAGGATGTGCGGGTGCTGAGGGCGGTGTGCGCCGTCGATTGCGGGCGGCTCGTCAACCCGGACCTGGTCCGCCAGCAGATCGAGGGCGGGCTGGTCTTCGGGATCGCCGCCGCCACCGGCAGGGCGATCGGCTTCGAAGGCGGACGGCCCGACTCACTCGGCTTCGGCCAATTCGGTTTCCCCGGGCTGGCCGCCTCCCCCGAAGTGACGGTCGAGCTGCTCGAGAGCGAGGAGGAATCGGGGGGCGCGACCGAATTGGGCGTTCCGGTCGCCGCTCCGGCGATCGCCAACGCGCTCCACGCGCTGACCGGCAAGCGGCTGCGCTCGCTTCCGCTTCGGGTGGGCGGATGAAGCCGCCGGCCGATCACCCGCCCGTTCCGGTCCCGAAGATCGGAGTGCTTCTGATCAACCTGGGAACGCCCAACAAGCCCGAGCCGGGATCGGTGCGGCTGTATTTGAGGGAGTTCCTTTCCGACCCGCGGGTGATCGAGATCCCGCAGCTCGTCTGGCAGCCGATCCTGCGCGGGATCATCCTCAGGACCCGGCCGAAGAAGTCGGCCCACGCCTACAGCCAGGTTTGGACGGACGAGGGCTCGCCGCTTGCCGCGATCACGGCCCAGCAGTCGAAAGCCCTGCAGGGCGCATTCGGGGACGACGTGATGGTCGATCACGCGATGCGCTACGGCGAGCCCGCGATCGCCGGGAAGATCGACGCCCTCAAGGCGGCGGGATGCGAGCGGATCCTGATCGCTCCGCTCTACCCGCAATATTGCGCGGCGACGACGGCGACCGCGAACGACGAAGCCTTCGCGCATCTGCGGAGGCTTCGGTGGCAGCCGGCGATCCGCACCCTTCCGCCTTATCATGACGATCCGGCCTATATCGAAGCTCTGAAGGCTAGGCTGGAGGAAGGGCTGGGGAGCCTCGATTTCGAGCCGCAGGCGATCATCGCGAGCTTCCACGGAATGCCGCAGCGAACCCTTGAGCTGGGCGATCCCTATCATTGCCACTGCCGCAAGACGGCGCGGCTGCTGAGCGAGTCGAGCGGGCGCGATCTCCTCGTCGCCTTCCAATCGCGTTTCGGCCGAGCGAAGTGGCTCGAGCCCGCGACCGACAAGATGCTGGAAGGCCTTCCTGCCCAGGGCATCACGAAGGTGGCGATCTTCGCGCCGGGTTTCTCCGCCGATTGCCTGGAGACCCTGGAGGAGCTGGCGATTCGCGGGCGGGAATCCTTCCTCGCCGCGGGCGGCAAGGACTTCGCCTATCTGCCATGCCTCAACGACAGCCCGGCCGGGGTGGAAATGCTGCGCAGCATTTTGGGCCGCGAGCTTGAAGGTTGGGGGAGCGTTACGTAAGGGCGCGGCATAGAAAAAAATCCAGGAGAGCAAACATGGCACGCGTTGCGATCGTCACCGGCGGCACCAGAGGCATTGGCGAAGCGATCAGCGTCGCCCTTCGCGACCAGGGCGTGACGGTCGCCGCCGTCTATGCGGGCAATGACGAGAAAGCGCGCGAGTTCACGGGGCGCACCGGAATCAGGGCGTTCAAATGGGACGTCGGCGATTTCGACGCCTGCCAGGCGGGCGTGGCCGAGGTGCAGGGCGAGCTTGGCCCGGTCGACGTGCTCGTCAACAATGCCGGGATCACGCGCGACGGGACGATGAAGAAGATGACCCGCCAGGCCTGGGACGAGGTGATCGACGTCAATCTCGGAGGCTGCTTCAACATGGCGAAGGCGGTGTTCGAGGGCATGGTGGAGCGCAAATTCGGCCGGATCGTCAACATCGGATCGATCAACGGCCAGGCCGGGCAATACGGCCAGGTCAATTACGCCGCCGCCAAGTCGGGAATCCACGGCTTCACCAAGGCGCTGGCGCAGGAAGGCGCCCGCGGCGGGGTGACCGTGAACGCGATCGCCCCGGGCTATATCGACACCGAGATGGTCGCGGCGGTGCCCGAGGACGTGCTCGCCAAGATCGTCGCCCGGATCCCGGTCGGCAGGCTCGGCAAGGCCGAGGAGATCGCCCGCGCCGTGGTGTTCCTGTGCGCCGACGACGGTGGCTTCATCACCGGCTCGACGCTCAGCATCAACGGCGGGCAGCACATGTATTGAGGATGGGGGTCGTGAGCGTCATCCCAGCGCAGGCTGGGATCCCGTGGGGTGAAAAGCGCTGGCGCCCTTCACCCGCCGGGGCCCCAGCCTTCGCTGGGGCGACGCGCTCTTGACCGCGCGCGCTCACTCCTCAGGCCCGGTAAAACGATCGGTGATGATCGCCGGGCATTCGACGTCGATCAGCCTCGAGCCGGTCTTCTGGGACGCTCTGAAGGCGGCGGCGGTGGCCGAGGGGGTTCCGGTGAGCGCCCTGGTGGCGCGGATCGACGCGGCGCGGGTCGAAGACCGCGATCCGCCCAATCTCGGGAGCGCGATTCGTACCTGGCTGTTTTTGAAGGCCAGCGGCTGAAAAGTTGTAGGAGAATTCATGTTCTGATTATGTTCTAATTAGGCCATGGGTGGATTCCGTGCATCGAGGCGCTGGCTTGCGGCTGTCGGAGAACTCCTCCGCGCTCTCTGGCTCCCCGCGAGCGCAGCTCGTGGGGTGGGGGACCACCGAAGGTGGTGGAGGGGTAGCTGGCAAAGGCCTGCGCCGTATACCCCTCCACCACGCTTGGCGTGGTCCCCCTCCCCATGCTTTGCATGGGGAGGCAAGTCAGCGGCCGAGCAGAACCCTCGCTTGCGTGGCGATCTGGGCGAGCATCGGCGCGGTGGTGACGGGGGCGTTGCGGACTCGCTCGACCACCCGGCGGAACTGGTCGATCCGGGGGCCCTGGGCGGCGACCCACTGGTCGACGGCCTGAGTCGGCTCGCTTCCGCGCTTCCTGTGGAGGAAGTCGAGCCGGAGCTGCTCGAAGTCGCGGGCGAGGCCCGCGGTCAGGAGCCGCTCCCACTGGTCGCTCGCCCGGAACTGGTTGGCGGCGCCCTGGGCCCAGTCGAGGCCGAGCGCCTCGCCGAGCCGGGTGTAAGCGTTGGTGAGGCCGATCACGTCGACCCCCATGCGCTTGCCCAGGGCGGCGATTCCGACGGCCCCGTTCAATTCGAACAGCCGGACGATCTTGCGCGCGATGTCGTCGGGCGCTCCGAGATCGACCAGCCGCCGGCGGCGCTCGCCCGCCTCGCTCGCGACCTCGCGGCGGAGCAGTCCATCGACGGCCTCGTCGAGCGCGTTGAGCCCGGGCGCGAGATTGTCGACCATCTCGGCGAGCTTGGTCGTCGCCGAGGTGTTGCGAAGGATGTCGGCCATGTGGAGCTGGAGCGCCCGGCTGGCCTGGTCGAACAGTTCGAGCCGGAGCTGCTCGGGCAAATCGGCGGTGTCGAGCCGCTCCCAGAAGACCTGCATTCCGAACAGGCGCTCGGCCGCGACGAAAGCCGCGGCGACCTGTCCGAACGAGGCCCCTTCCTCCTCGGCAAGGGCGAAGGGCGCGGTGATCCCCAGTCGGTTGACGAGCCGGTTGGCGATCTTGGTGGCGATGATCTCGCGGCGAAGGCGGTGCTGGAGGATGGCGTTGCCCTGACGGGCGCGCATCGTCTCCGGGAAGGCGCCGCAGAGCTCCGGAGTGAGGGTCGGATCCTCGGTGATCTTGCCGGATTCGAGCGCCGCCTGGAGCGCCATCTTGGAGGTCGAGAGGAGGATCGCGAGCTCGGGCCGGGTCAGTCCGCGATTCTCCTGCGCCCGGCGCATCAGCTCCTCGTTGGATTCGAGCCCCTCGACGGCGCGGTTGAGACGACCGCCCTCTTCGAGCATTTCCATCGCCCGGAGCAGAGGCGGAAGCCCGGCGCCGCCGCTGCGCTCCGCGATGGACAACGCCAGGGTCTGGAGGCGGTTGTCCTCGAGGACGATCTCGGCGACCTCGTCGGTCATCTCGGCGAGGAGCGCGTTGCGGTCCTCGAGGCTCAGGCGGCCCTCGATCATCTCCCGGTTGAGCGGAATCTTGATGTTGACCTCGTTGTCCGAGCAGTCGACCCCGGCCGAATTGTCGATGAAGTCGGTGTTGATCCGTCCGCCGAGCGAGGCGAACTCGATCCGCCCCGCCTGGGTGATTGCGAGGTTGGCGCCCTCGCCGAGCGCCTTGGCTCGAAGCTCGGCGCCGTTCACCCTTATCGGATCGTTGCCGGGGTCGCCGACCTCCGCATTGCTCTCGCTCCTGGCCTTGATGTAGGTGCCGATGCCTCCGAACCAGAGCAGGTCGACGGGCGCCGAGAGGATGGCGGTGAGCAGGGTGGCGGGATCGGTCTCCTCGGCCTCGAGGCCGAGCAGGGCGCGGATTTCGGGCGAGAGCGGGATCGACTTCTGCGCGCGCGGGAAGATCCCGCCGCCCTTCGAAATCCGCTTGCGGTCGTAATCGTCCCAGCTCGAGCGAGGCAAAGCGAACAGACGGTTGCGCTCCTCCCAGCTCGACTCCGGATCGGGATCGGGATCGAGGAAGATGTGGCGGTGGTCGAAGGCGGCGACCAGCTTGATCGCCCTGGAGAGGAGCATTCCGTTGCCGAACACGTCGCCCGACATGTCGCCGACCCCCGCGACCCGGATCGGCTGCGACTGGACGTCGATGCCGATCTCGCGGAAGTGGCGCTGGACCGAGATCCAGGCGCCTTTGGCGGTGATCCCCATCGCCTTGTGGTCGTAGCCGTAGCTTCCTCCGCTCGCGAAGGCGTCGCCGAGCCAGAAGCCTCGCTCGGTCGCGATCGCGTTGGCGACGTCGGAGAAGGTGGCGGTGCCCTTGTCGGCGGCGACGACGAAATAGGGATCGTCGCCGTCGAGGACGACGACTCCGTCGGGATGCACGATCTTGTTTCCGACGATGTTGTCGGTGACCGACAGAAGCGAGCGGATGAAGATCCGGTAGCTTTCGGTGCCTTCGGCGAGCCAGGAGTCGCGGTCCGTCATCGGCGGAAGATGCTTGGGATAGAAGCCGCCCTTGGCGCCCGTGGGCACGATGACCGCGTTCTTGACCAGCTGCGCCTTCATCAGCCCGAGGATCTCGGTGCGGAAGTCGTCGCGCCGGTCCGACCAGCGAAGGCCGCCGCGGGCGATCGGGCCGCCGCGAAGGTGAATGCCCTCGACCCGCGGCGAATAGACCCAGATTTCGCGCCAGGGCAGCGGCTGGGGCAGGTTCGGGACCTTCGCGCTGTCGAGCTTGAAGGCGAGCGCCTCGCGCCCCGCCGGGGTGAAGGCGTTGGTGCGCAGGGTCGCCGAGACGACTCCGTGGAGCAGCCTCAGGATCCGGTCCTCGTCGATGGCGGCGACCTGGGAGAGGCCGTCGCGGATCGCTTCCTCGGCGGCCTGCACCGCGGCCTCGCGCGGACCCTCGTGCCGGGGATCGTGGAGCGCATCGAACAGGGCGATGAGGCCGTGGGCCACTCCGGGCGCTCGGCGAAGCGCCTCGACCACCGTCACCATCGAGTAGGACAGGCCGACCTGGCGAAGGTAGCGGAACCAGGCGCGGAAGAGGACGACGTCGCGCGGCGCGAGCGCGGCGGCGACCAGCAGCTGGTTGAACGGGTCGTTCTCGGCCCGGCCCTCGAGCACCTCCGCGATGGCGCGCTCGACCAGCTCGGAGCGGTCGAGCACCGAAGCGGCCTCGCCGGAGCGGACCTCGAGCAGGAATTCGTGGACGTAGCCGAGGCGGCCCTCGTCGAGGGCGGTGGGGTGCTCCTCGAGCACCCGGAAGCCGAAATTCTCGAACACCGGCACCGCGTCGGACAAGGGGATGATCTCGGCGAGGCGATAGGTGTTGAGCCTCAGCCGCTTGGGCTCGTCCCCGGCCTCGCGATAGAGCCGGGCGTCGCGCTGGAGGGCGCTGTCGAGCGCGCAGATTCGAAGGATGTCCTGGGCCGCCTCGGCCGGCGGGACGGAGACCCGGTAGGCTTCGGGGAAGTCGTCGAGATAGGACAAAGCGAGGCGGGTCGCGCGCTGCGGGCCGACCAGCTCGCCGAGCGCTTCCTCGACCGAGGGCTCCCAGCCGCGGACCATCTCGTCGAGCCGGCGGTCGAGCTCGGCGACGTCGGGGGTCGGGGTCTCGGGCCCGACGTAGAGCGTGTAGCGGATGAGTGCGAGATCGCCGTCGCCCAGCTCGACAGACCAGTTGGAGATCCGGCCCTGCGAGGCCTGCTCGATCATCTTGCCGATGGCGAGACGGCGGCGGGTGGTCAGCTCGTCGCGCGGAAGCCAGACGAAGGCGAACATGTTGCCGTTGAGGATCGAACGGACGAGGGCGAGCGTCGGCCTCGGCCGGTCGGCCAGCGACATGGCGGTGGTGACGAGCTCGCGAACCGCCTCGACGCTGAGGCTGACCAGGAGATCGTGCGGCAAAGCGGTGACGGCATGGCGCAGCGCCTTGCCGCTGTGGCCGGACGGATCGAATCCGAACTCGGTTTCGAGCTGCTGGAGGCGCTTCCTGAGAAGCGGCACCTCCTCGACCGGGGAGCTCAGGGCCTCGCTCGTCCAGAGGCCGGCATGGACCCCGATCCCGGTGACCTTGCCGCTTTCCCTGACCGGAACCACGACGAGGTCGAGCGGAACCCGGCGGTGGACCGAGGCCCGGCGCTCGGCCTTGGCGAGAAGCGGGACGTCGCCGCCGGCCTCGAAATAGCGCATGGCGCCGAGCGCTCCGCCCGGATCGGTCGGCTCCCCGGGGATCCGGAACAGGCCGAGCGCGTCGGCGGGCGGGCCTTCCAGCCGCTCGACCTCGTAGCCGAGCAGGGTCATCGCCCCGTCCGCGAACCAGCGAAGCAAAGCGGCGCCTTCCTCGTCGGCGGCCTCGTCCGCGTCGGCGCGCATCCGGGCCTGCATCGCCCTCCAGTCGGTGACCGCCGCCCGGACGTCGGCGAGGACCCGGTGGAGGTCGGTGACGATCTCGCGCCGCCCGCGCGCGTCGGCGCGATCGACCTCGAGATACATCATCGACTCGCGAAGCTCCGGCTGGTCGCAGGGCGGCTCGAGCGACACGAGCGTTCCGGCCTCGTCGCGGGTGACGCAGACGACCGGGTGGAGGAGGCGGTGGACTGTGAGGTTGCGCGCGGCGAGCGTGTTGGCGACGGAGTCGACGAGGAAGGGCATGTCGTCGTTGACGATCCCGATCCGCATCCGGCGATGGCCGAGCGCCCCGCCCTGCGGCTCCACCCGGACCAAAGCGATTCCGGGCGGACGGCGAAGGGCGCAAGCGGCGATAAACTGGGCGGCGGCGATCCGGTCCGGTTCGGCGAAGTCCGCGAGCTCGCCGGGAAGGGCTCCGTCGACGAGGGCGAAAGCGAGGGCGTCGACGATCCGCGCGTCGGCGGCGGCGGGCTCCGCGACGCTCTCGCTGGCGCTGCTTCCCCCGGAAGCAGCTTTGGATCCAGCGAGAGTGTCCGAACTCATAATTGGCTCCCAAAGGGGCGGCACAGGGGCGCCGTCTTAATGGTCGCGCGCCCTATGCCCCCGGCCGCACTGAGGGGCAACCCCGCATAGCCCTCCCCATGCAAAGCATGGGGAGCAACCGTCTTAGGCATGGGCCCAAGGTAGTTTTGTGTTGAGGATGGCGTTGAGGGTTACGATCATCTTTCGCATGAGTGCGACGAGGGCGACTTTTGGTGGTTTGCCGGCGGCGAGGAGTCTGTCTTTGGC
>DASVSX010000093.1:0-18368 GCA_036387875.1 Allosphingosinicella sp. | reverse complement strand
ATGAAGATGCGCCCGGAGCACCAAGCTCCCCAGCGGTCTGCAACTCCAAGGGGGTCGCGGGCTTCCGGGCGCCGCAGGCGGCCCCGCGGGGCCGCCTGCGACCCACCTTCTGCCACAAATCGAAGATACAAGGGGGACCACGCGTAGCGTGGTGGAGGGGTAGAAGCGCTGTCGTCGGAGGATCGCGTGCCCCCCCGAGGCGCTCGCCCTTTACCCCTCCACCGCCTACGGCGGTCCCCCTCCCCATCTGGCGATGGGGAGGACAAGGAGAGCCCAATGCCCCGCCAGCCCGACCACCCCGTCGATCCGCTGTTCCTCGACCGCTGGTCGCCCCGCGCCTTCGACGGGTCCGAAATGCCCGAAGCTGATCTGCTCACCCTGTTCGAGGCGGCGCGGTGGGCGCCGTCGGCGTTCAACTCCCAGCCCTGGCGGTTCCTCTACGCCCGGCGGGGGGAGGCGGATTGGGAGCGGTTCCTCGACTTGCTGATCCCCTTCAACCGGAGCTGGGCGCAGAGTGCGTCGGCGCTGGTCTACATCCTTTCCGATACCCTCCCCTTCACGGACAAGTCCGGCGAGCCGGCGACCTCCCACACCCACAGCTACGATTCCGGAGCCGCCTGGGCCTGCTTCGCGCTTCAGGCGACCCGGATGGGCTATCAGGCGCATGGAATGTCGGGCGTGGACTTCGAGCGGGCGCAGACGGAGCTGCGGGTGCCGGAGCGCTACCGGATCGAGGCGGCTGCAGCGGTTGGGCGGATCGGCGATCCGGCGACTCTGCCGGAGAAGTTGCGGGCTCGCGAGACTCCGAGCGGGCGGAAAGCGGTGGAGGAGTTCGCTTTCAAAGGGGGGTGGCCTTTGTGATCCACGTCGCCCCGGCGAAGGCTGGGGCCCCGGCGGGTGAAGGGCGCCGTGTTCTTCACTCCCTGGGGTCCCAGCCTTCGCTGGGACGACGTGACTTGTGCCCGCGCCCCTTCTGGTGAACATTCGCCGCAATGACCGTGGACACGACCAGCGAAAACAAGACCAGGCGCCTCGTCACCCTTCCCGCTCGCCCCGAGCCGATCCGGGTCGCGGCCGAGGAAACCGCAATCATCGTCGTCGACATGCAGAACGCCTATGCCTCGCCGGGCGGCTATCTGGATCTCGCCGGCTTCGACATCGGCGGGGCGGGGGCGGTGGTCGAGCAGTGCTCAAAGGTGGTCGAGACCGCCCGCTCTGCGGGCCTGCCGGTCGTCTATTTCCAGAACGGCTGGGACGAGGCCTATGTCGAGGCGGGCGGCCCCGGCTCGCCCAACTGGCACAAGTCGAACGCCTTGAAGACCATGCGGGCCCGGCCGGAGTTGGAAGGCAAGCTGCTCGCCCGGGGCGGCTGGGATTATGCGCTGGTCGAGGCCCTGGCGCCGCATCCGGGCGACATCGTGCTTCCCAAGACACGCTATTCCGGCTTCTTCAACTCGCAGCTCGATTCGGTGCTCCGCTCGCGCGGGATCCGAAACATCGTGCTGGTCGGGATCGCGACCAACGTCTGCGTCGAATCGACTTTGCGCGACGGCTTCTTCCTCGAATATTTCGGGATCATGCTGGAGGACGCGACCCACCAGGCCGGGCCCGAATATCTGCAGAAAGCGAGCGTCTACAATGTCGAGACTTTCTTCGGATGGGTCTCGACGGTGGCGGATTTCTGCGGCGCGTTCGGGCAGGTCGCGGAGTGACCCGCGCCCGTCATCGCGAGGAGCGTAGCGAGGAAGCAATCTACGCGCCTTCGCCGCCGCAGACTGGATTGCTTCGCTACGCTCGCAATGACGGGGGACTGACATAATGCCGTTCGAATCGATCAACCCGCCGCAATTCCCGACCCCGATCGCGCCTTATTCGGCGGGGACGAAGGCGGGCGGCACGGTCTACGTGTCGGGCACGCTGGCCCTCGGGCTGGGCGGAACGGTGCTCCACCCCGGCGACGCCGAGGCTCAGACCCGGCATGTGCTGGAGACGATCCGGATCACGCTGGAGGCGGCCGGCGCGACGATGGCCGACGTCGCGTTCAACCATATCTTCCTGATCGACTGGGCCGATTATCCGGCGATGAACTCGGTCTATGCGGAATTCTTCCCGGGCGCGAAGCCGGCGCGCTACTGCATCCAATGCGGGCTGGTGAAGCCGGGGCTTGTGATCGAGATCGCCAGCGTGGCGCATATCGCCTGATGCCGCACGCCGGGGGCCTCTGGTACGAATGGCACGGCCCGGAGGACGCCGAAGTCCTGATCCTCTCGCCCGGGATGGGCGGGGCCGGCTCCTATTGGGCGCCCAATCTGGCGGCGCTGTCCAGCGGCCATCGGGTCCTCCTCTACGACCATCGCGGGACTGGGCGGAGCGGTTCGCTCGGCGACGGCCCGGTGTCGATCGAGTCGATGGCAGCGGACGTCCGGGCGCTGATGGAGGAGCTCGGAATCCGGCGCCCGTCCTTCCTCGGCCACGCGATCGGCGGGCTGATCGGGCTCGAGCTGGGAGCCGTGCTGGCCAGGCGGGTGATCGTCAACGGCTGGCCGAGGCTCGATCCGCACACCGAGCGGTGCTTCGACGTTCGCCTGGACCTGCTCCGCTCGAGCGGCCCGGAAGCCTATGTCCGGGCCCAGCCGATCTTCCTCTACCCGGCCGGGTGGAGCTCGATGAATTCGGGGATGCTCGACCTCGAAGCCGAGCATCAGCTCGAACGCTTCCCTCCGGCCGCGACCGTGGAGAAAAGGATCGCCGCGGCCCGGGCGTTCGAGCTTCGGCCCGGCCCCGCGTGCCCGACCTTGCTGGTCGCCGCCGCGGACGACGTGCTCGTGCCGGCCCATTGTTCAGAATTGCTGGCCGGGGAGCTGGCGAACGCCGGCGTCGCCCACCTCCAATGGGGCGGCCACGCCTGCAACGTCACCGATCCCGACGCCTTCAACCGGGTCGTCCTTGAATATCTGAGGAGCTGAACAGCCATGGAAATCGGCATCTTCGTTCCGATCAACAACAACGGCTGGCTGATCAGCGAGAATTCGCCGCAATATATGCCGAGCTTCGACCTCAACAAGGACATCGCCCAGCGCGCCGAAAAATACGGAGTCGACTTCCTCCTCTCGATGATCAAGCTGAGGGGCTTCGGCGGCAAGACCCAGTTCTGGGAATATGGGCTGGAAAGCTTCACCCTGATGGCCGGGCTCGCAGCGGTCACCGAGAAGATCAAGATCTACGCGACCTGCCCCACCCTCGTCATCCCGCCCGCCTTTGCGGCGCGGATGTGCAACACGATCGATTCGATCAGCCACGGCCGTTTCGGCCTCAATTTGATCACCGGCTGGCAGCGGCCCGAATACAGCCAGATGGGGCTTTGGCCGGGCGACGAGCATTTCCGCAATCGCTACGCGATGCTCGGCGAATATGCCCACATCCTGAGGGAGCTGTGGGAGACGGGCGTCTCGGACTTCAAGGGCACCTATTATCAGATGGAGGATTGCCGGGTCCGCCCCGTGCCGGAGGGGGAGATGAAGATCATCTGCGCCGGCTCGTCCGACGAGGGCCTGGCTTTCTCGGCGCAATATGCGGACTACGCCTTCTGCCTAGGCAAGGGGGTGAACACTCCGGCCGCCTTCGCGCCCAACAACGAGCGGCTGATGGCGGCGACGGCGAAGACCGGGCGGGACGTTCGGATCTACGCCCTGTTCATGGTCATCGCCGCCGAGACCGACGAGGAGGCGATGGAGAAATGGATTTCCTACCGCGAGGGCGTGGACGAGGAGGCGGTGGCCTGGCTCGGCTTCCAGGGCGCGGCCGACAAGACCAGCGCCACCACCAACGTGCGCCAGCTCGCCGACAAGGAGAGCGCCGTGAACCTGAACATGGGCACCCTGGTCGGATCCTATGAAAGCGTCGCGAGGATGCTTGACGAAGCCTCGACGGTGCCGAACACTGGCGGAGTGCTGCTGACGTTCGACGACTTCATCCGGGGGACGGAGGATTTCGGCACCCGGATTCAGCCGCTGATGAAATGCCGGAGGGGATGATGTTGTTACTGGCCCTGTTGCTCGGCGCGGCGCCGGACGCCGCCGCTCTCGCGAAGATCGGGATCACCGGCCGGACCGCCGCCCAGGATATGAAAGTCGCCCAGGCGGCCTTGAACGAAGCGGGGGGATTTGCTTCGGGGAACGCGCTGAAGTGCAGCGAGATGGGGGGCGCCGAGGCTTCGCTGATGCCCAAGGGATGGGTCCCGGCGGACCCCAATTTCCGGATCGGACCGAAAGGGGCGCGTTACGAACGCTGGGATATCAAGCTGTGCGGCAAGAAAGTGCCGTTTCTGGTCGTCTTCTGGAAGGTGAAGGGCAAACCCGATTTCCAGGTCGCCCATCCCTTTCCGGCCGATCCGCCCAAGCCGTAGCGCAAGGGTGGACGCGCCCAGACCCGTTCGGGCTGAGCCTGCCGAAGCCCAACCTCCGACTCCGCAGCGCAGCAAAGCCCTTCGACAAGCTCAGGGCGAACTGGGACCGGCCTAGGCCGCCGCTTTCCTTATCGCCCGCTCGAGCATGGCTTGGTCGGCCACCGGAGCGAGGATGGCGAGACCGCCCACTTCGTCGCGGCGGGCGATGAGGAGGACGAATTCGTCGGGGCCGGGAATGTCGACATGGCCGAGCGGCCGTGCTGCGCGCAGCGCCTCGCGGGCCGACTCTCCGGTATCCGGCTTCGGCTCGGGGCGGCGGGCCCGGCGCTCGGCCTGGACGAGGGCCTTGAGGCCGTCGCTTTCCAGCCTGTCGCGAAGCGCTCCGGAAGGAAGCGCCTGACGGCGCGCCCAGCTCAGCGCCGCGGCGAACTCCGTAAGCCGGCTCTTGTCATATTCGCTTCCGAAGACGAGCTTGACGACCGGGGTCATCGGAGCCCGCGCCTGGGCCTTGAGCCCGGCATCTTCGAGCAGCTCCGCATAGGTCTCGGAATCCGATTCGGCGGCGAGCGCGAAATCGTAGGCGAGGCCGAGCGCCCGGTAGAGCGCGGCTCGGCTGCGCTGGTCCGCGCCCCGGGCGGAGTCGGCGCAGTCGCGGGCGATCCCGAGACGGTCGGCGAGGCCTGCGTCGAGATCGAGCTCGGGCTCTTCCCAAGAGGCTTCCGGCCACGCCGCTTCCGCAGCGTCGAGCTCGAGCGGCTCGGCATTGGGACCGTCGGCCCAGACCGGGCTTGCTCCGGGCTGCGAGGCCGCGGCGAGCGCGGTCGAGGCCTGGTGGGCGATGGCGGAGGCGGTCGCGCTGTCGGCGATCTCCTTCCAGTTGATCACCCCGTAGATGAAGTCGATCACCTCGCCGGTCGAGGAAAAGGGCATCAATATGCCCCGATACATGGTGTTCTTGCAGCGCTGGCCGACGAATTCCGCCTCGAAGCCGATCGGAGCCTTGTTGGCGATGATCTGCATATAATGGTCGGTGAGGCGCGAGAGCAAAGAGCGCTTGGGCACTTCGCTGATCCGCCTTACGTCGCCGAGCAGGTCGCACTCCTCGCGAAGCGCGTCGCCGAGCCAGGCGATTTTCGGATCGTCGTCCCCTTGAGTGAAATCGAGGAGGACGCTGTTCGGGCCGAAGTCGCCCAGCGCCTCGGGGTCGAGCGACTGGATGGACGGATAGGCCCGCCCATCGAGCAGCGAGACCCAGTAATTATAGGCGCGCACATGCATCCGCCGCTCGTCGAGGCCGATCTCCGGCGGCACCTCGATGCCGCCCTCGTCTTGCGCGACGCCGTAGTCCGACTGCTCGTCAAATGCCCGCAGGCTGTCCATCAGGCGGTCCTTGTGCTCCCCAGTGAGTGGAGCTTTGCACCGGACGTGGTTGAAAAACCGTTAAGGTTTGACGGCCGCAGAGCCGTAACCCCGCGCAGGCCGGGGTCTCGGGCGACCGCCGAGGCCGATCGTCCCGAGGTCCCGGCTTTCGCCGGGATGATGCGGGAGCATCACTTGTCATCGCCCCCAGCCGCTGATAGACGCGCGCCCTCCCCTCGGGAGCGCCGCTTTAGCTCAGCCGGTAGAGCACATCATTCGTAATGATGGGGTCGGGTGTTCGAGTCACCCAAGCGGCACCACCACCACTTTACTGAACGCACTTTAGCTTCAGGACGGTTATGCGGAGCCTGAACGGGTTGTTCGAATCGAGCCTGGCCGCTGATGGGCGGCTGGTAGTTGCGGTCCGCGATTTGGCTGCGAATGGGCCTGGCCGGCGGCCGGGCCTTTGCGAGATGACGAGAGTGGTCCGTTCCAACGGGCACGCCCGGCCGACACGCTCAAGTCTCGCATGATCATTCAAGGAACGAGGCAAGGATGGCCGAAACGGCGCACGCAAGCGGACTGAAATTCGGATATCTTATCGGCTCAGACCAAAATGAGAGACTTATCCTGCCTCACGAGATGCAGGATATAAGCGTCATAGGCGCTACAGACATCCATGCTCTTCGTACTCGCCAACCTCAGGATTACGAGCTTCTGCATATCTCCAAGAGCTATTTTCGGCAGCCGGTCCGCCACAGGCTATCCGATTATGGTTGCCTGATGAATACGGTGACGGACTGCGATAGCAATCCCAAGGTCCTTGAAAACATAATAAAGATCTTAAAAGGATATAAGGGAAGGGTTATAAACCCACCTGAACGTGTAGCCAGAACATCGAGAGACCAGATAGCCAAGGCGTTATCGTCCGTGCCCGGTGCTGTCGTTCCAAAAGTCGTCCGCATTCCGAAGAACAAGTTGGCGGTGCTACGGCGTGCCTACGACACTGGGGCGATCAGCTTTCCGGCGATCATACGCGTGGCCGGCACCCATTCGGGGGAGGTGCTGGGAGTTTGCAGGTCGCTCGAGGAGGCGGAGGCCGTCGTCCCGAAGAATCAGCACTGCATCGCGACCGAGTTTGTGGATTACCGGTCGCATGACGGCATATTCAGGAAGTACCGCGTCTTCGTAATCGGGCAGGAGCTGATATTCCGCCACATCGCATTTTCCGACCAGTGGAACGTTCATGCGGGCGACCGCGGGCGTTTCATACAGGCGCACCCCAGCGCCGTTGCTGAATGGCGCCGCTGGTCCGAACAGGGGCTTGCCGCACTTCCGAGTGGAGTCATCGGCTCGCTTCAAGCAATAAGGGCTCGGATAGGGCTCGATTTTTTTGGCATAGATTTCGGAATAAACGAGGCGGGAGAACTCGTTCTGTTCGAAGCCAACGCCACAATGAGCTTTTTCCCTTTCCCGACGGAACCGGAGTACGCATTCGCCAGCGCGTGTCTTCCTGCTGCACAAGATGCGTTCAACAGAATGCTCTACGGAGAAACGAGAATGGTCTCAGATCTCAGCGGTGTATAGCCTTCTCGTTTTTTGTCGGAAGTTCTTTGGGGATCTGGGATGAGTTTTAAATCGCACTCCGAATATACGCAGATTTTCGCGCATCGGGGCGCTGAATACGCCGAGGCTATGCGAAGGCTTCCGAAAGCGCGCGAGGCTGAGTTTAAAGGCCTCTTTCGGTACGGTCATGGCAACGCAGAAAAGGTAGCAGATATCCCTTCCGGAGGGGGATATTTGCGACCGTACCTGTCACCTTCAGCTATCCTCGATGCGTATGACCCCACCGAGCCGTTTCGTCAGCTCGGCGTCGAGATTTTGCCGATAGATCTACAGGATCCTCAACTGATCAGAATGGATTACGATCTTATTGTTAGTTTGGCCAGCATTCATCACGTATTGGACAAAGAGAGATTTTTCCGGACCTTAGTCAGGCATTGTTCCAGCCGCGCTGGTATCGTCATCGCGGACGTCATACGAGACTCGAAGGTGGCGAAGTTTCTTGATGAATTTGCAGGGCAGCATAACGGCACGGGGCATCGAGGATGGTTTTTGTCGCAGTCAGACCCGTTCGACTTCGGTAGGCGTGAGACAAGGGTTATAGACGTTAAAGTCGAGACCTTAGAGATACCATGGGACTTTCCTAATGAAGACGCAATGATTTCATACTGCCGGCTGCTTTTCGGTATGCGCGATGTGCAATCGTCTGCTTTGGCCGATGCATTACACCGTTACATAGGCGTAGAAGGTAAAGAGGGCTGCATCTCGCTCCAGTGGCAACTGACCTACATTTATACCTGGCTTGATTGACAGGCGCCGGGCCGCCGATTTCCCGCCGGCGCGCCACCTTCCGACAGATTCCACAGGCTCAAAAGACGTAGGTGCAGCCCGACCGCGGCTCTCCGTCGCGGCTGCCCAGGAACAGGTCCTTCAGGCGTAGCCGTCCCTCGACCAGCTCGGCCTCCCCTTCGAGATCGAGATTGGACGGGACGAAATTGCCGCCCTCGACCGTCAGCCGGAGCCGCTTGGTCGCCGGGTCGAAGCTGTAGGTTCCCCAATAATCCTGGTAGGTCTCGAACGGCATGAAGGTGACCGCGAAGCGGTTCTCCGGTCGGAAATCGAGCTCGCCGACCGACGCGGCCGGGCTGCAGCCTTCTAGGCTGCGCTGGCTGTAGCGGCCGGTCAGCACGACCTCGTCTCTCGCGACCACCTTGAAACGCGCTTCGACCGGCGGGCCGTAGTGGTAACGAACGGTGACGATCGAGCCCGGGGGAGCGTCCGGGGCGATAGTCACGAAGGTCCGGTCGGGACTGAGGGTCGCCGGTCCGCTGACCGACCAGCGCGTCGTGCATTTCAAGGGCACCTCGGCCGTGCCCGCGGGCGACTTGTCGACCGTCGGAGTCACCCGGACGACCGCGCCCTGGCGATAGACGGTGGTGTCAGTGGCGACGAAGGCGAAACGAAAGTAAGGCTGGACGCATTCCGCGTCCGGCGGCGGAGGCGGGGCCGCGGCGGCCGTCCGCGCGCCGGCTTCGGCGATCAGCTCCGCCCTCAGGCTTTTGAACTTGCGCCCGCCGACGCTGCGCTTTCGTCCGTAGATCACGTCCCCGATCCGGGGAAATTCCCCGCGCCAGAGATCCAGCCTGTCGCTTCGGTCGGCAAGCCGCACCTCGGCGAACATTCGAGATCCGCCCAGATACCAGGTCCGTCCAGGCTCGCATCCGGCCTTCGGGTCGGCGGACGTCAGCGGAGACGGTTCGGATTTCCGGTCATCGAGCATCTCCCGCAGCGACTTGACGAGGAGCGGGTCCGTGTCGCCGGGGTCCGCGCTCCGTTCGGCGACGCAAAATTGCCGGACCAGATCGACGAGACGCTCCCGGTCCCTGCCCTCCTTCATCTCCATCGTCGGAACGCACCCGGCCAGCGCCGCGGAGGATAGCAAGGCGAGGCAGGCAATCTTCACTGGAGGCTCCTCGGCGAGGGAAGGAATTTGAGAGATGCAGGCTGGCGACATTTGCGGTCGGGATCAAGCCGCCGACAGCGTCTCGCCCGGCCGGGGCAGGGCTCGGCTTCGCTGCGAAGCCGCCCGCACATCGATTAACTACGTAGTTACAACAGGTTCCCTTCATGCCGGAACCGAAGCGCTCCGCACGGGTTGAGCAAAGTTAACAGCTTCTTCACCTCCTTCAGCTGTTCGAAAGGCGAAAATTGGGGCTCGACCGCGCGTTGCAACCAGTGTTGCTTCTCTGCTCCGGCAGGCGTTCCGCACGCGCCATTGGCCGTCCCCATCTGCGCCCGACCCGTTCCACAACCGACGAGCCTCAGGCTTGATGACGCCCCCGACATGCAGGGCGGGCGTCCTCGCGGCCGAATTCAAAAATTGATCCAGGGAGAATAAGGGATGCCGAGATTCGGGCAGAATATCTTCACGTCGCGCCTTTTCGCCGAGTCCGATTCCGCGGCGTTCGGTCTCGACTCCTTCACCCGTCTCGCCGGCGCACCGAGCGGTTCGGTTCGGCAGATGGCGCTCGACGGGGCCGCGGCGGGTTTCAGCACGGCCAAATCGGGCACGGGCTTCGCGGTCGGCGGCCCGACGAGCCCGATCGGAAGCAGCGTGATCGGGATCGGTCCCGACGACGCGGGTAACGGCATCGGCGCCGCTCCCGGCAATCCGACGATCACCGTCGGCGCCGTCAATCACACGATCGGAACGATCGGCGTTAACGGCGACCAGGATTTTTATGCGGTCACCCTCGTTGCCGGGAAGACCTACGAGATCGGCATGTTCGGCAAAACGGGCGGCCCGAACTTAGTCCCGCTCCAGGATTCCTATCTCGAGCTCTACAATTCGGCCGGGGTTCTGCAGGGCTCCGCGGACGGCGGCGCCAGCACCCTCGTCAACCAGGTCAATTCCGGCTTCGACGCGGTTCTGACCTTCACCGTCACCACCACCGGCACCTATTATATCAACGCCCGGGCCTTCGACAACAATCCGGCCGACGGCACCACCGGCGAGGGGGTCGGCGACTACGAGCTCTACGCGAACGAAGTCGATCCCAACGCCCCGGGAACCTACCACCCCTATTACGACGCCGGCAGCCCGCTCTATGCGATCGACTGGGGCAGCCAAGTAAACAAGATCAATCAGTCCGCGCGCAACCCGGACGGCAACGAGGGAACCCGCTCCACCTCGGCCAACGGCGCCGATCCCACCGGCAACGCTCAGGGCACTCCGGTCTATTCGACCCTGCTCGACATCCCGGCACTCGCCGCGGCGCAGGGCAAGGACATCAGCGGCAAGAACGTCATCACGATCTACTTCGCCAAGCAGACCGACGTGATCACTTCGATCGAGGATCCGACCAGCCCCGGCCTTCCGCCGGCGACCCTGGCGCTCCGAGACGTCCAGGCGTTCGAAAAGAACGCGGTGATGATCGCCCTGGGCGAATTCGAGAAGGTGGCCGACGTCGTCTATCTCGTCGTCACCGACCGTGCCCACGCCGACTTCACCTATGCGAGCTACCAGGGAACCCCGGGTCCGGGCGTGTCGCTGCTCGGCTCCATGAGCCCGCCGGATGAGCCGGACGAGGGCCTCGCCCAGTTCAATTCCGGCGACGAGCGGTGGAATGCGACCAATCTCGCCCAGGGCGGCTTCTCCTTCGTCACCCTGATCCATGAATTCGGCCACGGCCACGGCCTCGCCCACCCGCACGACAATGGCGGGCACTCCGGAATCATGAACGGAGTCGCCCCGGAAGGCGCGGGCGTCGCCGACTATACGACCGGCGACTACGCCCTCAACCAGGGCGTCTTCACCATGATGTCCTACGAGGACGGCTGGCAGTCCTCGCCCTACGGCAACGCTCCGACCAACGTCGGCTACGGCTATCTCGGCGGGCTGATGGCGTTCGACATCGCCGCCATCCAGGACAAATATGGAGTCAACGAAAACTACAATACGGGCGACAACGTCTACACCCTCAAGGACGAAAATGCCGCGGGCACCTTCTACAGCTCGATCTGGGACGGCGGCGGCACCGACTCGATCGTTTATAACGGCTCGAGGAACGCCAATATCGATCTTCGCCAGGCGACCCTCAAATATGAGCCCGGCGGCGGCGGCTTCATGTCCTACGCCTACGGCATCTTCGGCGGCTTCACGATCGCCAACGGCGTTACGATCGAGAATGCGACAGGCGGGAGCGGAAACGACACGCTTCGTGGCAATTTCGCCGCCAACATACTGAACGGAGGCTCGGGCGCGGACCTTATCCTGCTCCAGGACGGCGGTAACGATACCGCGCTGGGCGGCGACGGCGACGACCAGGTCTACTACGGCGCCGCGTTCACGTCCGCCGACTCGAGCGACGGCGGGGCCGGCACCGACGTCCTGATCCTGCAGGGCAATTATGCCGTGACGATGGCCGCGAACAGCCTGAAGAATTTCGAATATCTGTCGCTTCAGTCGGGTTCGTCCACTCGGTACCAGGACCTGGCCGGCAACACCTACAGCTACAATGTTACCTTCGTGGACGAGAATGTCGCGGCGGGGCAGAAGTTCATCGTCAACGCGCAGTCGCTGCTCGCCGGCGAAAGCTTCACGTTCAACGGCGCCGCCGAGAAGGATGGCAATTTCCTCGTCTACGGCGGATATGGCGCCGACACGCTGACCGGTGGGTCGGGGAGCGACGTCTTCCATTTCGAAGGCACCCGTTGGGGCGCAGGCGATGTGGTAAATGGCGGCGACGGACTCGACGCAGTCGTCATCCGGGCGACCAGCGGGATGAACACGATCGTCTTCGGCGCGTCGCAATTGACGAATATCGAGTCGATCTCGGTCAGCGAGCGATACGCTCTGGGAAGCGCAGCGCTGCCGTCCTACGACCTGACCCTGGCCAATGGAAACGTCGCGCCAGGTAAAACGCTTATCGTCAACGGCAGCAGCCTGCTCAACTCGGCCCAGGTGATCAACGTCGACGGCAGCGCCGTGCACGACGGCAATTTGAAGCTGTACGGAGGGGCCGGAGGCGACAAGCTGATCGGAGGCGACGGGAGCGACCTGATTTATGCCGGCGGCGGCACGGACAAGATGACGGGAGGCGGCGGCGCTGACACGTTTCAGCTGCGCGACGTTGCGGACTCGTCCGTGTCCAGCCCGGATTCGATCCTCGACTTCGTGTCGGGCGTGGACAAGATCGACCTTCATTACATCGATGCCGACGCAAACACAGCCGGGGACCAGGCCTTCACCTTTGTCGGCGCCGCGGCGTTCAGCGGCAACGGCAGCGCCGGCCAGCTTCGCGCCTATGAGAATAGCGGCACGTGGGTTGTGGAGGGAGACGTCAACGGAGACGGCGCGGCGGACTTCCAGATAATCGTTACCACTGCGTCCCCTCTTGTCGGTTCGGACTTCATTCCCTGATCGTTACGAACGCAAGCGTTATAAAGGAATGGCGATGGATAGAGAGGCGAGTCAGCGCGTTTTCAGCCAGGGGCGCAAGCAGTGGATTGCGCCTTCGGTCAGGCGTATCGAGGCGGGTTCGGCGGAGCTTGACGTCGGTCTCACCCAGGATGGGCCCGACGATTCCAGTTAGCAGCGCAGCGCGACGCGGCTCAGCCGAAGGCTCGCTCGTCGCTTCGGCGAAAGGCGGAAATCCGTGAACGCGGCCCGTGGAACCCCACGGGCCGTTTTCATGTATCGAGGTCGAGACGGGATTAAGTGAGCCTAAGCGACGACCGATTCCCACGAAGCCTCGGCCGCCCTGCAAACCAGCAAATGCTTCTGCACCTTGCCGGCGGCCGTGCGGGGAAAGTCCTCGAGATATTCGAAGCTCGCCGGCACCTTGTAGGCGGCGAGGCGCGCCCGGCAGAAGGCCTGGAGGTCGGCCGAGGCCGGGCGCTGGCGGCCCTCGACGAGCCGGAGGAACGCGCAGCCTATCTCGCCCCAGCGCGGATCCGGGACGGCCACGACCGCCGCTTCCGCCACGGCCGGGTGGCCCGCGAGCACATTCTCGACCTCGGCCGGATAGACGTTCTCGCCGCCGGAGATGAACATCTCCTTCCGCCGCCCGGCCACCCAGTAGAAGCCGTCTTCGTCGCGGCGGGCGAGGTCGCCCGACTTCAGCCAGCCGTCGGCGGTGAAAGCGGCGCGCGTCGCCTCCTCGTCGTTCCAATAGCCCGAAGTGACGCCCGGGCCGGCGAACAGCAGGTCGCCGACCTCGCCGTCCGGGACGTCGCGCCCGTCCATTCCGACGATCCGGACCGAGACCAGGAGCTGGGGTTTGCCCACTGAGCCGATCCGATCCCAGGCGTCGGCCGGAGCGGCGAGGAAGGCCGTCGGCCCGGTCTCGGTCATGCCCATGCCGTTGCAGACCCTGAGACCGAGGTCCCGGCAGCGCCGGGCGAGCGAATCCGGCAGCGGCGCTCCGCCGCAGCCCCAGTGGCGCACGTGACCGAGCGGCGCCGCTCCGAAGCGGGGATGATCGACCAGGGCCTGGTAGACGGTGGGCACCGCGAAGAAGGTGTCGACCCTCCGCGCCTCGAGAAGCTCCACCACCGAATCGGCTTCGAAGCCTGGAAGGAGCAGGACCCGGCCGCCCTGGAGCAGGGTCGGCAAAGCGTGGAGGTTGATCCCGGCGGTGTGGAAATGGGGAAGGAAGCTCAGGGTCGTATCGGACGCTCCGAGGCCGATGGCCGTCCCGATATTGACCAGGTTCGCGAGCGCCATCCGGTAGGTGTAGATCACCCCCTTGGGACGTCCCGTGGTTCCCGACGTATAGAGCAAGTACCAGATTCCGTGGGCAGGCCACATTCCGCGCCCGCCGCGGGGCCTGGAGGACTCGACCAGGCCTTCATACTCCCCGTCCAGGTCGAGGGCAGGCGGCGGCGCCGCCAGGCGGCGCACGACCGCCCCGTCCTCGCGGCCGTGGAGGAGCAGCTTGGGTCCGCAATGGCCGAGCAAGGGATCGAGCTCGGCCGGAGGCATTCGCCAGTTGAGCGGAACCAGAATTGCGCCCAGCCTGGCGCAGGCGAACAGGGCCTCGAAGAAGGCGAGGCGGTTGCGGGAGAGGATTGCGACCCGATCGCCCTTCCCGACGCCGAGCGTCTCGAGCAAGGCGGCGGCGCGCGAGGCCCGCTCGTCGAGGGCCGCATAAGTGAGGCTTCGGCCGGTCGCGAGCTCCTCGAGGGCGATCGAGTCCGGAGTCAGCTCGGCGCGGCGGGCGATCAGGTCGGGCAAATCGGCGAGCATCACCTCTTCCTGAGCCCCTCCGACACGAGCTCGATGGCGATGCCGGCGACTTCGGCGGGGCTCAGATCCTCCTCCCACAAGCCGTAGCGCATCCCCAGGAAGACGCTCATTCCGATGAGAGCCCAGCCGCGCGCCTCATCCTCGCGCGCGCCATGCCCGCCATCGGCGATCTCGCCGCGTTCGCGGGCTCCGGCGAGGTTCCGGCGATAGGCGTCCGCGAAGCTCAGATAATGCTCTCGATAGACGTCGTGAGCGACGAACTGCGCCTCCTCGACGATCCGGTAGAGCTCCGGATGCTTTCGGGTGAAGGCGATGAACGCCTCGAGCCCGAGCCGCTCGGCCGCCAGCCGGTCCGGAGCGCCCTTGACCGCCTCGGCGACATGGGCCCGGGTCGCCCGGCTCATGTCGAGGACGAGGGCCCGGAACACCTCCTCCTTGCTCTCGAAGTAAGTGTAGAAGGTGCCGAGCGCGACTCCGGCACGGCGGGTGATCCCGGTGATCGCCGCCTCGTGGAAGCCGCGCTCGCCAAACTCGGCCGCGGCCGCCTCGATCAGCCGCCGAAGGGTCTTGCGGCCGCGCTCGGTCCGGGGCTCCTTGTCGCCGTTGGCCGCCGTCGTTGCCATATCCTCTCCCGGGCCGGGAAGTTGAACCGGATTTCAGCTTTGCGCAAGCTCGCGCCTGCTCAATCGCCCTTTCGGCCCGGCAGCGGCAACAAATCGTGGCGGATGCTGACGAAGCGGGCGGCGAGGCGGATCTCGGCGAGGAAGAGTGTGAGGCCGACGATGAGCAGGGTCATCGCGACGATGAAGAGGACGGCGATCGGGCGCGCGAAGGCGATCTGAGCCAGGTCCGCGACGAAAAGGATCGCGACCACGAGGCAGACGAACAGGGCGCTCGCGGTGCAGGCGGTGATCGCGAAGTTCACGATCCGCATCCGCCGGATGATGATGAGCAGCTCCTCGCTGGCGCGCTCCCGAGTCGCTTCGTCGAACGATTCGAAGTCGCGCTCAAGGCTCCGGCCGCGGTCCACGACGCGGGCGAGGCGCTGAGCAAGCACGTTCAATATTCCCGCTATCCCCGCGAGCAGGAAGACTGGCGCGATCGCCAGCTGGATCAGGTGGGCGATGGTCGAGACGGGAATGGCCTGGTCCATCCCGAAGTCACACGCCCGGGGCCGGTCCGTGTCAAGATCAGGAAAGCGCTTCCCTCCCCCTCCCCGCCGCCGCTATGGCGCGCCGACCATGTCCCCCGCCTCGACCCGTTCCCGCTCCCGTTCCGCCGCCCGCCTGGCCGCCGTACAGGCGCTCTACCAGCGCGAGATGGAGCAGACGCCGGTCGCCAGGCTCCTTCACGAATTCCACCATCACCGGCTCGGAGCCACGATCGAGGGGGTCGAATATGCCGATGCCGAGGTCGATTTCTTCGACGATCTGGTGAGTGGGGTCGCCGCCCGCGAAGAGGAGCTGGATTCGGCGATCGCCGCCCGCCTGACCGCGGACTGGCCGCTCGCCCGCCTCGACAGGCCGATGCGCCAGATCCTTCGCGCCGGAGCCTATGAGCTGGCGGCTCGGATCGACGTTCCGACTGGAAGCGTGATCTCCGAATATGTCGACGTCGCGAAGGCGTTCTACGGGCAGAAGGAGGTGGGGTTCGTCAACGGAATCCTCGACGCCGTCGCGAAGGACGTTCGGAAGAATTAGTCCTCCCGATGCACAGCATGGGGAGGGGGACCCCGCGTAGGGGGTGGAGGGGTAAATGGCGCAGGTCGGTTCCAGCTACCCCTCCACCCCCCTTCGGGTGGTCCCCCTCCCCATCGCTTCGCGATAAGGAGGACGAGTGGACGAGCCCGCCTTCATCCAATCGCTGCGCGCGCTTGCGACCCATCCCGCCGCGCGCGGCCTAGCCGACGACGCCGCGGTCCTCGACATCGGCGGCCGCTCGATCGTTCTCACCCACGACATGCTGGTCGAAGGAATTCACTACCTTCCCGACGACCCTGCCGGCGACGTCGCCTGGAAGCTGCTCGCCGTCAACCTCTCCGATCTCGCCGCCAAGGGCGCTCGGCCGGTCGGGGTGCTGCTCGGCTACACCCTCGGCGAGGAAGCCTGGGACGAGGCGTTCGTCGCCGGGCTCGGCACGGCCCTGGACGCCTTCGGGCTGCCGCTGCTGGGCGGCGACACGGTCCGCGGCGGCGGGCCGCGCACCCTGGCGCTCACGGCCCTGGGCGAAGCGCAGGGCCGGGTCCCCTCCCGGGCCGGCGGCCGGGCGGGCGACCGGCTTTGGGTCAGCGGAACCTTGGGAGACGCCGGCGCGGGGCTGCGCGGGCTGATGGGCGAGATCGACCGCGACCCGTTCCTGGTCGAACGCTATCGCACCCCTCGGCCGCGGCTCGAAGCCGGCCGAAGGCTGGCCCCGCTCGTCAACGCGATGATGGACGTGTCGGACGGCCTTCTGATCGATTCCTCGCGCCTCGCCGAAGCGGGCAGGGTCGCCATCGAGATCGACCTGGCGTCGCTGCCGCTCTCCAAGGCGCTCCTAGTCGCATCCGGCGCCGGGCAGGACGCCCGCCTGGAGGCGGCGACCGCCGGGGACGATTACGAATTGCTGTTCGCGGCCGAGCCGGGGCGGACGGCGCAGATTCTCGCTCTGCAGGACGAGCTCGAGCTTGCCCTGAGCTGCATCGGCACCCTTTCCGAGGGTTCCGGGCTAAGCCTGACCGATGCCGGCGAACCCGTCCCGCTCCCGCCGCGCCTCGGCTGGGTACATTGCTGAACTAAGGTTGAATCCGGCGCGCAAGCCCCCTAAAGGGCCGGGCATATCCGGGCGCGTCCGCGCCGGGGCCGTTGCCCTGCCCGGCTCAGCATCAAAGGGGAAGGAATCTCAATGGAAGTCGTGCTCATTGCCATAGCCTGCGGAATCGTCGCGGTGCTCTACGGCATATTCACCAGCCTCCAGGTGCTGAAATCCCCGGCCGGCAATGAGCGAATGGTCGCGGTCGCCACCGCCATCCAGGAGGGCGCCAACGCCTATCTGCGCCGCCAGTACACCACGATCGCCGTTGTCGGCCTAGTCGTCGCTGCACTCGTCTTCCTCTTCCTCGGCCCCATCGAAGCCGTCGGCTTCGTCATCGGCGCCCTGCTCTCGGGCGCCGCAGGCTTCATCGGAATGAACATCTCGGTCCGGGCCAACGTCCGCACCGCCGAAGCCGCGCGCACCAGCCTCCAGCGCGGCCTCACCGTCGCCTTCCGGGCCGGCGCGATCACCGGAATGCTGGTCGCGGGCCTCGCTTTGCTTGCCATCGCGGTCTTCTTCTACATCCTCGTCGGTCCGATGGACCTCGCCCCGAACGACCGCCAGGTCATCGACGCCCTCGTCTCGCTCGCCTTCGGCGCTTCGCTGATCTCGATCTTCGCGCGTCTCGGCGGCGGCATCTTCACCAAGGCCGCCGACGTCGGCGCCGACCTGGTCGGCAAGGTCGAAGCCGGGATCCCCGAGGACGACCCCCGCAACCCGGCGGTGATCGCCGATAACGTGGGCGACAACGTCGGCGATTGCGCCGGCATGGCCGCCGACCTGTTCGAAACCTATGTTGTCACCGTCGGCGCGACCATGGTCCTGGTCGCACTGCTCCTCGGCGGGGAAGGCCCGGTTTCCCCCGGTCTGCTCGCCCAGATGACCCTGCCTCTGATCATCGGCGGCGTGTGCATCCTGACCTCGATCATCGGCACCTATTTCGTCCGCCTCGGCGCCAAGCAGTCGATCATGGGCGCCCTCTACAAGGGCTTCTGGGTG
>DASVSX010000092.1:0-29239 GCA_036387875.1 Allosphingosinicella sp. | reverse complement strand
TCTCGCCGGCGCCCTCCGGGTTGACCGGGACCGCGGCCGGGGTGGCCTGCTCCGACTGGGCGGTCGCCGGCATCCCCGAGCCGCTCTCGATCCGGGCGATCGCGGCGCCGACCGCGACCGTGTCGCCGACCGCGACGAGCTGGTCGCCCATCACGCCGTCCACCGGCGAGGGCACCTCGATCGCGACCTTGTCGGTCTCAAGGCTTGCGACGGGCTCGTCCGCCTTGACTGGGTCTCCGGGCATCTTGAGCCACTGGCCCAGCGTCGCCTCGGTGATCGATTCCCCCAGAGTTGGGACTTTGACTTCGGTCGCCATGTCGTTCCTTTATCCGGCCTTGCGCTGCGCCGGCGCGTGACTGCTATGGCCGAGCGCGTCGGCGATCAAGGCCGCCTGCTCGGCGGCGTGGCGCTTGGCAAGGCCGGTGGCCGGCGACGCCGAAGCGGGACGCCCGGCGTAGAGCGCCCGGCGCGGCCTCGCCCCCGCTTCCTCGAGGCAGCGTTCGATCCGCCAGTCGAGGAAGTTCCAATAGCCCTGGTTCTGCGGCTCCTCCTGGGCCCAGACGACCTCTTCGAGAGCGGTCATTCCCTTCAGGCGGGTGGTCAGGGGCTCGGATGGGAAGGGATAGAGCTGCTCCAGCCGGACGATGGACGTGTGGGCGTCGCCGGCCTTGTCGCGCGCCTCCATCAGCTCGTAGGCGATCTTGCCGGTGCACAGGACGAGCCGCTTCACCGCCTCGTCCGCAGGGCCGCCGACGTCGGAGAGGATTCGCTTGAAATGGCTCTCTCCGGTGAAGTCGCCGATCGGCGACACGGCCTGCTTGTGCCGCAGAAGCGACTTGGGGGTCATGACGATCAGCGGCTTGCGGAAGTCGCGCTTCATCTGCCGGCGCAGCAGGTGGAAATAATTGGCCGGGGTCGTGCAATAAGCGACCTGCATATTGTCCTCGCCGCACAATTGCAGGAAGCGCTCGGGCCGCGCCGAGCTGTGCTCGGGCCCCTGCCCTTCGTAGCCGTGGGGGAGAAGCAGGACGAGCCCGCTGGCGCGAAGCCACTTGGCCTCGCCGGCGGCGATGAACTGGTCGATGATGACCTGGGCGCCGTTGGCGAAGTCGCCGAACTGCGCCTCCCACAGCACCAGGGTGCGCGGATCGGCGATCGAGAAGCCATATTCGTAACCGAGCACCCCGAATTCGGAGAGTGGCGAATCCCGAACTTCGAAACGGGCGCCCTCGACCGTCGTCAGCGGGATATATTTGTGGCCGCTGGTCTGATCGACCCAGGCGGCGTGGCGGTGGCTGAACGTTCCCCGGGCGCTGTCCTGGCCGGAGAGCCGGACTCCCCAGCCTTCCCTGAGCAGGGTGCCGAAGGCGAGCGCTTCCGCCGTGGCCCAGTCGAAGCCCTGCCCGCTCGCGAACATCCCGGCCTTTGCGTCGATGATCCGCTGGAGCGTCTTGTGGACGGTCAGGCCCTCGGGGATCGCGGTCAGTATCGAACCCACCTCGCGGAGGGTGTTTTCCTCGACGCTGGTCGAGACGTTGCGGCGCTCCGTCTCCGGGGTCTCCGGCCGGCCGAGGCCCGACCAGCGGCCCTCGAACCAGTCGGCCTTGTTGGGCAGATAGGATTTGGCGGCCTCGAACTCGGTCTCGAGCAAGGCGGTGAACGCGCCGATCCGCGCCTCCGCCCAGGCCGGATCGATCACGCCTTCCTGGCGGAGGCGCGCGCCGTACAGCTCCGAGACCGGCGGATGCTTGCGGATCTCGGAATACATGAGCGGCTGGGTGAAGCTCGGCTCGTCGCCCTCGTTATGGCCGAAGCGGCGGTAGCACCACATGTCGATGACGATGTCGCGGGCGAATCTCTGCCGATATTCGATGGCCAGCTTGCAGGCGAAGGTCACCACTTCCGGATCGTCGCCGTTTACGTGGAGGATCGGCGCCTGGACCGACTTGGCGATGTCCGACGGGTAGGGTGAGGATCTGGCGAATTGCGGGCTGGTCGTGAAACCAACTTGGTTATTGATGACGTAGTGGATGGTTCCGCCGGTGCCGTAGCCGGGGATTCCGGAGAAGGCGAAGCATTCCGCGACGATCCCCTGGCCGGCGAAGGCCGCGTCGCCGTGCAGGAGCACCGGCAGGACTTCGCCGACCTTGCTGCTTCCGCCGCGTCCGACCTGGAGCGCCCGGACCTTGCCGAGCACCACGGGATCGACGGCTTCGAGATGGCTTGGATTGGGAACCAGCGACATATGCACCTGGATCCCGTCGAACTCGCGGTCGGACGAGGTTCCGAGATGATATTTGACGTCGCCCGATCCGCCCACGTCCTCGGGATTGGCCGAGCCTCCGGCGAACTCGCTGAAGATGGCGCGGTAGGGCTTGGCCATGACATTGGCGAGCACGTTGAGCCGCCCCCGGTGCGCCATCCCGAAGACGATCTCGCGGACCCCGTACTGGCCGCCATATTTGATCACGCTCTCGAGCGCCGGGATCATCGACTCGCCGCCGTCCAGCCCGAAGCGCTTGGTGCCGACATATTTGCGGGCGAGGAACTTCTCCCACTGTTCGGCCTCGATCACCTTCTGGAGGATCGACTGCTTGCCTTCAGGGGTGAACCGGATCTCGGCGTCGCGGCCCTCCAGCCGCTCCTGCAGAAATCGGCGCTCCTCGACATCGTTGATGTGCATATATTCGAGGCCGACATTGCCGCAATAATTGCGGCGCAGGATGTCGACGACCTCGCGCACACTACCCTGCTGGAGCCCGAGCGCTCCGCCCAGCCAGATCGTCCGGTCGAGCGCGGTGCCGGTGAAGCCGTGATATTCGGGCGTCAGATCCTCCGGCATCTCGCGCTTGGCGAGGCCCAGGGGATCGAGGTTGGCGGCGAGGTGCCCGCGAACCCGGTAGGTGCGGATGAGCATCATCGCGCAGATGCTGTCGTTGGCGGCCTGCTCGACGTCCGCCGTCGATTTGCCCGAAGCGACGGCCGTTTCCCTGGCCTTCGCCGCGACCTTCTCGATGGTCATCGTGGTCGGGTCGAGGCCCGAATTGAGCTCGTCGAGCTCGGCCACGGGCCAGTTGGCGCGCGCCCAGCTCGGACCCTGCTCGCGTTCGCTGCCGATACTGTCCAAGTCTAATCCGCCTTCCAATCCGCCACCGGGGAAACGCACCCGGCGTCCTGCATTTCCATTTCCGTCGTCCCGGCGAAGGCCGGGACCCATGAACACGGGAAAGCGACGTTTCGTACGTCCGTGTTCATGGCTCCCGGCCTTCGCCGGGATGACGACAATATCCCCCGCCTCAGCCCTTCAAAAGGGCCGCGAGGGTCGATCCAAGCTCAGATGGGCTCGGCGACACCGTAATTCCAGCCGCCTCCATCGCGGCGATCTTGTCCTCCGCGCCGCCCTTGCCGCCGGAGACGATGGCTCCGGCATGGCCCATGCGCCGTCCGGGCGGAGCGGTGCGCCCCGCGATGAAACCGACGGTGGGCTTGCCCCGGCCCGCCCGGGCCTCGTCGGCCAGGAACTGGGCCGCGTCCTCCTCGGCCGATCCGCCGATCTCGCCGATCATGATGATCGACTGCGTCTCCGGATCGGCGAGGAAGAGCTCGAGGACGTCCACGAAATTGGTGCCGTTGACCGGATCGCCGCCGATTCCGACCGCCGTCGTCTGCCCCAGGCCCGCATTGCTGGTCTGGAACACGGCCTCGTAAGTGAGCGTGCCTGAGCGGCTGACCACTCCCACCGAGCCCTTGCGGAAGATGCTCCCGGGCATGATCCCGATCTTGCACTCGCCGGGCGTCAGGACCCCCGGGCAGTTCGGCCCGATCAGCCGCGACTTGGAGCCGGACAGCGCCCTCTTCACCCGGACCATGTCGAGCACCGGAATGCCCTCCGTGATGCACACGATCAGCGGCACCTCGGCGTCGATCGCCTCGAGGATCGAATCCGCGGCGAAGGGCGGCGGGACGTAGACGACGCTGGCATCGGCGCCGGTCTCGCGCACCGCCTCCTGCACCGTGTCGTAGACCGGAAGGCCGATATGGGTCTGCCCCCCTTTGCCCGGGGTCACTCCGGCGACCATCTTCGTCCCGTAGGCCAGCGCCTGTTCGGTGTGGAAGGTCCCGGTCTCACCGGTCATTCCCTGGGTGATCACCTTGGTCGATGAGTTGACGAGGATCGACATTCAAAAGCCTCCGATGGCCTGGGCGACGAGGATGTTGCCGCTGAGGCCGAATTGCTGTCCGAGCGGATGTTTCTGGGGAACGTGGCTGACTTCGACGGTGATGCCCTCGCGCCAGCCTGAAGGCTCCCACAGGCGCTTCGAGAGGCCCGGCGAAGGCTCCTGGACCCCGGTGGGCGGCCTGCCCATCCAGGCTTGGAGGAGCTTGACCTCGAGCGGCGCGGCGGCCTCGAAATCGTAGAGCCGGCAGCCAGAGCCCCAGAAGCCGGTCTTGTCCTGGTAGCGGGAGACGATCAGAAAAACGTCGCGTCCCCTTACGGTGCGGCGGAACGTGGCGCCGGTCCCGGTGCCGTCTTTCGCGGTCGCTTCGAGTCCCAGCTTGATCAGCCGGGCAATGCGCGGGTCGCCGTCGTCCCGAATCGCCGTCCAGCCCGAGCGCACGGCGTCCGCCTTCATGGGCTCGATATCATCACCGGTGCGCGAGCAGGCCGCCTTGAAGGCGTCGAGCATCTCCCGCTCGGGAGCGGGCGAAGGCGCCGGCGCGGCGGCGATGAGGAAGGCTGCCCAGATCATTGGCGCTTGCCGTGCCGGGCCGGACACGCGCTGACTGCAATCCGGTTCAGGACTTTGCGCCGAGAGCTTGCGAGGCTGGACATAGGTCGATGGCTTCTTTTGAGAAATTGGGGGACGGACTACGCGCCGAGCTCGTGGGCGCGATCCATGATGTCATCCCAAGTGTAAGGGCAAGCTTCGGGGAAGGTTTCCAAGGGTAGGCCGGTATCGCGAAACGCGAGCGGAACCGCCGTACGATAGGCTTTATGTATCGCCTCGTCCTTTCGAGATGAGTAGCTGGGGCTGTCCTCCAGCTCCGCCTCGATGCGACGACGATGCTCCATGATCGAGCCCTGCCAGCTTCGGCTGCGCCGCTCCGGCTGGGCGTCCCATTTCAGCATGTTCGCGATAACGATCTCGATTGCGCTGACGAAGCCCTTGAATGCCGACCGCCCCAAATCCTCCACCTCATCGATCAGATTGCCCTTGTCGACTTCGGTCCAGCGATCGGACTTCAGCAACCCGATCTGATGCTCGAGCCAGGCCGCGTAATCCGCCTCGTAGCCAGGCGCGGCCCGCCTCAGGTCGCTGATATGCTCTCGTTCGGCCATCCGTCCTTCTACCAGTTCCCATCGTCTCGGGCGAGCGACCCGTCGATGGCCTTGCAGGCCTCGAGCAGCTCCTTGACTGCGTCCACCGACACCTGGAAGTTCGCCTTGGCGCCCTCGTCCAGCTCGATCTCGACGATCCGCTCGACCCCGCCGGCGCCGATCACCACCGGCACTCCGACGTAGAGGTCGTTGACCCCATATTGACCCTGGAGATAGGCCGCGGCGGGAAGCAGGCGCTTCTTGTCCTTGAGATAGCTCTCGGCCATCGCGAGGGCGCTGGTCGCGGGAGCGTAAAAGGCCGAGCCGGTCTTCAGAAGAGCGACGATCTCGCCTCCGCCGGAGCGGGTGCGCTGGACGATGGCGTCGATCCGCTCCTGGGTCGACCAGCCCATCCTGATGAGGTCCGGCACCGGAATTCCCGCCACCGCCGAATAAGCCGGCACGGGCACCATCGTGTCGCCATGGCCGCCGAGCACGAAGGCTGTGACGTCCTCGACCGAGACCTTGAACTCCTCGGCGAGGAAGTGCCGGAAGCGCGCCGAATCGAGCACTCCGGCCATTCCGACCACGCGCTGGTGCGGAAGCCCGGAGAACTCGCGGAGCGCCCAGACCATCGCGTCCAATGGGTTGGTGACGCAGATGACGAAGCTGTCCGGAGCGTGCGCCTTGATCCCCTCGCCGACCGCCTTCATCACCTTGAGGTTGATCCCAAGCAGATCGTCCCGGCTCATGCCCGGCTTGCGTGCGACTCCGGCGGTGACGATGCAGACGTCGGCGCCCTTGATGTCGGCATAATCCTGGGTTCCGGTGAGGAGGGCGTCGAAGCCTTCGACCGGACCGGCCTGGGCGAGGTCGAGCGCCTTGCCCTGCGGGATGCCCTCGGCGACGTCGACCAGGACGATGTCGCCCATCTCGCGGATCGCCGCCAAATGGGCCAGGGTGCCGCCGATCATGCCGGCGCCGATGAGCGCGATTTTCGTTCGAGCCATAGGGCTGCTCCAGCCTTTCTTTCGTCAGTCGAAGCGGGACCGGCGGCAGGACGCCGCCAAATGTGGCGCCCGCTTAGACCCGAAGGCCGGAGGGGGCAACCGGGAGAAAGGATTCGCCGCATCGGATGGCCCTCTCCCGATTAACAACGGAAACCGCTGTATATGGAGACAACGGACACGCGTTTCGAATGAGCGCTGGTATGTCTCGCATGCCGCTTGATTCACGCGAAGACGCGAAGAACGCGAAGGGAGCTTGCATGATCCACGTCGAGGAACTCGCCCGCATCGCGGTGGATGCCGGACTCGAGCTTCACAAGGAGATAGGCCCCGGACTGCTTGAATCCGTTTACGAAGCCCTCCTGGCCAGCTCTCTGGCGCAAAGGGGAATCAAGGTAGATCGGCAGAAGCCGATCGAACTTCGCTACGCCGGCCTCGTCTTTGCCGAAGGCTTCCGCGCCGACCTTATGCTGGACGACAAGCTAATCATCGAAGTCAAGTCGGTCGATCGCGTGGTGCCGGTGCATGGCAAGCAACTGCTCACCTACCTGCGCCTTTTGAACCTTCCGCTTGGCCTGCTGATGAACTTCGGTGGAGCAACGTTCCGCGAGGGAGTGAAACGTGTCTCAACCAGCACACCGACTTCGCGCCTTCGCGTCTTCGCGTGAATCGAGCGGCGTCAATCACCGACACGGCCGCAGGTGATTAGCACGAGCCTCTTCACTTCCCCGCAAGCGCCTTCAGCATGTCCACCCAATGGTCGACATCGTCGTACAGCGCCTTGACCGGGAGCCTTTCGTCGCGGCCGTGGGCGCGAAGGTCGTCGGGGACGATTCCCCAGCTTCCGTCGACTCCGTAGACCGGGATCCCGGCGACCCGGAACGGCCGTGCGTCGCTCGCGCCGGTGCTCATCTCGGGCATGACCGGGGCGCCGGGGTGGCGGGCCCGGACCGCGGCCGTATAGGCGGCGGTGACGTCCGGGCGGAGCGGCGAGGCGAGCGACATCGCCTGGTCGTCGGTCCGCTCCACCTTGACCTCCGGATCGGCCACCAGCCGCTCGAGCTCGTCGCGGATCGCGGCCGGCTCGGTGCCGGGCATGATCCGGCAATTGACGCTCGCCCGCGCCAGCTGGGGCAAGGCGTTGTCGGCATGGCCGCCCTCCAGCCGGGTGGCGACGCACCGGGTCCGGGTAAGGCCGACCTCGCCTTCGTCCGCCTCGATGAAATCGGCGGCCTTGCCGTCGTTAGGGTTGGCGAGCCACGCCCGCATGGCGTCGCCGAGCGGGCCCTTCTCGCCCTTCTCGCGGACCGAGAAATAGGCCCGGGTGGTCTCGTTGAGGATCGGCGCGAAGCGATACGCCTCGAGCCGCTCGATCGCATGGGCCAGCTTGTAGATGGCGTTGTCGGCGCGCGGCTTCGAGCTGTGGCCGCCGCGGTTTCTGACCGTGAACGTATACATCGAATAGGTCTTCTCGGCGGTCTGCATCGAGAATCCGAGCGCCCGTCCGTCCTTGGCGAAGCCGCCGCCGCCCCCGTCCGAGTTGAGCGCGTATTCGGCGTCCGTCCACTTGCGCCATTCGGTCGCTCCCAGCCGGGCGCCATTGCCCTGGGTCTCCTCGTCGCCGGTGAACAGGACGACGATGTCGCGCTTCGGCTTGAACCCCTCCGCCCTCAGCCGGAGCAAGGCGGTGGTGACGGCGGTGATGCCCTGCTTGATGTCGCTGGTTCCGCGTCCGTAGAAATAGCCGTCCTTCTCGGTGAGGGTGAAGGGCTCGATCGACCAGTCGTCCCGCTTCGCCTCGACCACGTCCATATGCGCCATCACCAGGATCGGCTTTCGGCCCGAGGATCCGGCCGCCGGCCAGCGCACGACCAGCCCGGCCGTCTGGTCCCCCGGAGCGCCCTCATAGGGGATGACGTGGATGTCGCTCTCGGCCCAGCCGCCGGCTTTATATTGATCGGCCAGATATTGGGCGAGCTCCGGCACCTTGCCCCGGCCCATCACCGTCGGGATCTCCACCGACCGGGCGAGGATCTCGCGCGCCTTTGCGTCCCATTTGTCAGGCGCGGGATCGGCGGCGAGGGCGGCCGAGGACAGGAGACCGAGGGCAAGGGCGGCGACGAGGCGCATGAACGAGGCTCCCGCTATTATGACTGGGCGGAAGCTGGACTGCTGCTGCGGAGGCGTCAACGGCGATTTCGCCCCCGCTCGGGCTGGGCTATAGTTTGCGTATGCGCACGTTGATGCTCGCCGTCCCCGCACTCCTCATCGCCGCTCCGGCAAGCGCCAACGGATGGGACGACGCCAGCACGGCGGGCGAAGCCGCGCTGGTCGCCGCATCCCTCGGCGTTCCGGCGGCGAAGGGCGACGGCGAAGGTGCGCTCCAGGCCGGCGGCAGCCTCGGCGCGACCTTCCTGGTGACCGAAGCGTTGAAGCGAAGTGTCCACGAACGGCGGCCCGACGGAAGCGACCGCCGAAGCTTCCCCTCGGGGCACACCTCCGCCTCCTTTGCCGCCGCCGCGACAATCCACCAGCGCTATGGCTGGAAGATCGGCCTTCCCGCGACCGTGATGGCCGGGTTCGTCGGAGTCGCCCGGGTCCAGGCCCGCAAGCATTTCTGGCACGACGTCCTCGCCGGCGCCGCCATCGGCGAGGCGGCCGGATGGCTGATCGCCTCCCCTCGAAGCGGCCGGGTCCGGGTCGTGCCCTGGGGCGACGCCCATGGCGCCGGGGTCGAGGTGGCGATGCGGTTTTAGGGAAAATAGATCGGGTCCGTCGTCCCAGCGAAGGCTGGGACCCCAGGGGGTGAAATGCACCTGCACCCTTCACCCGCCGGGGCCCCAGCCTTCGCTGGGGCGACGGGGGTCTCAGCCCTCTCCGCCGTGTCCCGCCGCCAGATACGCCTTCGACTGCATCTCCATCAGCCGCGACACCGTGCGCTCGAACTCGAACGCGCCGTCGCCCGCCGGATAGAGCGAACCCGGAGCGGCGTCCGCGGCGGCGAGAAGCTTCACCTTATGCTCGTAGAGCGAGTCGATCAGGGTGACGAAGCGCGCCGCCTCGTTGCGCCGGTCTGGGCCCATCACCGGAACTCCGACGAGGATCGTCGTGTGGTAGCGCCGGGCGATCGCGAGATAGTCGGCGGCGCCCCGCGCCTCGCCGCACAGCCGCTTGAACGAGAAGACGGCGACGCCCTTCAGGCTCTTGGGCACGTGCAGGGTTCGTCCGCCCTGCACCGGGATGTCCTCGCCCGGCACCTTGGCCCGGTCCTCCACCGAGAAGTCGGTCAGCCGGAAGAAGGCTTCGCTGAGCGCCTGCGTCGCCTCCGGCCCGTTGGGAACGTACCAGGTCGGATAACCCCCGAGCCGTTCGAGCCGGTAGTCGGTCGGGCCGTTCAAGGGAACGACGTCGAGCTCGCGCTCGACGAGCGCGATGAAGGGCAGGAACAGCTCCCGGTTGAGGCCGCCGAGATAGAGGTCGCCGGGCGGCCGGTTGGAAGTGGCGACGACCGTCACTCCCTTGGCCAGCAGCTGGGAGAAGAGGCGCGACAGGATCATCGCGTCGGCGGCGTTGTTGATCACCATCTCGTCGAAGGCGAGCAGCCGGGCCTCCGCGGCGATCGCCCGCGCCACGGGCGGGATCGGGTCGCCCTCCTCCTTCTCCCGCTCGCCTCGGAGCCTTTCGTGCACCTCGATCATGAACTCGTGGAAATGGACCCGCCGCTTGCGCTCCGCCGGAATCGCTTCGAAGGCGAGGTCCATCAGCATCGACTTGCCGCGCCCGACACCGCCCCACAGATAGGCGCCGCGCGGCGCCGGCGGCGCCTTGCCGAACAATCGCACCCAGGGCCTCTTCCTCGGGCCGGGCCGGAGCTCGCCGGCGATCCGGTCGAGGACCTCCACCGCCCGCGCCTGGTCCGGATCCGGACGAAGCTCCCCGCCGCCGACCAGCGCCCGGTAGCGCTCGGCGACCTTGCTCACCGCGACAGCTTCCTCAAGGTCCCCGACCAGGAAGCGACGATCTCCCCCTCCTGCTCGACGAGGCCTCGCATCACGGCCAGCCGCTTGCTCTCCCGAAGAAGCTCGACCGAGCAGTCGAGCGGGAGGCCGAGCTTCGCCCCGGAAAGGAATTGCGCCGACAGGTCGAGAGTCACCGACGGCCCGAGTGTCGCCCCCGCCGCATAGCCGCCGGCGAACATCGCCATGTCGACGAAGGTGAGGATCGCCCCGCCGTGGACGATGTTGCCGAGATTGCTCTGGGCGATGTCGGGGAACATCCGGCACCGCGCCTTGCCCTCGCCCTCGCCGCGCACCAGCAGCTTGCCCAGGGTGGCGTTGAATCGGAAGTCGTCGCTCTCGAGGTGCCAGGTCATCCAGCCGGGATGATCGGGGTCGGGCTCATGCCGGATGAGGGGGTGGAGTCGGCGCTCGGTCATGGAGGGTCGATACAGGAGAGCCGCCGAAATAGAAGTCCGCTTCTGCCTTGGGCGCCTAAGGCGTCGGCGGGTGCAGCCTGGTGTCGAGCGCGAAAGAGCTTTGCGCTATCAGGGAATAGCCGCCCGCTGCTCGGGTCGATTCAAAAACCAAGTTCCAGCTGTTCGTTGAAACCGCGCTCGGAATGATGAAGATCGTATGTCTTGCCAGCAGATCGTCACCGAACTGCTGCTGCCCAGCGCCGGGGATACCAGGAGTAAGCCAATTGGGATTGGGAACATCGCCAGGCTGAACGACGTGAATCGTGCTCGGGTCCGCGATCGAGAACGAGGTAAGGACGTGGGGGACAGTATCAAGCACTCGAAACGTCTTGTGGACTGCGACCTCCAGGATAGCCGTCGACGGATCTAGCGAACAATAGACGGCGCGAACGCCACGGCTGTTCCAACGCCCGCCCTGCCTAAAGGCGCCCTCGCCGGAGTCCCAGGTGGGGGCATGAACGGCCTGATCGAGGCGCCACCCAACGACGCCGGCACCTCCAAGCTCCCGCGGCAACGGCGTCATGCGTAAACACCGTATTCCATCCGCTCAAGATATTGTTCGACAACCTCAGTACCGGCCGTCGTGCTTAGCAGCTCGATAGGCCGGTTCTGATTCAGGCCGATCGCTGGCCGATCAAGCCATTGCTCCGCCTCTTCCTGTGAGCCGAAGACCTCGATTGCTTTCGCTACAACTTCCGCCAGCTTCCAAGCCCTGCCGCTTTGCTCACTGCTCAGTGTCTTGAAATCGCCATCCGCCTTGCGGCGCTGGAAGGTGCGCTGGCTAATTCCGAGCGCCCTAAAATAGACATCGTCGGGGCGTTGAAACAGCGTGATTTTCTCACAAAGACTCGTCAGCGCGGTCGATGGAAAGCCTCTGATGATCATCTCGTGCGCTTCGAGGATGCTCGAAAGCTGCGATTTGAACGTGGTGTCGCCCCCGAGCAACTCTAGTATGAGCCTTATCCGACGGACTTCCTCATTCTCGTGAAGCTCAAAATTTAAGGCGCCCGTCATACCCAGTCTCCGACATGTGTCCTTCTACATATGACACATGTCGCCGATAATCCATAGGGTCGGACCGTTCGCTAGACCGCGCGCTCCACCAGCATTTTCTTGGTCTCGGCGATCGCCTTGGCGGGATTGAGGCCCTTGGGGCAGACGTTGGCGCAGTTCATGATCGTGTGGCAGCGGTAGAGGCGGAACGGATCCTCGAGCTCGTCCAGCCGCTCGCTTATGTTCTCGTCGCGGCTGTCGGCGAGCCAGCGATAGGCCTGGAGAAGGATGGCCGGGCCCAGGAACTTGTCCGAATTCCACCAATAGCTCGGACAGGAGGATGAGCAGCAGGCGCACAGGATGCACTCGTAGAGCCCGTCCAGCTTGGCCCTGTCCTCCGGCGACTGGAGCCTTTCCTTGCCCGAAGGATCGGGAGTCTTGGTCTTCAGCCAGGGCTCGATAGAGGCATATTGGGCGAAGAAGTGGGTGAAATCGGGCACCAGGTCCTTGACGACGTCCATATGGGGAAGCGGAGTGATCCGGATGTCGCCTTTGTAATCCTCGATCGCGGTGGTGCAGGCGAGCCCGTTGCGGCCGTTCATGTTCATCGAGCACGACCCGCAAATCCCCTCCCGGCACGAGCGGCGGAAGGTGAGCGTCGGGTCGATGTCGTTCTTGATCCGGAGCAAGGCGTCGAGCACCATCGGCCCGGTCTCGTCGAGATTGATCTCGTACGAGTCGTAGCGCGGATTCTCGCCCGAATCGGGATCGTAGCGGTAGATCTTGAACTTTCGGGTTCGGCCGGGGCCGGCGGGGTCGCTGAACGATCGACCCTTGCCCTTGATCACGCTGTTCTTCGGAAGGGTGAACTCGGCCATTTCCAATCCTTTGCTGGCGCTCGCTTAACGGCTTGCGAGGCCCGGCTCAACCACCCTCACTTGGCGCGCCAGCGCCCATCCTTCAACGTCCCTGCAAGGGCAACCTCCTGATTTTGTTCACGCGTAGGCGCGAAGGCGCAGCATGCTTCACCGAAGCCGACGTGTTCCGTCGATTTCGGGCAACCAGCCTTCGCGTCTTCGCGTCTTCGCGTGGACAAGCGGCCGGGGAGACCCCCAAATCAGAATGGGGCTTCGCCCCCTAAAGCAATCCGTGCCTGCTCAGGCTCTCCGCCAGGATCGTCTCGATCAGCTGTTCCTGGCTCAGCCCGGCCAAGGCCGCCGAGCGCCCGTACACCTTCTGCGACCACAGATTGGCGTTCAAGTTGACCTCGAGGAACACGATCTTGCCGCTCTCCCGGTCGAAGCGGAATTCGTAGCGGCCATAGTCGAAAGGCCTGAACTCTTCGGCGATCCGCCGGGTGTAATCGGCGATCACCGGCGTCCATTCCTTGTCGTCGAACTCGACCAGCTGATATTTCTGGCTCCGGTCGACGAGGTCGCGCTTCTCGTAATAGGTTCGAAGGTGCGAGGGGTCGGCCTGCTCGAACAGCATCATCGGCATGATCACGGGCTCGCCTCGAATCGTGATCACCGGCACCTCGACGTCGCTGCCGTTGAGGAAGGGCTCGACGATCGCGTCATGGCCTTCGGAATGGATGCTCGCGATCGCCGACTCGACCCCGGCCCAGTCGTGGGCGTCCTGGACCCCCCAGCTCGCCGAGGAGGCGTTCGGCTTGATCACCATCCGCTGCCCCTCGGGGCAGCGCGACCGCTCGACCGGAGCGCCGCGGCGGTAGATCGCCCAGGGCGCGGTGGGAATCCCGCGAGCGGCGACCGCCATCTTGGTGAGGTGCTTGTCGTCGGACATTCCGCGAAGGATCGGGCTCGCTCCGAGGAACGGAATGGAGTGCCGGGTGCACAGCAGGGGCAGCATCATCTCGCTGTTGAGGAAGCCGCCGCGGTTGAGGAGGGGGAAGACGAAATCGACGTCCGGCTTGCCGAACAGCGCCTCATATTTGTCGGCCAGCTCGAGGTTGAGCCCGAGCCCCTTCAATATCTCCCGCACCTCGACATGATAGAGAGCGTGATTGCCGTCCTCCGGATGGAGCCCCCCGCCCCACAGAGCGTGCTTGGCGATGAACAGGATTCGCAGCCGCTCCTTGGCGTCCTGCGGGATCGTGAGCGGACGGATGTTTGACACGCGGGACTTCGCCTTTCAGGGAGGGGCGCGGCGGACATAGTGCCGCCGCCACGGAAGGCCAAGAGCGTAACCCAGTGACCCTCCACACCCTCGCTCCCGGCGAAGCGACTGCGCTGATGACGACCGGCGGCGACGCCCGCATCGTCCTTCGCCCCGAAACCGGGCTCAACCGCTACCATTCGGCGCCTCGCCCCAGCGGGGTGCTGGCTTATGCCTCTTCGACCGCCAACGACATCTCGGCCCCGGCCTTCGCCCATGTCGAGGCGGTACTGGCCGCGATTGGGCCGGACCTTTCGGGCCGTTCTTACGCCGAGCGGCTCGAGGCGCTGCGCGGCCGGATCCGAAGCGTCTATTCCGTCGCCGACGAGGTCGACATCGTCTTCGCCCCGTCGGGCACAGACCTCGAATATGTCGCTTTGGCCTGCGCCGCGGGCCGCGGGCGCGGCGGCACCCACAACATCCTGCTCGGCGCCGACGAGGTCGGAAGCGGCTGCATCCATTCCGCCTTCGGCCGCTATTTCGCGCGCGAGACGGCGCTTGGAATCCCGACAATGCCCGGCGACCCGGTCCCCGGCCTCGGCGAAACCCATGTCGAGATGATCGACGTGCCCGTCCGCGACGGCCACGGCCGCGCCCGCCCCTCGTCGGAGATCGCGGCCCGGATGGACGATGCGATCGCCGAATCGAAAGCGGCCGGCCGCCATGTGCTCGTCCATGTCGTCCACGGCTCGAAGACGGGGCTGATCCTTCCGTCACTGGCGGATATCGATCGATTAGTTGCAAGAAATGGCGATTCCGTCACTTTCGTGGTCGACGCCTGCCAGGCGCGGATCACTAGCCCCGCAATCGCCGACTATCTCGGGCGCGGGGCGATCGTCTTCGTCACCGGCTCCAAGTTCATGGGCGGCCCCCCGTTCAGCGGCTTCGCCCTCGTCCCCCGCGCTTTCCGCAAGGAATCGGCCCCGCTGGCTCGGGGCCTCGCGACCATCTTCCGGCGCGGCGAATGGCCTGAGGGCTGGCCCGGCGCCGGGACGCTGGAGGATGGGGCCAATCCGGGCCTGCTGCTTCGCCTCGAAGCCTCGATCTTCGAGCTCGAGCGATTCCAGCGCCTCGCCGCCGAGGACGTGACCCGGGTGATCCTGAGCTTCCACCAGGCGGTGCGCGACGAGATCATCGAAAAGACCCCCGCCCACCGGGTCGCGCCCTATCCGCCGGGGGGGAAGGAGACCGCCGACACCCATCCGATCGAAATGCGGACCCTCTCCACGCTAGATCTCAGCGAGTTCGCCGGCGGCGCCACGTTCGAGGACGCCGTTCGATGGCACCGGACGATGCTCGCCCACGGCGTCCGCCTCGGCCAGCCGGTCAAATGCGTGAAGCTGAACGACGGAAACTGGGGCGCGACTCTGCGGATCGGGCTGTCGATGCCGATGGTCGTCGAACGCTCGGCGCTGGACGAAGGAGCGCTGAAGCGGAGCTTCGCGGAGGACATGGTGCGGGTCCGCTCCGCGCTGGAGGCGGTCGCGGCTGCGCCTTCTTCTCTGCCGGAAGGTGAGGCTGTGGGTGGAGCGCCTGAGCCCGCCCCCCCGGCGCTTCGGCGCCAATTCTAAAGACAATCCAGGGCCTGCGCCCGTCGACGAGAAGCACCTGGATGCGAGGGGAAACGGCTCTACCTTGAATGCTGAAACGAGTTCAGCATGACGGGGCGGCGCTCCCTCGCCTCAATAAACCCGCGCCTTGGGCTCGATATATTTGATCTCGTCCGTCAGCGTGTACTCATGGACCGGCCGGTAATCGATCCGCACCCCGCCGCCCTGCCCGCCCCAGCCCTCGAACCAGGCGGCCGTGTGCTTCATCCAGTTCGCGTCGTCGCGGTTGGGGTAATCCTCGTGCATGTGAGCGCCGCGGCTTTCCTTGCGGTTGGCGGCCGAGTGCATGGTCACCACCGCCTGGGCGATGAGGTTGTCGAGCTCGAGGGTCTCGACGAGGTCGGTGTTCCAGATCAGGCTCCGGTCGGTGACCCGGACATCCGCCATCTGGCGATAGACCTCGTCGATCCGGCCCTTGCCTTCGTCGAGCGTGGCCTCGGCCCGGAAGACGGCGCAATCCGCCTGCATCACCCGCTGCATCCTGTTGCGTATGCCGGCGGTCGGGCTTCCCCCCGCGGCGAAGCGGAACTTGTCGAGGCGGGTCAGCGCCATTTCCGCCGAATCGCCGGGAAGCGGCCGGTGAGGACTGTTCGGCTTGAGAATCTCGCCGACCCGGTGGCCGACGGCCCGGCCGAAGACCACGAGGTCGATGAGGCTGTTCGAGCCGAGCCGGTTGGCTCCGTGGACCGACACGCAGGCCGCCTCACCCACCGCGAACAGCCCGGGCACGACGCTGTCCGGATTGCCGTCCCGCAAGGTCACCACTTCGCCGTGAAAGTTGGTCGGAATCCCGCCCATATTGTAATGAACGGTCGGGACCACCGGCAGCGGCTGGCGGGTCAGGTCGACCCCGGCGAACACCTTGCCCGTCTCGGTGATCCCCGGGAGGCGTTCGGCGAGGATCTTCGAATCGATGTGGTCCAGATGTAAGTATATGTGATCTTTATCTTTTCCGACGCCGCGACCCTCGCGGATCTCCATCGCCATCGAGCGCGAGACGACGTCGCGGCTGGCGAGGTCCTTGGCCGAAGGCGCGTAGCGCTCCATGAAGCGCTCGCCTTCCGAATTGGTCAGATAGCCGCCCTCGCCGCGCGCGCCTTCCGTGATCAGCACTCCGGCACCGTAGATCCCGGTCGGGTGGAACTGGACGAACTCCATGTCCTGCAGCGGCAGGCCCGCCCGAAGAACCATCGCATTGCCGTCGCCGGTGCAGGTATGGGCCGAGGTGGCGGTGAAATAGACCCGGCCGTAGCCGCCCGTCGCAAGCACCACCGCCTGGCTCGAGAAGCGGTGGATCGTCCCGTCCTCCAGGCACAAGGCGATCACGCCGCGGCATTCGCCGCCCTCCATGATGAGGTCGATGGCGAAATATTCGATGAAGAAGTCCGCGTCATATTTGAGGCTCTGCTGGTAGAGCGCGTGGAGCATCGCGTGCCCGGTCCGGTCCGCCGCCGCCGCCGTGCGCTGGGCCGGCGGCCCCGCGCCCATGTTCTGCATCATCCCGCCGAACGCGCGCTGGTAGATCTTCCCCTCCGCCGTCCGCGAGAAGGGCACCCCGGCATGCTCGAGCTCGTAGACGGCGGCCGGAGCCTCCCGGCACAGATATTCGATCGCATCCTGGTCGCCGAGCCAGTCCGAGCCCTTGACCGTATCGTACATGTGCCAGGTCCAGTGATCCGGCCCCATGTTCCCGAGGCTGGCGGCGATCCCGCCCTGCGCGGCGACGGTGTGCGAGCGGGTCGGGAACACCTTGGTGATGCACGCCGTCCGAAGCCCCTTGCCGGCCGACCCCATGGTGGCGCGAAGCCCCGACCCGCCCGCGCCGACGACGACGACGTCGTAGCTGTGGTCGACGATCTTGTAGGCGGTGGGCGTGGTGGCCATGAAAAATCCCCACAAAGTGGTACTTTGCGGGGGTCCGATTGAGACCTCCCGCGCGGGTTAAGAAGTTGGGCGCGCTTTTAGGCTTTGGGCGGGGGGTTGCAAGGGCGGCGGTAAGCGTTTGCGGAGGCCATCAGGCTATGCAGGCCGCGCCAGGACCGCTGGCGGCGACGGCGCCACCGTCACCGGCCCGGCGGCGCAGAGCAGGGAAAGCCGGCGGCGAGCGCCGGGGATGCCGAGCCATGCCCGGCCGATCGTCTCGCTATCGGCCGCGAGCAGCCGGATCGCGATCGGGCCACGCGCCGAGGCGAAAGCGAAGGCCCCGAACCGAACGTCGCCGGCGATCGCGCGCGCGATCAGGTCCCGGTCGAGCAGCGGATGGCCGTGCAGCGTGGCGGCGACGGCGCCCAGCAGCACGTGCGGCTCCAGCCGCGCCTCGTTGCCATGGCAGCTGATGAGGTAGGAAAGACTGAGCGGCAGGGCGCCCCGAGCGGACACCCCGCCGGACTCGCCTCCGGCCGGCGGCGCGTTGCGAAGCGCGGCGTCGGGCGACGCGGCGAGCAGCCACAGGTTGATCGTCGGTTCGCCGCTATCGAGGATGTCGTCGGCCGAAGGCGAAAGCGTCGTCACCCGGGTCCCGGGCAACGCCCCGGCCGCCTCGCCGAGCAGGTCGGCGAGGATGAAGGTGACCGCCGCGACGGCGAGGCTGTCGGCCATGGAGGACCCCGTGAAGTATACCTTGCGGGGGCCGGACGAAGGCGCCCCGCGCGGGCAGCTGATGCCGAGACTTTAGGCTTCGGGCCGGGGGTTGCAAGAGCGGCTTGCCTTGGGACGGCGGCGCGTGGGACCCGGGGCCATGACCGAATGCTACCAACCCGAGTCGGACTTCCTCAAGTCGGTGATCGCCGACGAAGTGCCGCTGTCGGGAAGCGTTTTCGCGGAGGCCAACCTGCGGCGGCTGATCGCGATGACCCGCGACCCCGACCGCTCCAACCGCGACTGGGCCGCTTTGCTCCTGTCGCAGCAGGACGGGGACACGCCTGAAATCCGGGCCGCACTGCTCGAAGCCGCCCGCGACGAAGACGAATATGTCCGGGCTGAAGCCCTGTGCGGCCTCGCAGCCCGCGACCCGGCCCTCGCCTTGCCGCTGCTTCAGGAGGCGCTCGCCGCCGACTCGGTCGCCCTCACCGTCTTCGAAGCCGCCGCCCTGGCGCCCCACCCGTCCCTTGTCGGACCGCTTCGCGCCTTCACCGAGCCGTCCGCCAACGCGTTCCTCGACCGAATGGTCCTGAAGGCGCTGGCAGCCTGCGAGGCGAGCGGGGACCGGCGAACCTGACCGCCATGCGGGCGTCGGAGACCGACGGACTGGGTTTCACGCGAACGATGCGAAGGGCGCGAAGGGGCAAAGCAGGGCGCGCGATCGATGGCGGTTTGCGTAGCTTCGGCTCAGGCTTCTCCCATGACTCCGAACTCCCGCGACTCGCGCTCGAAGAGAGCGGCCGAGGCTTCCTCGCCGCCCTCGCCGTTGAGGTTCTCATAGAGCGCCTGGAGGTAGGCGAGATCGGAGGCGAACAGGCCTTCGACGACCTTGGTGTTGACGTCCGGCAGGCTGCCGAGGCGGGTGACGACCCGGGCGAGGACGATGATCGTGAGATAGGCCGGGTTCTGCTTAACCCGCGGGTCCTTCAGCGGCAATATCTCGTCGGCCGCCGTGGCCAGCCGCATCACGCCCTCGCGGTGAAGAACGCCGTCGCCGTCGAGATAGCCCTTGGGCAGGGTGAACTCGACTTCGGTCTGGAACGCCATCGTTCAGGCTCCTTCACCCAGGTTCGGCGGATGCCGGCGTTGGCGGGCTCGAGGGATTGGATCGCGAGCTCGTTGCCGCAGTCCAACGCTTATGGAGACAGTCACGGTCTCTGTCCCCATTAATTCTGTGGTGGAGCCATGCGAAGCCGCGAAGGCGGAGGGAGGGCGTCGCTCGCGCGCGCGCTCAGCCGCCGGCCGGGCGGGTTCGGGCGAGCTCGCGCTTCATCACGAAGTCGGGGCCGTCGGCGGGAAGAAGGATCGTCCTCGGCCCCGGCAGCCGGTCGAGCCGGAGCTTGGCCACGGGCCGGGTCCCGTCGACCTCGAAGCCGCGGGCGTCGAGCCCGCCGACATAATAGGTTCGGGGGAGGAGAAAGGGCCCCTCGGAATCGCGGCCGACGTCGTAGCGCACCGACTGCCGGTCGTTCAGCACCATCTCGCCGCCCCGAAGCTCGAGCGTCCCGCAGCAATCCGCCTCGAACCGCCCGTTCTCGAGCCCCGAAGCCGGGGCCGGCCGAAGCAGCACGACGCCCCCGCCCACCGCCACCGCGGCAACCGCAGCCGCCAGTATCGCGCGCCCGTGCCTCATTCTCGCTTCCTCCCGGCGCGAAGGATACCGGAGGGGCCGCACTCTGCAAGGGCCGAGGCCCGGGGGGTGATTCTACGCCCTTCGCCTGCCTTGCAGCCGCATCCGGACATTTGGATGTGGGCTAACGCCGCGGAGCGACGGCCTGCCCCTCGGCGCCCGTTTCAAAGAAAAGGCACGAAGGCGCAAAGCACGACGTAGAAAGCCTTCTGTTCTACCTTGTGCCTTCGTGCCTTCTGTCAAAAAAGAATGGCCTGCCGGTCGGAGAGGAAGCACGCTCGCGATGATTGCAGACCGCGGAGCGGCTCCGCCCTCGATTTTGAAACAAGTCCAGCATGATCGGAAAGTTCAGAAATGACGGGAACAGGGATGCCGCTTCCTGCGCCGCCCCCTCCCGATCGCCTAGCGCCCCATTCCCGTCGCGGTGAAGGCGATCTTCAGCACGGCGAAGACCGCAAAGGCTGCCCCGCCGACCGCCGCGAAGTTCAGCAGCAGGATCGAGAGGAATTTGTTGCCCTCGTCATGGACGTAATCCTCGATGATCACCTGCATGCCCATCTTCAGGTGCCAGAAGGTGGCGGCGATGAGGAGGAGCATCGGAACCGCGGCGAGCGGGTCCCTCAGCCATTCGGTTACTCCGCGATGGTCGAGTGCCGGGAGGCGAAGCAGCGAGACGAGCAGCCAGACGAAGAGCAGGAGCACCGCGACCGAGCTCGCCCGCTCGTGCCACCAATGCTCGGCCCCCTCCCGCGCCGAACCCGAGTCGCGGACCCGGGCCGCCGACCCCGACCGGAGGGCCCCAGGGTTGGTTTCCGGGCTCGCTCCGGGCTCGCCGGTCTGTGCGGTTTCCACGGTCATGCCCCCCTCACCATCACGATATAGAGCCACAGCGCCGCGGTGAGCAGGATCGATCCCGCCAGCGTCATCGTCGCCCAGAATTTGTTGCGCTGGATCTCGAAACCGGCGCCGATGTCCATGACGAGGTGCCTGAGGCCCGACAATGTGTGCTGGAAGAAGGCCCAGGTCAGCCCGACCCCGATCACGATCCCGAACCACGACGTCGCCCAGCCGGCGAAGCTCTCATAGGCCTCCTTGCCAGACGCGGCCGCCACCAGCCACCAGACGAGCGCGGCGGCCCCGACCGTGGCGAGCCCGCCGCCGGTGATCCGGTGAAGGATCGAGACCGTCATGTGCGGCCCCCATTTGTAGACGCTTAAGTGCGGCGAGAGCGGTCGGTTCGGGTTGCGCGACATGGAGAGCCTTCCTGTTGGGTTGGGCTTTTAGGGGCAATGCGGGGGGATGCAAGGGTTAGGCTTGAAGACCCGAAGACCCGCTTCCGTCCTCTCCCAAAATCCTCCCCTGCATTTGCGGGGGAGGGGGACCATGCGAAACATGGTGGAGGGGTGCCCTGAGTCCGCACGGCCCCTCCTCCACCATGCTTCCCATGGTTCCCTCCCCGCGCAATCGCGGGAAGGATCCCCTCGAATTCAAGTCATGCCGGCCGCCCCGATCCCGGGAGCCGTTCGACCGGCGAACCTCCAACGGCCGAATCCAGATCAGCTACGTACGCGAAGCCGATATGAATTCCACGCAGGAGGCCGAGTTCCTCGCCCTCCTTCGCGCCACCGGGCATTTCGAGGCGTCGGCGAGGGCATCGGATTCCACTAATCCGCCCTCTACAGGCGAATCCGCAAATGGCCCGATTTCGCGCGGCGCTGCGAGCAGGCGCGCGATGAAGCCGATGTCGAGCTGGAATATAAGCTCGCCGGCCAGGCCCACGCCTTGCTTCGCCGGCGACTCCTGCCCGCTTTTGCTGAATCAGAAAATCGGATTGGTTCGCACAAAGGACACAAAGCCGCCAAAGACGAGAGGATGCGGATTCAGCGCATGCCGGCCTACCCCCCGATCGCCGTGATCGACTTCCTCGTCAGGCGCCGCCTCAGCTCCTCGAAGCTGATTCGCTCGGCTGCGGCCTCCTTGTCGGCGGCGCCGACGATCGAGGCGAGGTGGCGCAGATTCTGGTTGATCAGGTCGAGCGCCTGGAGGGCGGCGCCGTGGCGGTGGAGGAAGGCGGGGTCGCAGACGAGGGCGTCGCCGACCTGCTCGATGTGGCGGACGGCGAGCTCCACCTCCTCGGCGACCCGGAGGTCGATCTCCCGTTCCGAACGCGCCGGGCGGACCGGAGGCGGGCGGAACAGCCCGGGCCGCCGCTCGGGGCCTTCCGCCCGGATCGCCGCCTGGAGAGAGTCGACCCGCGCCTGGTGCGGGGGCGGGCCATGATCGCGACTCGCGGCTTCGAGGCTCATCCAGTTTCTCCCGTCAGGCCCAGCTCCAACGCCAAGCCATTGATATGGTTCACTTGTTAACCATCTTCCAGCTGAATTCCCTGCGGTCCACACAAGAGGGAGCGAGGAAGGCCCATCACCCTTATTCCCTAAGGGGATGTTAACCCTTTGCCCCCAGAACCGGACAGCAACTCGGGCGCGGCGGAAGGCATTGTAAATGAGCGCGGAATTCACTCAGGTTCTGGTGGCGAAGCGGATCTCCCTGTTCGACGTCGACGGGAGCCTGGAGGGCAATTGCCGCGAGGTCGCGGCTCTGCTCGCCAACGATTCGGTCAGGGTCGCGCGCCGTTTCTGGAGCCACCTGGCCGGCGCCCCCGAGGTCAACGCCGCCTTCTCCGAAGCCGAGATGGACGAGAATGTCCGCAAGATCCTGCCCTACATGGCCGCGAAATATACCGACGTGCGTGGCCAGGCCTGGGCCGACATGGTCGGCGGCTACGTGCTCGACGCCCAGTCCACCCACGTCTCGCTGACCAGTCTCATCTCGGCGATCAGCGCCGCCGCCGAGGAAGGCCACGACATATTGGTCGAAAAGCTCGCCGGGGACCCGGAACGGCTCGGCCGCCTCGCCCGCTGCATCACCCAGTCGACCCTTCTCGAGGCGGACATGTTCGCCGCCCATTTCAGCCTTCTCCAGGGCAGGGCCGAGCGCGAGAGCCGGAGGGCGCACGGCAAGGGCTTCACCGACGACGTCGTCAGCGCCGTCGAGCGGACCGCCTCCGACAGCCGGATGCTTCGCGCCCAGGCGTCCGAGGCTTCGGCTTCGGCCCGCGGGATGCTCGGCAAGACCTCCGAGGTCGCCGCCGCCGCCGAGCAGTCGGCGCTTGCGATGCGCGACGCGGCCGAGACCGCGGCGGGACTCATCCGCGCCATCGAGGACGCCCGCCGCGAGGTCGAGCTCGCCGGCGAGGTCGCGACCCGCGCCGGCGACCAGGCCTGCGACGCCGCCCGGGTCAGCCAGGCCCTGTCGGGCCATGTCGAGGCGATCGAATCGATCCTCGGCCTCATCCGCGACATTGCCGGCCAGACCAATCTCCTCGCCCTCAACGCCACGATCGAGGCGGCGAGGGCGGGCGACGCGGGGCGGGGCTTCGCGGTCGTCGCCCAGGAGGTGAAGTCGCTCGCCGCGCAGACCGCTCGGGCCACGGACGAGATCACCGGAAAGATTTCGGCCATCCAGCAGGCCACCCGTCAGACCGTGGAAGCCAACGGCTCGATCCGCAAGACGGTGGTGGACGTCCAGACCTCGGCCGATAGGATCCGCGAGGCGATGGAGGTCCAGGCCCGGACGGTGACGATGATCACCGCCGCGGTCGACGAGACCGCTTTGGCGGCGGATTCCATGTCGGCTACGATAGCGGCAATCCGCGCCGACACCGAGAACGTCGCCCGCGAGATCGACGGGGTGACCAGCAATTTCGGCCATGTCGACGAGGAAATGGCCCGCTTCAAGGCGGCCGCCGCCGACTTCGTCAAGCGCTTCGCGGCTTGAGTGCCTGCGCAGGGCGGCCCCTCCCCGCCGGATTTTCTCACGCAAAGGCGCAAAGGCACGATGCGGCGGCAGGCGCGGACATTTCGAATCCTTCGCGGCTTCGCATGAACCCGACAAAAAAAGCCCTGCATCGCTGCGGGGCCTCCTCTGTGTGGTCCCGAGGGTCATCGAAGCCCGCGGACCGCCCGCCCGCCGTTTCGTCGAAAAGCGTCTATTCGAGGTTGGCATAATGCGCTAACCGATGACTCCAACCATGTGGGGCATGGACGAGACGTGACCGAAGACCGGGAAGCCCATGTGCCCGAGCAGCGCAGCCTGCTCGCGATCAGCCGAGTGCTGGAGGAGACGGCCCGGATGCTCCACGATTGGGCGCTGGCCGAGGATCCGCCGCTCCGGCGCCCGACCGACAAGCCGATGCCGGTAACGGCGAGCCTCGTCCGAACCCTCTTCGCCGCCCGCTGGCTCCGCCGCGATTTCCTGGGCTTCGACGCCGGCGACCCCGAATGGAGCCTGATGCTCGAGCTCTACGCCGCCCGCCTCGAAGGCCGCCAGGTCCACCAGGCCGGTCTCTCCGTCGCCGCCGGAGTCCCCCAGAGCACCGCCCTCCAGGCCACCCGCCGCCTCGTCGAAGCCGGCCTGTTCACGACGAAGCCCGACCCCCGCGACGGCCGAAAGCTCCTCGTCGCCCTCACCGCCCCCGCGACGGCACGCATCCACTCCTACCTCACCGCCGCGCTGGAGATCGGCTCGCCGGTGGCCTGAGCCCCACCCGTCATTCCCGCGAAAGCGGGAATCCCACTTCTTCTTCTTGAAGGGTGGCGAGGGGAGGAGAAAGAAGCGGGATCCCCGCTTTCGCGGGGATGACGAGAGGAAAACCGTCCGAAATCCCCGGAAACCGCCGGGCGCCGAAGCGCTTTCACATACTATAGTTGATAAACTCCGCGGCCCCATGCGCCCATTTAACCCCGCATGGACATGCGCAAGCTCGTCGGCCGAAACGCCGCGCGCCTCCGCCAGGCCGCCGGCCTGACGCAGGAGCAGCTTGCCGACCGCTCGGGCTTCAGCCAGCAATATATCAGCAAGCTCGAAAAAGGCGGCCGCAACCCCACCATCGTCACCCTCTACGAACTCGCCACCGGCCTCGGCGCCACCCCCGCCGACCTCGTCCGCCCCGACTGACCCGCCCGTGCCGAGCTACGAAGACGAACGGGCCCGCCTGGAGCGCAAGCTCTGCCAGCTCCTCATCCTCGCCCGCGAAGCCGCCGGCCTGAACCAGACCCAGCTCGGCAAGGCCGTCGGCCGCTCCCAGAGCTTCGTGTCGAATTACGAGCGGGCGCAGCGGCGGTTGGATCTGCCAGACCTTATCCTGGTGTGCCGGGCGATGCGGGTGGAGCCGGTGGAGCTGCTGCGGCGGCTGGATTAGCGACCACGCTCTGGCCAGGGTGCTCTGCCTAAGAAACAGCCGCCGAACCTCAGGTTCGGCGGCTGTCCTGTTGGGGTTGAAAATGAACGGCTGGCGTGCGACCTTCGGCTTACCACAGCGACGAGGATCGGGCCGACCTCCTGTTGCTCGATCACCATGAAAGCCGATCCCTACCGGGGTCGGCTTTCTTATTGGTCTCCCCCGGGGCGCCGGTGATCGTGGCGTGGGGGCCTACCAAGTCTCATGACGACTCTCCTTCGTGCCTTAGCATACCGATCCGGGGCCTAGCTGCAAGATAATTCTACGGACTTCGTCGGATTTATAATAGGTATCTGATGGTATGATTGCTTGTCTGATTAAAGATAGACTGTCTTGCATTGTGGCAAGGGCCGGTGTATGGGCTATTTCCGGAGGATGTAACGATGGACGATGAGGCAGTGGTCGAGAAGTCGAAGAAGGAGCGCAGCCCCAACTTCCCGTTCATTTCTCTCAAACGAGCGATTGAGCGCGTTGAGGCTTTGCATGCTAGCCATAAAAAGGAGGCATCGCGGCTGGTGGCAATCGCGCCGACGTGGGGATACGGTCTCAAAAGCAGCGGATTGCTACAAACTGTTGCCGCCCTCAAACAGTATGGCCTTGTCGAGGATGCTGGGAGCGGAGACGACCGAAAGGTCCAGGTCAGCGACCTGGCGCGTCGCATAATTCTTGATACTCGGCCTGGAGCACGTGAAGACGCAATCAAGGAATCTGCACGCCGTCCGCGTTTAATTGCGGAATATATTTCAAAATGGGTTCCGGACCGGCCGAGCGACGCGCATTGTGTCAGCGAGCTTGAGCTCGATCGAGGCTTTACCGCTGATGCTGCGCGGGGCTTTCTCCGGGTGTTCGACGAGACGGTCGCTTACGCTAAGCTGGACGAGGAAGCTCTTAACAGCCCTGAGGGGATTGCCAACATTCTCAGCGCAGACGAAGGCGGCGCCTCCCCGGACTTCCAGCCACGCCGGGGAATGGACATCGACTACTTCCCACCAGCCGCACCTCCACCACGTGGGCCGCGCCCACTGCCTGAACGTCTAAAGGTGGCGATGGATGGACGATCGCTCGCTGTCACCGCTACTCTCGAAAGTGAAGGTGAAGTGGACCAACTCATCGCTATGCTGGCGGCAACTAAGAGCCTTTTGCCCAAGGCCCCGCCGACCGGACCCACTCCGCAAGCCACCACTGGCGGAGCGGGAACTATCGATTTCGGTTAAGCTCGTTTGTTTTTTTCAGGGCCCTTCGAACGATCCATAGAATAAAGGCCGGGCACAAGCTTATCCGTCCGAGAAAAGAACGACGCGGGGGCGGCGGACTTTTGCAGGCACGATCCTGTCGCTAGTTTCCGCGAACCTTCGGTCCAGCGCCTCCCTCAACAGCGGCGGAAACCTCCCACGCACCTCAACCGAACCACTTCGAGCTAAATGACCACTCTGGCTCAGATCGGAGAGGAGCGTTTTGGGCACCGTACCGGGCATTCCAAAAAACCGTTCTGATGCGGCGTCCATGGCTGCACTAATGCTCCTTATTGACCCGCTTGGGCTTGGGATGCGGCGGCCGCTATCGCCGTAAGGCGCGTGCGGGCAGAGGATCGTAGAAAGTGGAAAAAATAGCGGCTGAAGCGTCGCTATGCGCTTCAAAGGTGGCCGCTTCGGCTTGGCGCGGATTAGTTCTCGCACGAGCGAACGCACGGCCCTACCGTCGGCTAGCTCGACTCCGCTCACTATACCGCCAGCAGCATTGCATGTGCGAGAGGGGTTGTAGAACGCATAGAGTGGTATTGTCTTGATCTTCTCCGCCGCAGCGGAACGAACCAGCGACAGTGATTGCTGCCCGGTCCCATGCGGATGCGCCAGTTCAGCATAAGAGCCTATCATCCAATTGGTCGGGTGAGGCTTTAGACGCTTCGCTTGGAGACGGTATTGCACCGCCTGCCGAGATGCCGGATCCACGATCAGTATGTCGAAGTCGTTGCCGGTCTTTGATTCATTCTTTGGGACAAAGACGATCAAATTGGGGTCTGCAAGTTGCACCAGGCTAGCCAAAAGCAGATCAGTAATGCTCTCCTCACGGAACCTGCGATGAAGACTCGTTTCCAAATCGAGGAAATCGGCCAGCAGACTAGGCATTTTCTGCGCGAGTTCGCAGGGGGACACGAATAGCGGCGTTAGGGCCAATGAAGCACCTCTTGAGGATCTATCGCCCGATCATCCTGGCATCTGAAAATATCGGACGGCTCAGGGATTGCAAACCGCGCAGGGCCTCATTTCCTTTCGGCCGAGTGAAGCAGCATCTGCAAAGGCGGAATCCCGGGTAAGTGGTCCGCGAAACTCGTCATTCGGACCCTGAGAGGAGCCAGCCTTGCCAAGCCCGTCGTTACAATGGGGACATTCCCCCCGATGGACCCGTCCCCGGTTGCGCCGCCAATTGTTGTAAACGTAAAACCGCTCCACGCCTGTCATGCCTCCGTATCCTCTAAAATGGCTATCGTCCGGAGAGCGGTCCGCCGCTCTTCGCTCAAACAATCTCGTACGGCCAACTGAAGTGCGTGTACAGAAACGGGGTGCCATCCTCACGTGAGATTTCTTTGGCGTAGATCCTGAAGCGCGTCCCGGTCGGGAATCGTTTTCGCATATCGCGTGAGCATTCGACATTCATGGTTGGCGGGTAGAACTCGCCGGCGATAGGCCTAGCGCGGATGCTCCCATGCGGGCCCCTCGGCGGCCCGCGATACGTCTCAACAATCACTTGCCGATATGGCGACCATGGCTTTGACACCGCACCTCGTCCCGCTTCGTCGATTCTTCCTGGTCACTTTTGGTGACCGGCCAAGCTCGTACTGCGTCATATCTCACGCAAAGCCGCAACGACGTAAAGGCACGGATCGGTAGGACGCTCGGCCCCTTCGTGCCTTCGTGATCTTTGTGCGAACCAAACAAAAAGGCCCCGCATCGCTGCGGGGCCTTTCGTGTATCGAGTGACTGAGAGGTAGCGGCCGAGCCTTTACCCCTCCACCGCCAAAATTGGCGGTCCCCCTCCCCATCCTTGTGGATGGGGAGGACGAGGATCAGTCGTCGTCGCGGGTCAGGAACGCGGGAGCGAACTCCGGCTCCGGGCCGTCGTTGCGCTCCGGACGGTCGTCGCGATCGCGGCGCGGGCCGCGGTCGCCGCCGCCCTCACCACGAGGACCGCGATCGCCGCCGTCACCACGGGGGCCGCGGTCGCGACCGCTGCCGCCGCCGTCACGGCCGCCGCCGTCGCGCCTCGGACCACGGTCACGGCCGCCGCCCCGGTCGCCGCGGCCTTCACCGTCACGACGCGGGCCACGGTCGCCGCGGGGGCCGCGGTCCGAACCACCGCCGCCTTCGCGCGGGGGACGGGTGTCCTCCAGCTCGGTGCCGGTCTCCTGGTCGACGACTCGCATCGACAGGCGGACCTTGCCGCGCTGGTCGATCTCTAGGACCTTGACCTTGACCTCCTGGCCCTCGCTGAGCGCATCGGACACCCGCTCGACTCGCTCCGACTTGATCTCGGAGACGTGGACGAGGCCGTCCTTGCCGCCCATGAAGTTCACGAAGGCTCCGAAATCGACCAGGTTGACGACCTTGCCGGTATAGACCTTGCCGACCTCGGGCTCCTCGACGATGCCCTGGATCCAGCGGCGGGCCGCCTCGATCTGGGTGACGTCGGACGAGCTGATCTTGATGATCCCCTCGTCGTCGATGTCGACCTTGGCGCCGGTGGTGGCGACGATCTCGCGGATGATCTTGCCGCCGGTGCCGATGATGTCGCGGATCTTGGTCTTGTCGACCTGCATCGTCTCGATCCTCGGGGCGTGCGCCGAAAGCTCACCGCGCACTTCGCCCATCGCCTTGGCCATTTCGCCGAGGATGTGGGCCCGGCCCTCATTGGCCTGGTCGAGGGCGATTCGCATGATCTCCTCGGTGATCCCGGCGATCTTGATGTCCATCTGGAGCGAGGTGATGCCCTTCTCCGTTCCGGCGACCTTGAAGTCCATGTCGCCGAGATGGTCCTCGTCGCCGAGGATGTCGCTGATCACCGCGAAGTCCTTGCCTTCGAGGATCAGGCCC
>DASVSX010000091.1:0-51732 GCA_036387875.1 Allosphingosinicella sp. | reverse complement strand
CGCGGCGGCGCCAACGGCGCGCGCATCCGGCTCGAGCCGCAGCGCGGCTGGGCGGTCAACGAGCCCGAGGAGCTGGGTGCGATACTCGCCCGGATCGACGAGCTTCGCGGATCGCTGTCGATGGCGGACGCGATCGTCCTGGCGGGAACGGCGGCGGTCGAGAAGGCGGCGAGGGACGCCGGCTTCGACGTCGAGGTCCCGTTCACCGGCGGCCGCGGCGATTCGACCCAGGACTGGACGGACTCCGAGAGCTTCGCGGTGATGGAGCCGGTGGCCGACGGCTTCCGCAACTACCTCAAGACCCGGCACAGCGTGAAGACCGAGGAGCTTCTTCTCGACCGCGCCTCGCTTCTCGGCCTCTCGGTGCCCGAGATGACGGTGCTCGTCGGCGGACTGCGCGTGCTCGGCGCCAACCATGGGGACAAGCCTGAGGGCGTGTTCACCACCCGCAAGGGCCGGCTCACCAACGACTTCTTCGTCAACCTGCTCGACAACGACATTTTCTGGCAGGTCGTCGACACCAGCGGCGACGAGGAGTTCATCGGCTTCGACCGCGGCGCAATGAAGGAGGGTGGTCGCCAGGAGAAGTGGCGGGCGACCCGGACCGACCTCATCTTCGGAGCGAACAGCCAGCTCCGCGCCGTCGCCGAGGTCTATGCCGAAAAGGGCCACGAGGAGAAATTCGTGCGCGACTTCATCGCCGCCTGGACCAAGGTGATGAACGCCGACCGCTTCGATCTTCCGCAGAACCCCGACAGCGTCGAGCCGATCGGAATCGCCGAGCCGGCGGCATAGAGCCAGGGCCGTCACTGCGAGGAGCGAAGCGACGAAGCAACCCAGTCTCGAACGCTTGCGCGGCTGGATTGCTTCGCTACGCTCGCAATGACGGTTGCGAGGGAAAAGTGGAGGCCTGATGCAACGGAGCGAAATCGAAGGCCTGGAGTCCGGCCGGACCTATTGGGTCCCGGCCGTCGTCTCCCCGATGCGCAATTGGTCCGGCGCCCCGGGCTGCCGCAAGGGCGCCCGGTTCCTGGTCGACGGCCGGACGTTCCGCCCGACCCGGGACGAATTCGAGACCTTCGACAGCGAGTTCGCCTGCCTCGGCTGGATCATGCGCCACCGCAGCCGGCTCAACCGAACCCTGTGCGGAGTCACGATAAGCGCGGTGCCGCTCGACCGCTGGCTTCTCGGCCTGGACTGAGCTCCCCGATGATCCGGCTGAGCGCGGCGGCGAGCAGCTGGAACTCGCTTTCGCGCGGGCTTGAGCGGCGCCAGATCAGGGCGATCCGGCGGAAGCCGTGATCCGAGCGGAGCGGCCTGGCGTCGACCCGAGTACCCTCGAGTATCCCCGCCTCGATCGCCATCGACGGGACGAAGGTCACTCCGAGCCCATTGTCGACCATCTGGACGAGGGTGTGCAGCGAAGTGCCCATCATCGCCGCATGCGCCCTCAAGTCGGGCCGGTTGCAGGCCGAGAGCGCATGGTCCTTGAGGCAGTGGCCGTCCTCGAGCAGCAGCAGCCTGTTCTCGTCGATCGCCCCCGCCTCCACCTCGGCGCCCTCCGGCGCCTCGCCGCGCGGGAAGGCGACGAAGAGCGGATCGTCGAACAGCGGGGCCGAAGCAACGTCGCCGCAGGCATAGGGCAGGGCCAGAAGGACGCAGTCCAGCTGGCCGCGGTGAAGCGCCTCGCAGGCGGACTGGCTGGTCTCCTCGCGAAGGTAGAGCTTGAGCTTGGGCCATTCGCGCCGGAGCAGCGGCAACATGGTGGGCAAAAGGAAGGGGGCGATGGTCGGGATTACGCCCATCCTGAGATCGCCGGTCAGCGGCTGGCCGGCGGCGCGCGCCATGTCGGCCAGCTCCTCGGCCTCGCGAAGCACCCGCCGAGCCTTTTCCGCGATCCTGGCGCCGAGCGGGGTGAAGCCGACGACCCGGCGGTTGCGCTCGACGAGGGTGACCCCGATCAGCGACTCCAGCTCGCGAAGGCTCGCCGAGAGCGTCGACTGGGTGACGAAGCAGCTCTCGGCCGCCTTGCCGAAATGGCCGGTGTCTTGGAGGGTCACCAGATACTGAAGCTGCTTCAAGGTGGGCAGATAGACTGTCATCGCTTTTCCCGATCAATCTCATCGTTCTAAATGCCTTGAACGATGATGGCCAGCCTCCTACATGCTGCACTGCACCAAGGGTGCAACCACCGAGAGATTCAGGAGAAAAGAAGCAGCCATGCTCACCGTCGGCGACAAGATCCCCTCACTTACCGTCCCCGTCCAGCAGGGCAGCGCCCTTCCCGCGGGCGAGACGTTCGACCTCGGCGAGACCAACGGCAAGTGGAAGGTCCTCTTCTACTGGCCCAAGGATTTCACCTTCGTCTGCCCGACCGAGATCATCGGCTATGGCGAGCTCGCCCAGGATTTCGCCGACCGCGACGCGATCCTGATCGGCGCTTCGACCGACACCGACTTCGTCCACCACGCCTGGCGCAAGGCCGATGAGCGGCTCGCCGCCTGCGACTTTCCGTGGCTCGCGGACAACAAGAAGGAGCTGGCCAACGCCCTCGGCATTATCGCCCAAGATGCCGGAGTCGCCTTCCGCGCCACGTTCATCATCGATCCCGACAATATCATCCAGCACGTCACGGTGAACGGCCTCAACGTCGGCCGCAATCCGCAGGAAAGCCTTCGGATCCTCGACGCGCTTCAGACCGACGAGCTCTGCCCCTGCAACTGGCAGGAAGGCGAGGAGGTTCTGCGCCCGGCGGCTTGAGCCCCCCTGGGCCGCTTAGGCAGCAGACCTCGCGACGGGGGGCGCGGGAGCCAAGGCTTCCGCGCCCCTTTTTCATTTCCCGTCATCCCGGCGAAAGCCGGGACCTCGGCAAGACCCGCCGGGACTTCTCGTCCTGAGGTCCCGGCTTTCGCCGGGATGACGATCCCCGCTATTCGAAAGGCATCCCATGTCCCTCAAGCAGTTCGCCGACGCCCTTCCCGATTATGCGAAGGACCTCAGGCTCAACATCTCCTCCCTGCTCAACGACCAGACGCTCGGCGACCAGCGCAAATACGGTCTCCTGCTCGCCTGCGCCCACGGCACCGGCTATCGCCCGATCGTCGCCGCCGCCGAGGCCGAAGCGGAAGGCAAATTGAGCGGGCAGGCGGCCAACGCCGCCCGCGCCGCCGCCGCGGTTATGGCGATGAACAACGTCTATTACCGCTTCGTCCACCTCGCCTCGAACCCCGAATATGGCACCCTCCCGGCCCGGCTCAGGATGAACGTGATCGGAGCCCCCGGCATCGAGAAGGAGGATTTCGAGCTGTTCAGCCTCGCCGTCAGCGCGATGAACGGCTGCGGCATGTGCATCGACAGCCACGAGCGCGTCCTCCAGCAGCACAAGGTCAAGTCCGAGACGGTCCAGACCGCGGTCCGAATCGCCGCCGTGGTGAAGGCCGTCGCGACGGTCCACGCGACTTTGTAGTTTCGTCCTCCGTCATTGCGAGCCCAGCGAAGCAATCCAGCGGCCCGTGGAAACCCGCTGGATTGCCGCGTCGCTGCCGCGAAGCGGCAATTTATCCTGAGCGCCGCCGCAGGCGGCGTCGAAGGGCTCCTCGCAAATGACGGCCGTTCTACCCCTGCGCCAATGCCGGCTGCATCTCGGCCGGTTCCTCCCGCACTTCGTCCATCCGGCGATCCACGCCCTGAGCGCCCAGCCGCCGCGCCGCCCGTGCTTCGCGCACGAACCGCTCGAATGTCGTTTCCCAGGGCGGAAGGTAGGAGGTCTGGTCCGACCAGGCGAAGAGCGGCTTGGCGGCCGCGCTGCCGGTGGCGACGATGAGGTCCGGATCCCGATCGGCGACGACGGCGAGGGCCTGGGCGAACTCGAGCTCGGACAGCCGCTCGCCCGGCAGCACGCTCACCGCGCCACTCACTCCGTCGAGGAGCAGGTCGAGCGCGACGTCGACGAGATCGGGGCCGTAGACGCCCTTCCAGGAAGAAGCGGCGTCGACTTCGATCCGCCTTCCGGAGTCGAGCGCCTCGAGCAAAGCGACGGCGCGCGCCGAGCCGTCCCACGGCTCGAACAAATCGCGGGTGCGGATTTCCAGGAGCCCCGGCACGTCGAGGGCCGGAGCCCAGGCGGCCACCCCGGTGATGGTGAGACAGGGCAGGGCGCGCGCGGAGCAGGCGCGGGGGAGGGCGAAGGCGCAGGCCGGGTCTCGTCCCTCGCGGCACAGCCCGTGGCGGTCGCGCGCGTCGAACACCGCCCAGGGCGAAGCTTCGGCGAGCCGCGCTTGGGCGTCGTCGCCGCACCGCACGTAATAGAGGCCGCGCGCCTCGCACGCCCGCACCGCCAGCCGGCTGAGGCGGCCGCCGTCGCCGACGATCATCAAGGGTGCCGGAGCGCCGCCGCCGCGGGCGCCGACGGGCAGCTCATATTCCGGTTCGCGCTTGGGCGTCGCCCGGACGAGCCTCGAATTCCGGCGCCACCAGCCGGGGCCGGCAATGGCCGGCAGGGTCGGCTTGCGGCCTGAGGCGAGGTCCATCAGCACCGGCGCCAGAAGGGTCGGGCGAGGAGTTCCGGTGCGACAGTCGAAGACGCCGGTTTCGTAATGGCCGATGAAGCGGGTCACCATCCGGTTCCAGTCGTGCGAGCCGAGAAGCGACCAGGCGGTGACCGCGCACAGATCGACGCCTTTCGCTCGGAGCGTCTCGGCGCCCTCCCACACTTCCAGGAACCAGCGCACCTGCTCCTCGCGCGAGGCGCCGTTATGGACTTCGGTGATGGCGATGGTGCGGCCGTAACGCTCCCATGCCTGCTCGATGAGGGCGGGGAGGCCGAGCACGCCTTCCTCGCGGAAGCGGATGGCGTCGACGTCGACGAAGCTGATCCCGTCGCCGTGCCCCACCTCCCGGTCGGCCAGCGCCCGGTCCGGATACAGCTCGACCCGGTGGTCGCGCCAGCGCTCGCTGGCGAGATAGTGGTTGATTCCGATCACGTCGGGCGGGCACGGATCCGCCGCGATCGCCTCGAGCCGCGCGCGAAAGCCGAAACCGGCGATCCGGTCGAACAGAGCGTGGCCGGGCACCACCATCCCGCAAAGCAGGTCCCAGCCGATCCAGCGGCGTTCGTTCTGGAATTCGGCTTCCGCCTGGAGCGGCTCGGTGGCGTGACAATAGCCGAGGTCGTCGGTCGCGATCAGCCTCGCCTCCGGATTGACCGCGCGGATCTCGCGCATGGCCAAGCGGGTCGCGTCGATCTCGTTGAGAAGGGCCGTCCAGAACAGCCCCTCGTCCTTCGTATGCGGGTACCAATAGCCGTAGAGGGCGCTGAAGCGGGCGGTGGTCAGAGGCTCGTTGACCGGGGTCCAGTCGCGGATCCAGGGATAGCGGGCGGCAACTGCGGCGGCGTGGGCCGCGAGGCCGGGAGCGAAGCTCGGTTCGCACAAAGCCGTGTAGGCCGGTCCGCTGCCGTGGTGGCAGAGCGTGACGATCGGGTTGATCCCGAGGCGGCGGAGCTCCGCGAACCGCTCGTCCGTCCAGCGGAAGTCGCGCTGTTCAGGGCTGTCGGGTGAGATGCGTTCCCACAGCGCCGGGTAGCGGAGCGACTTCATCCCGAGACCGGCGAACAGCGCCAAGTCCTCTATGCGATCTTCATGACCGCTACGGGGGGTCTGGTCGAACCAGCTATCCTTTACCCTGTTGACCGTACACTCATACCCACCCCATAACTCAAGAGAGTTCATGGACTATCCTCGCAAATATTTATTTATGTTACCGCAGGACTGAGCGGTATCAGGCATATGGCCGACAACAGCCGGAATTTACGGCGGTTCCCAGCGAAACCCGCAACATTAATCCATGATATCTCATTTGTTTCGTTGGCTTAACATGTGCTAGTTTTGGCCGCCAGCGCAGCCTGCACCTCGGCGTGTCGCTCACGGTCCAGCGGCCAGTGCGACGCGATCCAGGCGGCGAGGAGCATCAGGCCGACGGGCGCGAGCACGAAGAGAAGGGTCATTCCGAGGATTGCGCCGTCGCCATTGTGGTCTCCCGGCTTCGGGTTGAACCCGATCAGGCCGAGGATCGGATAGATGACCGCCACCGGAACCGCGTAACTGATCTTCTGGGTGCTGGTGAGCAGCGCCTGGAGCAGGGCGTTGCGATCGAGCCCGGTCTCGAGCCGGTCGACGTCGGCCGCGTCGTTCAGCATCGCCCTCAGCAGGGAAGGGGCGGCGATATAGGGCAACCCGACGATCGCCATGGCGGGGATCGCTCCGGCCAATCCTAGGGACGGCGGAAGCAGGCTCAGGCCAAGCTGGAAGACGGCGTAGGCCAGCGCCGCCGCCGACAGGGCCCGGTGCTTGCCGATCCGGCGGGCGAGCGCGATCCACAAAGGCGCTGCGGCGAACCCGGCGACGAAATAGATGAGGAGGAGCAGGCTCGCCTCGCGCGCGTCGAAGCCCAGCCGGTGCTCGAAATAGAAGAGGAACATGGCACCGGTGATGCCGGGTGCGACGCTCGTCAGGATGTCGAGCACGACGAGGCGCACGAGGAGCGGGTTGCGGGCCAGCGCCTTGATCTGCGACCAGCTGGCGTGCGGCCTTTCGCCGGCCCGCTCCCGCTCCGGCACTGCCGCCGCCATAAGAATCGCGGTCAGCGGAGCGGTGAGGATCACGAACCAGCCCATGGCGTGGATCCCGCCGGCAGGCGTGCCTCCGCCCACCAGCGGAGGCAGGAGCAGGACCAGGATCATTCCGAGCACCTGCGCGGCCATCCACCAGGAGAAGATCCGCGACCGGTCGTGATAATCGTCGGAGAGGGTGGAGCCCCAGCCGAGTTGCGCCACCGCGGTCAGCGAATAGCCGAGATAGAGGACCATCAGGAAGGCGAAGGCCGCGAAGGCGCTGAGGCCGGGCTCGGCCATGAAGACCAGCCACACTCCGGCCGCGAGCGTGACTCCGCCCGCGATGAGCCAGGGGCGATAGCGGCCCAGGCGGCTTCGGGTCCGGTCCATCCAGTGTCCGAGCAGCGGGTCGAGCGGGAGGTCGATGGCACGGACGAGGAAGAAGACCAGCCCGACCGCGGCGAGGTCGAGTCCGAGCGTCCCGGCATAATAAGGCGGCAGATAGACGATCATCGGAAGGCCGACCGCGCCGATCGGAAGGCCCGGCCCGGCGAAGGCGGCGAGTGTCCGGCGCTTCAGCAATGGCTTCTCCCCCTCTCGCCGCAACGCAAGACTATGGGCTGGAAACCGCGCTGTCGAACCAAAAGCCAGCTCCCTCATTCGGCGAAGGCCCGATTCCATGATCCTCATCGATGCCTGCGAAGCAATTGAACTCCCGCTCGAGCCTGTGTTAGCGCGCTCTCTCCCGGCGGCGTTCGCTGAGGTCACGAGGAAGGGCGTGGGCCGTGTCGCAGCCGGAAGTCCAGGGCGACGGCTCCGAAGCGACCGCCGAGTCGGCGCTCAGGGCGAGCGAGGAGCGGCTTCGGGTCGCCCAAGCCGCGGGCGGAGTGGGAACCTTCGAATATATTCCGGACGGCGAGCGGATGCTCGTCTCCCCCGAATTCTGCCGGATCTGGGGCGTCGAGGTGGTCGAGGAGGCGCCGATCGGCTTCTTCATGGGGCTGATCCATCCCCAGGATCGAAACCGGGTGAACGAAACGCATGACGAGCGCGCCGAGAATGCGCTCGACCCGATCGAATATCGGATCATCCGCCCCGACACCGGCGAGACTCGCTGGCTGGCCCGCCGGGGCGAGCCGATACGCGATCCCGAGACCGGGGCCGTTCGCTGGTACGGAGTCGTCTTCGACATCTCCGAGCGCAAGGCCGCCGAGGAGGCGCTGAGGGATCGCGAAGGGCAGCTTTCCGCCTTCATCGACCAGGCGACGGCCGGCTTCGCCCAGGTCGACCTGTCCGGCCGCTTCACCCTCGTCAACGGCCGCTTCTGCGAGATTGCCGGCCGGTCCCGCGAGCAATTGCTGGCGCTGAGGCTGCAGGACATCACCCACCCCGAGGATCTTCCCGCCAATCTCGACAAGTTCGGCCGCGCCGTCGCCGACGGGACCCCCTACGTCCACGAGAAGCGCTATGTCCGGCCGGACGGCTCCATCGTCTGGGTCAACAATTCGGTCTCGGTCATCCGCCGGCCGTCGGGAGAGCCTTACGGGGTCCTGGCCGTCACCATCGACGTCACCGAGCGGCGGATCGCCGAGGCTGCAGTCCGCGAGAACGAAGCCCGGTTGCGCGCCCTTGCCGACAATTTGCCCGGCGGAATGGTCTATCAGCTGTCCACCGGACCCGGCGGCGAGCGGCGCTTCCTGTTCGTCTCGCACGGCTGCGAGAAGCTGACCGGCTACACGGCCGAAGCCATCATGGCCGACCCGTCCATTTCCTATGCGATGGTCGTTCCGGAGGACCGCGCCGCCCTCGCCGCCGCGAGCGCCCAGGCGATCGGCACGCGCACGCAGTTCGACGTCCAGTGCCGCTTCCGCCGCGCCGACGGGGAGCTGCGCTGGGCACGGGTCATCTCGGCTCCGCGCGAGGGGCCGGACGGCAACACCATCTGGGACGGCATCCAGATCGACGTCACCGACCAGAAAAGGGCGGAAGAGATGCTCCGCGACCTGAACGAGACTCTCGAGCACCGGGTCGCCGAGCGCGCCGAGGAGCTCGCTCTGGCCCAGGAAGCGCTTCGCCAGGCGCAGAAGATGGAGGCGATGGGCCAGTTGACCGGCGGAGTGGCCCACGATTTCAACAATCTCCTCACCCCCATAATCGGAAGCCTCGATCTGCTCCATCGCAAGGCGCTGGGCGGCGAGCGCGAGCAAAGGCTGGTCGAAGGGGCGCTCCAGTCGGCCGAGCGCGCCAAGACCCTGGTCCAGCGCCTGCTCGCCTTCGCCCGCCGCCAGCCGCTTCAGCCCGGCCCGGTCGACCTGCCCGGCCTCGTTCGGGGGATGGTCGAGCTGGTGGCGAGCACGTCCGGGCCGCAGATCCGGATCGAAACCCGGCTCGACCCGGCTCTGCCCTTCGCCCGGGCCGATTCCAACCAGCTCGAAATGGCGATCCTCAACCTCGCCGTGAACGCCCGGGACGCAATGCCCGGCGGCGGGGTGCTCACCATCGGCGGGTCGGCCGAGACCGTCGGCGAAGGCCGGGTCGCCGGGCTGGCCCCCGGTCGCTACGTCCGGCTGAGCGTCGCCGACACCGGAATCGGAATGGACGAGGCCACTCTCGCCCGGGCGGTCGAGCCCTTCTTCTCGACCAAGGGCGTCGGACGAGGCACCGGGCTCGGCCTCTCGATGGTGCACGGCCTGGCGGCGCAGCTGGGCGGAGCCCTTACCCTGGACAGCAGGCAAGGGGAGGGGACGGTCGCCGCCTTGTGGCTCCCGGTCTCGGACTCCGTGCCCACCTTCGCGGCGGTTCGCCGGGAGCCGGATTCGGCGCCGTCGGCGAGGGCCGGCACCGTCCTTCTGGTCGACGACGAGCCGCTCGTCCGGGCGAGCACCGCCGACATGCTCGGCGAATTGGGCTTCGAGGTCGTCGAGGCCGATTCGGGGTCGGACGCTCTGGCGCTGCTCGACATGCGCGTGCCCGACCTCGTCATCACCGACCATCTCATGCCCGGCCTTTCCGGAACCGACCTCGCCCTGATCCTCGCGGCCGAGCGGCCCGGCCTGCCGGTGCTCATCGTCTCCGGCTATGCCGAGCTGGACGGCCTGCCCGCGGACCTCCCCCGTCTCACCAAGCCCTTCCGCCAGGCCGACCTCGCCGAGTGCATCGCGAAGCTGCGCCGGGCTGGCCCCGACCAAAGGGGTTGATACATCTTGCGACAATTTTCCGGCCGCCGGGGATAAGCCGGCGACAATCGTCCGCTACTCAGGCCAGGCGCCGAAGCGGCGCGGGACAAGGAGATTTTTTCAGATGACCAGCAAGATGAAGATCGGCCTGGCCGCCGCCGCCGCCGCGGTGGCGCTGACCGCCGGGGGCGCGACCCTCTATGCGCAAAGCGGAGGGCTGCACGGTCCGATGGCGAAGTTCGACTCCGATTCCAGCGGGGCGGTCAGCCTGGCGGAGGCCCGAACCGGCGCGGCCGCGATGTTCGCCGGGGCGGATGTCGACAAGGACGGCCGGGTCACCCGGGAGGAGATGACGGCCTTTCACGGCAAGATGGGCGGTCCCCATCGCGGCGGCCGCGAGGGCGGCCATGGCGGCAGGGACGGCAGGGACGGCGCGCGGGGCGGCCCGATGCACCTCGACTCCGACGGCGACGGCGCCCTCACCCTCGCTGAGGCGCAGAGCGGCATCGAAGCGCATTTCGCGAAGATCGACCTCAATCGCGATGGCTCGATCGACGGCGCCGAGATGCGCGCGGCGCACGAGGCGCATCGCGGCGGGCGCTGAGCAGAAGAGGGGACAGTCACTAGTGACTGTCCCCGGCCGCTGCTCCTAATGTGACGTCATGGCGAGCTCCGGAGAGCCTCATATCCTGCTCGTCGACGACGAGAGGTCGATCCGCGACCCGCTCGCCCAATATCTGGCGCGCAGCGGCCTTCGGGTCACCAAGGCGAAGGACGTCGCCGAGGCGCGCCAGGCGCTCGCTGCTTATGCCGTCGATCTCATCCTCCTCGACATCATGATGCCGGGCGAGGACGGCCTCGCTTTGTGCGCCCAGGTTCGGGCGACCAGCGGGATCCCGGTGATCCTGCTCACCGCCCGGGCGGAGGAGACCGACCGGATCGTCGGCCTGGAAATCGGGGCGGACGATTATGTGACGAAGCCGTTCAGCCCGAGAGAGTTGCTGGCGCGCATCAAGTCGGTGCTCCGCCGGGCCGGCGAGAGGCCCTCGCGGCATCGCCCCGCCGATGCCCATGCCTATGCCTTCGGCCCCTGGGTGCTTCGAACCGGCGAGCGCGAGCTGATCGACCCGGAGGGAGTCGCAATGCCGCTTTCGACCGGCGAATATAATCTGCTCCTCGCTTTGGTGACCCACGCCCGCCGAATCCTCACCCGCGACCAGCTGCTCGACCTCGCCGAAGGGCGCGAGCTCGCCGCCTTCGAGCGAAGCGTCGACAACATGGTCAGCCGACTGAGGCGCAAGATCGAGCCCGATCCGCGCAACCCCACTTTGCTCAAGACGGTCCGCGGCGGCGGCTACATGCTCGCCGCCGACGTCCGCCGCCCGTGAGGCGGCTTCTTCCCTCGAGCCTGCTCGGCCAGATGCTTCTCCTGATCGGGGCGGCCCTGCTCGTCGCCCAGATGGTCAATTTCGCCTTCATCCTCAACGAGCAGCAGAAATTGAGCCTGGCCCGAAACGAAGGGCCCGCGATCGGCCGCTTCACCCAGGCGGCGGCGGTGATAGCGGCGACCGCGCCGGAGGCGCGCTCGCCTCTTCTTTCCGCGCACCGGATGGGACCGGCGGCGGTCTATCGCCTCGTCCCGCGAAGCGCGATCGACCGCGAAGGTATGATCCGCAACGCCGGGATCGAGGCGCGCCTCGCGGCGTCGCTCACGGAGGCGCGAGTTCCGGTGCGGGCCGTTCGCGCCGCCTCGCCGCTGGGGGTCGCGAGAACCCCCGCGCCTCCCGGCCACGGCCATCACGAAGCGCGCAGGATCCTGCTCCTCGCCGCCCAGCTCGACGACGGGACCTGGCTCGACGCCCGGCTGGACGCTCCCCGCGCCGACCGCTGGCTGATCCACAGGCTCGTGCTTGCGACCGCCATGCTCTTCTTCCTGGTCTTCGGGGCGGCCTGGTGGATCGCCCGCCGGCTGGCTCGGCCGCTCCGCGACCTTACCCGCGCCGCCGAGGGCTTCCGCGGCCGGGCGCCGGCCGAGCCGGTCATTCCCCGAGGCCCGTCCGACCTTCGCCGCGCGGTCGAGGCGTTCAACGCGATGAACGGCCGGACCCTGGCCTTGCTCGACGAGAAGGACCGGATGCTCGGAGCGATCGGCCACGACCTGCGGACTCCGCTCGCCTCGCTCCGCATCAGGGCCGAGAATATGGGGCCCGAGGAGGAACGCGAGCGGCTGGTCGCGACGGTCGAGGAGATGGCGGCGACCCTGGAGGACATCCTCACCCTGGCGCGCACCGGCCGGGCGAGGGAGCCGGTTCGGCGAGTCGACCTCGCCGCACTCGCCGACGCGGTGGTCGAGGAATTTCGCGAGCTCGGCCTGGCGGCCGAATTCCGGCCGTCGCCGCGCGCCGTGCTTGCGGGTCAGCCGAACCTGCTTCGGCGCGCCCTTCGCAACCTGGTCGACAATGCGCTGGCTTATGGCGGCGGCGGGGCGGTGAGGGTCGAGGAGCGGCCGGACGACATCGTGATCCGCGTGGAGGACGAGGGCCCCGGAATCCCCGCCGACCGGCTGGAAGAGGTGCTCGAACCGTTTCGCCGAATGGACTCCTCGCGCAACCGGGAGAGTGGGGGCGCCGGTCTCGGCCTCGCCATTGCCCAGGCGGTGGCGCAGGCGCATGGCGGCAAGCTCGTCCTGTCCAATCGGCCGGGAGGAGGCCTGAGCGCCGCCCTGATCCTGCCGAAAGCCTGATCGCGCCATTCAATTGGTGCCAGGCACCAATTTGCAAGTGGTTGATTTCAGGCCCTGCCGCTTCGCGCTCGCGCCGGCGACTTGCGAAAGTGCTGAGGCTGTGATCGGTTGCGGCGGTGATGGAGGAGCGCCCGGGCAGCCCGCGAGCGGGTCGGATACCTCGAAGCATGGCGCTCGCGGCCGGCGTCGCCTGGCTCGGCTCGGCCGTTTGCGCAGCTGGCCAGACCGTGTCGGAGCAGGCCCTGGCGAACTCGCGGATCCTGCCCTTGATCGACCGCTGCGCGTCGGGCGCGGGCGGCGACGAGGTCGTCGTCTGCGGCAGGCGCGGCTCCCAGGACCGCTTTCGCCTCCCCCGGACCGGCGAAAGCGAACCTTTCGCGCTCGGCCGCCGGATACCGGGCGAAGCGCCGAGACCGTCGGCCGAGCCGCTCAGCTTCGCGCCCTGCGGCATCTTCGAAGGTCAAAGGCGCTGCGGTAGGCGCGAGGCTCTCGAATATGGTTATGGCGGCGGCCGCGATCCGCTCACGGTCGCCTCGAAGCTGATCACCGCTCTGACCGAGCCGGATGCGGCCGCGGGGCCGCCGCCGCTTCCTCCAAAGCCGCGCTCCCCCTAGGCGGCGGACGCTTCGAGGAACCGCTCCGGCGGTCGGTGCTCGCGGATGAAGTCGATGAAGGCCCTGAGCTTGGGAAGCATCTGGGTGCGGCTCGGATAATAGAGATAGGCCCCGGGCGACCAGGCCGCATAATCCTCCAGCGCGAGCTCAAGCCGGCCGGCGGCGAGATGCTCGGTGACCAACGGCTCGGCGAGAAAGGCCAGGCCGACTCCGCGAAGCGCAGCGGCCTTGCTGACGTCGAGATCGTTGACGATCAAAGGGCCCGCGACGGCGATTTCGAGCGGCTGGCCGGCGACGTCGAAATGCCATCGGAAGATCGCCCCGGTCGTCGGCGCGCGCGAGCGGATGCAGCGGTGACGGCGAAGGTCGGCAGGCTCGGACGGCCGCCCGTGCCTGGCGAAATAATCGGGCGAGCCGGCCACGACGAGCCGGAAGGGCGGGGTCAGCCGGATCCCGATCATGTCCGCTTCCAGATAGTCGCCCATCCGGATCCCGGCGTCGAAGCCGCGCTCGACGAGGTCGATCAGCTCGTCCTCTCCGCATATCTCGACCTCGACGTCGGGATAGGCGGCGGTGAAACCCTGCATCACCGGCTCGACCAGGAAGGGGATGGCCGCTCGTGGAACGTTGAGCCGAAGGAGCCCCGCCGGCCGCTCGCCGAAGCTTCGTGCCCCCTCGAACGCCGCGGTCAGTCCGGCGAAGGCGGGCTGGGCCTGTTCGAGGAAGCGCTCGCCCGCCTCGGTGAGGCCGACGCTTCGGGTGGTTCGGGTGAGCAGAGGCACTCCGACCCGGCCTTCGAGCGCCCGGATCGTCTGGCTGATCGCGGAAGGCGAAAGTCCCAGATCGTCGGCCGCGGCCCGGAAGCTGCGCCGCTCGGCGACCCGAAGGAAGGCCTCGACTCCGTCGAGCTGATTGCGCGTGATTATGTATTCCTGCTTCATGGCCCATCGATATTATAGCGGATTATAAAAGAAATCCAGAGCGCCTAATCCGGCTCCACATCCACCGGAAGGAATTGATCATGCGCACCGTCATCGCCGCCCTCGCGGGCCTCGCCGTCGCCGGAACGCTCGCTTTCACCGGAACTCCCGCTTCCGCCGCCGACTCGCGCTGCGAGGCGATGCCGCAGCAGATCCGTTCCGCCCTAGCCGGCGCCGAGCCCAAGGCTGCGCAGAACGCCGCCCGGCGCCTTCGCACCGGCGAGGCCCTGTGCCGCGCCAGCAACGCCCGCGGCGCCGCCAGGGAATTCCAGGTCGCGTTGAAGCTGCTCGGCGCGAACGGGACTGGGACTTCGCTGGCGGGCAAATAAATCCTCCCCACGGCTTCGCCGCAGGGAGGATGATCGCCGTCCCAATCTGGGAGCGGTTCGGCTGAGGTCTTAGCGGCCGCTCTAGATCATGCTATCGACTGCGCATGTCGCTGCGATTGCTTCCTTATTGCGCCGTCCTGCTCCCGCTCGCCGCGTGCGAGCAGGCCTCCGCGCCCGTCGCGCCCACCGTCGCCGCCACCGGCGCTGCTGCCGTCACCCCGGTCCACCCGGTGCGAGTCTCCGCCGATATCGCCGCCTTTTACCGCGAGCGCGGCGCCCGGCCGCTCTGGGTGGACCGGAACGGCCCGCGCCCCGAGGCGCTTCGAATGGCCGGCGAAATCGAACGGGCGGCCGATCACGGGCTCGACCCCGCCCGCTACGGCGCCCGGGACCTCGCCGCCGCGCTCGAAGCCGCGCGGTCGAGCGATCCCGCCGCCCGGGCCCGAGCCGACCTGCTTCTCTCTCGAGCCTACGCCGCCTTCGTCCGCGACCTTCGGCTTCCCTCGAGCGGTGGAAAAGGAGTCACATGGGTGGATGACGAGCTCGCTCCGCAGCCGCCCGCTGCCCGCGACTTGCTCGATTCGGCGGCCGGCGCGGCCGACCTCGGGCGGCACGTCGCCCAAGCGACGGCGATGAACCCGCTCTACAGCGCGCTCAGCCGAGGCTATGCGCGCCGCCGTGCAGCCTCGCCCCGGCTCTCCGAAGCCGAGGAGAAGGCGATTCGAGCCAATCTCGACCGCGCCCGGCTGATCCCCGCGCTTCCTGGCCGATACGTCATCGTCGACGCCGGCTCCGCCCGCCTTTGGATGATCGACGGAGGCCGAGTCGAAGGACCGATGCGGGTCATCGTCGGCAAGCCCAGCATGCAGACCCCGACGATGGCGGGCTACATCCGCTACGTCACCCTCAATCCCTGGTGGAACGTCCCGCCCGACCTCGCCCGGGAGCGCGCGAAGCGGGTCCTCAGGTCCGGCCCCGAGGTCCTCCGCCGCGAGAATATGGAATTGCTGTCCGACTGGAGCGACCGGCCGAGCGTGATCCAGGCTTCGCAGGTCGACTGGAAAGCGGTGGCGAGCGGCAAGACCAGCCTTCGGATGCGCCAGCGGCCGGGCGGCGGCAACGTGATGGGAGCGATGAAGTTCATGCTTCCCAACCGGCTCGGAATCTACCTGCACGATTTCCCGGACAAGAGCCTGTTCGCCCGCTCCGACCGGCGGATCAGCTCGGGCTGCGTCCGGCTCGAGGATGCCCCCCGGCTCGCCCGCTTCCTGTTCGGCGGCCGGGTCCCGCGCCCGTCCGGCGCGGCCCCGGAGCAAAGAGTCGACCTGCCCGAGCCGGTGCCGGTCTACATCACCTATCTGACCGCTCTGCCCGATCCGGCCCGCGGGGTCGCACTCCAGCGGGACGTCTATGCGCGCGACCAGCGCCGCTCGTCGGGCCGTGGGGCGTGAGCGGCGGGCTTCACCGGCCGACCGGCTTGGGCTATCGGACCTCCGGTTCGCCAGCGAGAGGGCATGATGTGCGTAGATCCGGTTTAGCCCTGCTGCCTCTCTGTCTGCTCGCCGGCTGCGCCGGCTATGCGGCGGATTATTGGAAGCCCAAGAACAATTTGATCGCTCCCCAGCTGCCGCGCTATTCAATCACGGCGGCGCAAAGCCGCTGCGTCGGCGAAAGGCTGACCGCGAATCTCAGCGTCTGGCAGCTTCGCCAGCTCGCCGACATCGCCCGGCGCCTCGTTCCAAAGGCAGGCAATCCGCTCGCCCCGCGGGACCTCGCCTACGTCGCGGGCCTGGTCCAGGATCCGAAGGTCGGCCCGGAGGTGAAGGCCACTCTGGACTCCTGCGGGGCGCTCGCGACGGCCACCCCTTCGGCCGCTCCGACTGCGGCTTCGGACTCGCCCCCGCAGGGCGCGGCCCCTGGCCTGGTGCCCGGAGCGGCTCCGCCCCAGGCCTTGCGCTGGGTCGATCTCGGCGCCGCCGACACCGGCCAGCGCATCGCCATCGACATCACTTCCGTGGTCATGACTGCGGACAAGCGCGAAGGCTGGTTCCGGCTCTCGAATCCGGGCGAAACGGCGCCGAGCCTCGACGGCTATCGGCTGAGGGTGGACTGCCCCGGCCGGACCATCACCCCGACGGCCGCCCGCAAATATGGTGCCGACGGCAAGATCGCCCAGCACGAGGATTATACCGCGGCCTGGCAGAAGCCGCTCGCGATCGAGGCCGGGACGGTGATGGAGATTGCGTGGAAGCGCCTTTGCGGGTGAGGGCGCGCTCGCTTTATCGTTGCCCAGCTGCTAGAGGGCATTCATCACCTGATCGTGCCCGCAGGCATCGCGTGACGGGGAGACGCAGGGCTTCCGATTGCAGCGCGGAGTCTAACCTATGAATCAGACTTGCTGGCTTCGCCGGATACGGCGCTCGGCCCCTAAATCCGGGAGAGGGTAGAGATGACGAGCTCCAACGATCGCGAACGTCCAACCACCGTCGAGCGCGCATTCGAGCTCGCCCGTTCCGGCCAGTGCGACAATCTCCCCGCCATCGTGGCGACCCTGAAGGGCGAGCGTCACGAAGCGGTCGACGCCCATCTCGCCGGCCCGTCGATCCGCAAGGATCTGAGGCGGGTGTGGGAAGCGCAGGGGAAGGTCACGCCCGGCGAAGGCAGCGAAGCCTAGTCCGGTCCGGACTGTCCTCGCTCCCTCTCCTGGATCTCATTTTCCGGCGAAGGGATATCCATGATCACGGTCACAGCCTTCAAATGGGTGCCGCCCTTCGTCCAGGGGCTGGTCCGCGACCTGCGCGTGCGCTGGGCGCTCGAGGAAGCCGGGCTGCGCTACGAGGTGAAGCTGCTCGAGGATGGCGAGAAGGACGGGGCCGAGTATCGCGCCTGGCAGCCTTTCGGACAGGTGCCCGCCTACGAGGAGAACGGGCTTAAGCTGTTCGAGTCGGGGGCGATCGTCCTTCGGATCGCCGACCGAAGCGAGAATCTGCTGCCCGGCGACCCCGCGGCCAGGGCCCGGGCGGTGGAATGGATGTTCGCGGCCCTGAACACGATCGAGCCCCCCATCCAGGGCCTGGCCGGGATCGACCTGTTCTACGCGGACCAGGAATGGGCGAAGCTCCGGCGCCCCGAGGCGGAGGCGGCGGTAAGGAAGCGCCTCGGCGAGCTCGCTGCGGCGCTCGGCGCCAAGCAGTTCCTCGACGGCGCCCGATTCACGGTCGGCGACCTGATGATGGCGACGGTGCTCAGGATCCTTCGTCACACCGAGCTGGTCTCGGAGGCTGGCCTGGCGGACTATCACGCGCGCTGCGAAAGCCGGCCCGCCTTCCAGCGCGCACTGGCCGGTCAAATGGCCGCGTTCGCCTGACGAGCGCCCGCTAGGGTCCGGACTCGATGAGATTGCACCTCGGATCGGTAAAATATTTCAACGCGGACTGATCCGGGATCTATGAACATGGAATCCGCCAAAATGGCCGCGAGCGGGTCGCCTCCTTCTCGTCGGACAGTGTTCATGGATCCCGGCCTTAGCCGGCATGACGCTGTAATCCCTCAGAAACCTTCAGAACCTAATTGAGTACGGACCCTAAAGTGTCTTCAAATACTCCACCAGGGCCCGCCGCTCTTCCGTGGTGAGGGGCCGGCCGATGAGGCCGGCGCCCCGGTTGCGCGGGGTCGCGACGTCGAAAAGATGTCCGCCGTTCCAATTGCCCCGCTTCGGGATGACGTTGCCCCGCCGGTCGACCGTCGCGGCGACCAGCTCGAAGGCGCCCGGCACCCGCTCGATCCGGTAGCCCACATTGACCGGATCGAACTCGCGATTGCCGAGCCAGAAGCGCTTCGGCCGCTCGTCATAGGGCGAGAGCAAGGCCCACAAGGTCGGTATCGAACCGTTGTGGAGGAAAGGCGCGGTGGCCCAGATGCCGTTCAGGGGCCGCGCCTTGTAGGCGATGTCGGCACGGATCCCGTTCGGGCGATTTCCGTTCATCTGCGCTCGCTCTTTGGTCGGCGTGCCATGGGCGTCGTACCAGCGATTGACGACCTTCTCGACTGCCTGGCCGAGCGCCGGTCCGAACGCATAGGTTCGGTCGCGGCCGCTGCCCGGGCTCGCGCCCGGAAGGCCGATCGCCGCCGCCACCTTGACGGTTCTCGCCTTCATGTCCGCGGCCTGGGCTTCGTCGGTTCCGATGACCGAGACGGGCTTGACCTTGAGCGCGAGAAAGCGCTCGCCCGCCGGATTGCCCTGCGCTGGAGTCCAGTGCGGTCCTTTCCAGAATTCTTCGGTGTCGGGCGCCGGCAGGTGGCACCCCTGGCACCGGTCCCTGTAGAGCGCTGCGCCCTGGCCGGCGAGCCTTTGGTCGACACCCGGGAGAATGCGCTCCGGCCAGCGCGGCGACCTCAGTCCGGTGAACCTGTTGCCGTCCTGCGGCTGCTTCGCTCCCGCCAGCCTCGATTCGATGGCGTAGAGCCGGTCGGGCGGAACGGTCGAGCTGAAGAGCGGGCCCTTCGCGGGATCCCAGTTCACCTTGGCCCCCACGCCCATCGCCTCGCCCGCGTTGCGGATCATCGGCTGCTCGATCGAGCTGTTATACTGGACCCAGTCGAACCAGCTCGTGTCCCAGATATGGGGAAAGGCGACCGGCGCCGTCAGGGCCCGCAGATTGTCCGTCCTGCCCATTTGGACGGCGAAGACCTCGTTTCCGATTCGGTTCAGGGCGTCGAGCCGGCCGAAGCCCTCCTCGACCGTTCCCGCGCCCCGGCCGTCGAGCGCGAGCTGGGCGAGCAGGCCCTTGACCAGGCCGCCCGTCATCTTTTCCCAAAGCGCGACCCGCTCGCGGCTGAACGGCCGGGCGTTCGGAAGCAGGCGGCGCGCGAACCGGTCGAAATTGCCGTTGCGGACGTCGGCGGCCTTCTTGACCGCCTCGCCCAGCGCATTGCGGAAGGCCCCGAGGTTGGTGAGTGCGGGACCCCCGTCGATAAGCATGTTGGTTCCGCGATAGTCGATCCGGCCGGTATGGCAGGCCGCGCAGGTGAAGCCGAGCATCGATTCCCCGTTGACCGGATCCTTGGGGTCGGGCGTGACCGCGAAGCCGATCGGCAGGCCGCCCGGGTTCGCCGCGCTTCGTGGGCTTGGGATGAAGCCGAACTGGTCGAGATAGGCGGGGTCGCTGAACAGGCCCCGGGAGCCGGGCTGCTCGAGCGCCATGAACCAGTTGTAGGGCACCGGAATGGTGGCCGTACCCTGACTGGCGTGGTGATAGTCGGCGCGGTCGCGATCGTCCCAGTTCTGGTCCAGCCATATTGCGCGCTGCTGCACCGAGCCGGCTGAGACGGGCGATTCCTGAGCCGCCAGCCGGCTCGACGAGGCAATGACTGCCGACAGAGCAGCCACGCTCGCGACGCCAAGCGCGAATGGGCCAAGCCGCCCCGCGATCCAAAGATATGTTCCAGCCCGCCCGCCCATGATCGTCCCCCCACAGCGAGCGGCAAGACTAGACCGGAAAATCCGCGCTGACTATCTGCATAGTCGCGGCTCGGAATAATGGTCGGGCTCGGGCGCGGGTCTAGATTCGGCCAACCTCAGACGCGAATTCCAGGAGATGGACCTGTTCGTACAGTCCGTCATCCAAAAAGGGGTCGGTGTCGAAATAGGCGCGGGCCGATTGCAATGAATCGGTATCAAGCAGGATCATAAATCCCGACTCCAAACCGTTTTCATCGCGAAGCGCTCCGGCGGACCTGATATGGAGAAGCGGCTGGCCGAGATGCTGAGTGAAGTCGGGCTGAAGACGCGTGACCTCATCCGCCGAGCCCGGCTTCAACAGACCCAACATCAGGACTTGCATGGCGCATGCCCTTCGCTTTGGCGCTGCCGCCAGCGGCCCGGAGACTCCCCCACCAGCTGACGGAAGACGGTGCTGAAATGCGCCTGGGTCTGGAAGCCGACGCCGAGCGCAACGTCGACCAGGGAAGCGGACGGGTCGCGAAGGAGTTCCTGGGCTCGATCGATCCGGTGGCGCAGCACGAATTCGTGGGGGCGAAGGCCAGTGGCCGCACGAAATTGGGCCGCGAAGTGCATGCGGCTGAGACCCGCGCACCGCGCCAGGTCCGCCAGCCGAAGCGGCTCCGCGAAATTGGCCTCCACGAAATCGGTCACTCGCTTCAGCCGCCAGCGGACGAGGCCGCCGGCACCGGCGGGACCGCTTCGCGGCCCTTGCAGGGCTCTCGCGAACACCCGAGCCAGGATGGCGCAGCTCAGCCCCTCGGAATAGAGGCCTGCCATGCCGCTGCCCACGGCGCCGGGCCTTACCAGGGCGAGAGCGAGGCGTTCGACCACCGGATCGGTCCAAGGCGGGGCGCAAGCGAGCCGATTCAGCGCTTCGCCGCCGTCCAGGCCGTCGCACAAGGCCCCAGCCAAGGCGGTGGGTACGAACAGGTGCAACAGATCGCACCGACCCCGGAACAGACCCCTTGCTTCCTGACCCGCGGCCGCCACCTGGACCTGTCCGGCCGAAAGCCGGCCGCGATGGACCGCGCTCGCCGACGTGAAAATCTCGGCATGAGCATTGCGAAGCGCGATCTCGATCAAGAAGTGGGTCGGATCGGCAGGGGCAATAAAGTCGCGATCTTCTTCGGAATCATGGGTCCAGCGCCCGAGGACGATGGAATCGGCCGGTCGCCCGTCTCGGAGCCTTTCACGCCAGCGAAGCTCCATTTGGATGCCCGCCGCCGCCGAGGCACTGAACCTCGCCGCGCCCGGGCGTTCCCGCGGTCGATCGCGGAGCGACCCCCACGGAGTTTTGGTCGGTTCGATTGCAGAGGCTAGGAAGGTCACGATGCGATCCTTTCGGCTGGCGGCCGGCATCCTGCCGCCTCGCCTTATTCTCCCGTCGGCGCCGGGGAGGTGAATCAGTCCTTGTGAGTTGTTGTGGCGCGGCGCGGCCATGCCGTGCGCAGGCGAAATTCGCGTTCCTTCCCGAAAGATCGCCGCATCCCGAAGGCCCAAATCCAGAACCGGATCAACAGGGGGAAGCGGTCGATGGGTGACTATGGCAGCAGGCGCGAGAGCGAACGGCGCCACATATCGGTCGATCGCGACGCGCTGGCGCACGACTTCCGCAACTTGGTTCAGTGCGCGCTCAGCGCCCTTCGGGTAGCCCGCCGGCTCCTCGAGGAACGCTCGGACCAGCCGGCCGCCGCCGCAATCTCGGATGCCATGGGGGCCCTCGAGCGATCCGTTCCGCTTGCACGGAGCCTGGCGAGCCCCGCCGCGTCGCCGGATCCGCTAGAGGATGTCTGCATTCCCTCCGTGATCCTCTCGCTGCGCAGGATGCTCCGCCATGCCCTCGATCCGTCGATCCGGCTCGATACGCTCGTTTCGCGATCGCTGCCGTCGCTGAGGTGCCCGCCGGGCGCTCTCGAGAACGCCTTGGTCAATCTGGTTGTGAATGCCCGCGATTCGATCGACGGTCCCGGTACGGTGGTGATCGAAGCCCGGCAGTGCACGGCGGCGCATGAGCATGAACCGGGCGGGGCCTGCTTGGTGCTCGCCGTCACCGATACCGGGTGCGGGATGCCGCCCGAGATCGCCCGGCAGGCGTTCCGGCGGCTCTTTACGACGAAAGGCCCTGGCCCCGGACAAGGCCTGGGGCTGGCTTCGGTCCGGGCTTTCGTCGAGAGGCTCGGCGGCAGCGCCGAGATCCGAAGCGCGCCCGGGGCCGGCACCACGGTCCGGCTCCATTTGCCCGCCGGTACCGGAAAGGCGAAGAGGCGATGATGGGCGCCAGGCCGACGGGGGCTCGCAGGGCTCCACATGTTCTAACTCGGCAGCGCTTCTTCCTCGCCCTAGCCGGGTGGCGCGGCCGCACAGGCGGCATCGGCCCGAAGCGCCGCGAGGCGGCAATCATCTGGAGGATAGCATGACCATATACCGATTCAGGCGCAGTCTGACCGTCTGCGCCGCCGCGCTGATCTTCTCGTCGGCTCCCCAGCTGCTCGCTCCGGCCGTCGCGGCGCCCCGCGCCGCGGCCGCGAAGGCGGCCATTGCCGTGGTCCATCACCGCACCGCCAAGATCGACGGGGTCGACATCTTCTACCGCGAGGCCGGTCCGAAGGACGGGCCGGTGGTGCTGCTCCTGCACGGCTTTCCGACCTCCTCGCACATGTTCCGCCGGCTGATCCCCCATCTCGCCGACCGCTACCATGTGATCGCGCCCGATTATCCGGGCTTCGGGGAGAGCGCCGCGCCCGACCACAAGCAGTTCGACTATAGCTTCGCCCGCTATGCCGACCTGATGGACGGCCTGCTCGGCCGGCTCGGCGTCGATCGCTATGCGGTCTACCTCATGGATTACGGCGCCCCCGTCGGCTACCGGCTGGCGCTGAAGCATCCGGAGCGCGTGTCGGCGATGATCGTCCAGAACGGCAACGCCTACGAGGAAGGGCTGACCGCCTTCTGGGACCCGATCAAGGCCTATTGGAAGGATGGATCGGCCGAGAATCGGGAGAAGCTTGCCGTCCTGGTCGCTCCGGCGACGACGCGGTTCCAGTATGAGGACGGGGTCGCGGACCTCTCCAGGATCGACCCCGCCAACTGGCGGCACGATCAGCCCCTGCTCGACAGGCCGGGAAACAAGGACATCCAGCTGGACCTGTTCAAGGATTACGGCACCAACGTTCCGCTCTATCCCGCCTTCCAGGCCTTTTTCCGCGAGCGCAGGCCGCCGACCCTGATCGTCTGGGGAAAGAACGACAAGATCTTCCCCGAAAGCGGGGCAAAGCCCTATTTGCGGGACCTGCCGAACGCCGAATATCACGTCTTCGACAGCGGACACTTCCTGCTCGAGGACAAGTTTGACACGGTGGCGCCGCTGATCCACGACTTTCTCGACCGCAAGGTCGCCCGGCGCTGAATGCAGGAGTGGGCCGCTTCGGCGGCGGCCCGCTGCCCCCTCCCGGCGCGCCGCGTGAGATTCGGCCAGCGGTGCAAAAGGTTGTTAGACGGCCTCGCCAATCTGGATTGGGGCGCGCATTGGCCTAGAACATAGGTTATAGACCGTCGGGGGAGCGCGCCGATGAACCTGAGGCCGAGCTTGGCGCAGTCGACGATCGTCACTGTGTGCCTTCTCTCGGTCGTCCCCCCTGCGGATGCGCAGGCACCCCGGGTCGGTTCCGGCGGGAAAGACTTGTGCCGGGCGCTTGCCGATCTGGTGCGGAGCAGCCGTTCGGAAATCCTGTACGATTCCAGGCTCTGCCGCGGCCGGGCGGCGCAGCAGGCTCCGCGTGGAGTGCCGGTCGCGCAGGCGCTTGCGGTCTTGCTGGCCGGCACCGGGCTTGGGCATCGCCGGACACCGGACGGCGCTTTCGTCCTGTACCTCCTGCCGCCACCGCCGCCCGCCGAGGAAGCCGAGGCGGGCGCCATTCCCGATATCCTCGTCACCGGACGGCGTACGCAGAATGCGGACATCCGCCGCACCCAGAACGACATCCAGCCCTACCGGGTCGCCTCCCGCACCGAAATCGAGCGGGCCCACCGTGACAATGTCGACCAGTATATGCGGAGCCGGGTGCCGGCGAATGCGGATTTCGCGGCCCCGGCCCAGAACAGCTTCGTCGAGAATGGGAGCGTGCGCTCGCAGATCGATCTTCGAGGCCTCGGCCCGCTTCGAACCCTCGTCCTGGTCGACGGCCGGCGAATGCCGAGCCTGCCCACCGGCTCCTCCGATTATTTCCAGCCCGACCTCAACGGGATTCCGCTGACGGCCATAGATCGGATCGAGACTCTGACCGGAACGGCAGGGGGCATCTACGGCCCGGGGGCGATCGGCGGCGTAGTGAACATCGTGCTGAGGCGCGATTATCGCGGCGCCGAGATCCGGCTGACATCCGGAATCTCCTCGCGCGGCGACTCCGTGCGCATGGGCATCGAGGGCCGGATCGGCTTCACTCCCGACGGCGGCCGGACCGATGTGATGATCCTCGCGGCATATTCGCGGGCCGGATCCCTCCTCACCGCGGAGCGCGACTATTTCCTGCGCTCTCGAAAGCGGCGGTTCGCCAACAATCCGGCCGGTTACGCCAATCGCCAGTTCACCGCCAACTCGGTGGGAATCCTGAGCCGAGGCGGGAACCTAATGCTGGACCCGGAAAAAGGCGGAATCCCGCTCGGCTCCACTTTCACCTACCTGCCGCTCGACTTTTCCGGGACCGAGGCCGAGCGCCTCGCGCTCCTCGTCGCCAATGCGGGCAAGGTGGACCTCAGCCTTCCACGCGACGAGAGCGTCTCCCGCCGCTCGCTGGTCGCCCGGCCCGAGGTCGTCTCGGTCCTCGCCAATGTCCGCCGCCGCTTCGGCACCAGAGTGCAGGCGCTCGCGGACCTGGTTTATTACTCCAACGCCGGGTCGATCCGCGACAATCCGGGGTCGACCTTTCAGGACACTCGCGCCGACGCTCCGACCAACCCCTTCGCCCAGGCGGTAAGGTTCAGCTATCCGGAGCCGAACGTCGTCGGCGATGCCGGGCAGGAGACGGAGTTGTGGCGGGGCACGCTGGGCCTTATCGCCGACTTGCCCGGCGGCTGGGCGGCGAACGCCGATTATGCCTTCGGAAGGGCGACCTCGGACCTCTTCATTCGGCGGATCGTCACCTTGCGCGCCTACGGCAATGCGATCCGCAACGGGCGCCCGGACCCCGGAGGACAGCCCCTGGATCCGCTCGGAGACTGGGCGACCTTCGTCGCCGCCTCCGCCACCTACCTCGATGACCTCAGCTACTCGGTTCGGCTGGTAAACCGGTTCACGGACGCGTCGCTCAGGTTGGCCGGGCCCGTTGCGACGCTGCCAGGGGGGCCGCTGACCCTCACTCTCCTCGGCGAGAGCCGGCGCGAGCACGTCCCGCCCGCGAAAGTCGACTATCGGGCCGAAGTCTTCGGTCAGGTCACGACGACGCCCGACCGGAGCCTGCAGGTGCGATCCGCCCATGCCGAGCTTCGAGCCCCACTGGTCCCGGACTCCAGCCGGAGCTTCCTGCGCGGCCTAGAGCTGCAGCTGGCCGCCCGCAGGGACTGGAGCAGGACGGTGTTCCCGGTCGAGCCCAGCCTTGGCTTTCCAAGCAACGACGACCTCCTGCGCATCGATCGCCGCGCCTTCACTTTCACCAGCGGAGTGCGCTTTTTTCCTGTTCCCGCTCTCATGCTTCGAGCGTCCGTGGCGACGGGCGAGCTGCCGCCGTCGATCCAGCAACTTTCTACGATTGCTTCCGCCGTCAGCGGCTTCAACGCCTATGGGGTGCCGGACCCGCTCAGGGGCAACCGGCCGGTGGGCACGGAGGGGAAGGTCGCGGAGCTTCGCGGAGGAAGGAGCACGATCCGAAGCGAGCATGCCCGAACGATCAGCGTCGGCTTGGTGTTGAATCCCCACGCCCCGCGGCGGCCGCGCATCGCCGTCGATTTCTCCCGGATCGACAGGCGGCGCGAGGTGTTGCCGTTCGGGTTCGGTCCGGCGACAGTGCTCCGCAACCAGCATCTGTACCCCGGGCGGGTCGAGCGGGAGCCCTTGAGCGAGCAGGACAAGCAGGCGGGTTTCACCGCCGGCCGGGTCTCCGTGATCGATCTTCGCGCCACGAACGAGGGGCGCTCGCAGGTCGACACCCTCGATGCCCAGTTCGACTGGCGGTTCGAAGGGCCCTCTGGAGGCGAAGTCCGGCTGAGCGCCGACTCCACCTGGCAGCCGCGCTTCACTTCGAGGCGAAGCAGGCTGGAGGGCGCGTTCAGCCGGATCGGCCATATCGACGGGCCCTTGCGGCTGCGCGGGAATGTCGGAGCCGAGTGGAGCCGGGGCCCGACGACGATCGGGCTGAACGCCCAATATTATTCCAGTTACCGAGTCACTTACGCGGAGCCGTCGCAGGCCGGCCTGAATGCACAAATAGTGCTCGACCAGGGTACGGAACGCATTCCCGCACAGGCTTATCTCGACTTCTATGCCAGCCAAGCCTTGCGGGTCGGACGCCAGCGGGTCGAGCTGGGGCTTGGCATCTCCAACCTGCTCGATTCCAGCCCGCCCATCATCGCCCGGCCGAATACGCCCGGCTACAGCCTCTACGCGGATCCCCGCCGGCGCCGCTTCGAGCTCACCTTGTCCTCGAAATTCTAGGGCAGTCGCGGTGAGGATTTCACCTCGCCCTGCGTCCCTCCTGTCGTGCACGCTGAACTTGCCTTCAGCGCGGCTTCCGCCGCGTCGACCGTTCCAAGGGCAAGAATGTCGAACAGCGACCGCGGCGCAGATCCCAATGAAGCGCTGGCCCGGCAGGCCGGGCCGCTCCGGCAATCACTCGCCCGCTTCTTTCGACGGCGGGTCCCGGACCAGGCCGAAGTGGACGACTTGGTCCAGGAGGTCTTCACGCGGGTCGTGGCCAGGGATAGCTCGAACCCGGTGGAGCATCTGGGCGGTTATGTCTTCCAGACCGCCGCGAGCGTCCTCGCCGACCGCGCCCGGCGCCGCTTCGCGCGCCACGCTGAAGACCATGTCGAATTCGATCCGGATCAACATGCCGAGCGCGACCTCGACGCGGAGCGGCTGCTTTCCGGCCGGGAGGACCTGCGCGCCGCCACGGCCGCCCTGCTTTCGCTCCCGGAGCGAACTCGGACCATCTTCGTCCTCCACCGCCTGGAAGGCCTCGGCTATCGCGAGATCGGCGGGCGCCTTGGAATATCGGTCAGCGCGGTGGAGAAGCACATGGCGCGGGCCGTGCGCCACCTCGCCCAGCATTTGAAGGACCGGCTATGATCAGGGAGGTCCTCGACCTTCGCCGCCTCCGCTCGGTGGCGCCCGAAGAGGCCGCCTCGATGTGGATCGCGAGACGCTGCGGGGGAGTCGAGCTCGAGCAGGAGCCGGGCTTCCACGAATGGCTGAACGCGAGCGAGGCCAATCGGCAGGCCTGGGCGACGGCCGAGGCGGCATTGCACTGCTTCGACGAGAGCGAAGACGACGAAATCCTCCAGGAGATGCGCCGCGCAGCCCTGGACGCCGAGGCCGACCGGGCCGGCCGGTGGAGCGTGCCGGCGGCGATCGCCGCCTCGCTGGCGCTGGTCGCGAGCGCCAGCCTGCTGATGCTGGAGCGGCGGGACCAGGCCCCTGGGCCTGCGATTGCTCAGGCGGGCGACCCCCTCGCGGTCCCAGGATCGCCCGACTTCGTCACCGCCAAGGGGGAGCAGAGGCAGGTCTCGCTTCCGGACGGAAGCCGTCTTACCTTGGATACCGACAGCGCGGTGGACGTCGCCTTCGGCCCCGGGCGGCGAAGCCTGACCCTGGCCAAGGGCAGGGCCCTGTTCGACGTCGAGCGCGATTCGAACCGGCCCTTCGAAGTGCGGGCCGGCGATCGGCGGGTCGTCGCGCTCGGCACCCGATTCGACGTCCGCGTCGATCCCGGCCGGCTGCAGGTGACCTTGTTCGAAGGGCGGGTGGCGGTCTCTCCGGCCGGCGGCGGTTCCGCGGTTCAGCTCGCCCCGGGCGAGCAGTGGGTTCAGAGCGGTGCTTCGGGCCGAGTCCTGTCGGCGCCGCCGGCGGAGGACGCGCTGGCCTGGCGGCAGGGCCTCGTCACGTTCCAGGACGACACTCTTCTCGCGGCCGCGGCCGAGCTCAACCGCTACTCGAACAGCGCCCTTATCGTTCGCGATCCGCAAATCGCCAACCTGAGGATCAGCGGTGCGTTCAAGGCCGGCGACCCGGCCCGCTTCGCACGGACCGTCTCGACGATCCACCCGGTGCGGGTCCGGCGGAATGCCGACGGATCTTTCGAGCTGCTGCCGCGAGGCTGACGACTGCCGAAAAATCTGCGGCCGGTGTGAGGGTTTCCCGAAGGCCTGCGTCCTGACTTGCAGAGGCCGCGCGAAGCAGCCTCCACAAGCTGAATGCGCCGAAGGGGCCGTGGTCGGCCAATCGGGTTGGATCGGGCTATCCGAGACGGAAGCCCTGAACGCTGACGCCGGGGAGCAAATCGATGACTACAGGCACGGTCGCTGTCCTCCCAATCCCCTATCGAGACGACACGCGCCCTTTCGCAGAACCGCGCATCGCCGCGGCTTCGAACCTCGAGGATGAGGTTGAGCTGGCCTTCGAGGAGTTCCTCCTCGTCCCGCGATCGAGGGTGCTGCTTCGCAACGGCCGACCGGTCTGCCTCGGGAGCCGGGCCTTCGACCTTCTTCACGCCCTGCTGAAGGCGGCGGGGACCCTGGTGGCGAAGGACGAGCTGGTGAAGCAGGTCTGGCCCAGCACCTTCGTCGACGAGTCGAACCTCCGGTTCCAGATGGCCTGCCTCCGCAAGGCGCTCGGGGACTGTCGCCACGTCATCAAGACGGTTCCAGGCAGGGGGTACATATTCACCGGCCGCTGCAGGGGCGCGGATCGCCGGCCGGACCCGTCCGCTGCGGACGGCTGCACTGCGCGGCTGCAGCCTCCCCCGGGTGGATCGGAACAGACGAATGGGGGCCCGGACGCCGCCCGGTCTGACGGCCGCGGCGGCTGGGGCGAAGGCTCGATGTCGCTCGTTCGGGAATGGGTGGAAGGACCGGCGGATCCGGCCGCGGACGCTGCTCCTGCGCCGCTGCGTCGAGCGGAATCCGCAAGGGTCGCTTTGTTGATGCCGATGCTGGTCCTTCGTGGCGGTCGTCTCGCGGAGGCGAGCGCCGAGGAACGCCTGCTCCTGCGCGGCGTCGCGTCAATCGACCTATCCTCCCTGCTCGATTTGCTCCGCCCCGGCCTCGCTCAGGCCCATGACGAGCAGGCGCCTTGAGTTTCAGGAAGACTATCCCGCACGAGGGTGTGCGAAGGGTTCGAACGGGGGAAGCCGCATGGCTAGGATCACATCGCGATTCGGTTTCCACTCCACCGCTGCCGAAGTCGTCGAGGGCGTGGATTTCACCGGGAAGAAAGTCGTGGTGACCGGCGGAGCGTCCGGAATCGGGGTGGAGACCTGCCGAGCCTTCGCGAGCATAGGCGCCGACGTTACCCTTGCCGTTCGGAACACCGATGCGGCGGTTGCGGTCGTCTCCGATTTGGTCGAGTCCACCGGGAATGGCCACATTCGGGCCCGACGCCTCGATCTCGCCGACCTGGCGTCCGTCGCCCGCTTTTGCGACGCGTGGGAGGGCCCGCTTCACATCCTGGTGAACAATGCCGGGATCATGGCCCTGCCGGACCTGCAAAGAACCGGCGAAGGGTGGGAGATGCAATTCGCGACCAACTATCTCGGCCATTTCGCGCTCGCTTTGGGCCTGCACGGGGCGCTCGCCGGCGCCGCCGGCGCTCGGATCGTCTCGCTGAGCTCAAGCGGGCACCTCTTCTCGCCGGTCATCTTCGACGATCCGCATTTCAACTTCGTGCCCTACGATCCGCTGGTCGCCTACGGCCAGTCGAAGACCGCGACCGCGCTGTTCGCCGTCGCAGCCACCGCCCGGTGGAGCCGCGACGGCATCACCGCCAATGCCGTCATGCCGGGCGCCATCGCCACCAACCTGCAGCGCCATACCGGCGGACTTCGAACCCCCGCCGAACGCCGCAAAACCCCGGAGCAGGGCGCCGCGACCACTCTCCTGGTGGCGACGTCGCCGGCGCTGGAGGGCCTGGGCGGGCGCTATTTCGAGGATTCCAACGAAGCGCCGATCGTCCACCGCCGGACTCCCGACTATGTCGGGGTCGCACCCTATGCGGTCGATCCCGCCAATGCGGATCGTCTGTGGGAGATGAGCTTCGAGCTCCTTTCCTGAGCCGTCAGTCTATGCAGATCGTCGCCTGTGCTCGCCCGTCCTCGACCTGGGTGGAGCAGCCGAACCGGTCGCTCGTCGCCTGGCAGAAGCCCGCCACCTTCTGACCCGGAGCGGCGTCGACCGCCGGGTCGGCGCGGCAGTCGCCCGCGCACTGGCTGCCCGAGCTGCAGGCCTTTCCGGCGTCGGAATAGGCGATCACGCACCGAAGCGACCTCAGCTTCCCCACCGGCTTCATCGTCCCGCCCGCCCGGCTGCAGGCGGCGGCGCCGGCTTGGGCTTCGGGGGCCACGGGCGATTCCGCCGAGGGCGCCGGAACGCATGCCGCCAACGTGAGCGCCAGAAGCGCCGCTCCCCCTCGGGCCGGGGTCATGGCCGCTCTCCCCATCCCCTGGCCTCCTCCATCGCGACTCGCTTCGTCCCGCGGTCATAGAGGCAGAGCTTGGCGGTCGAGGCACCCTTCGCCTGCCGTTGAGGCAGGCGGCCGGTCACGAGCAGCGCGACGGCGCCGGAGCGATCGTCGAACACGATCATATTCGACACGCGGGGCTGAACGAGGCCGCTCGCCTGGATGCAGCCGCGCTCCACGCGGCGCTGAAGTTCGGCCCACGCCGCCGGCGTCGAAGCGCTGGCGGAGCCCGCGGCCAGGGCGAGGGCGGCCATGGTCATCGCGCCTCTCATCGGAATTCCTTTCAAGGGTTCTGGACCCCGCAATGTCGGGCCCGAGTGCGGTCGGCAAGTGGCAGGCTGTTCATGGCCGTGCGAACTGAACATCCGGGCTGCGCTCGCGAAAGCCGGAAGCCGCGCGGCCGCTTAACGCGGGCGGACACCAGTTCCGAGGAAGACATGGGCCCCGACTTTCATCCGAACGAAGCCCCCGGACTGATCGTCCGAAGGAGCTGCCAAAGCTTCTCCTCCGCGATTGCCGCCGCGCAAATGGCCCTAGAGCAGGCCGCCGTGCCGCTCATCGCCCGGATCGAGCACAGCCGTTCGGCCACCGAGGCGGGCCTGTCGCTTCGGCCCACCACCCTGCTCCTGTTCGGAAGCCCGCGAGGCGGCACTCCGCTCATGCAGGTGCTCCCGACGAGCGCCATCGACCTCCCGATGAAGCTCCTCGTCTGGCAGGATCGCGACGACCGCGTCTGGCTCGCCTGCGACGATCCAGGCTGGATCGCCGAACGCCATGGCGGCGATCCGCTCGCCCGGCGATTGACGGTGCCGCTGAGCAGGCTCGTCGAGCGGATCATGACCGCGGCGGCCTAGTTGCCGTGCGAACCGGCAATTCCGCTCCCCTGGCCGAAAGACCGCACATCGCCACCCCCCTAGGCTCGCCGACAGGAGACGAGAGACGCCATGCCCGACCACCCGCCGATTGTTCTCGCCGCTGGCGAAGCTCCGCTCTTCCGCCCGGGAGACGCCGTCCGGATCCTCAGCCGAGCGCCGGTCGGCCACTATCGGGTGCCGCGCTATGTGCGCGGGGTTCGAGGGCGGGTCGAGAGGGTCGTGGAACCGTCCGCCGTGGACAATGAGGAGGAGGGCTTCGGCCGAAACGCGGGGTCCAGGCTCCACTATTACCGCCTGGCGCTGCCGATGCCCGCGCTCTGGCCAGGATATGCGCCCACGTCCTGCGACGAGCTGAACATCGAAGTGTACGAGACCTGGCTGGAGAGGGTGGAGGCATGAGCGAACCGCCCGACCACGACCACGACCACGACCACGACCCGGCGTCCGAAGCCGCCGAACCCGGATATTTCGAGATCATGGAAACCGCCGTGCGCGAATTGCTCGTCGAACGGGGAATGATTGGGGCAGGGGAGATCAGGCGCCAGATCGAGGTTCTCGACTCGCGCAACGAAGCCCTCGGCGCTCGAGTCATCGCCAAGGCCTGGCTTGACCCGGCGTTCCGCTCCCGTCTCCTCGCCGACGGGCGGTCCGCGTGCGAGGAGCTCGGGATCAGCTTTTACGACGACACCCTGCTGATCGTGCTCGAGAACACAGACTCGGTCCACAACCTCGTCGTGTGCACCTTGTGCTCCTGCTATCCGCGGCCCGTCCTCGGGCTGCCGCCCGACTGGTACAAGCAGAAGCCCTACCGCGCCCGTGCCGTTCGGGAGCCGCGCTCCGTCCTCGCCGAGTTCGGGACGGTCGTCCCGGAAGACGTGCAGGTCAGGGTCAGCGATTCGACCGCGATGGTCCGCTTCCTCGTCCTGCCTCAGCGGCCCGCGGGAACCGATGGCTGGCCGGCGGACCGGCTCAAGGCCCTCGTCACCCGCGACGCGATGATCGGAGTCGTCCGGGATCTGCTTCCGGCCGCGAGGAGCGAACGATGAGAGAGCTGGAAAAGCTGATCGGCACTCTGCCGAACGACATCGGCGGCGTGGCGGCGGACCGGATCGCGCAAGCCGACCGCGAGCTCCTTCCCTGGGAGAAAAGGTGCCACGCGCTCGCCGACGTGCTCGATTTCCACAAGATCATCAGCACGGAGGAAAAGCGCCGCGGCGTGGAGTCGCTCGGAAGCGAAATGGTCGCCAAGCTCAGCTATTACGAGCGCTGGATCATGGCCTTCGCCAACATCCTGTTTCAGAAAGGCCTGCTTTCTCCGCGAGACGTCGCGGTCAGGATGGATGAGGTGCGGACCCGCTTTGCGTCCGACCGCGCTGCCTCGGCTCCACTTTGATGCCCGGGCCGCCGCGAGGTGGACCGCTGAAGCGATGGGGCGGCTCGAGCATCAGGCTCCGGGCGAGCGCCGTCTGCGCCTTCGTCCTTCTCCTGAACGTGGCGGCCGGGATATGGACGCTGACGGCATTCGGCTCGGATTCCGTCCTGCTCGGGATGGCCTCGCTCGTCTACGGCCTCGGCCTGCGCCACGCGCTCGACGCGGATCACATCGCGGCGATCGACAACGTCACCCGCAAATTGATGCAGGAAAAGAAGAAACCGGCGGGCGTCGGGCTGTTCTTCGCTCTCGGCCACTCGCTGGTCGTGATCCTCGTCACCCTGGGCGTCGCGGTGGCGGCCTCTCCCCTCGGCGGGCTGCAGGCCTATGCCGGGATAGGCCGAGCCATCGGAACGGCCGTCTCGAGCCTGTTCCTGATCGTCATAGCCGCCTTGAACGGGGCCATTCTGCTGTCGACCTGGAAGGCGTATCGCGGCCTGAAGCGCGGCTCGATGAGTCCGGAATGCGGTTACAGCCCCGCTCGGCGGCGCCGAGGATTTCTGGCTCGCCTGTTCGGACCCCTCCTGGGGCTGATCTCGAGCAGCTGGCAGATGATGGGGCTGGGCTTCGTCTTCGGCCTCGGCTTCGACACGGCCACCGAGATCGCGATGTTCACGCTTTCCGCCGGCCAAGCCGCCCAAGGCCTCCCGATCGGATCGATCCTGCTCTTTCCGGTGGTCTTCGCGGCCGGAATGGCCCTGGTCGACACCGCGGACAGCCTGATGAGGGTCGGAGCCTATAATTGGGGGCTGGAAAACCCGGCGCGCAAGCTCGTGTACAACATTGCGATAACCTCGGTCTCGGTCCTGGTCGCGTTGCTGATCGGCGCGATCCAGCTCTCCTCGCTTTTCGTCGGGGATATCGAGGGTGCCGGGCCGGTCGCGGGCGCCGTCCGCTTCCTCGGCCATAATTCCTACGGGATCGGGATCGCAATCGTCGCCCTGTTCGGTGCAGTCTGGGCGGCCTCGAGGTTCGCGTCCCGGTCGCAGGGAGATACGGCTCTGGGGACATCCCACTTCATCTCGCTTCGAGTCGATGACGGTCCGCAATAGCCCGAATGGCCTTCGCGCCGGCGTTGCGATGGCGGGCCGGCGTGCGGCGAAGGCGACCATGCCCTCGGCGCTATCCGACCTCTACTACACCGCGATGAGAATAAGCTGGGCGGCGTTCGTCGGCTGGGTCGCGGCCGTGTTCGCCTCGATCAACCTGGCCTTCGGAATCGTCTACGCAAGCATCCCCGGCGCGATTTCCGGGATGGCCCCGGGCTCCGTGGTGGACGGCTTCTTCTTCTCGGCCGAGACCCTGGGCACTGTCGGCTATGGCGAGTTCGCCCCGGAGAGCAGCGCCGGCCGAGCCATTGCGACCTTCGAGATCCTCGTCGGCCTGTTCTTCTCCGCGACCGTAACCGGGCTGATCTTCGCTCGCTTCACTCGCCCGCGCGAGGCGCTCCTGTTCAGCCGGGTCGCCGTGGTGGCGCTCGACGAAGGCGCGCCGGCCTTGATGGTTCGGGTCGCCTCGACCCGTGCCAAGCCGCTCGCCGACGCGCATGCGCAAATGGTCTGGTCCGAGCAAACCCCGCTTCTGGACGGCCGGCTTCGGACCCATTTCGTCGACCTGCCGCTTGCCCGCGACCATCACGCCTTGTTCAGCCTCACCTGGACGCTCGTCCATCGTCTCGAAGCGGGGACCGCGTTCGACGTGGCGCTGCGATCGGATCGGCCGCTCACCCTCGTCGTGACGGTGATCGGACTGGACACCTTGCTGGCCACTCAGTCGATCGGAAGCTGCAGCTATTCGAAGGAAGACATACTGATCGAGCACGAGTTCCTCGACGTCGTCACCGATATCGGAGGCAATCCCCGAGTCGACCTGGCGCGGTTCCACGAGGTCCGCCCGGCACCTTTCGATCGGCTCCACCTCAGTAGCTCCAGAGACTAGCCGCGGCCGCCGTCACCCCGAGCAGGAGAAGCAGGTTCATTGCGATCGCCATGCTCGGGGCCAGCATCTCGCGGGTGCCTCCGGCCGGGCCGGGCCGGGCCCGGGCACGGACGACCCCCGCGACGAAGCAGAGGGCGCCGAACAGGAACAACCCGGCCGAGGAGAGATGAAGGAGCAGATCCGGGACGTGCCCGCGCAGGACCGCCTGAAGTCCGACGGCCGCGCCGACGGCGGAAAGCCCGGTGCGCACCCAGGCGCTGTAGGTCCGCTCGCAGGCGAGGGCGGTCCGTTCCGCGGCCAGGTCGAGGCTGGATGCCGGCGGCAGGCGGTGGGGCGGGGGTACTGGCGTCATGGATCGGCTTTCGCAGGGAGCGAGCCTGTCGTCTTTCCGCGAAGCACTGTCCGCTTCCGTCCATTCACGCCGCGCATCGTGCAATTCCGAGGGCGGTTGTGCGGATCGGAAAGATCGATGGGCCCGGATCGCGTAGCGACAGGGGAGGGGGATCCGCCCGGAGGTGCTTCATGCCAAGCCGCGCTCTACCATCGCCAGGGAAGGATCGCCTGGGACATGCCGGATCTTCGGGCGAACCGCCCTTGGGCTCGCGAACCGTCTTCAGGGTGGGGACCGCGCTCGCCATCCTCGTCCTCTCGACCGGCGGGCTCGCCGGGGCTTCGGGCGAATCCTTCCGGGCCGCCATGGACGCGGCCATGCTCAGGATGCACCGGGGCATGGCCGTCGCGGCAAGCGGCGATGCGGATCGAGACTTCGCGGCGCGGATGATTCCCCACCACCAGGGGGCGATCGAGATGGCGGAGCTCCAATTGCTGCACGGCTCCGATGAGCGGTTGCGCCGGCTGGCCCAAGGCATCATCGTCGAGCAAACCCAGGAAATCGGGGCGATGCGGCACGTCCTCGCCAATCTCGACGGTCGGCGGCCGGTCGCGGGGCGCGGCGCCTTGGAAGCCTCGGAGCTCCACCCCGGGGCCCGGCGGTGACGCGCCTCCTTGCGACGGCCATGGCGCTGCTGGCGTCCGCCGCGGCAACGGCGGGCCAGCCTCCGTTCAGCGAACGAGCGCCCGATATCCCGGTGAGCGGCCGCGACCGCTTCTACACGTCCGACCAATATTCGAACACCGTGTCCGTCATCGACCCGTCCTCTAACCGGTTGCTCGGGGTGATCAGGCTGGGGGATCCGACCCCGGCCAATCTGAGCCCCCTCTATCGCGGGCAGCTGCTGGTCCACGGAATGGGCTTCTCTCCCGACCGCCGGACGCTGGCGGTCGTCTCGGTCGGATCCAATTCCGTTTCGTTCATCGATACGGCGACCAACGCGGTCAGGCATGTGGCCTATGTCGGCCGGTCGCCGCACGAGGCCTTCTTCACGCCCGACGGCCGCGAGGTGTGGGTGACGGTTCGAGGCGAGGACTACGTGGCCGTGCTCGATTCGCGCAGCTTCGCCGAGATTGGACGGATAAAGCTCCCCAACGGGCCGGGCATGACCATCTTCTCGCCCGACGGCGTCTATGGCTACGTCTGTTCGAGCTTCTCGCCCGAGACCGTCGTCGTCGCGACGAAGAGCCGGAAGATCGTCGGGCGGGTCAGGCAGGAGAGCCCGTTCTGCCCCGACATCGCCGCTACCCCGGACGGCCGGCAGGTCTGGCTGACCCTGAAGGACGTGGGGCGGGCGATGGTGTTCGACGCCCGCCCGCCTTTCGAAGTGCTCAAGACCATCGACACCGGTCCGATCACCAATCACGTCAACATCGTCCGCAATCCGAACGGCCAATTCGCCTACGTCACCGTCGGCACGGAGAATCTCGTCAAGGTCTTCCGAACCGACGATTTCACCCAGGTCGCCTCGATCGAGGTGGGCGCGCTCCCTCATGGTCTGTGGCCGTCGGGGGACGGGAGCCGGCTCTATGTCGGCCTCGAGAATGCCGACGGCGTCGCGGTCATCGACACGCTTTCGAACAAGGTCCTGGCCACCATCCCGATCGGCCAGGCACCGCAGGGCGTCGCCTATGTCCCGGGCGCGGTCCCGTCGGGAGACGGACTGTCGAACCTCGTCCCGCGCGCCGTCGCCGGTCAGAAGGTCCAGCTGGTCATTTCCGGACTTGGCCAATCGCAGGTGACCCTGTTCGACCAGGGGCAGGTCCAGATCCTTCAGGCCGCTGTCGCGGGCCTCGTCCCAAAAGCGCCCTATGTTCTGGCGCTGGCGGACCGTCCCGACGGCTTAGGCGCACTGGAGCCGATCGCGGCCTTCACGACCAATCCCTCGGGTGCGGCGATCGTCAACGCGGTCGGTCCGATCCGGCAGATCGTGAGCGCCGAGGCCGCGGCCGCGCGGCGCTACCTGGTCGTCGCGCCCGGCACTCCGGCGAAACCGGGCCCGCCGGTCCAGGTGCAGCAGCACGGCCGATGACCATTTTCCGCCGGCGGGTCGCGCGGCGGCCGCTCCGACGGGAACGGCCGACCTCGCTCCGGTCCTTCATTCCGGCGCCTTGGCGGCGCGCTCGATCATGGCGGCCACCTCCGAAGGGTGGGAGAGCATGACGACGTGGGACGATCCCTTGACCTCGATCGCCTCGCGCGCCCGCGCCCGGCTCGCCATGAAGGCATGGGCGGAACGTGGAATGTTCTTGTCCAGCGATCCGTAGATGAACCACGAGGGCACCGTCTTCCAGCCCGTCAAGGCAGCGGGCTCGTTCAGCGCGCCGGCCGTGACCGGCCGCTGGGTCACCGCCATGTTGGCCGCCTTCGACTCGGGGACGTCGGCGGCGAACTGCGCCCAGAATTTGGCTGGAAGAATGTAGAGATCCTTCGATCCGTCGGCCAGCGGAACCGGCGTAGCGAGCGCCTGGCCAAGCGTCCCTTCCGGAAACCGGTCCGAGATCGTCTGCCCGCTCTCGCCGACGTCCAGCGCGAAGCCGGCGACGTAGACCAGCGACTTGATCTTCCCCTCCGGCGCCGTCGCGGCGGAGATGACCGCGCCGCCATAGGAGTGGCCGACGAGGACCACCTTGCCCGGCTGGGCGGCGACGATCGACGAAACATATTCGGCGTCGCCCTTGATGCTCCTCAGCGGAACTGCGGCGGCGATCACCTTGTAGCCGCCGGCGAGCAGTCGAGCCGCGACGGGATCCCAGCTCGAGCTGTCCGCGAACGCGCCGTGGACGAGTATCACCGTCGGCTTGTCTGCGGGGGCCAGGGCCTCGGCGGAGGGCGCCAGGGACAGAGCCGCGGCGGCGGCGGCGAGAGTAGTGCCGATTCTGATCATCTTCTTTCCTCCGATGCGGCCGCGCCGTTGCGCGCCGGGTGGCGCGGGCGGCCGAGGAATCGGGTGTGCTCTTCCGGGCGGCGGCAGTCGCGTGAGACCCTGTGAGTTGGCATTGAAGGTCATGCGAGGGCCGAGTCGCGCGGCACGAGGCTATCGGGAATAGCGCGTGAAGACGAAGTCCTCTGACTCGGGCAGCTTGCGATGACAGGCGAAGCAGGTTTCCATCAGGGCCACGTCCGGATTCGCCTTGCCTTTTTCGAACTGACCGTAGCCCCAGCCTCCGGTCGCGGCATATTTCCTGGAATCCTTCACCGAGATCTGGACGTTGGTCGGGTCTCCGGCGACGAACGACTGGGAGCGGCCGAACACTCCATTGTTGCGCTCCGACGGAACGAGCTTCCAGGCGATACGGGCGAGCTTGGCTCCATCGGGATAGACGCTCCGCCCGGCGCGCAGAGACTTCATGGCGACATCGTTGCCGAGGATGACCCGGATATCGTTCAAGGCGCCGGCCTCGTGCGCGACGCTTACCACCTGCCATTGCCGGTAATCGGCGGGCAGCCGGACACCATATATCGGGGAGGCGTCTTCTTTCATCGCCTCGGCCGCGACGGCTATCGTGGCGGAGAGGAGCAGGGCGACCGAGGCCGCCGCGCCGCGGCCATAGGGGGGGATCATCTGCAGCTCTCCTTCGCGGGTTGAGTGTCACGGTCGGGCCCTTGGGTCAGACCTGGGCTATTCCACCGTCGGCGAACAGCTCCGAGCCGTTCACGAAGCTGGAGTCGTCGGAAGCGAGGAACAGTGCCGCCTTGCCGATCTCCTCGGCTTCGCCGACCCGGCCGAGCGGAACCTGCGCGGCAAAGGCGTCGAGCAAATCCCGCTGCTGGGCGGAATCTTCGCCGGCGAGGCCGACCAGGCCGGGCGTATGGACCGGGCCCGGGCTGATCACGTTGATCCGGATACCGGTGCCCTTGAGGTCGAGCACCCAGCTTCGCGCCAGGTTGCGCACCGCCGCCTTGGAGGCCGAATAGACGCTGAAGGCCGCCGTTCCGCTGGACCCGGCGGTCGAGCCGGTCAGGATGATCGAGCCGCCGTCCCCCATGAGCGGCAGGGCCTTCTGCACGGTGAAGATGACGCCCTTCACGTTCCGCCCAAAAGTGTCGTCGACTTGCGCCTCGGTGATCCGGCCCAGCGGAAGCAGTCCTCCGCCGCCGGCATTGGCGAAGAGTATGTCGATCCGCCCCGCCGAATTCTTCACCTGGTCGAAAAGCCTGTCGAGATCCTTCAGGCTGGCCGAATCGGCCTGAATTCCGGTCGCTCCGCCGCCGATTTCGGCGGTCGCCCGATCCAAAGCGTCCCGCCGCCGGCCGGTGATGAAGACCTGGGCCCCTTCGGAAGCGAAAACCTTGGCCGTCGCCAGGCCGATCCCGGTCGAGCCGCCGGTAATGACTGCAATCTTTCCGCTCAGTCGATGGCGCATCGGGGAAGCTCCTTTCGATGAAATGCAATTGTCTCGGGCCGGCTCGCGCCTTTCGCGTTCGATCGCGGTGCTAGTGAACTACAGCGCTCGGCGGTCTCCCCGAAGAAAGCCCGTGCTAGACCGCGTTAGACGTTGCGAGCCGCGGTGCAGCGCGCGCCGTCATGACGGAGAGGAAGAGCCCCGAACCCCGCCGAGCGCCATGTCCAGGAAGGCCCAGGTGCGCCGGTTGGCCAGTGCCGCCGCCTTCGCATCGTAATGGGCTCCGTTGTGCCTCGAAAAGGCGTGGTTGCAGCCTTCGTAGGTGAATAGCTGAACGTTCGGCTTGTCCGCCATCGCCGACCGAATCGCCGCTCGAGCGGCCGAGGGCATGAATTCGTCCTCGCCGGCGAGGTGGATCAGCATCGGCGCGACCATCGTCGAAGCCTCGTCCAGATATTTCTCGGTGTCCGCACCGTGGAACGCCACCGCCGCGTCGACCTGCCCGCGGGCGGCGACGAGGAAGGCCATCAGCCCGCCCAGGCAATAGCCGACCACTCCGACCTTCCCGGAGGCGCCGTCCATCCTGCTGGCGGCGCACAGGGTGGCGGCGACGTCGCCGACTCCGATGTCCCGGTCATAGGCCTGGTAGAGCGCCAATCCGATCTGCCAGTCCGGCTCCGACCGGACGTCGAGGTCGACTCCGGGCTGCTGGCGCCAGAACAGGTCCGGGGCGATGGCGAGGAAACCCTGCGCCGCGAGCGCGTCGCAGGTCTGCCGGATGTCGCAATTCACTCCGAACACTTCGTGGAGGACCACCACGGCCGGTGCCGGGGCTTGCGACGGCCGCGCTCGGTAAGCGCCGAACCGGCCGTCGGCCGTCGTGATCTGGATCTGGTCGCCCATGGCTGGCCTCTCGAAAAGTGGCCGAGCGCCGGCCGGACCGGCTCTCGGCCAAATGGATCAGGACTTCAGGAAGTCGAGCAGGTCGGCGTTGAAGCGCTCGCGTTGAGTCACCATCAGGCCGTGGGGGGCTCCCGGATAGACCTTCAAGATCGAGTCCTTGACCAGCTCGACCGTCATCCGTCCCGCGTCGTCGATCGGAACGATCTGGTCGTCGTCGCCGTGGATGATCAGGGTCGGAACGTCGAACTTGGCGAGATCCTCGTAGAATATGCTCTCGGAGAATTGCCTGATGCAGTCGTAGGCGCCCTTCATCCCGGCCTGCATCGACTGCAGCCAGAAGGCGTCCTTGATCCCCTGCGAGACCTTCGAGCCCGGCCGATTGGCGCCGTAGAAGGGCTCGGCAAGCTCCCGATAGAACTGCGAACGATCCTCGGCCACGCCCTTGCGCAGCGCGTCGAACGCCTCGATCGGAAGCCCGCCGGGATTGCGCTCGGTCTTCAGCATCGTGGGCGGGATGGCCGACACCAGCATCGCCGCCTTGACCCGCGAGGTTCCGTGACGGCCGATGTAGCGCGTCACCTCGCCGCCGCCCGTCGAATGGCCGACATGGGTCACGTCGCGAAGGTCGAGCGCTCGGACCACGGCCGCCAGGTCGTCGGCGTAGGTGTCCATGTCGTTGCCGTGCCAGGTCTGGCTGGAACGGCCGTGGCCGCGGCGGTCGTGTGCGATCGCACGATAGCCGTTCGACGCCAGGGTGAAGAGCTGGTCCTCCCAGGCGTCCGCGCTGAGCGGCCAGCCATGGGAGAACATCACGACCGGGCCCTGCCCCCAATCCTTGTAGAAGATTTCGGCGCCATCTTTGGTTTTGACTGTAGGCACGGCTCGTCCTTTCCTTGCTTGGGCGTTCTCAGCGGGGATTTGCGGCGGCGCGAGGCGGCACGTCGAAGACGACGAGGCCGCGGTCCACGACCCGGTGGGCGGGGTCGGCGAGCTCCACCAGGACCCGATGCTCGCCGGGCGGCAGTCCGACGAGGACGATGGTGTCTCCGCTGATGTCGACGAAATGCCAGGGAGCATCGTCCACCGTCACATGGACATGGCCGAGGCGCGGAGAGACGTGGACCGCCTCCTGCCCGAACACCGGCATGATCCGGAGGTTCTCGGCACGGTAGGGAATGTAGACCCGGCCTTGGGAAAGCAGGTCTTCCAGCGGCGGATCGACGATAAGCCGTGGCGGCGGCTCGTCGTGGATCGCGGCCAGGCCGGAGCGGGAGCCGGCGCCCGTCATGATTTCACAAACGCAAGGAGGTCGGCGTTGAAGCGCTCCCGGCTCATCACCGGAAGGCCGTGCGGGGCGCCCTGATAGACCTTGAGCGTCGCCCCTCGGACGAGCTTCTGCTGAAGAGTCGCCGAATTGCCGATCGGAACGAGCTGGTCCTCCGAACCGTGGATGATCAGGGTCGGAACGTCGAACCGCTTCAGGTCTGCGGTGAAGTCCGTTTCCGTCTGCGCCTTGATCCCGTCAAAGGCGGCCTTGAGCCCCGTCGACATGCATTGTTGCCAGAACGCGTCCCGGATACCTTGGGAGACGGCGGCGCCGGGCCGGTTCGCGCCGAAGAAGGGAAGGCTCAGCTCGCGGTAGAACTGGGCGCGGTCCGCGGCGACGCTGCGGCGCAGGTCGTCGAAGGCGGACATCGGCGCTCCGTCCGGATTGGCGGGCGTTCGAAGCCTGATCGGAGGGATCGCCGAGACCAGCACCGTCTTGGCGAGACGGGAGGTTCCGTGCCGGCCGATGTAGCGCGCCACCTCGCCCCCGCCGGTTGAATGGCCGACCAAAGTCACCTCCCGAAGGTCCAGCGAGTCGATGACCGCCGCCAAGTCGTCGGCATAGGTATCGATGTCGTTTCCCCTCCAGGTCTGTCTCGATCGGCCATGGCCGCGCCGGTCGTGGGCGACGACCCGGCACCCGTTCGAGGCGAGGAAGAACATCTGGTCTTCCCATGCGTCGGCGTTGAGCGGCCATCCGTGCGACAGCACGACGACGGGCCCGCTCCCCCAATCCTTGTAGAAGGTGGCCCCGCCACCTTTCGTCTCGACCCGCCCTTCGCCGGTCCGGCCCGGCGCGCGCGACGGCCTTGCGGGGGCACTGGAGGTCGAAAAGCCGACGGCTCCGGCCAGGACGAGGCTGGCACCGACCGCCAGGACGCCCCTTCGGGACGCGGCGAAGGTGGCGGGCGGGACGGTTGTCATTGGAACCTCCGAAGCAAATACGGGGCGGGTAGCCCTGTGGAGATCTATGGGCGGCGGCTGCAGGTGAGGGTAGGAAGATGCCGCGAGTGCGCGTTAGTCGGTGTGAGGGCCCTTGATCCGTGCGCCTCGGCCCGGCGTCAGACCCCCTGGTAGACGAGCCGGGTGAACAGCTCCCCGCTGATCACCGATCGACCCCATTGCGCGTCGAACTCGGCGCTCGGCCGGGAGGCGACCACTTCGTCGGCGGACCTGCCTCGTGCCTTGAGCGCCGCGACCCGGTTGCGGACTGCGACGAGCATGTCGCGGAAATCCACGAGCTGCGTTCGGTTGCCGGACGGACCGTGCCCGGGAATGACCAGGGTGTTTGGCCCGGCCGCCGCAAGGTTGATGTTCGCGGCGCGGATCGCACCGTCAATGTCGCCGCCGCCCGCATAGTCGATGAAGGGGTAGATGCCGTTCCAGAAGGTGTCGCCGGTCTGAAGCACGTCCGCCTTCTGGAAGTAGACGGAAAGGTCGCCGTCGGTGTGCCCCGGGCGGTATGGGCGGATCACGATTATCTCGCGGCCGAACCGCATCACCTTGTTTCCGTAAAGAACGTCGTTTGGAAGATCGCGGCCCCGGATCGGCGTGAACGTGTGCTCCCATTCCACGACCCGGATCGTCTGCGTGAGGCGACGGCGGGCGTTCCGGTCGGCGATAATCGTCGCACCGCTGCGGCGGAGCCAGGCGTTGCCGTCGGTATGATCCCAGTGCCAGTGCGTGTTCACGACGTAGCGGACGTGGCCGTTCCCGACGGATCGCAGCGCGGCCTCGACCTTGGGACGGGACACAGCTATGCCGGCGTCGACCATGAACAGGCCGTCCGGGCCTGCGAGGACGCCGATGTTTCCACCCGACCCGGAAAGCATCGCCACCCCGCCCCGGAGCTCCTGCAAGTTCACCGGGTCGGCGGCCGCGGCGGCGTTGATCGACGAATAGGGGGTCGTGGGCCCCGCGCCCGCCGGGAGGGTCGCGGCCGCCAGAAGCGCCCATGCCCGGGCAGGAAATGTTTTTCCGATGATGTTCACCTGGCGCCTCCAATGGTCGGAAATGATCGTCGCAGGGCTGAGATCTTAGCCGGGAGCCAGCCGATACGAAGTGGAGGCATGTGAGCAATCGTGAGACGATGAGGATCGTTCGCTCTCATCGGAAACCACGACCGGGCCGGGGAGACAGATCGGCGGCTATGCACCGTACAAGCTACGGCAGGGTGCGACGCCGCGCGCGGGAAGTCAGGCCCCTTGCGCGCCCGTGCGGTCAGAACCTTGCCGCTGAGAGCCGGTCCGGGACGCGTCCGTGCCCGCCGATTCTGCGGCTTGCACCCTCAGATCTTCAAAGCGTGGGCCAGTCGCTATGGACGCACCCAATTATATTCCCACTCAAATAACTATATACCAACCCAACAAACTTTATTGCGTTCTCAATAAATCTTCGGCCGTGCGCGAGCTATTCGACGGTGACGCTCTTCGCGAGGTTGCGGGGCTGGTCCACGTCGGTGCCTTTGGCCACAGCGACATGATAAGCGAGAAGCTGGACGGGGATCGCATAGACCAGCGGCGCGATCAGCGGATGCACCTTCGGCATCTCGATCGTCGCGAGAAGGCGGGCGTCGGCCGCGGACTTCAGCCCCTCGGCGTCGGAGATGAGGACGACCTTGCCGCCCCGGGCCTGGACTTCCTGCATGTTGGAGACCGTCTTCTCGAACAAAGGCCCGCTCGGAGCGAGGACGATGACTGGAACGTTGTCGTCGATGAGGGCGATCGGCCCGTGCTTCATCTCGCCGGCGGCATAGCCCTCGGCGTGGATGTAGCTGATCTCCTTGAGCTTCAAAGCCCCTTCCATGGCGAGCGGATAATCGGCGCCGCGGCCGAGATAGAGGACGTCGCGCGCCTGAGCGATGAGCGGCGCCATCGCGGCGATCTCCTCGTCATGGCCGAGGGCGGCGTTCATCGCCGCGGGCGCTTCGGAGAGATGGTCGACGATGTCGCGCTCTTCCTCTTCGCTGATCCGGCCCTTGTCCCGGGCGAGCTTGGCGGCGAGCGCGGCGAGGACGGCGAGCTGGCAGGTGAAGGCCTTGGTCGAGGCGACCCCGATCTCCGGCCCGGCGTGGGTCGGAAGCAGCAGGTCGGCCTCGCGCGCCATCGAGCTGGTCGGAACGTTGACGACGACGGCGATGCGCTGGCCCTCGGCGCGGGCGTGGCGAAGCGCGGCGAGCGTGTCGGCGGTCTCCCCGGATTGCGAGATGAACAGTGCAAGCCCGCCCGGCTCCAGAACCGGCTGGCGGTAGCGGAATTCGGAGGCCACATCGAGGTCGACCGGGACCCGGGCGAATTGCTCGAACCAATATTTGGCGACCATCCCGGCATAGAAGCTGGTCCCGCAGGCGACGATCGTGACTCGCCGGACGCCGGCGAAATCCTCGTCCATCGCCGGAAGCGCGACCTTGCGCTCGAACGGCCGCAAATAGGAGGAGAGCGTCTGGGCGACCACGATCGGCTGCTCGAAAATCTCCTTCTGCATGAAGTGGGCGTGATTGCCCTTGTCGCCGACGTCGCTCGACGCGCCCGATTCGACGGTCTCGCGCTCTACGGGAGCGTTTGACCGGTCGAAGATGCTTGCGCCTTCGTGCGTGATCACCGCCCAGTCGCCCTCGTCGAGATAGGCGATGCGCTGGGTGAGGCCGGCCAAAGCGAGCGCGTCCGAGCCGAGATAGGTCTCGCCGTCGCCATAGCCGACGGTGAGGGGCGCCCCCATCCGGGCGCCGATCAGCATCTCGGGATGGTCTCGGAACAGGATGGTGATCGCAAACGCGCCGTGGAGCCGCAGAAGGACGGCCGCGACCGCCTCCTGGGGCGACTGGCCCTGCTCGAGCTGGTGGTCGATCAGGTGGGCGACGACCTCGCTGTCGGTCTCCGACTGGAAGGTTCGGCCCGCGGCCTGCATCTCCTCTCGAAGCGGCCGGAAATTCTCGATGATCCCGTTGTGGACCAGCGCCACTCCGCCGACGATGTGGGGATGGGCGTTGCCGACGGTCGGAGCGCCGTGGGTCGCCCAGCGCGTATGGGCGATACCGATGGTCCCGGCGAGCGGGCTTGCGGCGAGCTCGGAGGCGAGATTGTCGAGCTTGCCCTCGGCCCGGCGGCGCTCGAGCGCTCCGCCCAGGATCGTGCAGATGCCCGCGCTGTCGTAGCCGCGATATTCGAGCCGCCTGAGGCCCTTCATGAGCCGGTCGGAAACTTCCTCGCGCCCGACGATGCCGATGATTCCGCACATGTTTAAGCATCTCCTGACCCGGTGGGGCTTCAGCTCCCCACCCGTTCGGGCTGAGCTTGTCGAAGCCCTACTTTTGTACTTTGGAAAAGGAAAGAAAGCCCTTCGACAGGCTCAGGGCGAACGCCCGGGTCTCAACCCGCTTTCTTTTTTGCCGACATCGCCGCTCTGAATCGCGCCGCCCAGCCGGGCCTGGCCTCCTGCTTCCCTCTGGCGAGCGCCAGCGCGTCCGCCTCGACGTCCTTCGTCACCACCGAACCCGCGCCCACGATCGCCCCCGCGCCGATACTGACCGGGGCGACCAGAGCCGAATTGGAGCCGATGAAGGCGCCTTCCCCGATCACGGTGCCGTATTTGAAGAAGCCGTCGTAATTGCAGGTGATCGTTCCTGCGCCGACATTGGCCCCGGCGCCGATTTCGGCATCCCCGAGATAGGTGAGATGGTTGGCCTTGGCTCCCGCGCCGAGCCTGGCCTTCTTGGTCTCGACGAAATTGCCGATCTTGGCGTTCTCGCCGATCACGGTGCCGGGCCGGAGGCGGGCATAAGGGCCGATTTCGGCGCCGGACTCGATGGTCGCCCCCTCGATATGGCTGAAGGCGCGGATCCGGGCGCCGTCGGCGATGCTCACTCCGGGGCCGAAGAAGACGTTGGGCTCGATCGTGACGTCCCGGCCGAGCCTGGTGTCGAAGGCGAACCACACCGTCTCCGGCGCGATCAGGGTCGCGCCTTCGGCCATCGCCTCGGAGCGGCGGCGGGCTTGCCAGGCGGCTTCCGCGAGCGCGAATTCGGAGCGGCTGTTGGGTCCGATCGCTTCCGCGGCTTCGCCTTCGATGAGGAAGCTCGACCTCCCGTCGGCGGCGGCGATCCCGATGATGTCGGGAAGATAATATTCGTTCTGCACATTGTCGTTGCCGACCCGATCGAGGAGCGGCCAAAGGTCGCCCGACCGGATCGCGAACAGGTTGGAGTTGCACAGGCCGATCGAGCGCTCCTCCTCGCTTGCGTCCTTGTGCTCGACGATCCTTGCGACCCGACCGTCCGGGCCGGCGACGACCCGGCCATAGGCCCCGGCGTCGGGCGGCCGGAAACCGAGCACCACCGCCGCCGGAGCGGCGCCGCCGTGCAGGGCGTCCAGCATCGCCCGCATCGTCACCGGGCGGATGAAGGGCACGTCGCCGGACAGCAGCAGGACGTCGCCGTCGAATCCGGAGAGCGCCTCCTTGGCCTGGAGGACGGCGTGAGCGGTTCCGAGCTGAGGGTCCTGGACCGCGAAGGTGACTCGACCGGCGAGCGCGGCTTCGAGCTGCTCGCGCCGGTCGCCGACCACGACGACGACCCGCTCCGCCCCCAGCGCTTCGACGCTCTCGAGCAGATGCTCGATCATCGGCCGCCCGGCAATCGGGTGTAGCACCTTGTGGAGATCGGATTTCATCCGGGTCCCCTTGCCGGCGGCGAGGACGATTGCGGCGACGGGCCTGCTCATGGCGCGGCCAATCGCACGGAAACCTTGCTATTTCCATAGCGCTACGGCGAAAGCCGTCCATGCCCGCTTTCCCCTTCGACGTCGTCGTCTTCGATCTCGACGGCACCCTGGCGGACACCGCGCCGGACCTCACCGAAGGGCTCAATCATGCGCTCGTCACGCTCGGGCGGCCGCCGGTGCCGGCGGGATCGGTGCGCAACCTGATCGGCCATGGCGGCCGGGCCCTGCTCAGGCGCGGCCTGGCGATGAGCGGAGAGGCGCCGGACGCGCTGACGGGATCGGCAGGGCAGGGGCCGCTCTCGCCGTCTGCACGAACAAGGCGGAGGCGCTGACCTTGAAGCTGCTCGCCGCGCTCGGCCTGGAAGGGCGCTTCGACGCAATCGTCGGCGGCGACACCCTGCTTGTCCGAAAGCCCGATCCGGCGCCCTTGTTCGAGTCGATCGCCCGGGCCGGCGGCGGCCGGGCCGCGTTGGTCGGCGATTCGATCACCGATTCGGACACGGCGCGGGCCGCGGCGGTTCCGTTCGTCGCCGTGAGCTTCGGCTACTCCGACCGGGCCGTCGAGGCCTTGCGCGCTGAGGCCGTCATCGACGATTTCGGGGAATTGACCGAGGCCCTCGAACGCCTCGCCGCCGAACGGGACTTGTTGTAGGGTGAGTCCAACCAGGAGACGATATGGACGGCAAGGGCACCTACAAGACTCGCGGCTCGGGCGGAGCGCCCGATACGGCGCGGGTTGTCGACCGGAGCGTCGCCTTCGATCTTCCCGAGCAGCAATATCGCCGGCGCGGCTACAATCCGCCCTTCGAGGAGCTGGGCTGGAAGCCGCTCGAGGGCCCTAGCGCTTAGTCTTGCGAGCCTTCGTCCAGAGGTGGCGGGCGAGCATCATCGGCGGCATCCGGAGCCAGTGCGACCGAACGTAGAAGGCGAGCCGGGTCAGCGGCCGACGCTTCCGCCCCCAACCGTCGCGGGCGAGCAGGCGGTTCCGGCACAAGGCGTCCGCAGCCGTTAATCGGTGTCCGACACCGATTTTTCCGGGTCCCGCTCCCTGCGAAATCAAGGGCTTAGAAATCGGTGCCTGGCACCAATTAACGGGGGTGGCGTAGAGATGGTGGGCGAGGCGGACGGCTCGTGCGACCGCCGGGAGCAGGCCGTGCAAGGCGGCGCGGCGGGGCAGAGTCGTCCAGAAATCAGGCTCCCGCTCCGCGAACTCACGCAAAAGCCGGTCGATGTCCCACAAATTCCTGAGCCCGCCCGCCATGTCGCCGTCGGCGAACAGATGGGCCGCGGCGTGGACGATCATGTCCGCGGGCGACAGGGTGAAGAGACCGTCGCCTAGCGCCACCCGGTCCGCGATCATCGCCTCCATGTCCGGCTTCGGCCGGGCGGTGAGCGGCAATATGGAATGGTGGACGTCGATCATCCGGTCGCGCTCGCGGTGGATGAGCGGCGGAAGCTCGTGCATCCAGCGCCGGTAATATTGGTCGTCGTAAGCATCCTCCTTCACCCATTCCCAGCCCGCGGCGAGGAGTGCGCGCTCGACGTCCGGCAAGGCCGGGCGCGGGACGAGGATGTCGAGGTCGCCGATCGAGCGGCCGCGGCCCGCCTCGAGCCCGGCCGCCGCGTAAGCGGTGCCCTTGAGCAGGATGACCGGAACTGCGAGCGGCGCAAGCGCCCGCCGTGCCATCTCCGCTTCCCACAGGGCCTGGACCCGGGTGCCCTCGCCGTCGCTCCGGGCCGAGTCGAGCATGGCTTCGACTCCGGGCGGAAGCGCCTGCCCGCCGACCCGCCAGGCGAGGCTTCCGGAAAGCGATTCGGCGCGCGCCGCCGCGATCAGGGACGTCCAGTCCTTCACCTCGGCGCTTCGGGCGGGATCGGCGAGCAGCCGGACGAGCAGTCGAGCGTCCTTCATGAGGCCGCCCACAGCGCGTCGATCAGGGCTTCCGCCTGAGCGGTATCGGCATAGTCGATCGCCTTGCAGGGAAGGGCCGCCACGAACCGGGTCAGTGCGTCGAAGCCGCGCTCGCCCAGGGCGACGTAATTGGTCGACGCCTGGGTGAGCCGCATGAAGGCCTCCGCGGCGCCGACCTCCCGAACCGCCGGCTCGAAATCGCGCCCGAAGCGCGGAAAGAGGATCAGCGCCGGGCGCGCCGACTCGCCCATCCGGGCCACGGCCTCGTCGTTGGGGCGAAGATGCCGGATCCTGCCTTTGGGCGTGCCGGTGAGAACCGGGCCGAGTCGGCCTGGATCGATGCCGCCCAGCAGGTCCAGCGACTCGTTCTTCAGGCTGACGGCGCGCGGGAACGGGTGAAGCCGTCCGTCCTCGAGCCCCAGCAGCGCGAATTCGTCGCCCATGAAGCGCCAGCCGCGCTCGCCGAGCAATGCGCCCAGCGTCGACTTGCCGGCGCCCGAATGGCCGGTCAGCAAGAGCGCGCGCCCATCCCGCTCGACGCTCGCGGCATGGAGAAGCAGAAATCGCTTCTGCCCGAGCGCCATCTGCAGGTTCATGCCCATCTCCGCCGCGAGCAGCCCCTGGGCGAGCGGCAGAGGCGCCGCGTCGGGAAGCACATAATCGCCCCGGATCGCGACCGACGGCCGAACCCACCGCCGCCACGGCCGCTCGGCCTCGAGCCGGACGGTGAAGTCGCAGACTCCCTCGGGCTCGGGATAGCCCGCGTAAAGGCGCCGGAGTTGCGCCACCGGCTGGCGCCATTGCGAGCCGATCCGGAACGAGACGGGCCCTACCTGGAGCCGAAAGACGTCCCTCATGTCCGCCAGACGAGGCCCGCCGCCTCGAGCTCGGCCAGCCGGGCGGAGATCGCAGCCGCGGGATCGTCGGACTCGATCTCGAACGTCTCGCCCATCCGCGCCGCGATTTGCGCCGCGCTGGCCGGTCCGAAGGCCAAAGCCTCGAGGATCTGGGGCGCGGGGGGCGCGAGTAAGTGGGTCAGGCCCGACGTCCTGTGATAGAGGAGAGTGAGGCCTTCGACCTGCGCCGTCCGAATCGTCTCGGGCGGGTCGGCGGCGTAGAGGGATGCGGCCATTCCGGCCGCTCCGCGGCTCAGCGCGGCATCTGCAGCGAGGCGTAGCAGGTGAAGCCGCTCATCCCCGCCTGCAGACGGCGAATATAGTTGGCATAAGCCTGGGCGGCCTCGCTGTCGACGCCCGCCGGGGCACGGCCGGAGTTCAGCAGGACCTTGACCTCTTCGCCCTTGAGCGGACGGGCGAGCGGCGGATGGGCGCCGGCGGTGCCGGCCGGGACGAGGCTTCCGTCGGCGGCGATGAACTGGCCCGCGCCCGCCTGGGGCGCCGGGACCGGTATCTCGCAATTGAGCACCGACCCGGCGGTCTGGGCCAGCGCCGGCCGGATCGTCACCACGGTCGAGGCCGCGGCGGCTCCGAGCGCAAGCACGACTCGGCGGCTCGGCCGCCCCATGCCGTCGTCGTCTCCGGGGATCTCGTCTCGCTCGCTCATGGCACCTGCATCTTACGCCTAGCCTTCTTTCATAAGGGTAAAGCGTCGCAATGGCGAGACGGGCCGAGCGTCATTGTCCCGCTTATGGACGATCGGCGGGAGAAAAATCGTTTCGCCCTCGTTTGTAGGGTCGGGCCGCCGAAGTAGGCGCGGCCGCTTGTCCAAGGAGTACAATTACATGAAGATCATCCTTTTCGCCGCGGCCTTGACCCTCGGCAGCGCCGCTCTGGCGCAAACCGGCAACACGGTCAGCGATCCCTCGCAGAGCATGGGGCCGCGCGGAGTGACCCAGCAGGGGACGGATCCGGACGGCGAGGCCTGCACCCCGGCGGGCTACAATGCCAACACGACCGGCTACCCGACCTGCGCGGCGGGCAACTCGAACTCCGCAGCCGGAGCGGGAGCGACCCCTCGTTGCTCCAAGACGGTGAAGGACGGCTGCGTCCAGGCCTATGAGCGCGGCGTCCGTCGCTGAGGCTGTCGGGGCGCTCGCTGGCGGGCGCCCCATTTTTCCGACGCGGATAAAAATCGTTTCGGCCTCGTTTAAGTGAAGTGCCGCCGCGCGAATGCGGCCGCCGACCCCAAGAGGAGGCTCAAAAATGAAGCTCATCACGATGGCCGCCGCACTCATGCTCGGCAGCGCCGCGGTCGCTCAGACGACGACACCGGAACCGGAAACCGATACCACCGCGACCGATACGGCGACCACCG
>DASVSX010000090.1:0-40525 GCA_036387875.1 Allosphingosinicella sp. | reverse complement strand
TTTGGAAGAGATGTCCGCCGAAGCTTCAACCCTTCCTCACGCCCTTACGCCGCGGGCGCCGGCCCTCCGCTCTCAACGCCGCCTCGATCGACCTCGGGAAGGACATCGCTGCACGGCTCTTCGGTGACGCGAGCTCAAACGTTCCCGGATGACTTCGCGCCGGCCGCCGGCCTCAGGGCGAACCCCTCGGCCGGATTCCCGCCCTCGCCGGTTGATCGGGCCGACTCGGGCAGGCCTCCCGTGTCGCACAAACATGAGAACAAGTCAAGAACATTCTAGGCCTCGCCCACCTTTTCGCGGGGAGGGGGACCACCCGAAGAGCGGTGGAGGGGCTCTTCGGAGTCTGAAAAGGCCCCTCCACCAGGCTTCGCCTGGTCCCCCTCCCCATGCTTCGCACGGGGAGGACTGGAGTCTCGGCGGGTCTCCCGAGGTCCCGGCTTTCGCCGGGATGACGCAGGTAGCGAAAGGGATTTATCCCTGCAGGTCCGCCAGGAAGGCCCGCACGCGCTTCGCGTTCATCCCGACGTCGCTTCCGCCGACCCGGCTGATCGAGCGCATGTCGACCAGGCTTCCGCCGCCGGGCGCCGGCCTCACCCGGATGACCACGTCGTCCTTGAAGCGGAAGAAGGTGCTGGTGTCGGTCGCCTCGACCTTGCCGAGGTCGACCAGTGCGACGTCCCAGCCGCGCTCTCCGGCGAGCGCCGCCGCCCGCTTCAGGACGGTGTCCGGCGGAGCCGCGAGGCGCAGGGTGCGGACGTCGCCGTAATGGGCGCGGTGAAGCGCCTTCCACCTTTCCTCCGGCGTCAGGGCCTTGAGCTCCGGCTTGCCTTCGTCGGGGATGTTTTCGAGATTGTCGGCCCTGACCTTCAGACGGGTGAATTGGGGCAAGTCGTTCAGGTCCGTGGCGACGTCGTGGATGGCCGGCACGCTCTTGGCGATCCGGACGAGATTGCCGAGATAGAGCACGAAGCCGAGCGCGACGACCAGTGCGAGCAGGTTGGCGAGCATCAGCTTCGCCCGCCGCCGCGCCATGACGAGACCGATCAGGCCGAGAACCGCACCGGCCGCAGCCGCGAAGAACAGGTAACGAAGGGCCTTGAGGCCGGTCCCGAAACCCCACATCCCCATTGCGCTGCCGAGAGCCGCAAGCAAGGCCGCGATCACCGCGCCGATCCCGAGCACGACCGCCGCCCTCGTCACCAGCCGGGTCCAGTCCGTCTTCGAATCCGCCATGTCGCCCTCCCTTCGGGCCATGCTGCGCCGACACAGCGATCACTGCAAGTGCGAGCCTTGCGGCGCGCTGCGTAATGGGCTTGGTAACACCCGCTCATGACCGAGATCGTCGCCGTCGATATTGGAGGCACCCATGCCCGCTTCGCTTTGGCCGAAGTGGCGGGCGGGCGTGTGGTGCGGCTCGGCGACGTCTGCACTCTCAAGACCGCGGAATATGCAAGCCTCCAGGAGGCCTGGGAGGCGTTCGGCGCCGCGGCCGGCCGACCCCTTCCCGGCTCCGCCGGGATCGCCGTGGCGGGTCCGGTCCATGGCGAGGTGCTCAAGCTCACCAACAATCCCTGGGTGATCCGACCGGCCTCGATCCCGTCCGGGCTCGGCGCCGAGCGCTATACCCTCGTCAACGATTTCGGCGCCGTCGCTCACGCCGTCGCCCAGCTTGGCGATGAGCATTTCACCCACCTTTGCGGGCCCGAGCGCCCATTGCCCGAAGACGGGGTGATCAGCATCGTCGGGCCCGGCACCGGCCTCGGAGTGGCCCAGCTGCTCCGCCGGGCCGGCCATTATCACGTCATCGACACGGAGGGCGGCCATGTCGATTTCGCTCCGCTCGACGGCCTCGACGACCGGATCCTCGCCCAGCTGCGCCTGCGCCACCGCCGGGTCTCGGTCGAGCGGGTGGCCTCGGGCATGGGGCTCGCCAACCTCTACGAAGCGCTTGCCTCGATCGAGGGCCGCGAAATCCGCTTCCGCGACGAAAAAACGCTCTGGCAGGCGGCGATGACGGGCGAGGACAGCCTCGCCGAAGCCGCCTTGGACCGCTTCTGCCTCTCGCTCGGCGCCGTCGCCGGCGACATCGCCTTGGCCCAGGGCGCCCGGGCCGTCGTGATCGGGGGCGGCCTCGGGCTTCGGCTGGCCGGGCACCTGCCTCGTTCGGGATTTCGCGACCGTTTCATCGCCAAGGGCCGATTCGAGCGGCGGATGGAGGATATTCCGGTCAAGATCATCACCTACGGGCAGCCGGGCCTGTTCGGAGCCGCCGCCGCCTTCGCCGCGGAGCAGGGGCAATGAGGCAGGCCGCTCTCGACAACAGCCGCCGCCTTTCCTAGATATCGGCCGCCCGAGCGGGCGTAGCTCAATGGCAGAGCAGAAGCTTCCCAAGCTTACGACGAGGGTTCGATTCCCTTCGCCCGCTCCAGGCTTCCTTATCGCCGCTAGCCGCCGTCCAGAACTTGTTCAGGGTCGGGTTCTCCACCCGTCGGACGTCCGGTCGTGGACCGGCGCTTGTGCAAGATTCCCCGCGCCTCGGCGCCGTTTGAAAAGAGACGACGCAACGGCGCAACGGCGCGACGTAGAGAGTCACCGTTTCTACGTCGCGCCGTCGCGTCGTTGCGTCGTCTCTCAAAAAATCCAGGGCCGGCCGGCCGTCGAGGAGACGCGCTCGATGAAAGGGCGTCAGACCGCGCAGCGGCCCCGTCCTGGATGCTCAAACAAGTTCAGCATGACGGGGATGGGACCTGCTTTAGATGCCGCCGCGGACCACCCGCCGCCCTCCGGCTTCGAGCCGCGCCGCCAGGTCCGTCTCGCACGCCGCCAGCGCCGCCTCGTCGGTGGAGCGGATGACGAAATTGGCGCCCACCCGGCCTTCGCGGAAGAAGGGGTAGGAGCCGATCTGGCAGCCCGAATGTGCGCGTTCGGTCTCGGCGAGGAGCTCGGCGACCTCGCTCTCCGCGGTCCAGCAGCCGAGGGTTCGCGACAGAAGAGGCCGGCCGCCTTCGATCGTCCCATTCAGGGAGTCGAGCATCTGGGTGGCGATGTGGGGAACGCCCGCCAGGATGAAGATATTGCCGTGGCGGATCCCGGGCGCCCCCGACATCCGGTTCTCGATCAGCTCCGAGCCCTCGGGCACCCGGGCCATCCTCAGCCGCCCTTCGTTGAGGCCGCCGCGCGAGGCGTAATAAGCTTCGAGTATCGCCCGGGCCCCGGGATGGACGACGACGGGCACTCCGAGCGCGTGGGCGATGGCGTCGACGGTGATGTCGTCATGGGTCGGGCCGATCCCGCCGGTGGTGAACAGATAGTCGTTGCGGGCCCTCAGGGCGTTCACGGCCTCGGCGATCCGCTCGACCAGGTCGGGCACGACCCGCACCTCGCTCAGCCTGATTCCCTGCAGGTTCAGCCAGACCGCGATCTGGGGGATGTTCCTGTCCTGGGTTCGGCCGGAAAGGATCTCGTCGCCGATGATCAGAAGGCCGGCCGTCCAGATGCGTTCCTCGGTCAATATCGGCTCCGTCATGGCCAAGCCAAGGCCGTTCGGGCTGAGCTTGTCGAAGCCCTTTCCTGTACTTTCGGCGCGAGGAAGGGAAGGCCTTCGACAGGCTCAGGCCGAACGGCGGGAAAGGCCGGGCCGAACGGAGTTTGTCCGATCGCGTTCGTGAGCCTATATCCCCGTCATGACTCAATATCAGGCGATCAGCGGGACCGAAGTGGTCGGACGCAGCGGGGCGATCAAGCTCCATGGACCGGAAGGCTTCGAAGGGATGCGCCGCGCCGGCCGCGCGGCCGCCGAAGTGCTCGATGCGCTCGTCCCGCACGTCGTCCCGGGAGTGACCACACAGACGATCGACGATATCGTCAAAAGCGAGATGGCCGCCCGCGGCGGAATCCCGGCGACGCTGGGTTATCGCGGCTTCACCGGCAGCTGCTGCACCTCGATCAACCATGTCGTCTGCCACGGGATACCGGGCGACCGGGTGCTGAAGGACGGCGATATCGTCAATATCGACGTCACCATCATCCTGGACGGGTGGCACGGCGACACCAGCCGGATGTTCCTGGTCGGCGACGTTCCGATCAAGGCTCGGCGGCTGGTCGACGTCACCTACGAATGCCTGATGCTCGGGATCGAGCAGGCGAGGCCGGGCAGGTTCCTCGGCGACATCGGCCACGCAATCCAGACCTATGCGGAGAAGCAGCGTTACGGAGTCGTCCGCGACTTTTGCGGCCACGGCCTGGGCCGCCTCTTCCACGACGCTCCCGAGGTCGTCCATGCTGGCCGCCCGGGCAGCGGCCCGGAGCTTCGGCCGGGCATGTTCTTCACGATCGAGCCGATGATCAACATCGGCAAGCCGGCGGTGAAGCTGCTCGAGGACGGCTGGACGGCGGTCACCCGCGACCGCTCGCTCTCCGCACAGTTCGAGCACAGCGTCGGGATCACCGAAGACGGCTGCGAGATATTCACGAAGAGCCCGGCCGGCCTGGACAAGCCCCCTTACTGAGCCCGCCGGTCAGCTGACCCGCCGGGCGGTCGCGAGATGATGGGCATGGGTGATGGCCACGGCAAGCGCGTCGGCCGAATCGGCTCCGGCGATCTTCACGCCCGGCAATAGCCTCTGAACCATGGCGTGGACCTGTGCCTTCTCGGCGCCGCCGGTTCCGACCACGGCTTTCTTGACCAGCCGAGGCGCATATTCGCCGACGGCGATCCCGAGGCTCGCGGCGGCGAGAAGGGCGACTCCTCGGGCCTGCCCGAGCTTCAGGGTCGATTGCGGATTGTCGTTGACGAACACCTCCTCGACCGCCGCGGCCCGGGGTTCGTGCTCGGTCAGGACGGCGAGGAGCCGGCCGTGAAGGTCGATCAGCCGGGCGGGGAGCTGCGCCTTGGGATCTGTTCGGATCTGCCCGTTGGCGACATGGCTGAGCCGGTTTCCGTCGGCCCGAATGACGCCCCAGCCGGTGCAGCCGAGGCCCGGATCGAGGCCGAGGATGATCATGAAGCCTGTTCCTCCCCGGAACGGGGAGGGGGACCATGCGCAGCATGGTGGAGGGGGGGCGCCTCGTCGCAGCTCCAGCGCTGGGCCCCCTCCACCACGCCACTGCGTGGCGCGGTCCCCCTCCCCGTTCCGGGGAGGAACAAGATCAAGTAAGCTTCTCCATCACCTCGTCGGGCACTTCGTAATTGCCCCAGACGGTCTGGACGTCGTCGTCGTCCTCGAGCGCGTCGATCAGCTTCATGAGCTGTCCGGCGTCGTCGGCGCCGACCTCGACCCGGGTGCCGGGACGCCAGGCGAGCTTGACGCTTTCGGGCGCGCCCAGAGCGCTTTCGAGGGCCTGGGCGACTCCGTGGAGCCCCTCCTGGGCAGTCCAGATCTGGTGGCCGTCCTCGTCCGATTCCACGTCTTCGGCGCCCGCCTCGATCGCGGCTTCGAAGACGGCGTCGGCGCTTCCGGCGGAGGCTGGGTAGGCCACGAGGCCGAGCCGCTCGAAGCCGTGGCTGACCGATCCAGAGGCTCCGAGATTGCCGCCGTTCTTCGAGAAGGCGGTGCGCATGTTGGTGGCGGTGCGGTTCCGATTGTCGGTCAGGGCCTCGATGATCAGCGCGACCCCGCCGGGACCGAAGCCCTCGTAGCGAAGCTCCTCGTAATTCTCGGCGTCGCCGCCCGAAGCCTTGTCGATCGCCCGCTGGATGTTGTCCTTGGGCATGGACTGGGCTCGGGCGGTGGTGACTGCGGCGCGGAGGCGGGCGTTGGCGTCGGGATCGGGCAGGCCCATCTTGGCGGCCACCGTGATCTCGCGCGACAGCTTGGAGAACAGGTTGGAGCGCTTCTTGTCCTGAGCGCCCTTGCGATACATGATGTTCTTGAACTTGCTGTGGCCGGCCATGGGTCGCGCGCGATCCTGTAAGTGGGTAATGTTCAGCCGATACCGGGAGGCTCAGTCCTGCGCAACGCGCCTGTAGGCGGCGACGCGAAGGCCGAGGCCGAGGAGGACCAGGAAGGTGCTCGTCGCCGCGTCTGCCACGGCGAGGGGCCAGAAGGCTCCGGTGCCGGCCGTGTCGATCAGTTTCATGCTGAGAATGGCGTGGAGGCAGGCGAGCGGAACGATCAGGATGACCGACCAGACCACCAAGGCCGGGAGCCAGAGGCCCAGCCCCCGAAAGCTCGGCACGGGGGAGAGAGCGAGCGGACGCTCAGTCGCCGCCGCAACCATCCAGACCGCGAGGGGCGCCACCAGCACCACCCCGGCGACTTCGGTGAGGACGATCCGCCCCGTTTCTCCAAGGCGTGCCCCGAGGGCCACGCCAAGACCGGCCGCGGCGAGGCCGATCAGGCTGAGAGCGAAGTAGAGCCAGAAAGCGCCGTCCGGGATCCATCGGCGCCTCGGGCTCGAAGTGGCGATGCGCAGTGCAGCCACTCCGATGGCTATCAACGCGAGGATCCGGACCAGCCCAGCCAAAGCGAAGACGAGGCCGGGCTTTGCGCCGGCCTCGGGCTTGTACAGAGCGAGCACAGCGTTGGTGCTGCCGAGGAAGAGCAGGAAGGCCACGGAGATCCCCCGCCAGCGCGGGTCCAGCATCTGCGCACCAGCTTCGTGCAGCAATCCGATAATGCCCGGGTTCGGACGACGCGCCGCTGAGGCCATAGGCTACCCCCTTTTCCCCGGTCGAGAATCCGATTCGGAGGGCCGGTTGTCCAGTCTTTTTGAACAAGATCGCAGTGTATCCGAAGTTCATATTGAACAGGGAGCCGGGACACCTTTCCGTCATTCCGGCGAAGGCCGGAATCCATGAGCACCGCCTCGTCAGGACTCCACGGACCGTGTTCATGGATCCCGGATCAAGTCCGGGATGACGGAGAACGCCGGGACAGCGTCAGTCCAGCCCCAGCGCCGCCATGTAGGTCTCCAACAAGGCCTCGGCCTCCTGGCGGTCGTTCTTCTCCATCTTGCGCAACCGGACGATGGTCCGCATCGTCTTCGTGTCGTAGCCGCGCGACTTGGCTTCGCCGTAGACGTCCTTGACGTCGTCCGCGATCGCCTTCTTCTCCTCCTCGAGCCGCTCGATCCGCTCGATGAGCAGCCTAAGTTCGTCGGCCGCGATGGTGCCTTCCGCCATTTGATCCTTCTTCCATATCGGGGTTGAGCCGCGGCCTTAGGCACGGCTATGCGGGCGGGCAATGGCCAATTCCGAAACCCGTCCGAGCAAGTTCGTGCCCCGAAGCCGGAAGGTGCGTATCCTCGCCACGCTGGGGCCGGCGAGCAACACGCCCGAGATGATCCGAAAGCTCGCCGAGGCCGGCGCCGACGCTTTCCGGATCAACATGAGCCACGGCACCCACAAGGACCACGCCCAGCTCATCGAGACGATCCGGGCGCTGGAGAAGGACCTGGACCGGCCGACGACCATCCTTGCCGACCTGCAGGGACCCAAGCTGCGGGTCGGCAAGTTCGGCGGGGACGGCTCGGTCGAGCTGGAGAAGGGCCAGGCCTTCGTCTTCGACCGCGACACCGCGCCCGGCACCTCGAATCGGGTCGAGCTTCCGCACCGCGAGATTTTCGCCGGCGTCGAGAAAGGCACGAGGCTCCTCCTCGACGACGGCAAGCTCGTCCAGCGGGTGACGAGCGCGACCGCGGACCGGATCGAGACGATCGTCGAGGTCGGCGGGCGGCTTTCGAACAACAAGGGCCTGAACGTGCCCGACGTGGTTCTCCCGCTTGCGGCTCTGACCGCGAAGGACCGAACGGACCTGGCCTTCGCGCTCGACAGCAACGTCGACTGGATCGCCCTCTCCTTCGTCCAGCGCCCCGAGGACGTGGCCGAGGCACGGCGGCTGATCGCCGGGCGCGCCGCGCTTCTCGCCAAGATCGAGAAGCCGGCCGCGGTCGATCGGATCGACGGCATATTGGAGCTTGCCGACGCGGTGATGGTCGCCCGGGGCGACCTCGGGGTCGAGCTTCCGCCCCAGGCGGTCCCGCCCCTCCAGAAGATGATCGTCGAGGCGGCCCGGCGGATGGGGCGGCCGGTGGTGGTCGCGACCCAGATGCTCGAATCGATGATCAGCTCGCCGAGCCCGACGCGGGCGGAAGTCTCGGACGTCGCGACGGCGGTCTACGACGGAGCGGACGCGGTAATGCTCTCGGCGGAAAGCGCGTCGGGCAAGTATCCGTGCGAGGCGGTGACGATGATGAACAGCATCGCCACGAGCGTCGAGGCCGACCCGACCCACGCCGCCCGAGTCCATTTCACCCAGACCCTTCCGGATCCGACCACCGCCGACGCCATCGCCCAGGCCGCGAACTCGATGGTGACGACGGTGGGGGCGGCCGCGATCGTCTGCTTCACGAGTTCGGGCTCGACCGCCCGGCGCCTTTCGCGCGAACGCCCCGCGGTGCCCTTGCTGGTGCTCACCCCGACTCTTCGGACAGCCCGAAAGCTCGGCATCCTGTGGGGCGCCCATGGGGTCAGGACCCGAGACATCGCCAATTTCGAGGAGATGATCGCCAAAGCCAAGCGGATGGCGCTGCGCCACGGGGTGGCGAAGGGCGGCGACCGGATCGTCATCATCGCCGGAGTGCCGTTCGGTACCCCGGGATCGACCAACGTCATCCATATCGTCCGGCTGGTCGGCGACGAGCTCGAGCGCCACCGCAAGTCGCAAGGCAAGCTTAACTAGCGGCCGTCATCCCGGCAGCAGATCGAACGCGATCGTCGTCCGCCGCTCCTCCGTGTGGAAGGGCACGGTCCCGTGCCACATATAGGACGGGAAGAGGACCAGGCGGCCCGGCTCGGGACGGACGAAGCGCTCCGCGGGCTGCTCCGGAACCGTCGGGAAGGGCGGCTGCCCCAGCCGGAGCCAGCCTTCCCTGCCCTCCCGGTCGAGGGCCCCGTCCGGAGTCTCCACGTAGAAGGCGGAGGAGATCCAGCCTTCGTTGTGCATGTGATCGAGGTGGAAGCCGCCGGAGCGAAGCCGGACCGACCAGGCTCCGACGATCCGGTAGCCGCCGCTGTTGCGGCGGCGCAGGGGGTCGTCGCCGCGGCCGAGCTTCGCCAGATGCTCGCGCAGCGGCCGTTCGAGGGCTTTGAAGAAGGCCTGGATCGCCCGGTCGCCCGAGCCGGACAGGCGGTAGGTGGTCTGGGTGCCGTGGCGAAGCGATTGTGCGGAGGGATGCTCGGCCATGACGTGATGCCTGTCGAGCGCCGCCGTCAGGTCGCGAAGGAAGTCCGGCCCGGTCGCCCAGCCGGGCGGCGGCTCGAGATCGTAGACGCCGACCATCGACTCATAGTCGCAAAGCTCGCGGTACAGCGGGTCGCCGGCCGCCCGGGCGGCGGTGGCGGCCCAGGCCAGCACCGACTGGTCGAGCGGCGCCGAGGCCAGTGCCTTGCGGGCGCTGAGCAGGGCCGAGCCGGCCCGGCCGAGGGCCAGGCTTATGATGGTCGACTGGACGAGGACCGCGGGATCGGCGGGCGCAAGGAATTGCGCTCGGCGGACATGGCGCTCGGCGTCGAAGAGGCGGCCCGCCTCGAGCGCCGCCTGGGCCGCCGCGAGGATCAGCTGCCGCTCGTCCGGCAGATGCCCCGCCGCCCGGTCGAGCAAGGCCGCCGCCTGCTCCGGGTCGCCCGCCGAGGCGAACAGCTTCGCCTTGGCGAGCAGCAGAGGCGCCGGCGGGGCGCCGGCATGGAAAGCCCGGTCGAGCGGCGCCAAGGCGGCGGCCAGGTCGCCGCGGGCCATCCACAGGAAGTCGGCGGATTCGGCGGCCAGCAGCGGCAGATCCGGTGCCCGGGCCGAGGCTTGGCGATAGGCCGCTTCGGCTTGCTCCAGATCGCCGCAGGCGACGTGGGCGCGCGCCTTCACCTGCCAGCTGAGCGGCGAATCGAGACCCAGGGCAAAGCCCCTGGCGAGCGCGCCCAACGCCTCCTGCCCGCGCCCGAGCTCGCCGAGCGTCGTCGCCAGGTTGTGCCAGGCGGCGCCGCTTCGAGGGAAGGCCGCGGCCGCCCGCTCGTCGACCCCAAGGGCTTCCTCGTGCCGATGCTCCAGCTTGAGCGCGGCGGCGTGGAGGACCAGCGCGTCGTGGCTTGCGCCGGGCGCCTCGGCGAGGCGGGTGCTGATCTCCAGCGTCTCCGCGGCGCGCCCCGCATTGAGAAGCGAATAAGCGTGCTCGATGAGGTCGTGGTTCACTGTCACAAGCGGGGAATGCGGAAAGGCGGTGGGCGGATCAAGTCCGGCATGACGTCTCCCCACCGTCATTCCGGCGAGGCCGGAATCCATTAACGTCGCTGACCCAGGCTACCCGCTGAACCCTGTGTTCATGGATACCGGCCTTCGCCGGGATGACGGCCTTCCATCAGCCCCGGCACTTCGTCGAGCAGCTCCCGCGCCAGGAAGCCGATGCGGCCGATTCGCTTTGCAAGCGCCCGCCCCGCTTCTCCGTGCAGATAGACCCCCCACAAGGCGGCGGTCAGCAAATCGGCGCCGCGCGCCGCGAGTCCTCCGACGATCCCGGCGAGCGCATCTCCCGAGCCCGACGTCGCGAGGCCGACCCCGCCGCCGGTGAATCGGAAGGCCCGGCCGTCGGGAGCGACGACGAAGCTATACTGCCCCTTGATCAGCGACACGGCTCCGAACGTCTCGGCCGCGCGGCGGGCGGCGTCGAGGGGATCGGCTTCGACCTCTTCGGGGTCGCATTCGAGCAGCCGGGCCATTTCCCGGGCGTGGGGAAGAAGGATCGCGCCGCCCTTCCAGGCGCGCACCGCATCGGCCCGTGGAGCGAGGCTGCCGAGGACCGCGGCGTCGAGCACGAGCGGAGTGTCGAGCCCGCTTGCAAGCAAGGAGTCGAGCATGGCGTCGAGCGGCGGACCGTGCTGCAGGCCGCATCCGATCACGGTCGCCTGGGCGCCCTCGACCGACTCCAGCAGCGACCCGATCCACTCCGCCGCGATGCACCCCTCGTCGGTCTCCGGACAGCCGATGACCCGTGCTTCGGGCACGGCCACCCCGAGCAGGGCCGCGACGCTCGCCCCGGTGGCGATCTGGAGCTTGCCGGCGCCCGCCCGAAGCCCGCCCGTTCCGGCGAGGAGGGCGGCTCCGGCCAGCTCGCGGCTTCCGGCGACGACGAGCAGCCGGCCGCGATCCTCCTTGTCGCCGTCCTCGGGATGATCGGGAAGCGGGAATCGGCGGAGCAGGTCGCGGTCGAGGATCTCGAACCCGCTCACCGGGCGGCGACCATGGCGTCGGGCTCGGACGTGATGGGAGCGTCCTCTTCGATCAGGGGCGCGGCGAAATTGTAGCAGACCAGCCTGGGAACGCAGTCCTTCTCGTCGTCGGGCTCGAATTCGTACTGGAGAAGGCCGCAATTGACGACGTCGCCCTCCTTGTCGATCGCCAGGATCTCAGCCTCGTCCAGTTCCTCCAATATGTAGCGGAAGCAGAGCACGACGACCTGGTGGCAGACGATCAGCACGCGCCGGTCGGCGTGGTGGAGGCTGACCGTGTCGAGAGCGCTCCTCAGGCGGAGGATGACGTCCGCCCAGCTCTCGCCGCCGGGCGGGCGGTGGTAGAATTTGCCGAGCAGGGTGCGCTGCTCGGCCTGGTCGGGGAATTTCTCGCGCACTCCGGCGGTGGTGAGCCGGTCCCACAGGCCGAACTCCCGCTCGCGCACCCGTTCGTCCTGGCGCGGGGCCTTGGCGCCGGGAACCGAGCCCCCGGCCTTGCAGATCGCCTCCGCGGTCTGCCGGGCCCGGACATAGGGGGAGGTCAGGACGACTTCCGGCCGCTCCTCCTCGGGCAGGGCTGCGAACCAGCGGCCGAGCGCCTCGGCCTGGCTTCGGCCGAGCTCGCTCAGGGGCACGTCGACGTCGCGAATGTCGAGGTCGATCGTCCCGAGGCCGGCGGCGTCCGCCGCATCGCGCGCGACGTTGCCGGCGCTCTGCCCGTGGCGGACGATCCAGAGCTTGGCGGGCCATCTTTGTCTCATCGCCGAAACAAAGCGCGAGCGGGAGAAGAGTTGCGTCGGAAGCCCGTCATTGCGAGGAGCGAAGCGACGAAGCAATCCAGCGGGCTCGAACGCCGCGGTGGATTGCTTCGCTGCGCTCGCAATGACGCTAAAGCAGCCCCTCCGCTTTCAGCCGCCGCCGCAGATCCTCGGCGCCGGTGAACAAATGCGCGTGCATTCCCACCGCCTCAGCCCCCTCGACGTTGATCTTGCGGTCGTCGATGAACAGGGCTTGGTACGCCTGAAGGCCGAAGCGATCCAGGGCCAGATAGTAGATCGCGGGGTCCGGCTTGAGCATCTTCACCTCTCCGGAAACGACGATTCCCCGGAACCGGCGGAAGAGTTCATCCTCGCGCGCCCGGAAGGGCGACCAGAAGTCGGCTGAGAAATTGGTGATTGCGAAGAGCGGCACGCCCCGACCGTCCAGCGCCTCGACGACGGCGTGGACCCCGGGCACCGGGTCGCTGATCGTCTCCCCGAACCGCTCGCCCCAGGCGGAGATATAAGCGGCGTAATCGGGGAATTTCTCGCTGAGCTCGGCAGCCGCCTCGTCGAACGGGCGACCGCCGTCGAGGCTGTCGTGCCAGCCCCACAGGTCGACGTCCTCGATGAACCGAAGCCGCGCCTCGTCCTCCGGGAGCTGGCGTTCGAGGAAGGATTGGGGGTCCCAGCCGTAAAGGACGTTGCCGACGTCGAAGATGACGGCAGACGGCCCTTCGATACGGGTCTTCGCCAAGCTCAGCCCCTACTCAGGATGAGCGACAGAAAATGATTCACGAGCGCTCATCCTGAGTAGCCGCTGAGCGAAGCCGAAGCGGCGTATCGAAGGACGCCCGAAGGAAGGACGTCAGCCCTGGCGCGCCTTGAAGCGGCGGTTGGTCTTGTTGATGACGTAGGTGCGGCCCCGGCGGCGGATCACGCGGCAGTCGCGGTGGCGCGACTTGAGGGACTTCAGGGAATTGCGGATCTTCATGGCCTGGAACGCCTGCCTGTCGTGTCAAATTATCTGCTGGAAAAGCGAGGCGCCCACCTAGGGGGACGGCATCCGCAAGTCAAGCTCGGGAGCGGATCGGACCCGGCGGCTCAGCTTCGCTCGGCCAGCTTCCTCTCCCAGGCCAAAGCGTGGGCGACGATCGTGTCGAGATCGTCCAGCCTGGGCCGCCACGGCAGGGTGGCGAGGATCTTGCCGTTGTCGGCGACGAGCGAATCCGGATCGCCTGCGCGCCTCGCCTCCATCCGGCGCTCGATCCGCAGGTTGGTCACCCGGTCCACCGAATCGAGCACTTCCAGCACCGAGAAGCCGCGGCCGTAGCCGCAGTTCATGATGTGGCTGGCGGTGGGGTCCTCGACGAGCTTGTCGAGCGCATCGACATGGGCGGCGGCGAGGTCGCTGACATGGATATAGTCGCGGACCCCGGTTCCGTCGGGCGTGTCGTAATCGGTGCCGTAGACGGAGACCGACTGTCTCTTGCCGGTCGCCGCCTCGACCGCGACCTTGATGAGGTGGGTCGCTCCGGCCGTGGATTGTCCCGAGCGGCCTTGCGGGTCGGCTCCGGCGACGTTGAAGTAGCGGAGCGCGCAGAAGTTGATCGGATGGGCGAAGGCGGTGTCGGCGAGCATCCGCTCGGTCATCAGCTTCGACCAGCCATAGGGGTTGATCGGCTGGGTCCGGGAGGTCTCGACGACCGGCACCGCCTCGGGGATGCCGTAGGTCGCCGCGGTCGAGGAGAAGATGAAGTGGCGGACCCCGCCCTTGACCGCGCTCTCGATCAGCGAGCGGCTCTTCACCGTGTTGTTCTCATAATATTTGAGCGGCTGCTCGACCGATTCGGGCACCACGATCGACCCGGCGAAGTGGATGACGGCGCCGATTCCATGTTCCTCGATCAGCCGGGCGAGCAGCGGCTGGTCGCCGATGTCGCCCTCGACGAAGCCGGCTTCATCCGGCACCGCCCAGCGGAAGCCGGTGGTGAGGTTGTCGATGACGACCACCTTCCAGCCCGAGTCGAGCAGAGCCAGGACGGCATGGCTGCCGATATAGCCGGCTCCGCCGGTCACGAGCACGGTGGGCTTGTTCATCTAACCTCTTTCCTGACGGAACCGGATTGCGGCAAGAGCGCTGAGAGATCGTTACAGCGCCCACATGAACGCGCGCGCTAGACAAGAGGTGCCGGGATGAAAACAGCTTTTCTGCGAAGCGCCCCCCTTCTCCTGGCGGCGGCGCTCGCCGCCTGCGCCGGCGGCGGCGGCAACAAGCAAAGACCGGTTGCCGGCGGAGTCGACGTCGCCCGATTCCACCTCGGCGAGCCGGTGGCTCGGGCCCAGATCGCGATCGAGCCCTTCGACAAGGCGGATGCCAACCGCCCCGAATTCCCGGCTTATTCCGCGGCGGTCGGGCGGCAGCTGAGCCGGCTCGGCTGGACCGTGGTGCCCTCGACGACCCAGTCCGAGCAGGTCGCCCTCATCGATCTCGAGCAGGGCAGCCGGGAGGCGGTGGCCGCTCTGAGCGCGGCGCGCATCGGCCGCGGAGTCACCGGGACGGCGGCTGCGGGGGCGTCCGCCGACGTCACCGCAAGCCTGCTCGAAGTCGCGATCCGCCGCCGGTCGGACGGAACCGTCTTCTGGGAAGGCCGCGCCGTTGACGAGGCCCGGACGGGCAGCGCCGAAGCGGCCCGGACCGCCGTCGTGGAGCGGCTCGCCGGAGCCCTGTTTCGGGACTTCCCCGGGGAGTCGGGCCGCACTATCAGGGTTCGATGATACTATCCGTTACCAGCCCCTTCGATGGCGGCAACATTCGCACGGTCGCCGCTCAAGGCAACCGGATCGACCTCGAAATCGTCAAGGACCAGAATTCCGATTTCTACCAATGGTTCTACTTCCGCCTGACCGGTGGGGCGGGACAGGAGGTCGAGCTCAGGATCGTCAATTGCGCCGGCGCCGCCTATCCGCTCGGCTGGCAGAATTACCGGGCCTGCATGTCCGTCGACCGCGAGGAATGGGAACGGGTCGAGGATACAAGCTATGAGGAGGGAATCCTCTCGATCCGGCTGACCCCGTCCACGAACAGCATATGGTTCGCCTATTTCGCGCCCTACACGATGGAGCGGCATCACGACCTTATCGCCTCCGTCGCCGGCCACCCAGCCGTGGAGCATCGCTCGCTCGGCCGGACTCTCGACGGCCAGGAGATGGACTATCTCAGGATCGGGGAGGGTTCCGTCCAGGTCTGGCTCTACGCGCGCCAGCATCCGGGCGAGACGATGGCGGAATGGTGGATCGAAGGCGCGCTGGAGCGGCTACTCGACGAGGCCGATCCGGTCGCCCGGCGCCTGCTCGACAAGGCGACCTTCCACATCGTCCCGAACATGAATCCCGACGGGTCCCGCCGGGGGCACCTTCGCACCAACGCGGTCGGGACCAACCTCAACCGCGAATGGCACGATCCGAGCCCGGAGCGGAGCCCGGAAGTGCTGTGCGTCCGGAACGAGATGGACCGCACCGGGGTCGACTTCGCGATGGACGTCCATGGCGACGAGGCGATCCCGGCCAATTTCCTCGCCGGATTCGAAGGTATTCCGAGCTGGAACGAAGGCCAGCAGAAGCTGTTCGACCGCTTCAGCGAGGCGCTGGTCCGCTTCTCCCCCGATTTCCAGACCCGCAAGGGCTATGAGGTCTCGAGGCCCGGAGAGGCGAACATGTCGATGTCGACCTCCCAGCTCGCCGAACGCTTCGGCGCCGTCTCGATGACGCTCGAAATGCCGTTCAAGGACAATGACGACCTGCCGGACCCGCGGCGCGGCTGGTCGCCGGAACGAAGCGCCCACCTCGGCCGAGCGTGCCTCGATGCGCTTAACGCGATCGTCGATGAGCTTCCGGCGAAGAAACGCTAACCGCCTCCCGTCATTGCGAGCGTTGCGAAGCAATCCGGCGGCTCGAGCGTCGGTACTGGATTGCTTCGTCGCTTCGCTCCTCGCAATGACGGAAGGGGGAAGCCCGAACGGAGTTTAAAGAGCCCCATGCCCACACTCGTCCTCATCCGCCACGGCCAGTCGGCCTGGAACCTGGAGAATCGATTCACCGGCTGGTGGGACGTCGACGTCACCGAGAAAGGCGCCGAGGAAGCGAGGCAGGCCGGCGCGCTTATGGCGGCCAAGGGGCTGGACTTCGACATTTGCTTCACCAGCCTCCAGACCCGGGCGATCAAGACCCTCGATCTCGCGCTCGAGGCGATGGGGCGGCTGTGGCTTCCGGTCGAGAAGGACTGGCACCTGAACGAGCGCCATTATGGCGGCCTCACCGGGCTCGACAAGGCCGAGACGGCCGCGAAGCATGGCGACGAGCAGGTCCGGATCTGGCGCCGCTCCTTCGACATCCCGCCGCCGCCGATGGAGGAGGGCAGCCCCTACGACCTGTCGGCGGACCGGCGTTACTCGGGGATAGAAGTTCCGCGTTCGGAAAGCCTGAAGGATACCATCGCCCGAGTCCTGCCTTATTGGGAAGGCCGGATCGCCCCTGCGCTGCGCGAGGGGCAGAGGGTGCTGATCTCCGCGCACGGCAATTCGTTGAGGGCACTGGTCAAGCATCTGTCGAATATTCCGGACGACGAGATCACCGGCCTGGAGATCCCGACGGGGCAGCCGATCGTCTACGCGCTCGACGAGCGGCTTGCGGCCACGGATCGCTATTATCTGAGCGAGCGGTAGGCGATCGTCGTCATCCCGGCGAAAGCCGGGACCTCAGGACAAGAAGTCTCGTCAGGTCTCCCCGAGGTCCCGGCTTTCGCCGGGATGACGGTTTAGTTCTCCGCCCTTGCCAGCGCCTGGTTGCGTTCCGCCCGGACGAGGATTTCATCCAGCTTGTCGCCGGGCATGATCCCCGTGGTCGCGACCGCCGATTCGAGCTTTACCTTGACGTGGCCGAGGTCGAGCGAATTCTCCGCGATGCAGCGGGCGAGACGGTCGCCGGTGTCGATGGCGCTGTTATGATCGAGATGATCGAGGATGAGGTCGAACCGCGCCTCGCCGGTTCGGGCGAGGATGTCGGTAGAGCGGATCAGGCCGCAGAGCAGGCGCGCGACATGGACCAGGGCGGCGTCGACCGCGAAATGGCCGTGACGCTCGTGGACGGCGTCGAGATTGGTCAGCTCGATGCCGACGACCGCGGCGCTGGTGCCGTGGCGCTCGGCGAGTCCGACGACCCGCTCCAGCTCGGCCCGGAAGCGAAGGGCGGTGGGCAGCGGAGTGAGGCTGTCGCTCTCGACGCGCTGCTCGAGCTCGCCGATCCGCCGCTGGGCCTCGGCCAGAGCGGCGCGGAGCAGCGCGTTCTCGTCGGAAGTCTCGACCGGCAGCCCGGCGAAATCGGATGCGTGCTTGGACATGGAAGCTGCATAGCGCGATCTGGTTAAGCAAAAACGAAGCTCTGGCCTCGCCGCCCCGCGCCCGATAGAGCAACGAGGATGGCCGAGGTCGGGATCATCATGGGCAGCCGCTCCGACTGGGAGACGATGCGCCATGCCGCCGAGATGCTCGACGCGCTCGAAGTGGCTTACGAGACCAGAGTCGTCTCGGCCCATCGTACGCCCGACCGGCTCTACGATTATTCGAAGGGCGCCGCGGCGCGCGGCCTCAAGGTCATCATCGCGGGCGCCGGGGGAGCGGCGCATCTGCCGGGCATGGCGGCGTCGATGACCCGGCTGCCCGTGCTCGGAGTGCCGGTCCAGAGCAAGGCCCTGGACGGCCTCGACAGCCTCCTGTCCATCGTCCAGATGCCGGCCGGGGTGCCGGTGGCGACGCTCGCCATCGGCAAGGCGGGCGCGGCCAATGCCGGCCTGCTCGCCGCCTCCATCCTCGCCTTGTCCGACGAGGCGCTCGCGTCGCGGCTGGAGGCGTGGCGGAAGCGGCAGACGGACGGCGTCGCCGAATCGCCTGAATGAGGCCGCCTGAGTGATGTTGGCGCCGGGCTCCACCATCGGAATCGTCGGCGGCGGGCAGCTCGGCCGGATGCTGGCGATGGCGGCGGCCAGGCTGGGCTACAAATGCCATATCTATGCCCCGGACGAGGCCCCGCCCGCGGCTGAGGTCGCCGCCGCGTTCATGCGCGGCGGCTGGGAGGATGAAGCGGCGCTCGCCGCCTTCGGCCGGAGCGTGGACGTCGCCACCTACGAGTTCGAGAATATCGCCGCCGCACCGCTGGCCGCGCTCGCCGCCGAGGCGCCCTTGCATCCCCCGGCCGAGGCGCTGGCGGTCGCCCAGGACCGGCTGAGCGAGAAGAGCTTCATCGCCGAACTCGGCGGAAGGCCGGCACCCTTTCGAGCGGTGGACGACCGCGAAGGCCTCGACAAGGCCTTGAGGACGCTCGGCGTACCTGCGGTGCTGAAGACCCGGCGCTTCGGCTATGACGGAAAGGGCCAGGCCCGGATCATGAGGCCTTCGGAGGCGGGGCAAGCGTGGGAGGCGGTTCGAGGGGCTCCTTCGATCCTCGAGGCCTTCATCCCCTTCGACTCGGAATTCTCGATCCTGCTCTGCCGGGGCCTGAACGGCGAGACCGCCATCTGGCCGGCGCCGCGCAACACGCATGAAGGGGGGGTGCTTCGCCGCTCGCAGGTGCCGGCGGAGGGTCTCGAGGCGCAGGTCGCGGAGGCCGAGGCGCTCGCTCGAAAGGCGGCCGAGGCGCTCGATTATGTCGGAGTGCTGGCACTCGAATTCTTCGCAACGCCGGAGGGGCCCGTGTTCAACGAGATGGCGCCGCGGGTCCACAATAGCGGCCACTGGACGGTCGAGGGCGCCGTCACCTCGCAATTCGAGAACCACGTCCGCGCGATTTGCGGCCTGCCGCTCGGGGCGACGGGGCTGACCGGGGCTCGGGTGGAGATGGAGAATCTGATCGGCGGCGAGGCCGACGGAGGGCCGGCCATCCTGGCCGACCCCACCGCGCACCTCCACCTTTACGGCAAGGGCGAGGCTCGACGGGGCCGCAAGATGGGGCATGTGACCCGGGTCATCCGCTAGCCCCGTCATCCCCGGCGAAAGCCGGATCTCGGGGAGCCCCGCCGAGACTTCTTGTCCCGAGTTCCCGGCTTTCGCCGGAATGACGGCCTGCGCCATCCGAGGCAGATCGCGGCGGCTGTGCCGGTCGATTTTTCAACGCAAAGACGCAAAGACGCAAAGAGCGCGGAGCGCTCCATGTCGCCCGTGCCGGCGGGAGAAGCGGCTTTATCGGGATGAGCGGGAATGTGTCCGCTTCGCGGAGTCGTAGCGTCTTTGCGTCTTTGCGTCTTTGCGTCTTTGCGTTCAAAAATGAGGTCGCACCGATGCGGCGAATTGGCCCGAGAAGCGCCGGAAAACCTTCTCCCGGCGGAAGCCCGAACCTAGGGTCGAGACGTCGCCGCGGGTCTCCACGAGATCCCGGCCTTCGCCGGGATGACGGGAGGAGGCCCGGGCCCGCCTACGTCACTTCGGCTGAACGACCTCGACGGGAAGCCCCAGCCCGTTGAGCTGCGGGCGCACCTTGGCGGCGTCGCCGACCACGACCCAGACCATCGTCTTCGGGTCGATCACCTTGCGCGCGGCCTGGTCGATCGTGCTGATCGTCATTCCGCGATAGCGTTCCGCGATCGCCTCCCAGTAATTGTCGGGGCGCTTGTAGAGCGCGTTCGAGCGGAGCGCGTTCAGGACAGCCCCCGAGGTCTCGAACTGGCCGGCGAGCTGGCGGGTATTGCCGTTGATCAGCCTGGTCAGCTCGGCGTTCGTCAGGCCCTTGTTGCCGAGGAAGCCCGACACCTGGTCCATCAGCGCCCGGACCGCAGGGCCGGTCTTGTCGGCCTGGACCGGGGCGGTGATGAGGTAGGGGACGCTCTGCTCGCGCATCCCGATGTTGCTTCGCGACCCGTAGGACCAGCCCTTGGTCTCGCGAAGGTCCATGTTGATCCGCGACAGGAAGTTGCCGCCGAGCACCTCGTTGGCCGCATTGAGGGTGAGCAGGTCCTCGGTGCCGCGCACCGGAAGCACCGCCCCCGCCAGGATCAGCGACTGCGGCGATTGCGGGCGGTTGACGAGGACGATCCGAGGCCTCGGGGCCGGCGGGGTCGCAGTGAAATCCTTGGTCCCCTTCGGCGTGGCGGGAGGAGTCCAGGTGCCGAACCGGGCCTCGAGCATCGGCACCAGCTCGGCGAGCGGCAGGTCGCCGACGACGAAGATGGTGGCGTTGTCGGGCCTGATCCAGCTTTGGTGGAAGCGGATCAGATCGTCGCGGGTGAGACGGGCGATGACCTGCTTGTCGCCCAGCCCGCTCGACGGCCGTCCGTAAGGATGGCTCGCTCCGAAGAGCAGAGGCGGAAGCGTGCGCGCGCCCAGCCCGCTCGGCTCGCTGAGCTCCTGATCGATGGCGGCGAGCTGCTGGGCTCGAAGCCGCTCGACCTCGCCGCGTTCGAAGGCGGGATTGCGGATGACATCGGCGAGGAGGTCGAGCGACGGCCCCAAATTGGGAGTGAGGGCCGCCACGCCGACCGCGGTGCGGTCAAGCGAGGTCTCCGGTCCGATCGCGGCGCCGAGCCGCTCCTGCTCCTCGGCGATCTGGATCGAGTTGCGGCTGGTCGTTCCCTCCTCGAGCAGGCTCAGCATCAGCGACTGGGTGCCGAGCGCATTGGCCGGATCGGCCGCGACCCCGGCGTCGAACTCGACCATCACCCGAACCACCGGCACGGCCGTCCGGCGAGCGTAGACGATGGGGATCCCGTTCGACAGCCGGGCGCGCTCGATGTCCGGGAAATCGAGGTTCGAAATCTCGCCGACCTCGGGCATCGGAATCTTCTGGAAGGAGAGAGGCTCCGGGGCGTTCTCGTCCGGAGCGGCGAACGGCAGCGGCGCCAACGGCTTCTCGCCGGCTTCCGGCTGGCGATAGTAACGCGGCCGCTGGCTTGCGGCGCCGCCGCGCGAGCCCTTGGCTTCCTCATAGGCCTTGCGCTCGCCCGGCTCGACCCGGAGCGCGTAGACCGGCCGGGTCAGCCATTTCTGCATCGCCGCCTTGACGGTGGCGGGCGTCACGCGGCCGTAGGCGAGAAGCTGCTTCTTGTAGAATTCCGGGTCGTTCGCATAAAGCGCGCCCTCGGCGAGGGCGACCGCCTTGCCTCCGAAGCCCCCGACCTGCTCGAGCCCGCGGATCCGGCCGGCGACGTCGGACATGACGACCCGCTGGACCTCGTCCTCGGTCGGCCCGTTGGCGATCAGGTCGGCGACGATCTGGTCGAGACGGGCTCCGACCTTGTCGGCATCCTCCCCGGGCTTGACGTCGACCTGGATCTCGAACTGGCTGACCCGGTGGAAGGGCAGGATATAGGCCCGGACTCCGACCGCCGACTGGTCCTTTCGGACCAGCTCGTTGTCGAGCCTTGAGCTGGCGAGGCCGCCGAGCACGCCCGCGGCGACATCGAGCTGGACGGCGGCGTCGTCGAGCATCCCGGGCACGACCCAGTTGCGATAGAGCCGGGTGTTGGCGACCCGGTCCGTCATCACCTCGACCTTGGGCGCCGGCAGAGTCGGCACGTCGGCCTTGGCCGGAGTGTTGACGGGACCGCGCGCGATGCTTCCGAAATGCTTCTCGACCAGAGGCCGGGCCTCGGCCGCCGAGACGTCGCCGGCGAGGACGAGGACGGCGTTGTTCGGGCCGTAGCGCGAGCGGAACCAGTTCTTCACGTCCTCGAGCGTCGCCGCATCGAGATCCGCCATCGAGCCGATGGTCGAGTGGTGATAGGGATGGCCCGCGGGGAAAAGCGCCTCGAGCTGGGCATATTCGACGAGGCCGTATGGCTCGTTGTCGCCCTGGCGCTTCTCGTTCTGGACGACCCCGATCTGGTTGGTGAGGTTCTGCTGGGTCACCGCTCCGAGCAGATGGCCCATCCGGTCCGCCTCGAGGAACAGACCGCGCTCGAGCGCCGGCTTGGGGACGGTCTGGAAATAATTGGTGCGGTCGAACCAAGTGGTTCCGTTGAAGTCGGTCGCTCCGATCTCGCGAAGCGGCTCGAAATAGTCGCCGGGGGCGTTTTCCGAGCCGTTGAACATCAGATGCTCGAAAAGATGGGCGAAGCCGGTCTTGCCCTTGGGCTCGTCCTTCGATCCGACATTGTACCAGATGGAGATTGCGACGACCGGCGCCTTGCGGTCCTCGTGAACGACGACCCTGAGGCCGTTGTCGAGGGTGAACTGCTCGTAAGGTATGTCGATCCGGCGGACCAGCTGGGCGACGGGGACGGGCCCGGCGGGGGCGGCCGCGGGTGCGTCGGGACCGGTCTCGGCGGGGCCGACGTCCGACGCGCTCGCCACCTCGTCGGTGGTCGTCGAGGCGCAGGCGGTGACTGCGAAAGCGGAAAAGAGCGCAAAGGGGAGCAAGAGGCGGCGCATTTTTGGCAGTCCTTCCCGAGTCTTATCGGATCGGCACTAGGCGGTCCGCCTGGGCCGCGCAATATGCGGCGGTTGGTCTCGCCACCCCGGCGAAAACCGGGGCCTCCGGGAGACCCGCCGAGACTTCTCGACCCGAGGTCCCGGCTTTCGCCGGGATGACGGGTGCTTTTGACGGCGTGCCGATCTGCTGTAGGGAGCGACTAACCCCTCACCTTCAGGATTCCCCATGCGCTTCAACAGCTTCGGCCTCGCCCTCCTCAGCCTCGCACTTGCCTCGCCGGCTCCCGCCCAGCCAGCCGTCGAATCGCCCATATTCTCGCCGGAGAGCTTCCGGAGCCACGTCGCCTTCCTCGCGGACGACAGGCTCGAGGGCCGCGACACGGGCAGCCGGGGGTTCGACCTCGCGGCCCTCTACGTGGCCAGCCGTTTCGAAGCGCTCGGGCTGAAGCCGGCGGGCGGCGACGGCTGGTACCAGCAGGTGCCGTTCCTCGAGACTCGGCTCACCGGAGAGCCCGGCTCGCTCGTAATCGGCGGCCGCCGCTTCCTTCATGGGCAGGAGGTGGTCCTGAGCCCGACCCCCGACCAGGGCCCCGTCGCCATCGAGGCCCCGGCGGTCTTCGTCGGCTACGGCCTCGAGGCTCCGGAGATCGGGATCGACGATTACAATGGGCTCGACGTGCGCGGCAAGATCGTCGTCGTCCTGAACGGATTCCCGGGCGGGATGAAGAGCGACATCGGAGCCCATCTCAACTCGGACAAGAGGCGGGTCGCCTCCAGGCACGGGGCAATCGGGTTCGTCTCGATCCGAACTTTGTCGGAGGCGAAGCGGCGGCCTTGGGAGCGCATGCGGCAAAATTCCGACGAGCCGAGCCTGGGCTGGGTCGGCGAGGACGGACAATCCTACACTCCGGCGCCGGGCCTGCGCTTCCGGGGAACCCTGGACTCGCCCGCCGCAGAGGCGCTGTTCGCAGGGGCGAAGACCCCCCTCGCCCGGGTGCTGGCCGAAGCCGACCGCAAGGGCGGCCGTCCCAAAGGCTTCGCTCTCAAGCCGCGGCTCTCCGTCAGCCAGCAGAGCTCGCAGCGCCGCTTCTCGAGCCCCAACGTACTCGCCATGCTGCCCGGGTCGGACCCGAAGCTTGCCGGCGAATATGTGCTCCTCATGGCGCATCTCGACCACGAGGGGATCAAGAAGGAGGGCGCCCAAAGCGAGGAAGGGGGCGACCGGATCTACAACGGCGCAATGGACAACGCCGTCGGGATCGCGACCATGCTGGAGGTCGCCCGGGCGATGGCGACCTCGCCCGATCGGCCGAAACGCTCGATTCTGTTCGCAGCCGTGACCGCGGAAGAGAAGGGCCTGCTCGGAGCCCAGTATCTCGCCCGGCATCCGATCGCGGGCGGAAAGGTCGCGGCCGTCGTCAACCTCGACATGCCGGTCCTTCTCTACGATTTCACCGACGTGATCGCCTTCGGAGCCGAGCATTCGACGATGGGCGAGGCCGTCGCCCGGGCCGGCCGCGGGATGGGCGTCGCTCTCTCCGAGGACCCGCTTCCGCAGGAAGGCCTCTTCACCCGCTCGGACCATTACCGCTTCGTCCAGGAAGGGGTGCCGTCGGTCTTCCTGATGACGGGCTTCGCGAACGGGGGACGCGAGAAGTTCACCGACTTCCTCGCCACCCACTATCACAAGGTCAGCGACGACCTCGCTCTGCCGATCGACTGGAAAGCCGGAGCGAAGTTCGCCCGGATCAACTACGAGATCGCCCGCGAGATCGCCGACGCGCCTTTGGCGCCGCGCTGGTACGCGGACAGCTTCTTCGGGAAGGCGCTTGCGCCGGACCGGGAGAAGGCGGCGCGCCCGTGACTCCCCTCCCGCCCCGCGTGGGACGGCCGGGCGCGGCAAATTCGGTGGGAAATTGGGTGACGGAAATTGGGTGACAACAGTGCACTAATTTCGCCGACACCCCAGCGACAGCGGCGGCGCTCCAGGGGGCGGCAGCCCGAAAAGAGTGCACTGTCACCGATTTACTCGGCTAAATCGGTGACAGTGCGCTAATTTCGGCTACTGCCTACGGGAGGCGCGAAAAAGTGCACTTTCACCGAATCAATCGCTCGGCGGATCGGAGCGCTTGGGCTTGCGACCGCGGCGGCCTGGCTCGATCGCCCGTCCGGAGGAGGCGGTGAGCCGGTCGAGAAAGGCGCGGTCGCCCACCGGCCGGCCGACACGCTCCGCCCGGCGCAGGCTTTCGCTCATCGTCCGGTCCTCTCCGGCCTCGAGCAGGGCGGCGAGATCCGGATAACGGACGGCGACCGGGCCGCGGGCCGTCAGGCCGTCCTCGCGGTCCCCGAGATGGGCATGGACGCTCGACCAGCGCCAGTCGCGCGCGCGCTTGACCAGCCCGGCCCGGACCGGGTTGAGAAGGACGTAACGCACGGCGGCCGCGAGGTGGGCCTCGTCCATCGCCACGCAGCCGAACCTACCCTGCCAGAAATGGCCGCAGCGGTCCTCGCGCGCGTGGATATAGCCGGCATAGCGCCGGTGAAGCGGCGCAAGCGCCCGGCGAAGGCCGTCGGAGTCGGACGGCGCAAGGATCAGATGGACATGGTTGGGCATCAGCACCCAGGCCCAGGCCTCGACCCCGTGCGCCCGGCAGGCGGCGGCGAGCCAGTCGCGGTAGCGGGCGCAGTCGCCGTCCCCGAAGAAGACTCGGGCGCGGCCGTTCCCGCGCTGGGTGACGTGATGGGGAATCCCGGGGACGACGAAACGGGCGAGGCGCGCCATTGCGCAAGGTTGTCATTCTTCAAAACCGCCGTCAAGAGCGCGGCAGTTCGCCGTTTTCCGAACAAATAAGTGCACTGTCACCGATATCGGAAATAATATGGTGACAGTGCACTTATTCCCTGGGCACGCCGCCCCTCCGAGCCTGCTACCCCTGCCCCTACCCAGTGCAGCGCGACTGGAAGGACGAATCCCCTTGTGTTGCTATTCGGCCACACCATATCTCCTCCACGTAAAGAGAAGGGGCAGATATGAACCTCGAGAAATTCACCGAGCGGGCGCGCGGCTTCCTGCAATCGGCGCAGACGGTCGCGCTCCGAATGAACCACCAGCGGATCGCTCCGGCCCACGTGCTGAAGGCCTTGCTGGAGGACGAGCAGGGCATGGCCGCCGGACTGATCGCGCGCGCCGGCGGGAGCGCCGAGGCGGCCCGGCGGGAGACGGACGAGCAGCTCGCCAGGATCCCGGTCGTCACCGGCGCCGGAGCCAACTCGACTCCCGGGCTCGACGCCGAGACGCTGCGAATCCTCGACCAGGCCGAGCAGGTCGCCCAGAAAGCCGGCGACAGCTACGTCACCGTCGAGCGGATGCTGCTCGCCCTGGTGCTCGCGACGACGACCGCCGCGGGAAAGGCGCTGGCCGATTCGGGGGTCAAGGCCGAAGCCCTCAACGCCGCGATCAACGAGCTTCGCGGCGGCCGCACCGCCGACACCCAGTCCGCCGAGGACCGCTACGACGCGCTCAAGAAATTCGCTCGCGACCTCACCCAGGCCGCCCGGGACGGCAAGCTCGATCCCGTCATCGGCCGCGACGAGGAGATCCGCCGGACCGTCCAGATCCTCGCCCGGCGGACCAAGAACAATCCGGTCCTGATCGGCGAGCCCGGAGTCGGCAAGACCGCGATCGCCGAAGGGCTGGCGCTTCGGATCGCCAATGGCGACGTGCCCGACAGTCTCAAGGACCGGCGCCTGATGGCGCTCGACATGGGCAGCCTGATCGCCGGCGCGAAGTACCGCGGCGAGTTCGAGGAGCGCCTGAAGGGCGTCCTCGACGAGGTGAGACAGGGCGAGGGCGACATCATCCTGTTCATCGACGAGATGCACACCCTGATCGGCGCCGGGAAAAGCGAGGGGGCGATGGACGCCTCCAACCTTCTGAAGCCGGCGCTGGCCCGTGGGGAGCTTCACTGCATCGGCGCGACCACGCTCGACGAATATAGCAAGCATGTCGAAAAGGACCCGGCCCTTCAGCGGCGGTTCCAGCCGGTCGTCATCGGCGAGCCGACCGCCGAGGACACGATTTCGATCCTGCGCGGCCTCAAGGAGAAATACGAGCTCCACCACGGCGTTCGGATCACCGACGGCGCCCTGGTCTCGGCGGCGACCCTCAGCCACCGCTACATCACCGACCGGTTCCTCCCCGACAAGGCGATCGACCTGATGGACGAGGCGGCTTCCAGGCTTCGGATGGAGGTGGAATCGAAGCCCGAGGAGATCGAGAATCTCGACCGGCGGATCATCCAGCTCAAGATCGAGCGCGAGGCGCTCAAGAAGGAGAAGGACCGGGCTTCGCAGGACCGGCTGAAGGCGCTCGAGGAGGAGCTCGCCAATCTGGAGGAGCAATCCGCCGGGCTCACCCAGCGCTGGCAGGGCGAGAAGGAGAAGCTCGCCGGCGAGGCGAAGATCAAGGAGGAGCTGGACCGCGCCCGGCTCGAGCTCGAGCAGGCGCAGCGCGCCGGCGACCTCGCCAAGGCGGGCGAGCTCCAATATGGCCGGATCCCGGCGCTGGAGAAGCAGCTCGCCGAGGTCGAGGTGGCGAGCCAGAGCGCGATGCTCCGCGAGGAGGTGACGAGCGAGGACATCGCCTCGGTGGTCGCGCGCTGGACCGGAATCCCGATGGAGCGGATGCTCGAGGGCGAGCGCCAGAAGCTGATCAACATGGAGGCCGAGATCGGCCGCCGGGTGATCGGTCAGGAGGAGGCCGTGAGGGCCGTCGCCAAGGCGATCCGCCGCTCGCGCGCGGGCCTTCAGGACCCGAACCGGCCGATGGGCAGCTTCCTGTTCCTCGGGCCGACGGGCGTGGGCAAGACCGAGCTCACCAAGTCGCTCGCTCTGTTCCTGTTCGACGATCCGAACGCGATGGTCCGGATCGACATGTCGGAATTCATGGAGAAGCATTCGGTCGCCCGGCTGATCGGCGCCCCTCCCGGCTATGTCGGCTACGAGGAAGGCGGAGTGCTGACCGAGGCGGTTCGGCGGCGGCCTTACCAGGTGGTCCTGTTCGACGAGGTCGAGAAGGCGCATTCGGACGTCTTCAACGTCCTACTCCAGGTGCTCGACGACGGCCGGCTGACCGACGGCCAGGGCCGGACGGTGGACTTCACCAACACGATCATCATCCTGACCTCGAACCTCGGCAGCCAGTTCCTCACCAATCTCGGCGAGGGACAGACCGTCGACGACGTCGAGCCGCAGGTGATGGAGGTGGTGCGGGGGCATTTCCGGCCGGAATTCCTCAACCGGCTCGACGAGATCATCCTGTTCCACCGGCTCGCCGCCGAGCATATGGCCCCGATCGTCGACATCCAGGTCGGCCACGTCCAACAGCTGCTCGCCGACCGAAAGATCAGGTTGGAGCTCAGCGACAAGGCTCGGGCCTGGCTCGGCCGGGTCGGCTACGATCCGGTCTACGGCGCCAGGCCGCTGAAGCGGGCGGTGCAGAGGTACCTCCAGGATCCGCTTGCCGACGCGATCCTTCGCGGCGACGTTCCGGACGGGTCGGTGGTTCGGGTCGAGGAAGGCGACGGGGCGCTGACGATTCAGACCGGCGAGCGCGAAGCCGCGACCTAGCGTTCGGCCTCAGGGGCCGTTGGTGCTTCCGAACGACCCCTGGATCGCGCCCCATTCCTCCTTGGTGCGCTGTGCCATCCGGTCCCAGTCGGCCTGGGTGGCGCAGAGCCGCTCGTGATCGGCGAGCGACCCGGTCTTGATCCGGCGGCGGCAGATCTTCTTTTCGGGCTTTGCTGCGGCGACCCTGACCTGCGAGGCCGCCCCGGCAGCACCGGCGGGGAGCCGCCAGTTGACGACGCCCAGGGCGACCATGCCCTTCTTGCGGCCGTCGGGGCCCCTTATGCCTTTGAACTCGGCGCGGCTGAGGATCAGCTGGCAAGTTTCGGAGTCGAGGCGGGGATAGCCGCTGCTGCGGGTAACTTCGCACGCCGTCGCGTAGCCGTCGCGGTCCAGCGTGACCTTGAAGACGACGGAGCCCTGCTCGCCCGCGGCGAGCGCCCGGGGCGGATATTGGCTGAAGACGACCTCGCCGTTTCGGGCATCGAGCGCCGCCTTGTCGCCGGACGGCCCGGCCGGTGCGGGAGTGGCGGCCCCGAGGAGCAGCGCGGACAACAAGACCAATGAAGCCATGACATGTCCTTTTATCAAGCTGCGGCCATTCTACTCCGAGCCGGGCGTGGGTTCAACGGGCGCCCTGGCGCAGCTTGTGCGGCGGCGGCGGCGGCGAAAAGTCCCTCTGCCGCCAGATTGGATCGGGTGGCTCCTCGGGATCGGGCAAAGCGAAGCTCAGATAGCCGAAGAAGGTTGCGATCAGCCGCTCGCCGGGATCGAGGATCGCGGTCCGGCCGTGCATGAATCGGCTATTGTCGAGCATCAGCACGTCGCCGCGCCGCCAGGCGATCGGGACGCTCAGCTGATCCCCCGTCGCCCGGATCGCCTCGAGCCAGGGATCGGGCACCGGATTTCCGTCGTCGAGCAGCGGATAGCCGATCCGCCGATTGTTGAAGCGGGCGAAGAGCAGAAAATTACCGAAGGCCGGAGCGTCGATGAACATCGGGCGGTGGAGGGCGGGCCGGGTGAATATCCTGAGGATTTCGCCTTCGAAGCGACGGAATTGATAGGGGCACCATTCGGGCGGATTGACGAGAAGCTCGTCGCTCGGATCGCGCGTTCCGAGCCAATATTCGACCAGCTCGGGCCAGGTCTGCTTGATATGGAGGAGCCTGCGTCCCTCTAGGCCCCGCCGCACCGGCTCCGGCATCTGCCGCACCAGCTCGACCCCGTCGCAGATGGTCGTCGCGCCGCCCCGGCTGGGCGCCGAAAGGCAGGCGAAGAAAGCGGCGTCGGGCTTCCAGGGCTCTCTCGACAGCTCCGGGTGGAGCGAGAAGGGCCCGGTGCCGGCGTCGACCGTATGGATATGGTTCTCGGCGTCGATCGGGCTTCGGCCTGGGCTCTCGTTGACGACCGATGTCGAGCAGAATTGCCGGGCGAAGGCGTTGAACCGCGGCACGTCCAGCTCGAAGCCGCGAAGAAGCAGCGCTCCATGGGTCTTGTACAGGCCGACGATGGCGGACGGATCGACGTCGAGGATTCCCGACTCGCCGCCAGCCTCGATCAGGACATGGGGCCGGCCCGGCTCAGGCAGTTGTATGTTCGGCATAGCTTGGCCGGGGGATAGCCGATGCCGGGGATGGGAGCTATAGCGCTCAGGATGTCCCTGACGCTCGACGACCTGTTCGAATCGCCGGACCATTATCTCCAGTCCTTCGAAGGCGATTCGGCGATCTTCGTGCCGATGGACCGCGGCGCCTATCACCGTTCGATCTTCCTCGACCACCGAATTTCGCCGGCCGCGGACCGGTCGATGCGGCTGCCGCTGGCGGCCCTGACCGGGGAGGCCCGTCCGCCGGCCCGCACCGGCTGGATCTTCCATGTCGCGCATTGCGGATCGACCCTGCTGGCCAAGGCGCTCGACGATCCGGGGCTGAATCTGGTCCTGCGCGAGCCGCTCGCCCTTCGCCAGCTGGCCTTCGCGAGAGATCCGAAACGACTGGCCCTGACGGCGGCGATGCTCTCCAAGCGCTATCGCCGGGATCTGCCGACGGTCGTCAAGGCCAACGTGCCGGTGAACTTCCTGCTCCCCGATCTCGTCGCCCTCGATCCCGAGGCGCCGGCGATCCTCCTTCATGCCTCGCTCGGGGATTATCTTCTCGCCATCCTTCGAAGCGAGAATCATCGCGGCTGGCTGCAGCGGGTCACCGCTCAGCTCGGCGCCTATCTGGGCGACCTGTCGGGCCTGTCCGACGCCGAGCGCTGCGCGGCCTTGTGGCTGGCCCAGATGCGGGCGTTCGAGAGCGCGATCTCGGCCATGCCCAACGCCCGCGCGCTGGACGCCGAGGCCTTCTTCTCCGCCCCTCGACCGACTCTGAAGGCGGTGGCCGCCCATCTCGGCGTGCCGCTGGACGATTCCGCGATCGACTCGACCGTCGCAGGCCCGCTTTTCTCCACCTATTCGAAGAATCCGGAGCTGCCCTTCGACAATGAAGCGCGCCTCGCTCGGCGGGCCGAGCTCGAGGAGCCGCTTGCGCCCGAGATCGCCCAGGCCCGGCGCTGGATCGAGGCCGCGACGGGCGAGAGCGCCCCCGCGGCCGCGGCCCTCGCCGACGCCGGGCTGCTGTCCTGACTTTCAGTCGCTGACTCCGATCGCGGCTTCGGCGTTGCCGCCGGAGTCGGCGGCGACCGCATAGAAGCGGCGCAGCAGGTCGCGCTCGGCTTCCCGGATATGCGGGTTCCAGACATCGAAGATCAGGATCGCGCGAAGCTGATCGGAGCGGTTCCAGGCCTCGTGCTCGATCGTGTCGTCGAACGCCCAGGCGCGACCCACCTCCCATTCGCGGGTCTCGCCGCCGACTCGGAAGGCGCAGCCCGGCGGGACGATCAGCGGCAGGTGGATGATGGCCCGGACGTTGCTGACCCCGGTATGCGCAGGCAGGTGCGTTCCCGGCCGGAGAAGCGAAAAGAAGACGGTGGGCGTGCGCCCCGGCAAATCCGAGAGCGGTAGCGATTCGACCGCGGCCGCCGTCCTCGGCAAGCGCTCGCAGAGCCGGTCGTCGCGGCGGCCGTCCTTCCACAAATGCGCGGCGCCCCAGTCGAGCTTGCGGTCGAGGGGCGACCATTTGTTGACCGGGGTGCCCGGTTCCATCGACACATAGGGGCGGACGGCGGCTTCATTCTCCGCGAGCAGGCCTTCGAGCTCGGCCCGGATGATTTCGGTCTCCGCCTCGATCTGCTCGAGCCAGGGGAAATGGCGGCGCTCGAAGAACTCGTCGGCCGGCAGAAAGGGAAAATGCATCCCTGCCGGCTGATTGACGTAGATCCGCCGCCGGCCGAGGGCATGATCGATGCACGCGTCGATCCGGCGCCGCTCGGCCTCGTCCAGTGCCTGGCGGGCTTCCGCCAGCCCCGAATCGATCGCGGCCGCGAAGCCGGAGCGTTGGCGAGCGACGACCTCGCGCGCGTGCTCCAGCATCGCGTCCAGCGCCGGCGGCCGTTCGTCCATCATCTCCGCCAGCGCGATCACGCCCGTCCACCGTTCGGCGGCGCGAGTCTCGTCGCCGCTGCGCTCCAACAGCTCGGCCATCCGGACGAGCGCCATGAAGTGGCGCTGGTCGATCGAAAGCGCGCCCTGGAGCGCCTCCCGCTCGCCCGTCACGTCGCCGGCCCCGCGAAACGCCTTGGCCAGGTTCATCCACAATTCCGGAGACTGGGGATCCGCCGCAATCGCCCGGCGGAAGAGCGCCACGGCCTCGCTCTGCTTGCCTTCGGCGAGCGTGGTCAGGCCCAGCGCGTTCAGGGCCGCGGGCTGTTCGCCGCCGCGGGCGATGACATCCCGAAGCATACGCCCGGCTTCCTCGTGCCGACCGGCCTGGCGTGCCTGCCTGGCTGCGGCCAACGTCCGCTGGAGCTCGGCTTGATCCATGGGGCGTCGATATCCCAGTCCGAGCAGGCGGGCAAATGCCGCCGGCACGAGCCGGCCGACGGTTATTCAGATACTCGCGTTCGGCCTATTCGCAGGGGCCGCCGTCCCCGGACTTGCAGGGACTGCTCCAATTGACCGTGCGGACATTGTCCCGCTCGCGCTCCCACTCTCTCTTGGTCTTGCAGGTGCGGTAGCTGTCCGCGAGGGACCCCGTTTTGAGGAACTTCTTGCACACCACCTTGTCGGGGTTGCCGGCGGCCCTTTCCGGCGCATCGACGCCGGAACGGGGAGCCGCTTGAGCCGCCGATGCGCTGGCGAGGCCGCAGACGAAAGCGATAGTGACCAAACGAGGCATGTGGAATTTCTCCTGCGTCAATTGAGTCTAGCTCATCCCGTTGTGGAGGATAGAGGTGTCGGGCGGATTATGTCGAATCGAATCAAAAAAGCAAAGCCGGTCAGGCGCGTCGGGCTCGATCCCGCGAGGCGGGAGCGGATAGAGCAGGCGCTCGCGCAGGGCGACATCCAGCGCGCAGCGAGCGTGGCGGAGGTCGCGCTTGCTGCAGGGCAGGCCGATCCGCTGGTCCTCAACCTCGCCGCATGGCGCCGGGAGGAAGCGGGCGACTATTCCGGGGCCCATGACCTCCTGAAGCAGGCGCTGGCTTTGTCCCCGGGCGACGTCCTCGTGCTGGGGGCGATCGGAGCGGTCCTCCGCAAGGAACACCGCCTCGACGAGGCTCTGGCCGTGCTGGACCGGGTCGTGGCGGCGGAGCCGCGCCACAGCGCGGCCTGGCTGGAGCGCGGTTACACGCTTGAGGCGCTGCGCTCGGAGGCGGCGGCGGCCGAAAGCTACAGGCGAGCTCTCGCCATCGATCCGAACCTGGCGCCGGCCCTCGGCAAGCTCGCGGACATCGCCGCCAAGAAAGGAGACCGCGAAGTGGCCAGGGCCTGTGCGGACCGCGCCTTGGCGATAGATCCGGTCAATCCGTCGGCGACGTTCGCCGTCGCGGCGCTGGAGATCGAAGCCGGCGACGGAGCCGGCGCGGCCGCGCGGCTCGAACGCCTGAAGCAGACGGCGCTCAAGCCGGACGATCGGACGCGCACCCTGACCCTGCTCGGCGACGCCCTCGACAAGCAGGACAGGTGCGCGGAGGCCTTCGACGCCTGGGTCGAGGCGCAACGCAATTTCAGGGCCGCCTTCGCGCCACTGCTCGAGCCCGGCCCCGGCCGCCCCTCCCACCGCCGCTTCATCGAGACGATCGCTGCGCAGGTCGAGACCGCTCCGCCGATGGCCAAGCCCGATCCGGTTCCGCGGGTGCCCGGGGCGGCGGCCGGACACGTCTTCCTGCTCGGCTATCCGCGCTCCGGCACGACCCTGGTCGAGAATATCCTGGCGAGCGCGCCGGAAGTCGTCGCCCTGGAGGAGCATGACACTCTGGCCGATACCGACGAGACGCTGGTGTCGAATGACGGATCGATGCGCGACCTGGACGCCCTTGACCCTGGGCTCGCCGCGGACCTGCGCGCCCTCTACTGGACCCGGGTCCGCGCTATGGCGGGCGAGGTGGAGGGCCGGATCTTCGTCGACATGAACCCGTTCAACGGGGTCAAGCTGCCGATCATTGCCCGTCTCTTCCCGGATGCCCGGATACTCGTCATGCGCCGGGATCCGCGCGACGTCGTCCTGAGCTGCTTCCGGATAAATTTCACTCCCAGCGCTGGGACCTACGCCTTTAGCGACCTTGGCGAGACGGCGCGGCACTACGACTCGCTGATGCGGCTCATCGAGCTGTGCCGCGAGCGGCTGCCGCTTGCCTTTCACGAGGTTCGCTACGACCGCCTGGTCGCGGATTTCGAGACCACGGTGAGGGCCATGGCGCAATTCGCCGGCATCGCCTGGACGGAGGATTTCCACGCCTTCGACCGGACGGCGCAGAAGCGGGGGGTGCGGACGGCAAGCGCGACCCAGGTGAGGCGCGGGCTCTATGACGGCGGCGGCCGCTGGCGCCGCTACGAACGCCAGCTCGCGCCGGTGCTTCCGGTCCTCGCGCCCTGGGTGGGGCGCTTCGGCTTCGAGCCTTAAAAAAAAAGGGGCGGCCGGAAGGCCGCCCCGAGAGAGAGTGCTCGATCGTTCGGCTTAGAACTTCAGTCGACCGCCGATCGCGAAGCGGCGGCCCAGCGCGTCGTAGGTCGACGGATAGGTGTTGCCGCTGTTGAAGCTGGTCGAACCGATCGTCGACCCGACGATGGGCGGATCCGTGTCGAGGATGTTCATCACGGTCAGGGTCAGGTCGAAATTCTCGCTGACTCCGAAGCGCAAGGCGAGATCGAAGAGATCGTGAGCGCCGATATGACCGAAGTCGACCTCTTCGCCGTCGAGCACGCCGACGATCGCAGTGGGCCGGCCCGGCAGCGTGCCGGCGAACGCCACCACTCCGGCTTCGGCTTCCATCTTCGAGATATGGCGCCACAGAAGCGACACGTCGATGTCACCGAAGCTGAGGGTGGTGCGCTGGTTCCAGCTGAACTCGGGCTGGAGCGAGCCCGGCGAAGAGTTTGGACCGGCCGAACCCGGAGAACCGCAGTTCGTCGAGTAGAAACTGACGCATTCGCGGAGCTGCGAGGCTGGAACGGTGCCGCCCGCGCCGGGGAAGCCCACCGGGATGACGGAGCCGGGGACGGTGGACTGGAACAGCGACCGGTTGGTCCAGTTGCCCTGGAAGCTCCAGTTCAGCTTGGCGAAGCCGAGATCGCGGCGGAAGTTGACCCCCACGTCGATACCGTCGGTCAGGATGAAGCCGGAGTTGGACACCGGGAAGATCAGACCCCCCGTGGTTCCTGGGTCGCCCGAGAGCGTTCCAGTCACCGGATCGCGAAGGAAGAGCCGGCAGGACGGGCTGGTGGCGCTTGCTGCAGTGAGCCCGGTCGCGTTGGAACCTCCGAAGCAGTTGTTGATGAGGTCGCCGGTCGTCGGCTGTGAAATCGCGTCCTTGATCTTGATGTGGTAGTAATCGACCGTGATCGACAGCCCGCGCACGAACTCGGGCTGGAAGACGACGCCGACCGTATAGCTGTCCGACGTCTCCGGACGCAGGGCGAGGCTGCCCGAGAAGGTTCCGTTCGCCTGCGCGGAGGTCGGGTTGGTGATGTTGTCGATAGCGGCCAACGGGGCACCCTGCGCGAGGCAGACCGCGCGCAGATTGGCGTTCAGGGCGGGCCCGTAGGTGATCGTGTTGGCGGCGTTGCGAGTGGTCCGGCAGGGATCGGTGGAGAGGCTGGTCAGGCCGACCGAGGACGGAGAGAACAGCTCGTTGATGTTCGGCGCCCGAACCGCCCGCTGATAGTTGCCGCGGAACTTGAGGCCTTCGACCGGCTCCCAGGTGGCGGCAGCCTTCCAGGTGGTGGTGTTGTAGCTGGGCGTGCCCGGCGCATCGACCTCGTAAGCGGAGTAGCGCAGGCCCGCTTCGAGCGTCAGGGAATTGAAGAACGGCCTGTCCTGAACGATCGGAGCGATGATTTCGCCGTAGATCTCCTTGACGTCGTAGCCGCCGTTGAAGGGAGTGACGGCACCGCCGGCGCCGCCGAGCTCGCCGGCCTGCCGCGAGAGCACGTCGGCGATCTGGGCACCGGTATATTTGCGATATTCGGTACCGAGGGCGAAGCCGATCGGATCCTCGGCCCAGGGAGCGGAAGCGCCGAAGTCGCCGCTGAGCAGCGCCCGGGCCTGCGCCAGCGAAGCGCGCTGCTGAGTCCCTGCGTCCGCGGTCAGATAGGGGATCATCGCCGGAGTGATGGAGCCTTCCGGACCGAAGAGGTTGACGGGGACGCAGCCGCTCGGGCTGGCGCCCGGCTGGGCGAGCGCCGGAAGCAGCGGGTTCGGGTTCGGAACGAGCGGCGCCGCTCCCAGGTTACAAGTGGTGGCGCTGGTCGTGTAGACCGCCGTGCGGATCCGCGAGGTGAGAACGTAATTCTGCTGGTTCTGCTCGTTCTGCGACTCGCCGTAGGCGCCCGAAACGTCGAGGTCGATCGAGTCGGTGATGCCGAGGCGGACACCGGCGCGATAATCGAACACCGTCGTCTGGAACTCGGACAGACGCGGCCCGAGCTCGGTGGTGCGCCGGCCGACCGTGGTCGTGAAGGCGCGGAAGTTCGGATCGCTCGGCGAGGTCGCGAGGGCCGCCGCGGCGCACTGCGCCGGGGTGATCGTCTGGACGCCCGGGGTGTTCACGTCGAAGTCGTTGTTCGCGCAGAAGGTGGCGCGCGCCGCGGCCGGAAGGAACGGGTTGCTCACCGGGATGGTGAGCAGCGAGCTGAACACGCCCGACGGAGCGATGATGGTGTTGACCCGGTTCTTCGAGAACAGGCCGCGCGTATACACTTCGATGTTGTCGGCGACCTCGTAATGCGCGGCGCCGAAGATGTTGTAGCGCTCGAACGGCGTCTGGAAGATGTTGTACGGGTTGAAGTTGAAGTTGACGACCGGCGTCTGAAGCCCGCCCGTGGCCGGGTTGATCTGCCGGAAGCCGGAGCCGACGGTGAAGCGCGCCGGAACCGTGGTGCCGGAGCCGCCGACCGCTCCCGTGGTCGAGGTGTAGTTGTTGAGCGAGAAGCGGCGCGCGCCCTGATAGACGGGGTCCGACTGCTGATAGCCCAGCGACAGAACCGCGTTGCCGCGCCCGTCGTCGAAATTCGCGCCCATGGTGAGGTCGGTGCGGAAGATGTGGCCGTCGCCGCGCTGAGTGATCTGCGAGCTGGCGGAGAGCTCCATTCCCGCGAAGTCGCGGCGGGTGATGAAGTTGATGACGCCCGACACGGCGTCGGCGCCGTAGGTCGTCGCGGCGCCGCCCGTCAGAGTGTCGACTCGGTCGACGAGGGCGAGCGGGATGTTGTTCAAGTCGACCCGGCCGACGACGCTCGACGGCGTGATGCGCTGGCCGTCGAGGAGGACGAGGTTGCGGAAGTTGCCGAGGCCGCGAAGATCGGCGAAGGACGCGCCGCCATTGCCGTTGTTGACGGCCGAGCCGATGCTCGGAACCGCGCCCGGAAGGTCGCGCAGAAGCTCTTCGGCGACGTTCGACTGACGAAGCTGGATTTCTTCCTGGCCGACGACCGAGACGGGCGACGACGAGGTCAGGTTCGGATTCTTGATCAGGGTGCCGGTGACGACGATATCGCCCTGGCTGGTCTCTTCGGCCGGGCCGGCCGATTCCTGGGTCTGGATGCCGGCGGGCGGCGTCTCGTCACTCGGAGGGGCGCCCTCGGCAGGCGCGTCCTGCGCGAAGGCGGGAGTGGCGACCAGCATGCCCGCGATCATCGTCGAAGCGAGCAGCGTTTCCCTGAACTTGATTTTCGACATTTGCGTCCCCTTGTTCACTTTACGGTGCACCGGGCGCAGTTTCGCCCCCCACCCGTCCGACATCTGTTTATGTCGAGGGTGTAACGGCGCGCAAGCAGCGGCACCGTCGACGGGACATTCTTGGTACGGCCTGTAACTTTTCGGCCACAGTCTTGCCGCGGCGTCGCCGAGCCCATAACCTTGGCCGAGGCGGAGGGCGGATTCATGAAGCTTGGCGGCAGGATCGTTGCAATCATTGCGCTTGGAGCGACGCTTCCGGCTCCGGCGCCGGCCAAGCCCAGGGTGCAGGACGCCCGAAGCAACACGCTCCTCCAGGCCCTCTCGGCATGCCGCGGCGTCGCCGACGAGAAAGCGAGGCTCGCCTGCTACGACCAGGCCGGCGCCCGACTCGCCGAGGCCGTCGACAAGAAGGAGCTCGTCGTCCTCGACCAGCAGGAGATACGCGAGACCCGCCGCTCGCTGTTCGGCTTCAGCGTCCCCAACATCCCGCTTTTCCGGGGCGAAGGCGGCGGCGACGACGGCAAGCTCGAGACCACCATCGCCGGAGCCAGCCGGCTCGAAGGCGGAAAATGGCAGATCAGGCTCGAGGACGGCGCGATCTGGCAAACCAACGAGACCCGGCTGAACCTCTCCGACCCGCGTCCCGGCCAGAAGATCTCCATCCAGCGGGGAACGCTGGGCAATTATTTTCTGCGGATCGACGGGCAGAGGGGCGTTCGGGGGCGGCGGGTCTCGTAGCCGGGGTCCCGTACGGGCTCTCAGGCCGCATCTGCCATGCCCGCCTTGCAGTCCGTAATCCGTTACGTGTCAAGCTACGGATAAGCGGATGGACCTGGATCGGTCGCGTTGCTTACGTCCGCTCGGAGATCCAGGCCTCGACCTCGCGTTCGAGGATCGAAAGCGGGAGGGATCCCGACCCGATCAGGAGGTCGTGAAAGGCCTTGATGTCGAACTTCGGCCCGAGCGCCCGCTCCGCCTTGCGGCGCAGCTCGACGATCTTGAGCATTCCGATCTTGTAGCCGGTGGCCTGGCCCGGAAGAGTGATGTAGCGGCGAACCTCCGAGCGCGCCTGGTCCGGAGAGGCGCGCCCGGTGGCGACCATATATTCGACCGCCCGGTCCTCGGTCCAACCCTTGGCGTGGATTCCGGTGTCGACGACCAGCCTGGCGGCCCGGAACAGCTCGGCCTCGAGGCGCATGAAGTCGCTTGCGATGTCGGGATAGGCGCCCATCTCCTTGCACAAGGCCTCGGCGTAGAGCGCCCAGCCCTCGCCGAACGCCACGTAGCGCGCCGACTGCCGGAACTTCGGACCGGATTTCTGGCGGACCTGGATGTCGCCCTGCATGACGTGGCCGGGAACCCCTTCGTGGCACATCAGGTCGACGATGGCGTCGGGCGCCGGATCGCTGTTGGTGCCGAGCAGATGAACATAGACCCGTCCCGGCCGGGCGCCGTCGGGGCTGGGCGCCGCGGCGTGCGCGGCGCCGCCCGCGACCTCGCTGAAGGACGGCTCGCGCACCACCTCCATCCGGTGGGCGGGCAGCTGGTTGAAATATTTCGGCAGAAGCGTCCGGTTGCGGGCGATGGCCTCGTTGGCCTTGCGCAGATATTCGGCGCGGAGCTCCTCGGTCCACCGCTGGGGCGGATTGCGGCGTTCGCGGTCCGCATAATAAGCGACGCGGTCCTCGAAGCCCGCCTTCCTCGCAAGCGAGTCCTGCTCGCCCTCGATCCGCTTCACCTCGCTCAGCCCGATCCGGTGGATCTGGTCCGCGGTCAGGTCGGTCGTCGTGTTGAGCTTCAGCGCGGCGGCGTACCAATCCGCTCCGCGCGGCAGCGAGATCGCTCCGACCCGGCCCCCCGGCGCCGCCGCAAGGGCGCCCTCACCCCAGGCGATGACCCGCCCATAAGCCGGCTTGATCGTCAGCAGCGCCGTCCGGACCTCGGCGAGCAGCGCATCGGCTTGGGACGCGGTGACCTTCCCGCCCGACCGCAGCTTGCCGATCTTGGCCTGCGCATCCGCCAACAGCGGCGAAGCCGGACCCGAATCGAACGGAGCGCCGGTGACGATCGCCCGGCTTCCCGCGATCACCCGCTCGACCTGGAATTTCGGTGCCCGGACGCCGATCGAATCCGACGCCCGGCTTTGGGCGATCGCCTCGTCAAGCACCGCCGGGATCGCCCGCAGCCGCGCCGCATAGGCCCGCATGTCCGACGCGTCCTGGACATTGTGGGTATTGATCAGGAAATCCGGCAGCCGCGAGTGCGCCGAGTAGAGGAAGGAATAGAAAGCGGGCGAATATTGGCGATACCGATAGCTGAGCTCGGCCCGCTCGAGTTCGAGCGCCCAGATGTCGAAATTGGTCCGCGCCGCCGGCGACAGCTTCGCCCGGTCGAACCGCGCCTTCATCCGCCCGACGCTCGCCCGCCGCCACTCCAGCCGGCGAAGCTGAGCCGCCTCGCTTATGTCGTCCAGCCGGTCCATACCCTCCTTCATCCCAAGCTGAGTGGCAAGCTGCGGCCGCTCCCGAATCTCCTCGGCGAACTCGGAGTCGAGGAAGGCGTAGAGGCGCGAGTCCTCGCTCTGCGCGGCGGAGGCGGTTGGCGCCTGCGCCTGTGCCTGTGCCTGCCCCTCGGCGGCGGTGAAAAGGGGCACGGCGAAGGCAAGGGCGGTGGCGGCGCTCAGCAAGGAGATTTTAAGCATGTCGGTCTTTCTCGGTGTTTCAGAACCGGTTACCCGCCCCGAGCGCCGCGCGGAAGCTCGTTTTTGAGTCCGCGCGCACGCGCCGGGCCCGGATACAGCCCCCCGGGGACACTTAGGTAACTGTCCGCGAAGCCCCCCTTCGGGGACAGTTAGGGGACAGTTAGGTAACTGTCCCCAGACTCTCCCCAGACTCTCCCGCACTAAAGCCGCCACCAGGCCAGCCGGACAATCTGGTGACTGTCACCGTGACTGTCACCGCCGACACCTAGAGTCGATCCTGCTCATATTGAAGCGTATCCTGAGTTACGCAGGTAGTTGGCGCATTCGTGGGGTGGGAAGGCGTCCAGGAGGGTGCCGATTCGCTTCCATGTGGCTTCGACGGTTCGTTCGGAGGCCTTGCGCATCAGCAGCTTGAGCTTGGCGAAGACCTGCTCGATCGGGTTGAGGTCGGGGCTGTAGGGCGGCAGGAAGAAGAGCTTGGCGCCGGCAGCCCGGATCGCGTTTCGGACGGCCTTTCCTTTGTGGCTTCCGAG
>DASVSX010000089.1:0-170057 GCA_036387875.1 Allosphingosinicella sp. | reverse complement strand
GCAAGGACGCGCCGGCCGCAACTTCCCCCCATCCGGCAACGGAGGCACCCGCTCGCCTGCCGTGATCCCGGCGAAAGCCGCGACCCCAGGCCGGGAACGCACAGCGGGCCTCCCCGAGGTCCCGGCTTTCGCCGGGATGACTGGGAGCAGCACCCACGCCTGCCGCCCCCCGCTAGGCGGGCCTCCCCCCTTCTACCTTGTCCCTTCGCGCCTTCGTGTCTTCTCTCAAAAACGGGTAACGAAACGCCCCGACGCGAAGACAGGAGCGCCGGGCCGAGTGCAAGGCCGTGGCCAACCGGCGTGCCTCGCTTTTTTCGAGAGATGGCGCGAAGGCACAACGTACAAAAAGATGGGTAACGCTTGGCGGGGAGGGGGCACGGCCGCCCACCCGTGGTTAACCATCTTCTAACACCCTGGCGGTAAAGCGGCCCTTCTTATTGAAGCGGGGCCTCTTTTACATGCTGCATAAGTCGATGCTGAGCTTGCCCCTGCTGCTGCTCGCGGCCTCGTGCGTGCCTCCGGTCGCCGCTCGTCAGGGCATTGCGACCCCGGGCTCCGTCGCGGCGAACCACGCCTCGGCCACGGCCGTTCCGCTGCCGCCCGCCGAAGCCGTCGCTCCGGGCCAGGCGGCCGAGCCCTTCGTCGTCGGCGAGCGGAGCGAGCGCGACGTCGCCGCCTCGCTTCAATGCCTGACCGCCGCGGTCTATTACGAGGCGCGCTCCGAATCCTTCGAAGGCCAGCGCGCCGTCGCCCAGGTCGTCCTCAACCGGGTCCGCCATCCCGCCTTTCCCAAAAGCGTCTGCGGGGTCGTCTACCAGGGCTCGAACCGCCGCACCGGCTGCCAGTTCAGCTTCACCTGCGACGGATCGCTCCGCGCCCGCCGCGATCCGGAATCCTGGGCTCGGGCGCGCCGGGTCGCCGGCGCCGCGCTGGCCGGAAGCGTCTACGGGCCGGTCGGCCACGCCACCCATTATCACGCGTCCTACGTCCAGCCCTGGTGGGCGGCATCGCTGACCCGCGCGGTGACCGTCGGAAGCCACATCTTCTACCGCTGGCGCGGCGACTGGGGCGATCCCAAATCCTTCCGCCGGCCCTATCTGGCGGCCGAGGTTGCGGGGCGCTCGGAGCGGGTCGACTGCCCTGCCGTTCGAACCGCCGACCGTTCCGAGCCGGTCGAGTCCGCCAAGGCGTTCGGAGTCACCGTCCGCCGCGGAGGCCCGCCGCCGCGCTTCCTCGCCTCGGCCGAAGACCCGGCCCCGCCCGTGCCTCCGGCGAGCGCCGCCGGAGTCCGGGTCCATTCCGGGCTTCCCGACTTCATGAGCGCCCAAGCCGCCGAGACCGGCGACCCGGCCTCCGCTCCGGCCAGCTGAGCTCTACCTCACCCTCTTCACGTAGACCCGCCCGTCCTCGCGCCGCTCGGTCGCGAAATTGGGCACGGCGTCGATCAGCTCGGCAAGGTCCGCATAGCCGTAGCTCCGGGCGTCGAACGACGAGCGGTTGCCGGCGCGCTGGCCGACCTCGGAGAGGCTCGCATAGCCGCGCCCGTCGCGCTTCGAGGCCCGGAAGGCGGCTCCGAGAAGCTTGACCAGCTCCTCGTCCACCTTGCGCTTGGGCGGGGGAGGGGCGGCTTCGGGCGCTTCGTCATGCGCGTCCCCCTGGGCGAGCGCCCCGACGTCGATGAAGCGGCTGCACGCCTGCTGGAAGGAGACCGGCGCCCGCGAGGTCCCGAAGCCGTAGACCGGGACCCCGTCCTGCCGGATCCGCATCGCCAGCGGCATGAAGTCCGAATCGCTCGACATGATCCCGAAGCCGTCGACCCTTCCGCCGAACAGCAGGTCCATGGCGTCGATCGTCATCTTCATGTCGGTCGCGTTCTTGCCCTTGGTGATGTCGAACTGCTGGTGCGGCTCGATCGCGTGGCGGTGGGTCATCTCCGCCCAGCCCTTGAGCGCCGACTTGCTCCAATTGCCGTAGGCGCGGCGGATGTTCACCGTTCCGAGCTCGGCGAGCACGGTCAGGACCGCGTCGAGATGGTCGGACGAGGCGTTGTCGGCGTCGATCAGCAAGGCGATGTTGCCGGCCTGGTGGGCGGTGTCGGCCATGTCAGCGCCGTCCGCCGGAAGCGAGCCGCGAGTCGAGGCTCCACGGCCCGGGCCCGGCGGCGGCGATGTAGAGGAAGACGAAGCAATAGAGGATAGCCGCGTCGCCCATGTTGACTGCCGGCCAGGGCGATTGCGGAGCGTGGAACATCCAATAGGCGACCGCCATCTCGCCGGAGAGGATGAAGGCGACCGGCCGGCTGAACAGCCCGACCAGAAGCAGCCCGCCCCCGAACAGCTCGAGGAGTCCGCCGAACCAGAACAGGCTGAGCGGCGGAGGCACGGCCCCGCCCGGCGGCATCGGCGGGAAGCCGAGCAACTTCTGGGCGCCATGCACCATGAAGATGGCCGCGGTGACGATCCTGAGCAGGCTCAGAAGGGGCGGCGCCCATGCCGAAGGCAGTCCCAGATCGCGCATGACAATGCTCCTTCCAGCCAAAGCGCAGCTGCCTAACATCCCCGTGCGAGGCGCGAAAGCTGCGAGCGCCAAACCTTTGAGCCGGCGCGATTAATTCGACACTGGCGCTTTCCGGCTTTCTGCGGCAGAAAGCCTGGCATCCATGCCAGCTCTGCGCAGCCTCTACGACGTCCTCAACGTCGCTCCCGAAGCCGAACCGGTCGTCGTCGAGGCCGCCTACAAGGCGCTGATCAAGAAATATCACCCCGACCAGGCGGTCGAAGCGCCGGTCCCCAAGGACGCGACGGCGATCAACGAGGCCTTCGCGGTCCTCAAGGATCCGGTCAAGCGGGCCGATTACGACCATCGGCTGTGGGCGAAGCAGCAGGCGATCCGCCTCGCCGAGGCCCAGGTGGCCAGCGCCGGCCGGCCGCCGCGTTTCGTGGCGGTCAGCGGCTGGCTGATCGCGGGCCTGCTCGCCGCAGCGCTCGCCGCCGTCGCGATGGGCAAGAGCGTCGTTCCGCCGCGGATAAGCGAAATCGCCGAGGCGGCGCAGATCCACGATTCGGAAGCGCCGGCCCGGGCCGCGGCGCTGAAGGCCGCCGCCGCCGAAGATGCCCAGGACCGGATGGCGATGCCGTCGGCGGCTGCGGTGATCGCGCGAGTCCGCGCCGAAGAAGGCGTCCGTCCCGTCGTGGCGCTTCCGGCGGCGCGGCCCGCTCGAGCCACCTCGGGCGCTCCTCGGAACCGCAAGGTCCGGCCGACCGCCCGGGCCCGCGCCGATCGGCGCAAGGAAAGCGATTTCCTCGAACGCCAGGGCTATATCTACTAGGTCAACCATCCGCTCGCCCTGAGCTTGTCGAAGGGCTTTCCTTCCGATGCTTCGGAAGCGGAAAGGTGGAAGGGCTTCGACAGGCTCAGCCCGAACGGCTGTCCTGAATTCCGCGAAAGGCCTAGCCCCTGCAGGGCACCGCGCAGGGCTTTTGCGGCTCGCCGCGGCTGCGGCGGCGGACCCGGTCCTCTCCGGCGGCGCGCTCGACCTGGGCCTTGAGCCCGCTCTTCTCCTTCCTGTAGCCCTTCGCTTCCAGGCAGTCGTAGGCGTTGAGCAGTGCAGCGACCGGATCCATCCAATATTTATGGTTCGCCTCCCGGGTGCACAGATCGACGTCGACCTGCTGCTCGGCGAGGGTCTTGGTCGGGTGCGAGACCTGGGCCGTGCAGGCGGCGAGGACGAGCGCGAGCGCAGCGGACGGGATGAACTTCATGTCCTGCCTTCTTGCATCCGGAGGGCCCGATCGCAACTTTGCAGGCCATGAACCGCTCCGCCGCCGCTTTTGCCGCCCTCCTCCTCCTCGCGGGCTGCCACTCGTCGCGCCCGCCTTGGGCCGACGGCCGGATGGTCACCGAGGAACGGCCGGGCGGCGGTGAGGCGCAGGATCTTTCCCGGCTCGAGGCCCGGCTGCTCGCAATCCACAATCGCGAGCGCTCCGCGACCGGCGCCCGGCCGCTGCTCTGGGACAGGGCGCTCGCCTCGGCCGCCGCATCCTACGGGCCGCAGCTCGAGCGGCTCGGCAAGCTCGCCCATTCCCCCGCCAATTCGCGCGCCGGCCAGGGCGAGAATCTGTGGATGGGGACTCGCGACGCCTACGAGCTCGAGGAAATGGCGGAGAGCTGGGCGGCCGAGAAAAGCCTGTTCCGCCCGGGCTTCTTCCCGGCGGTGAGCCGAAGCGGCGCGTGGAGCGACGTCGCCCATTACACCCAGATGATCTGGAAAGGGACGACCCGGGTCGGCTGCGCGGTCCGCAAGGGCCGCAAATGGGATTTCCTGATCTGCCGCTATTCGCCGCACGGCAATGTGGTGGGGCAGAGGGTTCCTTGACGCTCATCCTCCCCGTCCGCGAAGCGGATGGGGAGGGGGACCATGCGAAGCATGGTGGAGGGGCCGGAGGCGCCGCTTGCCCCTCCACCGCACTTCGTGCGGTCCCCCTCGCCACGCTCTTCGCGCGCGGGGAGGACTAGGATTGATGCCCGGGCTTGCCTATCAAGTGCCCACAAATAGGGGAGGGGCCGCTTCATGAACCTGTTCGCGCGCAAGACGGTGGTCGCCGACGAGGACATGGCGCCGGAGCACCGGCTCCACCGGAGCCTGGGCTGGCCGCATCTGGTCGCGCTCGGGGTCGGAGCCATCGTTGGAGCCGGGATCCTCGCTCTGATCGGAGTCGGCGCCGCGAAGGCGGGGCCGTCGGTCCTGCTTTCCTTCGCCATCGCCGGAGTGATCTGCGCCGCTGCCGCTCTCGCTTATGCCGAGATGGCGACGATGATCCCCGCCTCGGGGAGCGCCTACACCTACACCTACGTCGTCATCGGCGAGCTCCTCGCCTGGATCATCGGCTGGAGCCTGATCCTCGAATATTCGCTGGTGGTGAGCGCCGTCGCGGTGAGCTGGTCCGAATTCGCGGTGCCGCTGCTGAACGAGGTGGTGAGCTTCCCGGCCGCGCTCTCCGCCGGCCCGCACGCCGGCGGAATCGTCAACCTTCCGGCCCTCTTCATCGTCGCCGTCGTCGCTGCCTTGCTGATCGCCGGAACGCGCGAAAGCGCCTCCCTCAACGCCGCCCTGGTCGTCCTCAAGATCGTCGCCCTGATCGTCTTCGTCGCGGTCACTCTGCCTTATTTCGACAGCGCCAATCTCGAGCCTTTCATGCCGTACGGCTTCGTCAAGTCGGGACCGCCTGGAAGCGAGGTCGGAGTGATGGCCGCCGCGGCGATCATCTTCTTCGCCTTCTACGGCTTCGACGCGATCGCCACGGCCGCCGAGGAGTGCAAGAATCCCGGCCGCGACCTCGCGATCGGCATCGTCGGCTCGATGCTCATCTGCGTGGTCATCTACATCGCCGTCGCCGCGGCGGCGATCGGGGCGGTGTCCTACACCGTCTTCGCCAACAGCGGCGAGGCGCTGGCGTTGATCCTTCGCAAGCTCGGGCATCCCTGGACGGCCCGATTCGTCGCTGCGACCGCGGTGATCGCCTTGCCGACCGTCATCCTGGCCTTCTTCTACGGCCAGAGCCGGATCTTCTTCGTCATGGCCCGCGACCGATTGCTTCCCCCCGGCCTTGCCCGGGTCTCGGGGCGGGGCTCCCCGGTGCGCATCACCTTGTTCACCGCCCTGGTGGTGGGAGCGCTCGCCGGCCTCATTCCGCTCGACGAGCTGGCCGCCCTCGCCAATGCCGGAACGCTCACCGCCTTCATCGCGGTGTGCGCCTGCATGCTGATCATGCGGCGGCGCGCACCGGACATTGAGCGGCGTTTCCGGACTCCGTTGCCGTGGCTGGTCGGAGCGGTCGGAATCCTCGGCTGCGCCTATCTCTTCTACAGCCTGCCGAGCACCACCCAGCTCTATTTCCTGTGCGCCCATGTCGTGGGGCTGGTCATCTACTTCGCCTACGGGGCTCGGAGGAGCGTGGCGTCGCGCACGGCCTGAGCCGTCATCCCGGCGAAAGCCGGGACCTCAGGACAAGAAGTCTCGGCGGTCTCCCCGAGGTCCCGGCTTTCGCCGGGATGACGAGCCGGCCTCAAGCCGGCGCGAACTCGCCGCTGCCTTCGTCGAGCAGATGGAGCACCCCGTCGGCGATCGCGAAATAGGCCCCGTGGAGCTTGAGTCGCCCGTCGGCCTCGCGCTCGCGCACCCACGGAAAGGTGCGAAGATTGGCGAGGCTGACCCGCACGCCCTCCAGCTCCATCGCCCTGAAGTCCTCGCCATGCTCTGCACGGACCTTGTCGCGAGCGTCGCGCAGAAGCTCGATCCAGTCCGCGATGAAATGGCCCTCGCCATGGACGGCATCGTCATACTGGCCGGTCAGGGCCGCCGCGCAGCCGCCGCAAAAGCCGTGGCCCATCACCACCACCTCGGCGACCTCGAGCTGGGTGACTGCGAATTCGAGCGCCGCCGAGACTCCGTGGCGGCCGGCAGTCGTCTCATAAGGCGGCACGAGCGCGGCGACGTTGCGCACCACGAACATCTCGCCGGGTCCGGAATCGAAGATCTGGGTGGGGTCGACCCGGCTGTCTGAGCAGGCGATCACCATGACCCGCGGGCTTTGCCCCTCGGCAAGCTGCGACCAGCGCTCCCGCTCGCGCGCCCAGTCGGTCTGGCGGAAGCGGCGATAGCCGTCGATGAGCTTCGTGATTCCGGACAAGCTGCTGATCCTCCCAAAACGTTCGGGCTGAGCTTGTCGAAGCCCTTCCTTTTCGTCGGGGCGCCCTAAGAGAAGGAAAGCCCTTCGACAAGCTCAGGGCGAACGGGGGGTCGCCGTTGCACCGGGCCGAGGTGGCGCGGGAGCCGCGATGGCGCTATGCAGGGCGCGATTGCGGGAGCGTTCCATGGCCAGTTCGAAATTCACCAAGAAGAACGATTCGATCGAGATCCGGCTGCCGGACGAGACCAAGGCCGCGTTCAGGGAGAAGTGCCGGCGGGAAGGGCGAACGGCCAGCGATGTCGTTCGGTCCTTCATCGACGAGCAGCTCGACCCTCGAGACAGGGTTCGCCGGACCCGCAGGTCGCTTTGGCGGATCGGCGCGGCGGTAGCGGCGGGAGCGGTGCTGGGCGGGGGCCTGGCGGCTCCGTCCATCGCCGCTTCCGCCGACGGCAGCCGTTCGGCGTTCCAGGCGCTCGACCGGGATCGCGACGGGGCGCTCACCTATGACGAGTTTCGGGCCCGGTAGAAGGGCGCGGAGGCGCGCCAAACCGGTTGCCGGGACACGTTTTCGCCGTGTCCGGACACGACATCGGTGGCGCTTGATGGCGCAATCGGCATTGTCGGAACCATGACCGACAAACTCAATCCCCCGAGGCGGACGAAATGGGTCGCTGAAGCACGCAGCCTGGCCGGCGTTCTCCTGCTCGTGGTCGGCTTCCATAGCGCCGTCGCGAAACCCTTCTACATCCCGTCCGAATCCATGATGCCGGGATTGCTGGTGGGCGACCGACTCGTGGTCAGCAAATATCCGTATGGCTGGTCCTACGTTTCGCCGAGCTTCCACCTCCTGCCCTTCATGAAGGGCCGGTTGTTCGGCCGGATGCCCGACCGGGGCGACATCGTGATCCTATCGCGGCCCCACTCCGATAGCAGCGACGACCTCATCAAGCGGGTCGTCGGGCTGCCCGGCGACAGGGTCCAGATGGTGCGCGGCCGGTTGTGGCTCAACGAAAAGCCCGTCCCGACACAGGACCTGGGCTACCGTCGCTTCACCGCCGACTCGAATCTGCGCTGCTCTGCGACCGATTCCGAGGCAGGCCCGGCGGGGGCTGGCGGCGAGGCTTCCTGCCGCTTTCACGTCCTGCGGGAAACGCTTCCCGGCGGACGCTCCTACGACGTCCTAGACCTCTTTCCGAGCCGCCAGGACGACACTGCGCCCTATGACGTCCCGGCGGGCCATGTCTTCCTGCTCGGCGACAATCGCGACAACAGCGCGGACAGCCGGTTCCCGGTCGAGTCGCAGGGACTGGGCGGCGCGGTTCCGGTCGAGGCGATCGGCGGAAGGGCCGAGTTCGTCACCTTCTCGCTCAAGGGCGAAGCGACCGGGAATCCGGCGACCTGGTTCTCGAATTTTCGAGCCGGGCGCTCGGGCGAGTCGCTTCGCTCGGAGGGCTGAAGCGCCGGCTTGTTGTTAAGAGCGGCGGGCATCGCTATCTGGCCCCCATGAGCGAAGCCGACCCGATCCTTTCGCCGCTGCCCCCCCAGCGCCAGCGCAAGCCCGACTGGATCCGGGTCAAGGCGCCGACCAGCACCGGCTTCGCCGAGACGAAGAGGCTGATGCGAAGCCTCAACCTCGCCACGGTCTGCGAGGAGGCGGCCTGTCCCAATATCGGCGAGTGCTGGACCAAGAAGCACGCGACGGTGATGATCCTGGGCGACACCTGCACTCGCGCCTGCGCCTTCTGCAACGTCAAGACCGGGATGCCGAGGGCGATCGACCCGCTGGAGCCCGAGCATGTCGCCACCGCCGCTGCGGAGCTCGGCCTCACCCACATCGTCGTCACCTCGGTCGACCGCGACGATCTTCCCGACGGCGGGGCGAAACAGTTCGTCCGGGTGATCGAGGCGCTTCGCCGAAACACGCCTTCGACCACGATCGAGATCCTGACGCCCGATTTCCGCAACAAGCCGGAAAGCGCGGTCGCCGCGATCGTCGCGGCCCGGCCGGACGTCTACAACCACAATCTCGAGACGGTGCCGCGCCTCTATCCGACCATCCGCCCGGGAGCCCGCTATTACGCCTCGCTTCGCTTGCTCGAGAGCGTCAAGCGCCAGGACCCGACCATCTTCACCAAGTCCGGAGTCATGGTCGGGCTCGGCGAGCAGAGGCTCGAGGTTCACCAGGTGATGGACGACATGCGCTCGGCCGACGTCGATTTCCTGACCATGGGCCAGTATCTCCAGCCGACCCCCCGTCACGCCAGGGTCGACGAGTTCGTCACTCCAGCCGCCTTCTCCGCCTACGGAGCGATTGCCCGGGCCAAGGGCTTCCTCCTCGTCGCGGCCAGCCCGCTGACCCGGTCGAGCTACCACGCCGGCGACGACTTCGCGAAGATGAAGGCGGCGAGGGAAGCGAAGCTGGGGGTCGGGCGTTAGACGGGAATGGTCAGCCACCCACCGTCATCCCGGCGAAAGCCGGGAGCTCCGCGAAGAAGAGGCACGACGGGTCTCCCCGAGGTCCCGGCTTTCGCCGGGATGACGGAGTAAGCCGATGCCCCGCCATACCGAAACCCGGCGAATGCCCTACACGCCCGAGCAGATGTTCGATCTGGTCGCCGACGTGAAGCGCTATCAGGAGTTCCTGCCCTGGGTCGCGGCGACCCGGGTGCGCTCGGACAGCGAGAGCCTGATGATCGCGGACCTGGTCGTCGGATTCAAGGCGATCAAGGAGACCTTCACCTCGCGGGTCGACAAGCAGCGTCCGACTCGGATCCACACCGAATATATCGAGGGTCCGCTCAAATATCTGCAGAACAGCTGGGTCTTCAAGCCTGACGGCAAGGGCGGAACCGAGATCGATTTCTGCGTCGACTTCGCCTTCAGGAACCGGCTGTTCGAAAGCCTGGCCGGCCAGATGTTCGACCGGGCGCTGAGGCGGATGATCGGGGCGTTCGAGGATAGGGCGAGGGAGCTTTACGGGTCTTCTTCATCCTCCCCATCGCCAGATGGGGAGGGGGACCGCCCGAAGGGTGGTGCAGGGGTAAATGACTCCGACCCAGGAGGTTCTCGCCAAATCCTCTGACGGCCGCGCCAGCTACCCCTCCACCAAGCTACGCTTGGTCCCCCTCCCCATCGCTCTGCGATGGGGAGGACGATACCGGCATCAGCAATTCGAGCGCGCACAGCGCCGCCTCGAGCCTCACCCCGCCCCGGCCGAGGTCGCCGAAATGCTTGGTGTCCGCGACGATCTCCTTCGGGTCGGCGCCTCGTCGGGCCCGGGCGAAGATGACCGTTCCAACCGGCTTCTTCTCGCTCCCGCCGCCAGGCCCGGCGATTCCGGTGACCGCCACCGCGGTGTCGGCGGCGCAGCGCTTCAGAGCGCCCTGAGCCATCCCCCAGGCGACCGCGATCGAAACCGCCCCGAACGTCTCGACCACGTCCTCGCTGACCCCGAGCAGTGCAACCTTGGATTCGTTCGAATAGGTGACGAATGCCGCTTCGAGCACGTCCGACGAGCCCGGGATCTCGGTCAGGGCGGCCGTGACGAGGCCGCCGGTGCAGCTCTCGGCCACCGCCAGCTTCAGCCCGGCGGCCCGGCTGGCCTCGACGACCCGGCGGGCGGCGTCGAGCAGCTCTGGAGGAAGGACGAAGTCTCGGACCTCTTTCACGGCCGAGCCGCGGGGCACATGAGAGGCGCCTTGGCGGTCTTGGAAGCCGCGTTCGGCTTGGCGTCGCTCTGGCTGGCGGTCTCGACGGCCAGGACCACGAGCCCGGCGAGGTTGCGCGGCGGCAAGGGCGAGAGCAGGTCCGCGGCCCGGTCGATCCGGACGCATTGCGCCTGGCCTTCCTTGCCCTTCAGCCCGCCCAGAGCCAGATCGTGGACGAGGCCCCGCGCCGTCGCCTCGCTCAGCCCTGCCGGGAACTTGTCCTTGGCCATGGCCGAAAGGGCGGAGCTGGCGCCGGCCCAGCGTCTCGAGCTGTCGGCCGCAAGGGTCCGGGCAAGCGTCCGGCCCCCGTTCGGGAGATAGGCGCCGGCGGGCAAGGCGGGAGCGCAGGCGGTCGCGGCCGCCTCGAGCAAGGGCGGCAAGGCGAACAATGCCATATCCTCGATCTGGGCCTGGGTGAGGCAGGGGCGCTGCGCCTGCTCGGCGGGAGCGGCGGCGAGAAGTGCGGCGATCAGGACTGATTTCACGAATCTTCCTCCGGCAGTCGGACGGTTGCGATCGCCTGGGCGGCCATGCCTTCGCCGCGTCCGGTGAAGCCGAGCCGCTCGGTGGTCGTGGCCTTGATGCTAACCCGCGTGGGCGCGAGCCGCAACAAGGCGGCGACCGAGGCTCGGATCGAGTCCCGATGCGGGGCGAGGCGGGGCGCTTCGCAGATCAAGGTGGCGTCGACATGGTCGATCCGGCCCCCGCGCGCCTCGATCAGGGCTCGGGCATGCTCGATGAACAGCGAGGACTCGGCGCCGCGCCATCGCGGGTCGCTGGGCGGGAAATGGTCGCCGATATCGCCGGCGCCGATCGCTCCGAGCAAGGCGTCGGTGAGCGCGTGGAGAAGGACGTCGGCGTCGCTATGGCCCTTGAGCCCGCGCTCGTACGGGATCCGGATCCCGCCGAGCCAGAGCTCTTCCCCGGGGGCGAAGGCATGGACGTCGAAGCCGAGACCGGTGCGGCTGGTCATTCCGGCCGCCAGCCGCGCTTCGGCGCGGGCGAAATCCGCCTCGTGGGTGAGCTTTTCGAGCGCTTCGTCCCCGGCGACGGCGGCGACCCTGAGGCCCGCCGCTCGGGCGATCTGGGCGTCGTCGGTGGCGAGGCCACCGCCCCACCGCCGATGCGCCGCCAGGATCGCCTCGAAGCGGAAGGCCTGGGGAGTCTGCACCCGCACCAGTGCCTCGCGGCTGACCGGGTCTCCGAGCGCCGCGCCGGCCCGGGCCAGCGTGTCGACGACGGGGAGGACCGGCACCGCCCCCTCGGCCTCCGCAAGGCCCTCCCGAAGCCGGGCGACGACCGCCGGGGGCAGGAAGGGACGCGCCGCGTCGTGGATGAAAACCGAGCCGGCCTCGCCAGCCGCGGCGATCGCCTCCAGGCCGTTGCGGACGCTGTCCTGCCGTTCGCTTCCGCCGGCGACCGGGGAGGGGAGGGTCCGCTCGCCGACCGCTTCGCGGTAGAGCCCCTCCTGGCCCGGACCGATGACCACCCGGACCTCGCCGATCCCGGCGCGCTCGAGGCCCTCCAGGGCATGGACGAGCAGGGGCTTGCCGGCGATGCGGCGATATTGCTTGGGAAGGCCGCCGCCGGCGCGAGTGCCGCTACCCGCAGCGACCAGAAGGGCCACAATCCTGTCCATGGCTCGCCGACTAGCCGAGCCCAACCTTGCCCGCCAGCGTCTTTGCCCTTATCTCACCGCCTCCCATGAATAGCTTCGCGCCCATCCAGATCGGACCCGTCCGGATCGACTCGCCCGTCATCCTGGCGCCGATGACCGGGGTCACCGACCGGCCGTTCCGCAAGGCGGTGAAGCGGTACGGGGCCGGCCTCACCGTCACCGAGATGATCGCGTCCCAGGCGATGATCCGCGAGACCCGCCAGTCGCTCCAGAAGGCCGACTGGGACCCGATCGAGGATCCCGTCTCGATGCAGCTCGCCGGCTGCACGCCGAAGGAGATGGCCGAGGCGGCGAAGCTCAACGAGGACCGGGGCGCGGCGATCATCGACATCAACATGGGCTGCCCGGTCCGCAAGGTCGTCAACGGCGACGCCGGCTCGGCCCTGATGCGCGATCTGAAGCTGGCCGCCGAAATCGTCGATTCCACCGTCAAGGCGGTCAAGGTGCCGGTCACCCTCAAGATGCGGATGGGCTGGGACCATTCGAGCCTGAACGCCCCCGAGCTCGCCCGCATCGCCGTCGACCTGGGCGTGAAGATGATCACGGTCCACGGCCGCACCCGCAACCAGATGTACAAGGGCTCGGCCGACTGGGCCTTCGTCCGCCGGGTCAAGGAAGCGGTCGAGGTCCCGGTCATCGTCAACGGCGACATCTGCACGCTGGACGACGTCGAGGCCGCGCTCGACCAGTCCGGCGCCGACGGGGTGATGATCGGACGCGGCGCCTACGGCCGGCCCTGGCTGCTCGGCCAGGCGATGCACTGGCTGCGCACCAGGGAGCGCCTCGCCGACCCGAGCGTCGACGAGCAGTTCGCGGTGCTAATCGAGCAATATCGGGACATGCTGGCCCTCTACGGTTCCGAAGTCGGCGTGAATTGCGCCAGGAAGCATGTCGGCTGGTACACCCGCGGCCTCCACGGCTCGGCCGAATTCCGTAACGCTTTCAACAAGGAAGACGATGCGGCGAAGGCCCAGGAGAGGCTCTACGACTTCTATCGTCCGTGGCTCAGCCGCGCCGCCGCCTGAGGCTTCGGCACAGAACGTGCGGCCAGACGAGCCGCTAGCGCTACATACTGTGTTCTTTTTACCACAGGCTTGTGGTAGCCCAGCATTGTGAACGCCGAACTTCCGATCCTCAAGCATCCCCTGCCACGTTGGCGCCGGCGGCTTCGCGCGATCATGAGGCGTCAGCGGATTGTTCCGCTGCTCGAGCTTGCCGCGGTGGTGGTGCTGATCGTCATGGCAACGATCAGCTATTTCATCATCACGGATCGGTCACCGACGAGCCTGCTGACGCCGACCCTCGTGGCAACACTGCTCGTTGCCAATCTGGTGCCGGCAACCGCGCTGATGGTCCTCGGGGCTCGTCGCATTGCAGTTCGTCGAGCGGCGAATTCGCCGATCGGGGGACGGGGCAGGCTGCACGTCCGTCTAGTCGCCATATTCTCGGTTCTGGCCAGTGTTCCGACTCTACTCGTTGTCATCTTCGCGGCCGTGCTTTTCCAGAGCGGGATGCAATTCTGGTTCTCCGAGCGGGCGATCAAGGTACTCCAGAGTGCCGAAAGCGCTGCGCAGGTCTACGAGCTGGAGCATGCCAACCGCATCCGGCTCGACACCCAAGTAATGGGCGGCGACATGGTCGATCGCATCAACCGTTGGGGCATGACAAGCGACGACTTCTATGGTGAGCTAGTCTACCAGACTGCAGCGCGGCAGTTCACGGAGACCGCGATCCTGTCCCTGAATGCCAAAGATGAAATTCAGATGCAGGTCGGGGTGAATCTCTACGACCGCCCGCTCGAAAAGAGATTCACTGCTAAACAGCTGAAGGTCATGAAGGCCGGGGAGGTCCTGCTGGGTCGTACGGGCGATCGGGTCGAAGCGGTGGTGCGCTTGGATCCCTCTGCTCAGATCTTCTTCTACGGAGCGCGGGCGATCAATGCCGAAGCGATCGCACAGATCGACCAGGCCCGCAGTGCGGCCAGCGAATATTCCCAGCTGCTCCGCCGGACGCGCGACCTACAGCTTCGATTCAACGTGATCCTGTTGCTGGTTTCTCTCGTTATCGTTGGTATCTCCATCTGGATCGCCTTCCAGCTCGCGGACCGCCTGGTGCGCCCGGTAGGGGAGCTGGTGGGGGCGGCCAGGCGCATCACGGCAGGTGACCTTTCGGCACGGGTTCGTCCGACAAAGGCGCGGGATGAGCTTGGAATATTGGGACAAGCATTTAATCGGATGACTGGACGCCTGGAGGAGCAGACCGGGGATCTCGTCGCCGCAAATGCCCAGCTGGAGAGTCGCCGGTCGTTCATCGAAGCCGTCCTGTCGGGCGTCACCGCCGGCATCATCTCACTCGACCAAGATCGCAACGTCCGGCTGATCAACAGCTCCGCCGAAGGTCTTCTGAAGACCGAGAAGGGCCATGCGGTGGGCCACAAGCTCGTCGAGCTCGCGCCTGAGCTCGACGCTCATCTCGACGGTGATCATCGCGAAGACATCATCCAGTTCGCCTCCGGCGGCGAGCCGAGGACCCTCGCGGTGAAGCGGGTTCGGGTCGAGGGCGGGCACGTCCTCACCTTCGACGATATCACCGAGCAGCTCCTCGACCAGCGCCGCGCCGCCTGGTCCGACGTCGCCCGCCGGATCGCCCATGAGATCCGCAATCCGCTCACCCCGATCCAGCTCGCCGCCGAGCGGCTGCAGAGGCGCTACGGCAAGGAGATCAGCTCCGACCCGGGAACCTTCGAGAAGCTGACCGGCACCATCGTTCGCCAGGTCGGCGACCTGAGGCGGATGGTCGACGAATTCTCGTCCTTCGCCCGGATGCCCAAGCCCGTCTTCCGCGAGGAGAGGATCGCCGACATCGTCGGGGAATCCCTCTTCCTCCACCAGGTGGCGCACCCCGACATTGCCTTCAAGCTCAACGCCCCGGAGCCGCCGCCCTTGCTGGTCTGCGACCGGCGGCAGATGGGCCAGGCTTTGACCAACGTGATCAAGAATGCGGTCGAGGCGATCCAGCAGAAGCGCGAGGACGGCCGGAAGGGCGGCGACGACCGGGTCTCGGCGACCATCCGCGACTCCGAGAGCCGGATCGTCATCGAAGTCGCCGATACCGGCATCGGCCTTCCCGCCGAGCGCGGCCGGCTGACCGAGCCCTATATGACGACCCGGGTCAAAGGCACCGGCCTCGGCCTCGCCATCGTCAAGAAGATCGTCGAGGAGCATTTCGGAAATATCGAATTCGACGATTGCGCCGGAGGAGGCAGCCTCGTCCGGCTGGTCTTCGACTCCGAAGCGCTCGCCAGGCTCGACGCCGCGGCGGACGAGCAACCCCAGAACATATCGGCAGACGGATAGAAAATGGCTCTCGACATACTCATCGTCGACGACGAACTGGACATCAGAGACCTCGTTTCCGGGGTTCTCGAAGACGAAGGCTATTCATGCCGGACCGCCGCCAACAGCGGCGAAGCGCTCCAGGCTCTGGCCGACCGCCGGCCCTCTTTGCTCCTGCTCGACGTCTGGCTCCAGGGCTCCAAGCTCGACGGGCTGCAATTGCTGGAGGAAGTGAAGAAGCGCGATCCCTCGCTTCCGGTGCTGATGATCTCCGGCCACGGCAATCTCGACACCGCGGTCGCGGCGATCCGGCAAGGCGCCGCCGACTTCATCGAGAAGCCGTTCGAGGCCGGCCATCTCGTCCACCTCGTCGCCCGGGCCACCGAGACCGACCGCCTTCGGCGCGAGAATGCAAGCCTCCGCGCCCAGATCGGCCAGGACACGGAGCTGACCGGCTCCAGCGTCGCGATCAACGCGGTTCGCGCCACCTTGAAGCGGGTGGCGGGGACCGGGAGCCGGGTGCTGATCTCCGGTCCGGCGGGGGTCGGCAAGGAAGTCGCGGCGCGCTTGCTCCACGACTGGAGCAACCGCGCGCGGGCCCCCTTCATCGTCGTCAGCGCGGCGCGGATGACCCCCGAGCGGGTCGAGGAGGAGTTGTTCGGAGTGGAGGAGGGGGGCGAGCTCGCCCGCCCGGGCCTTCTCGAGCAGGCTCATGGCGGCACCCTGTTTCTCGACGAGATCGCCGACATGCCGATCCCGGCCCAGGCCAAGATCCTGCGCGTCCTCACCGACCAGAGCTTCACTCGGGTCGGGGGGCAGCGCATGGTCAAGGTCGACATGCGGGTGGTTTCCTCGACCTCCCGGCACCTCGCCGACGAGATCGCCGGCGGGCGCTTCCGCGAGGATCTCTTCTACCGCCTGAACGTCGTTCCCGTGCACCTTCCCGCGCTCGCCGAGCGGCGGGAGGACATTCCGGCCCTGACCGCCCATTTCGCCGCCCGCTACGCCGCCGAGCAGAGGCTCCCGACTCCCGAATTCTCGACCGACGCGGTCGCCGCGCTCCAGGCTTACGACTGGCCGGGCAACGTCCGTCAGCTGAGGAACGTCATCGAGCGGACCATCATCCTCGCGCCCGGAGCCCGGGTCGGCTGCATCGAGCTCGACATGCTCCCGCCCGAGATCCTCAACGAGCAGGCCAGCCTCAGCTCCGGCGAAGCGGTGAAGGCGATCATGGGAACCCCCTTGCGCGAAGCGCGCGAGACGTTCGAGCGCGAATATCTGAAGGTCCAGATCCGCCGCTTCTCCGGCAACATCTCGCGCACCGCCACCTTCATCGGAATGGAGCGCTCGGCCCTCCACAGGAAGCTGAAGGCGCTGGGTATCGGCGATTCGAAGGGCGAACCGGAGGAATAGGCTTCGAGTGCCTTTCTTCGCCGGCCGCAGGCCAATCATTTTGAAACGCAACGACGCAACGACGCAACGATTCAGAAGCGTGTCGTTAGCCGCAGGTCTTTTTCGAATGCTCGGCGTCGTTGCGTCGTTGCGTCGTTGCGTTGAAAACTGAAGGGCGGGGCGCCGGCAGGATATTCGCTTCGCGAAGGGGCATCGCTGGCGCGACCGCCCGGGCGGTGCTATTGTTTCGGCGACGCTGCGCTCCACATTATGAAAGACGCCCTTCGCGGGCGCCTGACGCGGACAACGATCCGCCAATAAGGAGAGTGGGAGATGGCCGACAAGGTCAACAACCTCCAGGATCTGTTCCTGAACGGGCTTCGCCGCTCGAAGACCCCGGTGACCATGTTCCTCGTCAAGGGGGTCAAGCTCCAGGGAATCATCACCTGGTTCGACAATTTCTCGGTGCTCCTGCGCCGCGACGGCCAGGCCCAGCTCATCTACAAGCACGCCATCTCGACGATCATGCCCGCCCATCCGCTCGACACGGGGGAGATCGAGAAGGCCTTCGAGGACGGCGCGGGCGGCGCGTCCGGCAAGAAGCCGGCCTTGCTCCAGGAGGCGTTCCTGGGCGCGGTCCGACGCTCCGAGGCTCCGGTCACCATGTTTCTGGTCAACGGAGTCATGTTGCAGGGAGAAATCGCGGCCTTCGATCTGTTCTGCATGCTTCTCCAACGCGACGGCCTGTCGCAGCTCGTCTACAAGCACGCCATCTCGACCGTGCAGCCGGAACGGCCGGTGAGCTTCATGGAGCAGGATGACGAGGAGCCGGCCACCTGACTTCCAACGAACAGAATTCCGACGGCGAGTTCCGCCGCGGTGCCAAAGCGATCGTCGCTCTCCCCGACATGAAGGCTGGGAGGGGACGGCGCGACATCGACGCTCGACTCGATGAGGCCGCCGGCCTCGCCGAGGCGATCGGAGTCGAAGTCTCCGACAGGCTCCACTTCAAGATCCGCTCGCCCAAGCCCGCGACCCTGTTCGGTTCGGGCCAGGTCGAGTCGATCGCCGAGGCGGTCGCGCGCGACGAGGCCGAGCTCGTCATCGTCGACGCTCCGATCACTCCGATCCAGCAGAAGAACCTGGAGACCGCGACCAAGGCCAAGGTGATCGACCGCACGGGCCTCATCCTGGAGATTTTCGGCGAGCGCGCGGCGACCGCGGAAGGCCGGCTCCAGGTCGAGCTGGCCCATCTCGACTATCAGGCGGGCCGGCTGGTCAGGAGCTGGACCCACCTCGAGCGCCAGCGCGGCGGCTTCGGCTTCCTCGGCGGCCCCGGCGAGACGCAGATCGAGGCCGACCGGCGGCTGATCCGCGACCGGATGGCCAAGCTCAAGAAGGAGCTCGAGCAGGTCACCCGAACCCGAGCCCTCCACCGGGCCCGCCGCCAGCGCGCGCCGTGGCCGGTGATCGCGCTGGTCGGCTACACCAATGCCGGCAAGTCCACCCTGTTCAACCGGCTCACCAACGCGGATGTGATGGCGGAGAACCTGCTTTTCGCGACGCTCGACCCGACGATGCGCGAAATCTCTCTGCCCGGCTTCGACAAGGCGATCCTCTCCGACACGGTGGGCTTCATCTCGGAGCTTCCGACCCAGCTCGTCGCGGCCTTCCGGGCCACGCTCGAGGAGGTGATCTCGGCGGACCTCATCGTCCACGTCCGCGACATCTCGCATCCCGACAGCGACGCCCAACGCGAGGACGTGGAAGCCGTCCTCACCGAGATCGGCGCCGGAGGGGAGGGGGGCGCTCCTCTCGTCGAGGCCTGGAACAAGATCGATCTGCTCCCTGGCGAGGACAAGGAGAGGGTGCAGGCCGAAGCGGCGCGCCGCGACGACGTGATCCGGATCTCCGCCTTGACCGGCGAAGGCCTGGACTCGCTTCTCGAATGCGCGTCGGCCAAGCTCAGCAAGGGCGCCATGGTTCGGACGGTCACGCTCGGCGCATCGGACGGGGAGACGATCGCGTGGCTCCACGCCAACGGCCGGATCGAAAGCGAGCGCAGCGACGGGGTCGAGACGGTGTTCGAGGTGCGGCTGTCGGAAGCCGACTGGGCCCGGCTTCAGAGCAAGCAAGGAGTGTAACCGTCACCCCGGCGAAAGCCCGGACCTCGGGGAGACCCACCGAGACTTTCCGACCCGAGGTCCCGGCTTTCGCCGGGATGACGATCAGACCAGCCTCTTCGCCCCCTGCCAGAGCGCCTCAAGCGCCTCGATATCCATATCTTGCAATGGCTTATCGGCAATCTCTTCCACTTTGCGGAAACGCCGCTCGAACCGTGCCGAGGCTTCGCGAAGCGCCGTTTCGGGGTCGATGTCGAGGTGGCGGGCATAATTGACGACGCTGAAGAGCAAGTCGCCCAGCTCGGCGGCTCGCTCCTCGGCGGTGGCCGCGGCGTCGATCTCGCCAAGCTCTTCCTCGATCTTGGCGCGCGGCCCCGAAGCGTCGGGCCAGTCGAAGCCGATCCGGGCGGCGCGGCGCTGCAGCTTCTCGGCGCGCTTGAGCGCCGGCAGCGCGAGGGCGACTCCGGCGAGCGCGCTCTTATCGTCGCCTTCGCGGCGCTCGGCCGCCTTCAAGGCTTCCCAGCCCGGGCTTGCGGCTTCGTCGCCGAAGATGTGCGGGTGGCGGCGGATCATCTTCGCGCAGATCGACGCCATGACGTCGTCCAGGGCGAAAGCCCCGATCTCCTCGGCCATCCGGGCGTGGTAGACGACCTGGAGCTGGAGATCGCCGAGCTCGTCCTTCAGCGCCTCCAGATCCTCGCGGGCGATCGCGTCGGTAACCTCATAGGCTTCCTCGATCGTGTACGGCGCGATGGTCTCGAAGGTCTGGGCTCTGTCCCACTCGCAGCCGGTCGCCGGATCGCGAAGCCGACGCATTATCTCGACCAGGTCGGAGAGGGAGGAGGACGGCATATCGGTCAATCTCTAAGTGCGATAATATACATTATGTAAAATCCAGAGCGGCGGACTTCGACCTAGGGCCTGAGCACCAGCCACTGGCCTTCCACCCCCCAGCCCGACAGCGACGACAGGAAGTTCATCCCGAGGACGTTCATCGGCCCGAACGCCTCGGAGACGTGGACCGCCATGTTGCGCCGTTCGATCGTCCCGACCTTGAGCCGATCGGCCCGGGCCCGGCCGACCTGGACCGTTCCGTTAGCCGTCTGGACGATTGCCGGCAGCCCGCTCGGCTCGATGCCGGCCAGTGCCGCGGTGTCGCTCGAGATGCTCGTCACCGTGGCGCCGCTGTCGACGAGGAACCGGATCCTTCGGCCGTTGAGCTCGCCATTGACCCAGAAATGGCCGTCCATCGACTTGCGGATGCGCAACTCCTTGCCGACCGCGACCACCTGGCCCTCGCCCCGGCTTTCGGCGAGCACCCGCTTGCCGAGCGCCATGAAATCGTCCTTGAGAGCGAAGGCGACGAAGGCGGCGAGGAAGATGAGAACCCAGCCCGCGAACATCTTCAGGCCCTGGCCGATCGGGATCCGCCGAACCATCAGGGCGCTGACGACGAGCACGAGGATTCCGATCAGGTAGACGAAGCTCAGCGCCTGGTCGCCCTCGTTCAAAGCTCGATCTCCAGGCCGTCATAGGCCGGCTCCACCCCCTCGGGCAGCTCGTCGACCAGGGTCTGGTAGTCCATGCTGTTGTCGAGATGCGTCAGCAGCGCCCGCTTGGGCCGAAGCCGGGCGATCCATTCGAGCGCCAGGTCGAGATGCGGATGGGTCGGGTGCGGGCGGCGCCTCAGGCTGTCGACGATCCACAGGTCGACGCCCTGGAATCGAATCTCCATCTCGGGCGTCAATTCGTTGAAATCGGTGGAATAAACGACCGAGCCTCCGCCGGCGTCGAAGCGCAGGCCCGCAGTCGTGATGTCGCCGTGGGGCTGGTCGACCACCTGCACCGAAATGCCGTTCAGGTTCATATGGTCGGGCAGCAGATTGCCCTCCGCGACGGCGGGATAGCCGCTCTTGCCGTCGAAGGCGTAGGCGAAGCGGTGCTTGAGGCTCTCCAGCGTCTCCAGCCGGGCGTAGCCGGCCACCGGCTGGCCCCGGGCGTGGTAGAGCTGGCGAAGGTCGTCGATGCCGTGGCAATGGTCGGCGTGGTCGTGGGTCCAGATGACCCCGTCGACTCCCGTCACGTTGGAGTCGAGCAATTGCTCGCGAAGGTCGGGGCCGGTGTCGACGAGGATCCGGGCGTTGTTGTGGCTGACCAGGATCGAGACCCGGCGGCGGCGGTTTCGCGGATTGGACGGGTCGCACTCGCCCCAGTCGTTGCCCACGCGCGGCACTCCGCTTGAAGTGCCGCTGCCGAGGATTGTGACCTTCATCAGGCAACCTTAGTGAAAAGGTTGCGAAAATTGGCGCTCGTCTGCTCCGCCAATGTCTCGACCTGCACCCCTCGAAGCGCCGCCAGGAACCGCGCGGTGTCGGCGACGAAGGCGGGTTCGCAAGGCCGCCCGCGGTGAGGCACCGGGGCAAGGAAGGGGGAGTCGGTCTCGATCAGAATGTGGTCGGAAGGGATCATCTTCGCCGAAGATTGCAACTCTTTGGCATTTTTAAAGGTCACGATGCCGGAGATCGACACGTAGAGGCCGAGCCCAAGCGCCTTGTCGGCAAAATCCTGGCTTGCTGTGAAGCAGTGGATCACTCCGGAATAGGCGCCCTTCCCCATCTCCTCCGCGAGGATGGCGTAGGTGTCCGCTTCCGCCTCGCGCGTGTGGACGATGATCGGCAGGCCGGTTTCGCGGGCGGCGGCGATATGGGCGCGGAAGCTGGCCCGCTGACGCTCACGGTCCGAATGGTCGTAATAATAATCGAGGCCGCTCTCGCCGATCCCGACCACCCTGGGATGGGCGGCCCGCTCGACCAGGTTCGAGGTCTGGACGTCGGGATGGGCGTCGGCCTCGTGCGGGTGGATCCCGACCGAAGCCCAGACGTTGCTTTCGCGCTCCGCGAGGCCGATCACCTCGTCCCATTCGGACTGGCGGGTGGAGATATTGAGCATGGCGGTGACCCCAGCCGCCCGTGCGCGCCCGAGGACCGCCTGCTGCTGCTCGACCAGGCCCTTGTAGTTGAGGTGGCAATGGCTGTCCGTGAACATTCCGGCTCCTTAGCCCCATCCCCGCCCCTCCGCGCAAGCGCCGTCTCGACACCTTTTTTCCGAAAGTCTTGAATGCGGCGGTTACCGCGGCCGCTCCATCGGCTATGCAGGACCCAGCGAGCCCGGGAAAACCGCCATGACCGACGATCGATTCGATCCTTTCGACTCCAGGGAGCGAGGAGGAAGGCTGGGGGAAGCGATCGACGGGGCAGTGAGCAAGATCGCGACCGGCATCGTCATTGCCGGCGGTCTGATCGGCCTTGGAATCTACGCCCACCCCGAGCCGCGCTTCGACGCTTTCGCCGTCGGCGACCGGATCGTCCGGGTCGATGGCCGCACCGGAACCGTCATCGCGTGCGAAGGGGCCCGGACCTGCCAATTGGTCCTTCGCAAGGGCCAGCGTCTGGAGCGCATCAAGCGCACCGACTCCTTGCCGGCGCCGGCCCAGGCTACGCCTCCGCCGGCAGCTCCAGCCGCGGAAAGATCGGCGCCGGCGGTTCCAAAGTGAAGCCTGAGGCCGCCAGACGGGCATAGCGTCCGGTGTCGGCGAGGATCGTGAAGTCCCGCTCCCCGGCGGGCACGCCCATCTGGTCGAGCAGCCTGGCGGCCGAGGCCGGGACGACCGGAGCGATGGCGATTGCGAGGTCGACGATCGACTCGCACAGGCAGGCGAGGACCGCGGTCATCCGCTCCGGATCGGTCTTTCGAAGGGTCCAGGGCGCCTGGGCGTCGATATATTGGTTGCACGCGAAGACCGCCCGGATCCAGGCTTCGATCCCTTGGCTGAGCGAAAGGTCGGCGAAGAGGGCCGGCACGTCCCGGGCGGTCGTTCGGCGGACGAGATCGAGGAGCTCGGAATCGGCCTCATCGCCCCGTCCCCCGCTCGGAAGCACTCCGCCGCAATTCTTGGCGATGAAGGACAAGGTGCGCTGGGCCAGATTGCCGAAGCTGTTGGCGAGGTCGGCATTGACCCGGGCGACGATCGCCTCGGGGCTGTAGCTCCCGTCCTGGCCGAAAGTGACGTCGCGCATCAGGAAATAGCGGACCGAGTCGGCTCCGAACCGGTCGATCAGCTCGGCCGGGGCGACGACGTTTCCGGCCGACTTGGACATCTTCTCGCCGCGCAGCAGGACGTGCCCGTGCCCGAAGACCTGTTTCGGAAGCGCGATCCCGGCCGACATCAGGAAAGCGGGCCAGTAGACGGCGTGGAAGCGCACCACATCCTTGCCGATGATGTGGATATCGGCTGGCCAGAACTTCCTGTAAGCCTCTGATTCCACGTCCGGATAGCCGACGCCGGTGATGTAATTGGTGAGCGCGTCGAGCCACACGTACATGACGTGGCGCTCGTCGCCGGGCACCTTCACGCCCCAGTCGAAGCTGGTTCTCGAAATGGAGAGGTCGGAAAGCCCGCCCTCGACGAAGCGCATCACTTCGTTGCGTCGGCTCTCCGGCCGGATGAAGCCCGGATTTTCGGCATAATGCGCGAGCAGGCGGTCCTGATAGGCGGAGAGCCGGAAGAACCAGCTCTCCTCCACCGTCCATTCGACGGCAGTACCCTGCGGCGAAAGCTTCTCGCCCTCCGGGCCCGCCCTGAGCTCGCCCTCGTCGTAATAAGCCTCGTCGCGGACCGAGTACCAGCCTTCGTAGCGGCCGAGATAGAGGTCCCCGCGCTGCTCCATCGCCTTCCAGATCGCCTGGCTGGCCCGGTGGTGGGCGGGCTCGGTGGTCCGGATGAAGCGGTCGAACGAAATCTCGAGCCGCTCGTCCATATCCTTGAATATGGCCGACATTTCATCGGCCAGCATGGCCGGCGTGATTCCCCTCTCGCGCGCCGCCTGGGCCATCTTCAGACCATGCTCGTCGGTTCCGGTCTGGAAGAAGACGTCTCGGCCCATCGCCCGCTGGAAACGTGCGATGACATCGGTGGCGACCGCTTCGTAGGCGTGGCCGATATGTGGCGGCCCGTTGGGATAATTGATCGCGGTGGTGATGTAGAAAGGGTCGCCCATGCCCAGCCCTTAGCGGCTCGGAGCCAGCGATGCGAGCATGCCGGCGAGCTCGAAGACGACGCTCTCCGGCTCTAGCGACAGGCCTCGGGCGCTCGAGGCGAGGCCAGAAGCGCGTTCCCAGGTCGCCAGGGCTTGGGCGAGCGCGGCGCCCCGCCGCTCCTTCGCCTCGGCGGCAATAACGGAGGGCGCCCGGGCGAGAAAGGCCTCGTAGCGCGGCTGGGCGGATTTGAGAGCGAGGCTCTGGGCGAGCGCCGAGCGGCGGGCATTGGCCGGATCGCCCTCGCGGATCAGCTCGGCCATGACCCTGTCGAGAGCAGCGACATCCAGTCCGCGCCAGGCCAAAGCGCGTCCAGGAGATCCATTGCCGGCGGCGACCAGGTCGCCGATTTCCTTCTCGTCCGAGTCCGGAAGTGCAGCCCGCAGGGCCGACCTCATGGCGTCGAGGTCGAGGCGGGACAGCCGGAGCAGCCGGCAGCGCGAGCGGATGGTGGGAAGCAGCCGCTCCGGCGAATGGCTGACCAGGAAGAAGACGCTGCTCGGCGGCGGCTCCTCCAAATTCTTGAGCAAGGCGTTGGCGGCGTTGCGCTCGAGATCGTCGATCGAATCGACGACCACGGCCCGCCACGGGGAAAGCGAGGCGGTGGTGTTGAAGAGTCGCTGCAGCGAGCGGACCTGGTCGACGCTGATGTTTCGGGCAAGCTCCCCGGTGGAGCTGTTCTCGCGCAGCAGCCGTTCCAGGCGCATCAGGTCGGGATGGCTTCCGGCCGCGACCAGGCGGCCGGCCGGATGGTCGTCGGGAACGTCGAGGCCCGCGGCGGCGACGGGCCCCTGCCCCTGCGCGAGAACCCTCAAGGCGGCCTTTTGCGCGAACAGCGCCTTGCCGACGCCTTCCGGGCCGGAGATCAGCCAGGCATGGTGGAGCCGGCCGGAATCGAGCGCGTCGCGGAAGGCGGCGACGGCGACGTCGTGGCCGTAAAGCGGGGTCATCGCGATATCTCCGAACGCGTCCGGGCGCGCGGCGAAAAGCGGGGCGAAGTGTGCATTTCTCCTGATTCCTCCCCGAGCTCGCTCGGGGAGGGGGACCAGCCGCAGGCTGGTGGAGGGGCAATGCCCCGCCCGTTTTCCCCTCCACCACGCCGCTTCGCGTCGCGGTCCCCCTCCCCGAGGCAAGCTCGGGGAGGAACCGAGGTGCTGGTCCTGACGTGCAAGGCGATACGTTCCAGCTCCACTCTCACAGCAGATCCTCCACCGCCGCGAGCAGCCTTGCCGTCACTTCGTCGGCCGAACCGCTCGCGTCCACGCGCCTGAAGCGCTCCGGCTCCTCCAACGCGAGCAGCGCGAAAGCTTCGGCCACCCGCTGGTGAAATCCGCCGCCCCTCCCCCCGATACGGTCCGATCCTCCGGCGTCGCGCACGGTAAGGCGCTCCACGACCGCTTCGGCCGGCAGCTCGAGCAGCAGGGTCCGGTCGGGCAGAAAACCGCGGGTGCCTATCTCGTGCAACGCTCGAACCGACTCTACCCCCACCCCCGCGGCTCCGCCCTGGTAGGCGAGCGAGCTGTCGAGGAAGCGGTCGCTGAGCACCCACGCGCCGCGGTCGACGGCGGGGCGGATGGTCCTCGCGACATGATCGGCCCGGGCGGCGGCGAACAGCAGGGCTTCGGCCTCGGGGGTCCAACGCTCCTCGCCCCCTTCCAGAAGCAGCCTTCGGATCGTCTCCGCTCCGGGACTTCCACCGGGCTCGCGGGTTTCCAGGATCTCAAGGCCGCGGCGGCGCAGCGCCTCCGCCAGAGCCTTCAGCTGGGTCGACTTCCCGGCGCCCTCGCCGCCTTCGAGGCTGATGAAGCGCCCTCTCACCTCACCTCAGCCGAACAGCGACGTCAGGCCGTTCCACATCCGTCCGAAGAAGCCGGCCTCGCCCACGGCCTCGGCCGCGACCAGGGGCATGGTCTGGGGCGGAGTGTCGGCGGTCGTGACGACGAGGTCGGCGACGTGCTGGCCCTTGGCGATCGGCGCCTTGATCGGTCCGTTATAGACGACCTTGGCGCGGATGCTTCCGGCCGAGCCGGCGGGAAGAGTGATGGCGATGTTGCGGGGGGCGACCAAGGGCACAATGTCGTCGCCGCCACCCTGGACCTGGGCGTCTGCGACCTTCTCGTTCTGCTTGAACAAAGGCTGCGACTTCCAGGCGCGGAAACCCCAATCCATGAACTTGACCGATTCCTCGATCCGCTGGTTGAAGCTTCCGAGGCCTGCGACGACCATGATGATCCGGCGGCCGCCCTGCTCGGCCGAGCCGGTGAAGCCGTATCCGGCTTCGGCGGTATGGCCGGTCTTGAGACCGTCCGCCCCCTGCACCCTGCCCAGCAGCGGATTGCGGTTGCCCTGGGTGATCGGTGCTCCGGCCCCCAGGGTCTTGCCCCAGGTGAACTCCTTCATCTGGTAGAATTTCTTGTAGAGGTCCGGAGTCTCCTGGATGGTTGCCATTGCCAGCCTGGCGAGGTCGCGCGCGGTGGTGAAGGTGACGCCTTCGTCCGGCCAGCCGTTGGTGTTTCCGAAATTGCTGTTCGTCATTCCGAGGCGCTTGGCCTCGGCGTTCATCAGGGCGGCATAGGCCGGCTCGGTTCCCGCCAGGCATTCGGCGAGGACGACCGTGGCGTCGTTGCCCGACAGGGTGACGATGCCGTGGAGAAGGTTCTCGACGCTGACCTGCTCGCCGGGCGACAGGAACATGGTCGAGCCCGCCTGCGGCCCGTGCCACTGGCGCCAGGTTTCGGGGCGGACCTGGCACATCTTGTCCAGCTTCGCCTCGCCGCGCCTGATCATGTGGAAGGCGAGATGGGTGGTCATCATCTTCGCCATCGAGGCCGGCGGAATCCGCCGGTCCGCATCCTTGGCGTAGAGGACGGCGCCCGAGCTGAGATCGACCATGTAGGCGACCGGGGCGGCGGTCTCGAGCGGCGGTGCGGCGGCGGTGGCCGGAAGCGCAGCTGCGACAGCGAAAGCTATTGGAAACAGGCTTTTGCGGATCATGGTTGAGATTGGTCCCCTGATGTGATTGCGGTGCGGCCGGAGCTTCGGCCTATGCTTAACCCCTGCCGGTGCGCCGCGCTAGGGCGAGATCGCGGCGATTTGAGGCCCCCCTTCCGTTCGCCCTGAGCTTGTCGAAGGGCCTTTCTTCTCCTCTCGGAAAAGCAAGAACAGGGCTTCGACAGGCTCAGCCCGAACGGAAACCGGAGGCATCCGCCCAGGTACGAGCTTACCGCGCGATCGCGTCCGCCAGCAGGCCGACCGAGAGCGCGTAGAAGTTGGAGCAATTATAATCGAGGATGGTTCGGTAGTTGGTGGTGAGCAGATAGGCCGTGGCATTCGGTCCGTCGGGCTCGATCAGCGACGCCATCTCCGAGTCCCGCGGCCATATCCCGTTCTGGACGACGACTCCGAGCCGCCGCCATTCGCCGAACGTCAGCCAGCGGCTGTGGCGCTCGAACACTTTCGGGCAGCGCGGGGCGCGCAGATTGCTGCGCACCCGGTTTCGGTCGAAGCCGGGCGGAACCCTCACCGCGACGCCCCAGGGAACGCCCGGCCTCCAGCCGGCATTGCTGAGATAATTGGCGATCGAGGCGAGGGCATCGGGCTCGCTTCGCCAGATGTCGGAGCGGCCGTCGCCGTCGCCGTCGGCGCCCAGGCGAAGCCAGACGGACGGAAGGAATTGCGGGTGTCCGGTGGCTCCCGCCCAGCTCCCCTTGAGGCGGTAGCGCGGAACGCCGCGGTCGATCATCTTGAGCGCCGCGACGAACTCGTCCGAGAAGAGCTGGCGCCGGCGGCCGTCATAAGCGAGCGAGGCCAGCGAGTTCAGGAGATCGAAATTGCCGGTGACCGACCCGTAGCTCGTCTCGTGGCCCCAGATGGCGACGAGCAGCGACGGAGTGACTCCGTAGCGCCTGCCGATGGCCTGGAGGCGCGACAGATTGGCCGCGTAATGGCGCTGGCCGTTGGCGATGAGCGCGGGCGAGACGTGCCGCGCGCGGTAGGGCGCGAAGGGCGGATTGGCGTTGCTTCCGGGCCTCCCGCCGGGCTGGGCGCGGTCGAGTTCGACCGTCCTTGCGCTGAAGACGAGGCTGGGGAAGACGCTCGAGATCGTGCCCTGGCTGACCCCCGCGCGGCGGGCCTGGGCCTCGAGCTGGGGCAGATAGGCCCGAAAGCCCGATTGACTGAGACCGCTTTGGGCCGGCGCGGAGCTCGACAGCGGCAGCATCGCCGCCGCCAGCGCCAGGGCCGCGATACCCCTCGATAAACGCATACAATTTTCTCCCGCTCGCCGCCCCTGATGCCACAGGGGGGAGTGCGCCGATACTCGGCTTGCCGCATGGGCGGCACGAACCACCCGTCATCCCGGCGAAAGCCGGGACGTTGCTGGCGATGGGCGCCGCGCTCTTCACCCACGGGACCCCGGCTTTCGCCGGGGTGACGGGGATGCCCAGCCAACCCACGGGCTCCGGCTTTCGCCGGGGTTACGGGTAGGCTAGAGGCCCTTCCTCCTGGACAGGTGGCCGAGTGGTTTAAGGCAGCGGTCTTGAAAACCGCCGTGGGTGCAAGCCCACCGTGGGTTCGAATCCCACCCTGTCCGCCGTCACGATTTGAAAGATGGGCATTCGCTATGTTCGAAACGGGAGGTCCGGCTGGGAAAAGGAAAATGCGGGTTTTCTTGTGGCGGGCCGGGGCCGCGCTTGTGGTTCTGGTGTCCGCTTCCCCCGCGGCCGCGGAGTGGCGCCGGGCCGAAAGCGCGAATTTCGTCCTCTACAGCCAGGCGGGCGAAGGCAAGCTTCGCGAGCAGGCGGCCTTGCTTGAAGATTATCAGCTGTTCCTTCGCGCCCTGACCGGAGTCGGCGAACCCAACGCCCCGAACAAGCTCAACGTCTACATGGTCCGAAGCGGGCCGCAGCTTCGTTCGATCCGCAATATGCCCGCCGGCATTTCGGGGGTGTACGTCGCTGGATCGGCCGGGATCGCGGCGGTCGTCGACGAGAGCGCTCCCGGCGAGGGCCAGGAAATCCTCCTCCATGAGGTCGCCCACCATTTCATGAAGCAATATCGGCCCCTCCCCTATCCGGCGTGGTACGTCGAGGGATTCGCCGAATATGCTTCCACGGTGACCTTCAGGAAGGATGTCATCGAATATGGCCGGCCGAGCGTCGGGCGGGCCTACACGCTCGTCCAGGGCAAGTGGCTTCCGATCGAGCGAATCCTGTTCGGCGAGGTGCCGGCCGACCGCGAGGGCATGGCCGCTTTCTATGCGCAGAGCTGGCTGCTCGCCCATTATCTGCTGAGAAACACGGAGATGCGGCCCAAATTCGCGGCTTATCTGGCGGCTGCGGCCCGTGGGGACGAGCCGCGCAAGGCGTTCGCGGCGGCCTTCCCCACCCCGATCGCCGAGCTGGAGCGCGAGCTGCGCAGCTACAGCAAGCGCGGAATGACCTACACACGGTTCAAGCGCGCCAGCGAGGCGTCCGCGCCGGCGGTGGCGATCACGCGCCTGCCGGCCTCGGCGGACGACCTGCTTCTTCTTCGGGCGACGATCGAGGTGGGGCCGGAGGACGAGGCTGGGCTGCTCGCAAGGGTCCGGGCGGCGGCGTCGAGGCATCAGGACGGGTTCGCGAAGCGGATCCTCGCCCAGGCCGAAGCCCTGCATGGCGACCCGGCGAGGGCCGACGCCCTGCTCGAGCCCCTTCTCGCCGCCCACCCCGACGATTTCGAGCTGCTCTATTTCAAGGGCATGCGCCATGTTCGCGCCGGCCGGGAGGCCGACGACGGCGAGGCGCAATTCCGGCTCGCCCGGACCTCGTTCGCCCGCGCCCACAAGATGAATCCGAACCACTGGCAGACGCTGCTGCGCTACGCTGAGGCGTTGCGGTCGAACGAGCGCTTCGTTTCCGACAACACGATCAACATTCTCCTTCTCGCCCAGGAGCTGGCGCCGCAAGCCCAGGAGGCGACGATGAACGCCGCCGGCCTGCTCATCGCCCGCAAGCGCTGGGACGAGGCCGAGCGGCTGCTGCTGCCGCTGACCGGCGATCCGCACAATCCGGGTTTGGCGCAAGCGGCTCGAAGGCTGCTGGAGGGAGCGCGCGCGCGGGGCCGCCCGCGCGCCTCCCGGACGGCGGCCGAGGCCGGTCCGGCGGCGGCGCAGGAGTAGACAGCCGGGCCGCCATAAGCGAAGGGGCGGGATCCGTATCGCCATCGAGGTTCGAATGTCCGAAAGCCGCATTGCCCGGTTCGACTGGGAAGACCCGTTCGCGCTCGACGCTCAGCTTTCCGATGAGGAAAGGCTCGTTCGCGACACGGCCCGTGCCTATGCCCAGGAAAGATTGCAGCCGCGGGTGACCGAGGCCTTTCTCGACGAGCATTTCGACCGGGAGATCATGTCGGAAATGGGCGAGCTCGGGCTTCTTGGAGCCACGATCGCACCCGAATATGGCGGTGCCGGGCTCAATTACGTCAGCTACGGGCTGGTGGCCCGGGAAGTCGAGCGGGTGGACAGCGGCTATCGCTCGGCCATGAGCGTCCAGTCCTCGCTCGTCATGCATCCGATCGACGCCTACGGCTCCGAGGCGCAGAAGCGCAAATGGCTGCCCGGGCTTGCGACGGGGCAGCTGATCGGCTGCTTCGGGCTCACCGAGCCCGACGCCGGCTCGGACCCGGGCGGAATGCGGACGAGGGCGCAGAAGATCGACGGCGGCTACCGCCTTTCCGGCTCGAAAATGTGGATCACCAACTCGCCCATCGCCGACGTCTTCGTCGTCTGGGCGAAGTCCGACGCGCATGACGGCAAGATAAGGGGCTTCCTGCTCGAGAAGGGGATGAAGGGCCTCACTGCCCCGAAGATCGGGATGAAGTTGAGCCTTCGGGCCTCCATCACCGGCGAGATCGTCATGGACGGGGTGGAGGTGCCGGAAGAGGCGCTGCTTCCGGGCGTGGAGGGGCTGAAGGGGCCGTTCGGCTGCCTCAATCGGGCGCGCTACGGAATCGCCTGGGGCTCGATGGGCGCCGCGGAGGCCTGCTATCATGCGGCGCGGACCTATACGCTCGACAGGAAGCAGTTCGGCCGTCCCCTCGCCGCGACCCAGCTCGTCCAGATGAAGCTCGCCAACATGATCACCGAGATCACTCTCGGGCTCCAGGCGGCGCTGAGGGTCGGACGGCGGATGGACGAGGGCGAGCTGATCCCGGAGACGATCAGCCTGATCAAGCGCAACAATGTCGGCAAGGCGCTCGACATCGCCCGGGTCGCCCGGGACATGCACGGCGGCAACGGAATCTCGGCCGAGTTCCAGGTGATGCGCCACGCGTCGAACCTCGAGACGGTGAACACCTACGAGGGGACCCACGACGTCCACGGGCTGATCCTCGGGCGGGCGATCACCGGGATTTCGGCATTCTGACTCGATCCGTCATCCCGGCGAAAGCCGGGACCTCGGGGAGACCCGCCGCGACTTCTCGTCCTGGGGTCCCGGCTTTCGCCGGGATGACGGGGTATCATGGATAAGCCCCTCGCCGGCCTGAAGGTGGTCGAACTGGCCCGAATCCTGGCCGGCCCTTGGGCCGGGCAATTGCTCGCCGACCTCGGGGCCGACGTCATCAAAGTCGAGCGGCCGGAGGTCGGCGACGACACCCGCCATTGGGGCCCCCCTTTCGCTGCGGACGGAGCTTCGGCCTATTTCCACAGCTGCAACCGCGGCAAGCGGTCGGTGGCGATCGACCTCGAGACGGCGGAGGGTCAGGCCGAGGTGCGCGCCCTTGCCGCCGAGGCGGATGTCCTGATCGAGAATTTCAAGGTCGGCGGGCTCGCCAGATACGGGCTCGATTACCCTTCCCTGTCCGCCCTCAACCCGCGGCTCGTCTATTGCTCGATCACCGGCTTCGGCCAGACGGGACCCTACGCCGCGCGCGCGGGCTACGATTTCATCATCCAGGGCATGGGCGGGGCGATGTCGCTGACCGGGGAACCGGACGGGGCGCCGCAGAAGTCGGGAATCGCCTATGCGGACCTCTTCACCGGCCTCTACGCCAGCGTCGCCATCCTCGCAGCGCTCCGGGAGCGGGACCGGAGCGGCTGCGGCGCGCATATCGACATGGCCCTGCTCGACACCCAGGTCGCGGTGCTCGCCAACCAGGCGTTGAACTGGATGGTCTCCGGAGACGTTCCAACCCGGATGGGCAACGGCCACTCCAATCTGGTCCCCTACCAGGCCTTCCGGGTCGCCGACGGCGAGGTGATCGTCGCGGTCGGCAACGACGGCCAGTTCGACCGTTTGTGCGGAATATTGGGGCTTGAAGGGCTGGCGAGCGACGAGCGCTTCCGGACCAATCCGGCTCGGGTCGTGAACCGGGATTCGCTCATCCCTCTCCTGGAGCAGGCGATGAAGGGCCGCGGGCTCGGGGAATTCTCCGCCGCGCTCGAGGCCGCCGTTATTCCGGCCGGGCCGATCAACCCGGTCGACTCGGTCTTCGCCGATCCGCAGGTCGTCCATCGCGGCCTGAGGATCGAGGGCGAGGCTCCCGGCCTCGCCTCCCCCATCGTCATCGACGGCAAGCGCCAGCTGGCGGACCGCCCAGCTCCGCGGCTGGGGGAGAGTGGACGGTGCTGACCCAATATGGAGTCATACCGTTGCGGCCAGGGGGCGACGGGGGCCTCGAAATCCTGCTCATCACCTCTCGGGAGACGCGCCGCTGGGTCGTCCCGCGCGGCAACCCCATCCCGGGCAAGAGCCCGGCCCAATCTGCCGCCCAGGAGGCTTTCGAGGAAGCGGGGATCGTCGGAGCGGTCGAACCGGAGCCGATCGGCCGTTATTCCTACGAGAAGCGCCGTCGCAGCGGGATCGCGGTGCCTGCCGTGGTCCACCTGTTCGTCATGAGCCTCGTCGAAGAGCGGGATGATTGGCCCGAGAAGGATCAGCGCGAGCGGCGCTGGTTCCCAGCCCGGGAGGCCGCCGCCCTGGTGCACGAAGACGAGCTCGCAAGGCTCATCCGCCTGGCTCCGGGCCCGTCACAAAAGTGAAACAAAAGTCGGCGCCCCGTGCTAGGGAACCGCAAAAGTTCAGGGGGAAGAGATGCTGAACATGTTCCGTGCGCTCATGCCGAAGGAAGCAAGCTTCTTCGACATGTTCGAGCGCCACGCGGTGACCCTGGTCGGCGGCGCCGAGGTGATGAGCCGGATGTTCGCCAGGGAGGAGGCTATCCAGGAAGCCTGCCGCCAGATTTCCGCCTTCGAGCATCAGGCCGACGACGTCACCCGCGAGGTTCTCCACGCCGTCCGGAAGACCTTCATCACGCCGTTCGACCGGAGCGCGATCACCGACCTCATCTCCTCGATGGACGACGCGATCGACGAGATGCAGAAGACGGCAAAGGCGATCACCCAGTTCGAGGTCGCCCATTTCGAGCCGCAGATGCGCGACATGGCCGCGCTCGCCGAACAGGGCGCGAAGCTGGTGAGCAAGGCGATGCCGCTGATGCGCAAGATCGGAAGCAATCATCTCGAGCTGGACAAGATCACCGAGCAGATCGTCCACCTCGAGGAGGAAGCAGACCATCTCCACGACGCGGGCATGAAGGCGCTTTTCCTGAGGCATCGCGACGGCAATGCGATGGGCTATATCGTCGGCCGCGAGATCTACAGCCACCTCGAAAGGGTCCTCGACCGCTTCGAGGACGTGGCCAACGAGATTTCCGGCGTCGTCATCGACCACGCCTGAGGAGGGCCAGCACATGCACGAGCTGGCACTGCCGCTGCTCATCGGCCTGATCGCCATCGCCCTGGCGTTCGACTTCCTGAACGGGCTCCATGACGCCGCCAACTCGATCGCGACCGTCGTCGCGACCCGGTTGCTCAGCCCCGTCCAGGCGGTCGCCTTCGCCGCTTTCTTCAACTTCGCCGCTTATTTCCTGTCGCTCGCCGTCCCCAGCCTTCACAAGGTCGCGGACACGATCGGCAAGGGCCTTATCGACAAGGACCTGATCACGCCCGCCGTGGTGTTCGGCGCTCTGATCGGAGCGATGTTCTGGAACGTCGTCACCTGGCTGAAGGGCATCCCCTCCTCTTCCAGCCATGCCCTCGTCGGCGGCCTGGTCGGATCGGGCGTGGCCCATGCCGGGCTCACCGGAGTCCAGTGGACGGGCCTAAACAAGACCCTGATCGCGATCGTCCTATCGCCCCTGCTCGGAATGATGCTCGCGATGCTGATCATGCTCCTGACGAGCTGGCTCGCGGTCCGTGCAAGCGCCCGCGGCGCGGAGCGGAGCTTCCGGTCGCTCCACCTCGTCTCATCGGCCGCTTACTCGGTCGGCCACGGCCTAAACGATGCCCAGAAGACCATGGGGATCATCACCGTCCTTCTCTACTCCACCGGCTATCTCACAGGCGAATTCCACGTTCCGCACTGGGTCGCGATCAGCTGCTATGTCGCGATCGGCCTCGGCACCTTGAGCGGCGGCTGGCGGATCATCAAGACGATGGGCACCGGGATCACCAAGCTCTCTCAGCACCAGGGCTTCAGCGCCTCGGCGGGCGGTTCGGTGATGCTGTTCACCGCGTCGTGGCTCGGAATTCCGGTCTCGACCACCCACACGATCACCGGCTCGATCATCGGGGCGGGAGTGGCTCGGCGGGCCTCGGCGGTTCGCTGGGGGGTGGCCCAGAACGTGGTCCTGGCCTGGGTTATCACCATCCCCGCCTCGGCGACGGTGGGGGCGATCTTCTACTGGCTCACGACTCTGTTCTGAGGCTCCTTGCCAAAGGTTGCGGTACCGAAATTCGTCATTCCGGCGAGTGCGGCCCTGCCTACCGCCCAGGCCGCCTGAACAGCAGAATGGGCTCGCCTTTGTAAGCCGCCTCCTCGCGGCTCGCAAATCCCGCCTTCTCGGCGATCCGGATCGAGGCCGCGTTCTCGTGGCTGATGATCGCGACGATCTCGCCGCCGCCCAGAGTCTCGTCGGCCCAGGCGAGGGCCGCGAGGACGGCTTCGCTGGCATAGCCCCGGCCCTGGGCTTGCGGCGCCATGATCCAGCCCATCTCGGGTATGCCCTCGATGCTCGGCGACATGTCGCGCTTGAAGTCAGCGAAGCCGATCTGGCCGAGATAGGCGCCGTCCTCGAGCCGCTCCGCGACCCAATAGCCGTAGCCGAGCAATGCCCACAGTCCCGGCGAGCCGAGGATCTTGCGCCAGGTCTCCTCGCGGGACTGCGGGACGCCGCCGAGAAAGCGGACGACCCCGGGGTCGGTCATCGACTCCCATTGCGGCTCGAGATCCGCCGCGCGGAAGGGGCGAAGGCGCAGGCGCGCGGTTTCGAGCGTCGGTGCGGAGGCGGCGAAGCACGTCATCCCGGCGGAAGCCGGGACCTCAGGTCGAACAGTCACGGTGGGTCTCCCCGGGGTCCCGGCTTCCGCCGGGATGACGGCCTCCCGTCCGTTACTTCTTGCCGAGCGTGAGCCCGCCGAAGCGCTTGTTGAAGCGGGCGACCTGGCCGCCGCTGTCGACCATCTTGCCGGTGCCGCCGGTCCAGGCCGGGTGAACCTTGGGGTCGATGTCGAGGGTCAAAGTGTCGCCCTCCTTGCCCCAGGTCGAGCGCGTGTCGAACGTGGTTCCGTCCGTCATCTGCACCTTGATCATATGGTAATTGGGATGGGCGCCGTTCTTCATGTCGAGGATTTCCTTGGGATGTGGCTGGTTCCGACCAGCCTCGCGGAAAGGTCGTGCGGCCCTGTACCCAACGCGCCTTCATTTGACAAGGCGTGGCGCCGCCGCCTACCCGTCGCGCCCAGCGAAGGTGCCCTTCACGTCGCGCAGTCGGCGGGGGAAGGGTGAAATGGGAAGCCGGCGGAAATCCGGCGCTGTGCCCGCAACTGTAACCGGCTCCGGCCGCAAGTCAGGAACCTGCCTTCGCCGTCGTCCGCACCCGGCCGGGACCAGCCGATCGTGCGTGGCGCCGGGAGCGGCTCGTGCGCTTGCGGTTCCTCCGAGACGACAATTGTCGTTGCAAAGGAGGATTCCCGAATGCACCCGATCCTGATCAGTTTCGCCGCCGCGGCCGCGACGGCCGCGCCCTCGCTCGAGGCGCCCACCGATGGCGAGGAGATCGTCGTCACCGGTGAGCGCGGGGAAGCGGCGGCTTCCTTCGAGTACTCGGCACCGATCACGAGGACCCCTGCCCTTTCCGAAGCGGCCGGGCTGCCCATGGTGACCGATTATCTTCGCCTCTATCCCGGCACGTCCGTGGCGACGTCCGGTCCGCGGGGCAGCCAGACCCAGGTGCGCCTTCGCGGCGCGGAGGCCAACCATACCCTGCTCGTCGTCGACGGCATCCGATTCAACGACCCCGCCGCCGGCAACGAGGCCCGGTTCGAGCTTCTCGGAATCGATTTCGCCGACCGGATCGGGCTTCTGCTGGGGCCGCGCTCCGCCTTGTGGGGATCGGAGGCGATCGGCGGGGTGGTGATCGCCGACACGCTCGACCCCTATTTTAGCGGAGAAAGCGTTGGCGGCCGCGGCGAATATGGCAATCTGGACAGCGCCCGCGGCTCGACCTGGGCGGCGGTCCAGGCCGGCGACGTCCGGTTCGCAGCCACCGGCGCCTGGATCGGAAGCGACGGAATCGACTCGTTCGCCGGTGGCGACGGCGGCGACCGGGACGGCTTCGAGAACCGGTCCGCGAGCCTCAAGCTCGTCTTCGTTCCGGGCGACCGCGTCGGGCGAGCGGCGCCGTTCGAGATCGGAGTCGTCGGCCATTGGATCGAAGGCAGCAGCGAATATGACGGCTTCGATCCCGTCACCTTCCGCCGCGCCGACACGCTCGACGAGACGAACAACCGGATCGGCGCCGTGCGCGGCTGGGCAAAGGCCGAGGCGAAGGGCTGGACCCTGAGGATCGACGGGAGCCTCCTCGCCAGCGCCAACCGGAACCTGCTGGCCGGAGAGCCGCTCAACCGAACCTTCGGCCGGCGCTTCACCGCGTCGGCGAGCCTCGAGAGGAAGCTGGGCGGCCATGTCGTCACCGCCGCGGCCGAGCATCAGTCGGAGCGCTTCCGAGCCCGCGACGAAGTCTATTTCGGCGCAACCCGGCAGGACCGTTCGAGGGACCTGGACGCGGTGGTCGGCGCCTGGGAGGCCGAATGGAGCCGCAAGCTGACCACCGAGCTGGCGGTTCGGCACGACCGCTTCAGCGCCTTCGCCGACGCGACCACGGTCCGGGCCGGGATCACTGCCGAGCCGGTGCGGAGGGTCCAGCTCGTCGCCGGCTATGGCGAGGGCATCGCCCAGCCTACGTTCTACGATCTCTACGGCTTCTTTCCCGGTTCGTTCGAGGGCAACCCGGCGCTCAAGCCGGAGCGGTCGGAAGGCTGGAATGCCGGCGTTCGGCTCGGCGAGTGGCGCCGGACGACCCTTTCGCTGGGCTATTTCCGGGCGCGGCTTCGGGACGAGATCGTCGACGTCTTCGATCCGGCCAGCTTTCGCTCGACCACGGCCAACGCCACCGGAACCAGCCGCCGCAAGGGGATCGAGGCCCTGATCGAGGTGAGGCCGCGGGTCCGATGGGCGCGGCGGCTGTTCGCGACCTACACCTGGCTCGACGCCGAGGAGCGGCAGCTGGCGGGGGATCTCGCCCTTCGGGAAGTGCGCCGGCCACGGCACAGCGCCGGCTTCGGCGGCCAGGGCGAGCTGGGAGCCCTCTCCTGGGGCGCCACCCTCGCTTATGTCGGCGCTCGCCGGGACACGGATTTCGAGAGTTTCCCGGCTCGGCCGGTCCGGCTCGGCGATTATGGCCTGGCGTCGCTCCAGCTCGCCTGGCGGTTTCGCGAGGGAGCGGAGCTTTTCGCCCGCACCGAGAACGCGCTCGGCGCCGACTATCAGGACGTGTTCGGCTATCGCACGCAAGGGAGGAGCGTCCATGCGGGCTTTCGCCTTAGCTTCCGTCCTTAGCCTCGCCCTCGCCGGAGCGGCGGAGGCGGCGCCGAGGCGGGTCGCGTCTCTGAACCTGTGCACCGACGAGCTGCTCCTCATGCTCGGCGACCCGGCGCAGATCGTCTCGGTCACCCATCTCGCCCAGCAGCCGGCCGAGAGCTCACTCTGGCGCTCGGCCCGCCGCTACCGGCGCAACGACGGCAGCCTGGTTTCGGTCGCCGGGCTCAGGCCGGACCTGGTCCTGACCATGGGCGGCGGCGCACGCGACCGCGAACGGATCGCCCGGCGTCTCGGGATCCGGGTGCTCGATTTGCCTTATCCTCAGTCGCTGGCGGACATTGAGCGGTCGGTGCGGTCGGTCTCGGTCGCGCTGGGCCGGCCGGCGGCCGGGCACGCCGTCCTCGCACGGATCGAGCGGCTGAAGCTCGGCCGGCCCGCCCGGGCGGCGGACTCGATCTGGCTGGGCGGCGGCGGGCGCACGGTCACGGCCGGAAGCCTGGCGGCGCAATGGATGGCCTTGGCGGGCTTCCGTCAGCGCGCCATGGCCGGAGATCGGGTCTCGCTGGAGCAATTGCTTCTTCGCCCTCCCGCGGTGATCCTTCGAAGCGACTATCGCCAGGACCAATATTCGGGCGAGCAACGCTGGCTCTCGCATCCGCTGGCGCGGCGGGTTCGGGGCGCCCGGACGATTCCCACCGACGGCCGCGCCTGGACCTGCATGGGGCCGCTCCTGGCCGGCGAGATCGAGCGGCTGAAGGCGCTCGGCCGTCATCCCGGCGAAAGCCGGGACCTCGGGGCGAGAAGTCTCGGCGGGTCTCCCCGAGGCCCCGGCTCTCGCCGGGGTGACGTGGTCGCGCCATGAGCCGCCTCCCGCTACTTCTCCTGCTCCTGGCCGTCCTTTTTGCCTTCACCCTCTCCCTGGCCGTCCCCTGGGCGCCGATCGCCGCTTTGCTCGGCGAGGACCGGTCGCTCGCCTTCGACCTGCTTCGCGAGCTTCGCCTGCCTAGGGCCGCTCTCGCCGTGGCTTATGGAGCGATGCTGGGCGCGTCGGGGGCCGCCATCCAGGGCCTGTTCGCCAATCCCCTCGCCTCGCCCGACCTTACCGGAACGACCAGCGGGGCCGCTCTGGGCGCGGTGGTAACCGCCTATCTGTTCGGCTTCTCGGCGCCGCTGGCACTGGCCACCGGCGCGGTCGGCGGAGCGCTCGGCGCCCTGTTGCTGCTGCTTGCCCTGGCGGGACCTCGCGCCGAGACCGGGACCCTGCTCCTGGCGGGCCTCGCGATCAGCGCTTTGGCCGGGGCGCTCACGACTCTCGCCCTCGCACTCGCCCCCTCTCCTTTCGCATTCTACGACGCTTATGAATGGCTGATGGGTTCGCTGGTCGACCGGAGCCTTGAGCAGACGGCCTTCGCCGCAATGCCGGCACTCGCCGCGATCACGCTTCTGCTCCGCCTTCGCGAACCGCTAGACAGCCTCACGCTCGGCGAGGAAGTCGCCCAGTCCTTCGGCCACGACGTTCGCCGCCTGAGGGTCGAGATCGTCTGCCTTACCGCCTTCGGGGTCGGCGCATGCGTCGCCATATGCGGAGCGATCGGCTTCGTCGGATTGGTCGCGCCCATCTTCGCCCGCCGGCTGACCGGCGGCCATCCCGGCCGGGCGATCGGTCCGGCGGCGCTCATCGGAAGCCTTCTGCTTCTGGCCGCGGACCTCGCCGTCCGAAGCGCCCCGCTCGGGCGGACGCTCCCGATCGGAGTCGTCACCGCTTTGCTCGGAGCGCCGTTCTTCCTCTGGCTGGTAGCCCATATGCGCTGGAATCTCGAGCGATGACTCCCTTGCTCCTCGCCGGAAAAGCGGGCCTCGCGGCGCGTCTCGAGCCCTGCGACTTCCGGATGGACACTCCTCAGCTGGTTTGCCTCGTCGGACCCAACGGCAGCGGCAAGACCAGCCTTCTCCACGCTCTGGGCCGAATCGGCCGGCCGTCGGGCGACGTGCGGATCGACGGTGAGCGGCCCGAAGACGTGGGTCCGGCCCGCCGCCGCCGGCTGCTTTCCTACCTCCCCGCCTCCCGCGAAATCCTCTGGCCGCTCGCCGCGCGGGACGTGGTGCGCCTGGGCGCGGACGAGTCGGAGACGGCCGAGGCGATGGCGGCGCTCGACCTCGCTCCCTTCGCGCGGCGACGGGTCGACCGGCTTTCGACCGGCGAGCGCAGCCGGGTGCTGATCGCCCGGGCGATCGCGCCCAGGCCGCGGCTGCTGCTCCTCGACGAGCCCGTCGCCAATCTCGATCCGCTCTGGCAGCTGAGGCTGATGGAAACGCTTCGCCTCGCCGTGCACAGCGGCCAAGGCGCCGTCGTCGCGATGCACGATCTCGACCTGGCTGCGCGCTTTGCCGACCGGCTGGTGCTGATGCACGGTGGCAAGATCGTCGCGGACGGGGAGCCCGGGGCGGTTCTGGGCTCGGCTCGGCTGGAGGAGGCGTTCGGGATCAGGAAAGTCGACGGCGAGTGGCGGCCGCTATCCTCCCCATCTGCGATGGAAGGCCCATTCAATCCGCCGGCGGATCGGCGATCATCGCGGTGAAATTGGTCTCGGCGACGACATTGCCATCGACCAGGACCTTGCCGGCGAACTTGCAGACGCTGCCCCGATTATGGGTCAGCTCCACCTCGATCCGGAGCAGCACGCCCGGCTCGACCGGGCGGCGGAACTTGGCGCTGTCGATCGCCATGAAATAGACGAGCTTGCCGGTGCCCGCGAGGCCGAGCGACTCGACCGCGAGCACTCCCGAGGCCTGGGCCATGGCTTCGACCAAGAGGACTCCGGGCATGATCGGACGGCCGGGGAAATGGCCCTGGAAGAAGGGCTCGTTGATCGTCACCGCCTTGATCGCGACGATCCGTTTCGCCGGAACCAGCTCCTCGATCCGGTCGATGAGCAGGAAGGGGTAGCGATGCGGCAGCGCCGCCATCACCCGCCGGATGTCGAGCGGGCCGATGGCGGCGCCTGCCGGATCGGAGCTCACCGGCCCTGGGGCTGCGGCTGCGCCGGCTGCTGGGCCTGCGGAAGCGGGGTCACGCTGACCGAAGGCAGCGCCGCGTTGAGCGCCGTGAGGACATCGTTGGTGACGTCGAGAGCGCCGGCCCGGGCCAGGGTGGCGTTGGTGTCGAGCGCGACGTTGGCACCGCGTGCGTTCATCACCTGGGTGACCACTGGGTTCAGCCGGGCGTTGATCTGGCGCAGCACGTTCGCCTGGGTGGACTGGATGTTCTGCTCCAGGCGGGCGATTTCCTGCTGGGCGGTGGTCTGCCGCTGCTGGAATTGCTGGACTCGCGTATTGAGCGCAGTCTCGGCGGCGGTGCGGGCCGCCCCGGTCTGGTTGCGAAGCCCGGCGGCGGCAGTCTCGATGGACTGCTGCTCGGTCTGGAGCGGCTGGCCGAGCTGGGTGGCGCGGGTGCGGGCCGAGGCGACCAGGCCCTGCAGGGTGGTCTGAGCCGCCTTGCAGGCGGTGCATTCGCGATAGACCCGGTCGGTATCGACGACGACGATGACGGCGCCGGGCGCGCGCTGCGCCTGGGCCACTCCGGGCAAGGCGAGCGAAAGGGCGGCGATGGCCGCTCCGAAAGCGATTTTGTTCATCAGAATGCGGTTCCTACGTTGAAAGTGATAAGCTTGGTGTCATCCCCGTCAGCCTTTAAAAGCGCTTTGGCTATATCGATCCTGAACGGGCCGAAAGGCGAGTTCCAGTTGACTCCGAAGCCTACGGAAAGACGGGGCTTGGGCGTGTCGCCGAGGTATCTCTCGTCGAATGGAGTGATTCCGGGGACCAGGGTGGTGCCCTCCGCGCAAGAGGCGGCCTCCGGCCGGGGCGTGGCATTGCCGCCGGAGTCGAAGCAGCGGTCCTTGGTGAGCGGGCTGCCCGGCAGAATCGGGTTCGTCACGGGATTCCTCAGGCCGAAGAGCGCCCCGACATCGACGAACACCGACGGCCTGAGCCCCATTTCCCGGAAGTTCGAGCTCAGCGGGATCTCAAGCTCGGCCCGGCCGACATAATAAGCCCGGCCGCCGATAGCGTCCTCGACGATCTGCTTGCGGTCGGTAACGAGGTTGCCGTCCGCGTCGTACGGAATCCTCTGCACCCTCGGGCCGATGCCGCGAATGTCGAAGCCGCGTATTTGCGGCTCGCCCAGGAAGAACCGGTCGACGAGGCGCACCGGATCCTGGCCGACGCCGGGATTGCCCTCGAAGCTGTGGATATATCCGGCCTCGATCGAGGTCGAGAAGATGAAGCCGCCGCCCACGGGCCAGAACTTGGCCGCGTTGGCCTTGGTGCGCAGATATTTGACGTCCCCGCCCAGGCCGGCGAAATCCTGGTTGATCGTGAATCGGTGGCCGCGAGTCGCACGCAGCCGGTTGTCCGTCTTGTCGTACAGCAGGGAATAGCCGAGCGACGAGGTGGTCCGCTTGCCGATGGCGTCGCACAGATAGCGTCCGACGCGGAGCGGATCGCAGAAGGCCGGCAAAGGCCCGGCGCCGTCGGGGTCGGTGAAGAAGGTCGACCGGTCGAGCGTCACGTTGTCGAAATTAAGCCCGTAGCGCAGACCCAGCTGCATATATTCGGTGAGGGGCATTCCGCCCCGGATCCCGGCGCCGGTGCTGGTCTGCTTGTAGGTCGTGTTGCGGTTGCTGTTGACGAAGTTGAAGCTCGAATAGTCGCGGCGGAACACGTCGAAGCCGACCGCGAAGTTGCGATCGAACAGGTAAGGCTCGGTAAAGCCCAGCTCGACCGACTTCGAATAGCTCGAATAGTTGACGGACGCGCGAAGCGTCTGCGCCATGCCCCGGAAGTTGCGCTGCTCGATCGACAGGTTGAGGAGGAAGCGCTCGAGGCTGGAGAAGCCGGCCGAAACCTGAAGCTGGCCCGTGGCCTTCTCTTCCAGCGCGGTCGAGAGGATGACCCGGTCCGGGGCCGAACCCTGGGTCTGCTCGACCTCGAGATTCTCCTGGAAGAAGCCGAGCGACTGGATCCGGTCGCGCGAACGCTTCACCCGGACGGAATTGAAGGGATCCCCTTCGGCCAAACGGAACTCCCGGCGGATCACCTTGTCGCGGGTCAGGGTATTGCCGCTGACGTCGATACGCTCGACATAGACGCGCGGGGTCTCGGCGACGTTGAACGTCACCGACATCGTCTTGGAGTCCTTGTTGCGCTGGAAGTTCGGCTGAACGTCCGCGAACGCGTAGCCGAACAGTCCGGCGCTCTCGTTCAGCGACGTGACCGTGTCCTCGACCAGCTTGGCGTTGTACCAATCGCCATTCTTCATCGGGAGCAGCCGGGTGAGGCCCTCGCCGCTGAAGTCGCGGATCGCGCTCTCGACCTTGACGTCGGCGAACTTGTAGCGCTCGCCTTCCTCGACCACGTAGGTGATGATGAAGTCCCGCCGGTCCGAAGTCAGCTCGGCGACCGCGGAGACCACCCGGAAATCGGCATAGCCGTTGGTCAGGTAGAACATGCGCAGCTTCTGCTGGTCGAAGGCCAGCCGGTCGGGATCGTAGACGTCGCCCGAGCCGAGGAAGCTCAGGAGGCCGGTGCGCTTGGTCACCATCTCGCCGCGAAGCTCGCCGTCTCCGAACTTCTCGTTGCCGAGGATATTGATCTGGCGGATGCCCGACTTGGGGCCCTCGCCGATCTCGTAGACCACGTCGACCCGGTTCTGCTCGAGCTGGACGATCTTGGGCTCGACCGTTGCGGCGAAGCGCCCCTGGCGGCGGTAGAGCTCGATGATGCGCGCGACGTCGGCACGCGCCTTCGCGCGGCTGAAGATCTGCCTCGGCGCGAGCCGGATCTCCGGGGTGATCTTGTCGTCCTTGAGGCGCTTGTTGCCTTCGAGGACGATGCGGTTGACGACCGGGCTCTCGCGGACCTCGATGGAGAGGTTGCCCGCATTGTCGCGGATCTGGGCGTCGGCGAACAGGTCCGTGGCGTAAAGATCGCGAAGCGCCTCGTCGAGCCGCTCGCGGTCGTAGGGCTCTCCGACCCGGAGCTTGACGTACGAGACGATCGTCTCCGGCTCGAGGCGCTGGTTGCCGCTCACCGCGATCGAGCGGACGACCGTGGCCTGGGGCTCGGGCGCGGCCGCCACGGGCGCGGCGGGCAGCGGCGCCGCTTCCTGTGCCTGGGCTGGAAACGAAACTCCGCCGAGGATAGTGCCGACGAGCAGGACAGAGCAAAGCCGCCGGCCGTTTGTAGATGAATTTTTGGGTATCACGCGTCCCCGCCCTTTGACTGAACGGACGGCACGATCGGCCATCCTGTTTCCCTGTCGCCCCTGCCCTGCCCGATCCTGGTCAGTCGATCAACCCGCCAAGCTTCGACCACAGGCCAAAAGAGGCCAAATCGTTGAAGGTGACGAGAATCATGAGCGCCAGAAGGGCAGCCAAGCCGGTCCTGAACGCCCATTCCTGTGCCTCCGGCCGCAAGGGTTTCCGGCGGACGGCCTCGATCCCGTAGAAGAACAGGTGGCCCCCGTCGAGCATGGGGATTGGCAACAGGTTGATGAATCCCAGATTAATTGAAATGACCGCGAGGAACCAGAAGAAGGTGAGCAGGCCCATGCTGGCCTGCTCTCCGGAGAATTTGGCGATCTTGAGCGGCCCGCCCATTTCCTTCACCGAGCGGCGGCCGGTGACGATCTGGCCCAGCCCCTTCACCGTCGTAGTGACGACCAACCAGCATTGCTGGACCGAGGCGGCGACCGCGCCCAGCGGCGACACCGGACTGAGTACCTGTTCCGCGGCTCCAATGCCCAGCATGGGCCGGCTTGCCTTGTTGCCGAAGCGGTCGGTCTCCAGAACCACCAGCGGCCGGACGTCCCGTTCGAAGCGCCGCCCGCCGCGCTCGACCTCCAGTTTGAGAGGCCCTCCGATCTTGAGGGCGACTACCGGCAGGATATCCTCGAAGCGGTCGACGCTTTTGCCGTCGATGCTGACGATGCGGTCGCCGGCCCGGAGGCCTGCCGCGGCCGCCGGCGAATTCGCGGTGAAGGCGCCGATCACGGGCGGAGTGCGCGGTACGCCGTAGGCGAGGTTGAAGCCGGTCAGGATCAGGATGGCGGCGAGGAAGTTGGTCATCGGGCCCGCCAGAACGACGAGGAAGCGCTTCCATACGGGCTTGGCCTGGAAGGTCCGAGCCCGCTCCTCGGCCGGCAAGGCGAGCCATTCCGGCGAGGGCTGGCCGGCGGCGTTCATGTCGCCGGCGAACTTCACGTAGCCGCCGAGCGGAAGCCAGGCCAGTTTCCAGCGCGTTCCTCTCTTGTCGGTCCAGCCGGCGATCTCGCGGCCGAAGCCGATCGAAAAGGCTTCCGCCTTGATCCCGAACCAGCGTCCGACGAAATAATGGCCGAGCTCGTGGACGAAGATCAGCGGCCCGATGACGAGCAGGAAGCTCAATATCGTCCACAAGATGCCCGGATTGTCGGTCAACGCATAACCCTTTTCACGATCGTCTCGGCGGCCGAGCGCGCCTGCCGGTCGATGTCCAACACCGCCTCGACCGAGCCGGGCGCTGCCGGTGCGTAGCATTGCAGAGTCTCTTCCGCGATGGAAGCGATGTCGAGAAAGCCGATGGCGCCGCCGAGAAAGGCTTCGACCGCGACTTCGTTCGCGGCGTTGAGGATTGCGGGCCTGGCGCCGCCCTCCCGGAGCGCCTGCCGGGCGAGCCCCAGGGCCGGAAAGCGTACCGAATCGGGCTCCGAGAAAGCGAGGTTTCCGGTCCTGACCAGATCGAGCCGCTCACAGGGAGTCGGCATCCGCTCGGGCCAGGCCAGCGTATAGGCGATAGGGATACGCATGTCGGGCGAGCCCAGTTGGGCGAGGACGGAGCCGTCGACATATTCGACCAGGCTGTGGACCACCGACTGCGGGTGGATGACGATGTCGAACGCCTCCTCGGGCAGCGGGAAAAGGTGGAACGCCTCGATCAGCTCGAGCCCCTTGTTCATCAGGGTCGCGCAATCGACCGAGATCTTCGCGCCCATCGACCAATTGGGGTGGGCGATCGCCTCGTCCGGAGTGGCGGAGCGCATCTCCTCGAGGCTCTTGTCGCGGAAGGGCCCTCCGCTGGCGGTGAGGATGATCCGGCGCACGCCCTCCGGCCGAGCCCGGTCGAAGCACTGGAAGATGGCGTTGTGCTCTGAATCGACCGGGAGCAGGGCCGCTCCGCTGCCGGCGGCGGCCTCGATCATCAGATGGCCCGCCGAGACCAGGGCTTCCTTGTTGGCGAGCGCGACGGTGCGCCCGCCGCGTATCGCGGCCATGGTCGGACCGAGGCCGGCCGTGCCGACGATCGCCGCCATGGTCCAGTCGGCTCCGGCGCCGGCCGCCTCTAGGACGGCTTCGGCACCCGCCGAAGCCTCGGTGCCGCTCCCGGCGAGGGCGGTTCTGAGCGGTTCGAGCAGGGTCTCGTCGGCGATGACCGCCCGCTCCGCGCCCACCCGCCTGGCCGCCTCGGCGAGGCCGTCGACGTCGCGGTGAGCGGTGACCGCGAGCACTTCGTACCGTTCGCGGTTGCGCTCGATCAGGTCGAGCGTCGAGCGGCCGACGGAGCCGGTGGCGCCGAGGATATTGACGCTTCGCCTCTTGGTCACGCGAGGCTTGCGATCAGGACGAGCAAGGTGGCGAGGATGACGGGCAGAAGGCCGTCGAGCCGGTCGAGCACTCCGCCATGGCCCGGAAGCAGGGTTCCGCTGTCCTTCACCCCGAGCCGGCGCTTGACCCGGCTTTCGTAAAGGTCGCCGAACTGGGCGAGGAGGGCCATCGGCGCACCGAGCCAGAGGAAATCGGGAAGCTCGGCGGAAATGCCGAACAGCCAGGCGGCGAGAGCGCCCACGACCGCGGCTCCGGCCATCCCGCCGATCAGGCCCGCCCAGGTCTTGTTGGGGCTGATCTTCGGAGCCAGCTTCGGGCCGCCGATCGAACGGCCGGCGAAATAGGCGAAGATGTCGGTCGCCCAGGTCACCAGCATCAGCCAGAAGACGAGGGTGACGTCCGCCCAGGCGATGACCAGCAGGGCGAAGGACGGAATGCCGATGTAGAGCATCCCCCATCCGAGGCTGACACGGCGGCTTGCGAGCAGCGCGACGACTGCCGCGGCGGCGACGGCGGCGAAGCCGAGCCACGCCTCCTCGAAGGTGGAGGCTGCGACCGCCTCGACCCCTTCGATGACGTCGATCTCGCCGACTGGGTAGAGATATTGCGCGGCCCCGAGAAGAACGACCACGAGCAGCCCGAGCGCGAAATAGCTCCAGCCGCGCTTCAGCCGGTGCATGTCGCCCCATTCGAGGATCATCGCCGCCGCTCCGGCCGCGACGATCAGCCTGAACAGCCAGCCGCCGACATAGATGGCGGTGCAGGCGATTGCGATCATCACCACCCCGGCCGCGAAGCGGGTGAGGAGGTCGGACTGGGGCGCCGTCGGGGTCGGTTCGCTCATCGGCCGCCGAACCTTCGTTCCCGGCCGGCATAGTCGGCCAGCGCCCCGCGCACGCAATCCCCGTCGAAATCGGGCCACAAGGTGTCGACGAACAGCAATTCGGCATAGGCCGCCTGCCAGAGCAGGAAATTGGAAAGGCGCTGCTCGCCCGAGGTCCGGATGAGAAGGTCCAGCGGCGGTAGGCCCGCGGTATCGAGCGAAGCCTCGACCATCGCCTCGTCGATCTCGGCCGGGCGGATCTCGCCGGACTCGGCCCGCTCGGCGAGCCTGCGCGCCGCCTGGACCAGCTCGGCGCGGGCTCCGTAATTGAGGGCGATCGCGAGCGTCATTCGCTGGTTGCCAGCGGTGCGCGTGACGGCCTGGTCCACCAATTTGGCAATGTCGGACTGGAAGGCGTTGTGATCGCCCAATATCTTAAGGCGGATCCCTTCGCGATGAAGGGCATCCAGCTCGCGGGTGATGTAGAAGCGCAGAAGTCCCATCAAATCGTTGATCTCGTCCTCGGGCCGCCGCCAGTTCTCCGAGGAGAAAGCGTAGAGGGTGAGGCACTCGACCCCCGCCTCTCCCGCGGCTCGAAGCACCTTGCGCGCCGCTTCCGCCCCCTGGCGATGCCCGGCGGCGCGGGGCAGGCCCCTTGCCTTCGCCCAGCGGCCGTTGCCGTCCATGATGATGGCGACGTGCCGGGGGACGCCGGGGCTGCCGCCGCCGGCGCTTTCCGGTGCCTGTCGGGCGGAGGGGAGCGTCACTGCGTCAGGATTTCCTTTTCCTTGGCCGAAGCGACGCCGTCGATATCCTTGATCGTGTCGTCGGTCAGCTTCTGAACTTCCGTCTCGCCCCGCTTGCGCTCGTCCTCGCTGATCTCGTGCTTCTTCTCGTCCTGCTTGAGAGCGTCCATCCCGTCGCGCCGGACGTTGCGGACCGCGATCCGGGCCTTTTCGGCATATTGGCTCGCCAGCTTGGCGAGCTCCTTGCGCCTTTCCTGGGTCAGATCGGGAATCGGCAACCGGATCGTCGTCCCGTCGACGATCGGGTTGATCCCGAGCCCGGCGTTGCGGATAGCCTTCTCGACCGGGGTGACGTTGGAGCGGTCCCAGACCTGGACCGACAGCAGCCTCGCCTCCGGGGTGGAGACCGTCGCGACCTGGTTGAGCGGCATGTTTGCGCCATAGACCTCGACCTGGATCGGATCGAGCAGGCTGGTGGAAGCCCGCCCCGTCCTCAGCCCGACCAGATCGTGCTTCAGAGCTTCGACGGCGCCGTGCATTCGGCGCTGGATGTCGGCCTTGTCGTACGCGGGCATGGTCTCACTCCTCGTTCTGAACGATCGTCGCGGTTCCCTCGCCGCTCAGCACCCGGGCAAGATTGCCCTGCTCGCGGACGTTGAACACGACGATCGGAATGTTGTTGTCGCGGCACAGGGCGACGGCGCTTGCGTCCATCACCTTGAGGTCGTCCGCAAGCACCTGCTGGAAGGACAGGCTTTCGTAGCGCTTGGCGTCCGTCTTCTTCTTCGGGTCGGCGTCGTAGATTCCGTCGACGCTGGTCCCCTTGAACAACGCGTCGCAGCCCATCTCGGCGGCGCGAAGGGCGGCGGCGGTGTCGGTGGTGAAATAGGGATTGCCGGTCCCGGCGGCGAAGATCACCACCCGCCCCTTCTCCATATGCCGGAGCGCCCGGCGGCGGATGTAGGGCTCGGAGACCGTCGCCATCGGGATGGCGGAGAGCACTCGGGTGTCAGCCCCGATCTTCTCGAGCGCGTTCTGGAGGGCGAGCGCGTTCATCACGGTCGCGAGCATGCCCATATAGTCGGCGCTCGCCCGGTCGAAGCCCTTGGCGGCGCCGGCGAGCCCGCGGAAGATGTTGCCACCGCCGACGACGATCGAAAGCTGATGCCCGGCCTGCATCGCCGCCGCGATCTCACCGGCGAGGCGCGAGGTGGTGTCCGGATCGATGCCGAACGGCCCCTCCCCCATCAACGCTTCGCCCGACAGCTTCAGCAGGATCCGGTTGAAGCGCGGGCGCGGCATGGGGTTTTTCGGTCCGTTCGCGAGAGGAATGGAAGGTGGCGCACCTTAATAAGGGCGCGCCACCCTGCCAAGCATAGTTAGGCGTTTGCGGGTTCGGGCTTGCCCACGCCCGAAGCTGCGGCGACTTCGGCGGCGAAATCGCTGTCCTTCTTCTCGATGCCTTCGCCCAGCTGGAAGCGGACATAGGCGTTCAAGGAGATCGGGCTCCCGGTCCGCTTCGCCTCGGCGGCGATGACGTCCTCGACCTTGGTCTTGTTGTCCATGACGAAGAGCTGGCTCATCAGAGCGTTCTCCTTGCGGAACTTGGCCATTGCGCCGTCGACCATCTTGGAGACGATTTCGGCGGGCTTGCCGCTCTCCGCCGCCTTCTCGCTGGCGATGGCGCGCTCGCGCTCGATCAGCGAGGGGTCGAGCTCGTCGCCGGTCAGGGCCTGCGGGTTGGCCGCGGCGATGTGCATCGCGAGCTGCTTGCCGAGCTGGGTCAGGGCCTCGGGATCGCCCTCGCTCTCGAGCGCGACGAGGACTCCGATCTTGCCGAGACCCGGCTTCACCGCATTGTGGACGTATGAGACGACCACGCCCTGCGGGACCTGGAGAACGGCGGAGCGGCGAAGCGACTGGTTCTCGCCGATGGTCGAGATGTTGGCGGTGAGCTTCTCTTCGACGGTGCCGCCGCCGGGATATTCGGCGGCGAGGATTCCCTCGATGGTTCCGACACCGTCGAGCGCGAGCCCGGTGACCGTGCTCACGAACTCCTGGAACTGCTCGTTCTTGGCGACGAAGTCGGTCTCCGAATTGACCTCGACCACGGCTCCGCGATTGCCGGCGACGGCGACTCCGACCAGCCCTTCGGCGGCGGTTCGGCCGGCTTTCTTGGCGGCGGCGGCGAGGCCCTTGGCCCGAAGCCAGTCGATCGCGCCTTCCATGTCGCCCTGGGTCTCGCCCAGCGCCTTCTTGCAGTCCATCATGCCGGCGCCGGTGCGCTCGCGCAGTTCCTTGACGGTGGGGGCCGTGATCTCAGCCATTTCATGTTCCTCGTGTCTATGCGCGAAGGGCGCAGAGTGTGGGCAAAACTCCGTTCGCCCTGAGCCTGTCGATGGGCTTCCCTTCCCGCTGGATGAGAGAAGGAAAGGGCTTCGACAAGCTCAGCCCGAACGGGAGAGGGGGCGGAGCCCCTCTCCTCAATCTACTCTCAAGCCTCGGCCAGGGCCGCTTCGGCCGGCGGGGCGTCCATCGCTCCGATATCCTCGCCGCGCGCCTGGGCGCCGCCGGACTTGCCGGCCAGGGCCGCGTCGGCAACCGCGTCGCAATAGAGGCGGATGGCGCGGCTGGCATCGTCATTGCCCGGGACCGGGAAGGCGATGCCCTGCGGGCTGACGTTCGAGTCGAGGATTCCGACGACCGGAATTCCGAGCACATTGGCTTCCTTGATGGCGAGCTCTTCCTTGTTGGCGTCGATCACGAAGATGACGTCCGGAAGGCCGCCCATCTCGCGGATCCCGCCGAGGCTGAGCTCGAGCTTGTCGCGCTCGCGGGTGAGCTGGAGAACCTCTTTCTTGGTCAGGCCGGCGGTGTCGCCGGAAAGCTGCTCCTCGAGACTCTTGAAGCGCCTGATCGAGTTGGAGATGGTCTTCCAGTTGGTGAGCATCCCGCCCAGCCAGCGATGGTTGACGAAATGCTGGCCCGAGCGGCGAGCCGCCTCGGCGATCGGATCCTGCGCCTGGCGCTTGGTTCCGACGAACAGGACCTTGCCGCCGGAGGCGACGCTCTGGCGCACGAAATCGAGCGCTCGAGCGAAGAGCGGAACGGTCTGCGAGAGATCGATGATATGCACCCCGTTCCTGTCGCCGAAGATATACGGCTTCATCTTGGGGTTCCAGCGGTGGGTCTGGTGGCCGAAATGCGCTCCGGCCTCGAGCAATTGCTGCATGGAGACGTCGGTGGACGCCATGGTCTTTCTCCTTCCGGTTATGCCTCTGCAGGGCCGAGAGACCCGCCTCCGCATAAAGCTTCGGCGGGCACCGGTATGATGGCCCTGCATGTGGGATGGCGCGCCTGTAGCGGGGGCGGCCGGTAAAATCAAGCTGGCGCGGGGCTGGCGGTGGCCGCGGAGGGCCCTTAAATGAAAGCCGAGCAACCGACGGAGCCCGACTATGTCCCGCCAGCCCTCCTATCCCGAAGACGCCGCCATAGGCGATGAGACCGCCGGCGCCGGCAAGGACGGCGGCAACCCGGCCGAGGGCGGCGCGCGGCGGGCCAAGCATCTGGTGACCGGCGCCGCCATCGGGATCGGATCCGCGGCGATCGTCGCCGCCCTGCTCTACGCCAAGAAGCGAAAGAGCGATCGCTGACCGCGATAGTCGTCATTTCCCGCGACTGATTTCCCTTTCGCGCGGAATGACGGGAAAACAACACCTTAACCTTGCCTGTCAGCCGGGTTCAGGCCGGGGTCAAGGGAATCGGCCTAGACGCTCCTTAGTTCAACAAGGAGTTTCGTGATGCGTACCATCGTCCTGGCCCTTTCCGCCGCCACCCTGACGGTGCCGGCCCTGCCCGCGGCTCCGGCCTTCGCCCAGGGAATCTACCACGGCAAGACCTGGCGTGGATCCGACGGCCGCACCTATTGCCGCAAGTCCAACGGCACCACCGGCCTCGTCGTCGGCGGCGCCGCCGGCGCCCTCGCCGGCCGTGAAATCGCCGGCCGCGGCAGCCGCACCACCGGAACCGTGCTCGGAGCGGCCGTCGGCGCCTTGCTCGGCCGTCACGTCCAGCGCAACGTCGTCAGCAGCCGCCGCAGCTGCCGCTGAGGCTGCCGTCATCCCGGCGCAAGCCGGGACCTCGGATCAAGAAGCCCCGGTGGCCTCCCCCAGATCCCGGCTTTCGCCGGGATGACGAACGCCCCGGCCTGACGGCCGGGGCGTTTCGCTATGGGATTCGCTCCGCCCCGCCGGCTCTTGACGTCGTGACGTCACGGTAGAAGTACGAAGCCCGCGGTGATAAGATGTTGACTCGAAACGGCGCCGAGCTCGAGCCGCCGACAAGGGAGAGCGGAATGAAAAGACTGATCCTGGCTGCAGGGGCGCTGCTCCTCGCCACCGCGAATACGCCGCCGTCGACCAATGCGAGCGTCGCGCCGGGAGGCGAGCTCGACTCGGTGGTCGCGGCCGAATCCCCCAAGGGAAGCGCTCCCGCCGCCGCCAAGCCCGCCAAGCCGAAGCCCGCCCGCGTCGCGGTGGCTGCCGACAAGGAAGCCGGCAACGGCTATCCGCGCTGCTCCGGCGCGGTACAGGATCGCTGCGTGCAGGGCCGCTCCGGATATGCTCGGTCGAGCCATGGGAAGGCACATCATGAACGCCGGATGCAGCTGGCGATGAGGGCCGGCGAGCGGGGCTGAGGCCCCCCGTCATCCCGGCGAAAGCCGGGACCCCCGATCGAGAAGGCCCGGCGGGCTCCCCGAGGTCCCGGCTTCCGCCGGGACGACGGAGACTCAAACCTCGCGCCCGTACCATTCGTCGAGGCGCATCAGCTGGTCATACTCGCCGTACGGCGCATGTTCGGGGTGGAGCTTCGCCGTGAACGGCTCGTCCCCGGTCAGCCAGCGCGCCGCGGCGCCCAGGAAATTGCGGGCGGCCATCGTCGTGAACTCGGCGACGTCGATCCCCCCGCGGCTCGTCACCGGGCTCGACACATAGCCGAGCCTGCCCGCCTTGCGCGCCAGGGACCAATATTCGAAACAGCCCGGAACCCCTTCGATTCCCTCGAAACCTTTGCGTTCGGCGATGAGCCCGAGAAGGCCGAGCTGCATCGCATAGCCCTCGGCGACGGCCTTCGGCCCGGGCGGAGTTCCCGTCTTGTAATCGACGATGGCGAGGCTTCCGTCGGCCAAACGGTCGATCCGGTCGGCTTCGCCGTAGAGAACCACTCCGTCGAGCTCGCATTTCCCCTTGACCTCGGCGGCGGCCGGGCGGCGGCCCGAAGCGAGGTTCCTCGCCATCTCCGCAGCGATCCAGTCGATCGCCTCCAGCAGGCGGGGCTGCCACAGCGCCCGCATGAGGGGGTGCGCGGAAGAGTCGCCCAGCAGGGCCTCGGCCCGGGGCCTCAGCCTCGAAGGCTCGCAGCCGTCGTCCTTCATCCAGGCTTCGAGCACCTTGTGAACCGCGCTTCCGCGCCAGGCGGCGCTCGGATCGGCGTCGATCGGGTCGAGCGGCGCCAGGGCCAGCATCTTGCGCGCGTAGAAAGCGAAGGGATCGGCCTTCAGGCGGTCGACGTCGGTGACGGCGATCCGCCGCGGGCGCAGGTCCGTGGCCGGCCGGGGCGCCGGGCGGGCGGCGGGAAGGAAGCCATCGGGCCGGTCCAGCGCCCGGGCCCAGCTTCGATGGCGGGGCGAGCGGGTGACTCCGGCGGTCATCGCCTCCAGCCTCAGCCAGAAGCGCGATGCGATGGCGGGCGAGCGGGCGTCCCGGCGGGCGCGGGTGACGAGCACTTCGCGCCCGCCCAGCGCGCTCGCGAAATCGTGGGCGGCGAGGCCGATCCGGCGCTCCAGGCCCGGAAGTCCAAGTTCGCGGCGGACCCGCGGAGCGAGCCAGGGGTCGGGGGTCGGCAATTGCGGCCAGACCCCTTCGTTCAATCCGCCGAGGATAACGAGGTCGGCCGATTGAAGCCGGGCTTCGATGAGGCCCCAGATGAAAAGGCGCGGATGCTGGCCGTAAGGCGGCCGAACGGCGACTGCCGCGAGCAGCTGCTCGAGCAGGGCCGGAAGGCTCGCCGGCGACAATCGGGAAGGACCGTGGACCGAAGCCGGCTCCGCGGATTCGAGCAGATCCGCGGCGGCGCGTCCGGCCGGGCCGGCCCAGGCCTCGTCGCCGCTGAGCCCGGACGCCGACTCGCGCAACAGGCCCAGAAGCGAGGGAAGGTCGGCGCGTTCGACCGCAAAGCCGCGCTCCAGCGCGCGAAGCCGCGGCGCCACTTTGCTCCACCATCGGGAGGCCCGCTCGCGCCGCTCTGAGTCGCGTCCGCTCCGGTCGGAAAGATATTCCGATATTCCGTCCAGTCCGGCCGGGGGCCGCGGGCCTCGAAGGGCAAGGTCGAGGGCCCGCGAGCCTTCGAGCCAGTCGAGCCTCCCCTCCCCCTTCATGACCAGGGGGTGCTTGAGCAAGGCGAGGAGCGGCACCGGAGCGAATTGCTCCGCGGCGGCCGTGGCGAGTGCGAGAAGCAGAGTGCCGGGGGCGAGCTGGGAAAGGGGGCGGCCGGCGCTGTCGTCCGCCTCGGCTCCCCAGCGCCTGAGGTGAGTCGAGACCCGCCGGGCGAGATTGCGGTCGGGAGTCACAAGGGCCGCGGTTCGGCCCGGGGTCTCGAGCGCTTCGCGAAGGGCGATGGCGATGGTCTGGGCTTCCTCGGCCGGATCGGCGAGCTCCAGCGCCCGCACTCCGGTGAGCCGCCGCTCGGCCGGCCGCAAGTCCTGCCACCGGTCCGTAAAGGCGGCCGGCTTCATGGCGTTGGCAATGGCCCGGCTTCGGGCCGCCGGAGCGTCCCGGCCGCCGCCCCACCGCCAGCTTTCGACCTCCTCGCGGGCCACGCCCATCCGGTCGAGCAGAAGCTTGAGGTGGAATTGGGGGTGGGTCTCGATCGGGCGCCGCCTAAGCCCCGTGGCCTCGTCCGGCTCGTGCGGGCCGAGCGCGTCCCATTCTTCCCGAGCCATGGCCAGATCGAGACCGGGGAAGACGACCAGCCCCTGGTCGAGACGGGAGACGGTTCGAAGCAGGCCGGCGATGGCCGGCGCGGTGCTGCTGATCCCGGCGGCGGCGACGAAGCCGCGCGGCGGCGAATTGCGCCAGCGCCGGGCGACGGCGGCGAGAAGTCGGTTGCGCCGGTCGGCGAGATCGATCCTCCCCCGCTCGGCGAGGAGGCGCGGCCATTGGTCGAGGATGACCGCGAGCCGGTCGAGCGAAGCCTGCCAGTGGAGCGACAGATCGGGCAGATCCTGGGCGAACGCGCGAAGGTTCGACGGATCGACCCCTTCGACCAGCAGCTGGTCCAGAGTCCGGGCGAGATCCTCGGCGAGGCGGAGCGCTTCGGCGGCGTCGATCCCCCCGACATGCTGCTGGACCAGTCGCGCCAGGAGGAAAAGCCGCTCGAGCGGCTCCACCGCGGGCGGCAGCTCGTCCCCTTCGCCCAGCGGCTCCAGCGCCCCGCCGATGCGCTCGTCCAGCTCGGGGTCGCCGACCGGGACGAGCCTGGGCAGGAGCAGGCCCGTGCCCGAGCGCCTGACGAAAGCGTCGGCGACCGCCCGCGCGGCGCGGTTGTTGGGGACGAGGACCAGCCCCTGGGCCAGCCCGATATCCCCTTGGCCGAAGCGCGCGATCAGCCCCGCCGCGAGCGCGTCGGCGAAGGCGCGGTGCGGCGGGATGGTGTAGACGCTGGGGCGGACTTTGGCCACGAAGCGAGGTTAGCCGCGCCTTCAGGCGAGCCCAAGCACTTCCTCGGCCTGGCGGATGTTGGCGGGAGCGCCGACGTCGAACCAGAGGCCTTCGTGCACGGCTCCGAACAGCCGTCCCCTGGCGATCGCCCGATCCCACAGAAGGTTGGTCGAGAACGGCCCTTCGGGTATATCGCCGTCGAGCAGGCGTTTCGACACCATCTGGATCCCGGTGTAGACGAAGGGCGCGACACCGCCCGGCTTGCGGCGCTTCAGGACGCCGCCGGAGCTCAAGTGGAAATCGCCCTGGCCCTTGTGACAATGGGCCCGGGCGAGCGGGACGAGGAGAAGAAGCGCATCCATCCGGGCCTCCTCCCAGCTGCTTGCGAGCAGGCGAAGCGAGTCGACCGGGCCGTCGATCCACAGATTGTCGGAATTGACGACCAGGAAGGGATCTGCGTCGATCAGGGGAAGCGCCCTCACCATTCCGCCGCCCGTCTCGAGCAATTGCTGCCGCTCGTCGGACACGGCGATCTCAAGATCCTGGACCCGGTTCTTCAAATGCGCTTCGAGCGCGTCGGCGAGGTAATGGACGTTGACCACCACTTTCTCGACTCCGGCGGCGCGAAGCCGGTCGAGGCAATGGTCGAGAAGTGGCTTGCCGGCGACCTCGACCAGGGGCTTGGGGCGGGTCGCGGTGAGGGGCCGCATCCGCTTGCCGAGGCCCGCGGCGAGCACCATCGCCGTCCTGGGCACGTCGCCGCTGGGGACCGGTCGGAGGGCGAGCGGCCGGCGATGACGGTTCATGCGTAGATTTTCCTGAGGCAGGCGTCGTTGCGATATTCCGCCGGCACATTGGAGTCGAACCAAGCGCGGACCGGAGCGAGCGCGGGGTGCGCGAGGTTGCGCTCGAGATAGCCCCAGATGCGGGGGTGCATGGTCGGATAGAAGGCCTTGCCGTCGCGCTTCCAGAGTCGGGTGAAGATGCCGAGGATCTTGGTGTTCCGCTGCGCTCCCAATATCTCGTAATGCGCTCGGAAAAGGGCGCGGTCGGCGACGTTCGCGCGCTCGCAGTAGAAGCCGATCATCGCCTCCTCGAGCTCCGGGGCAACGTCGCAACGGCCGCTCCCCTGGAGAAGTGAGACGACGTCGTAGGCGGCGTGGCCGGCCAGCGCATCCTGAAAGTCGAGAAGGCCGAGCTCGGTGCGGCCGGGCAGCACCATGAGATTATCGACGTGATAGTCGCGCAGGACCATCACTGGATATTCGTCACCGATCCGAAGCACGTCCTGCCAGACGTTTCGCCATGCGAACAGAAAGCCCTTTTCGTCGACTTCCAGATCCAGCGCCGGGGCATACCATTCGGTGAAAAGCAGCACCTCGCGGCTCAGCGCGGCATCGTCATAAGAGGGGAGATCGGCCGGGGCGGGGTGTGCCGCCAGGCGGGCAAGGATGTCGACCGCGCTTTGGTAAATCTCCAGCTCGCGCTGCGGCTCTCGCTGGATCAGCGGCCCAACCCGGTCGTCTCCGAAATCTTCGAGCAGAAGGAGGCCTTTTTCCCGGTCGATGGCGATGGGACGCGGCGGCAGGAAACCGCGGTCGAGCAGGTGGCCCGCAACGGTGAGGAACGGGCCGATATCTTCATGTTCCGGGGGCGCGTCCATCAAAATGGCGGTTTCGCCGCGGTCGCGATGGACCCTGAAATAGCGGCGGAAGCTCGCATCCCCGGCAAGCGGGCGGATCTCGGCGCCGTCCCAGCCATGCCGTGCAAGGAAATCCGGCGCCGCTTCGGGGGGAATCATCGGGGCGGCCATCGCCCCTCCCAAGCGGCGGGCACCTGCGCTGTCAAGGCGCGGGCGCCCTCCCCTTGCCGGCGCAGGGTGAGGCGAAGCGAATGGGGCCACAGCCCGAGGCCCATCCGCTCCGGCCATTCGACGACCAATATTCCGTCCTCGAGCGCCTCCTCGAGGGCAAGCTCCTCGATCTCGGCCGAATCCTCGAGGCGGTAGAGGTCGACGTGCCAGGCCGGGAGCCGGAGCGTCTCGTAGGGAATGACGATCGGAAAGGTCGGGCTTGCAACCTCGCCGTCATGGCCGAGCCCGGCAAGGATTCCGCGCGCCAGCGTCGTCTTGCCCGCGCCGAGCTCGCCGAACAAGGCGACGATGTCGCCGGCCCGAAGCTGCGAGGCCAGGAGCCGGCCCAGCGCCTCGGTCGACTCCGGCCCGTCGAGGCGCATCAGCGCTTCCGGGGCAGGCGAAGAGTGACGGTGGTGCCCTCGCCGGGTTCCGAAAGCAGCTCGATCGTCCCGCCATGGGCTTCGACGAACTGCTTGGCGAGCGGAAGGCCGAGACCGAGGGCGGCCCCGTCGGCCCCGCGCGGCTCGGCGGTTCGGGAGAAGCGGTCGAAGACCCCGGGCTGATCCGCCGGAGCGATGCCCCGGCCATTGTCCGAAACAGTGATCGCGGCCGCCTTGCTGTTGCCCGCGGCGTGGAGAAGGACCCTGCCGCCTTCACCTGTATAAGCGAAGGCGTTCTTGAGCACATTATCGAGCGACTGGCGAAGGCGCGCCCGGTCGCCCGCGATCGAGCCAGCGCCCGCTTCGATCTCGACGGCGAAATCGATCGCCTTCTTCTCCGCCTGGCCCCGGAAGCCTTCGGCCGCCTCGGAACAGAGCTTGGCGAGGTCGACCTTGTCCTCGGCGAGAAGAAGGCTGCCGCTGTCGCTCTGGGTCAGGTCGAGCACGTCGTCGATGAGCGCCCCCAGGCGGGAGACCGAATCGAGGATCGCCGTCACATATTCGGACGCGGTCGGCTGGAGCTCGCCGGCATAGCCGCCGGCCAGCATCTCGGCGAAGCCGCCGATCGAGGTCAGCGGCGTTCGAAGCTCGTAGCTCATGTTCGACACGAAGGCGGTCTTGAGCCGGTCGGCCTGCTCGAGCGCCTGGGTGCGCTCCCTCAGCGCCGCCTCGACCGTCCGGCTGGCGGTGACGTCGAGCATGGTGAAAAGGGCGTTGCCGTCGGGCAGAGGAACGGCGGCGAACTCGAATTCCCGACCGTCGGTGAACGCGACCCGGCCGTTGCGCTGCTTGCGCTCCACCGTCGCGCTTCGGACCAGTTCGCGCACCAACGCGGCGTGGCTCGCATTCCTCAGCTTCTTGCCGATATGCGTGGTGAGCGCATCGATTCGCGGATTGCCCGCCAGCTGCTCCTCGTCGAACTCCCACAACTCCCTGAAGCGGTTGTTCCACAGGTGGAGGCGCCCGTCCGAGGCGAAGACCCCGACCGCTTCGAACAGATTGTCGAAGGTGGCGGTTCGTACCCGGAGCAGGGTGTCGCGTGCCGAGGCGAGTCGAAGCTGCTCAGTCCGGTCCTCGAAGATGAGAAGCAGCCCGCCGTCGGGGAGAGGCTGGGCGACGACCCGCAAATGACGGCCTCCGGGGAGAAGCCAATCCTCTTCCTCGGCGGCGAGTCCTCCCGTGAACCAGCGGTCATGCTCTTTCTTCCACTCGGGATAGTCGCGCACTTCCGGAAGGTGGCCGGTCTCGCGCATCGCGTCGAGCAGGCGGTTGAATTCCGGCCGGTCGGCGAGGAAATCGGGCCTCAAGGCGAACAGCCGGACGAAGGGCTGGTTCGAGAAGATGAGTCCCCGGTCGCGGGCGAACTGGGCGACCCCGGCGGACAGGCGGTCGAGCATGTCGCGCTGGGCGTGGACGAAGCGGGCGAGGTCGGACCGGGCCTGCTCGCGGTCCTCGACGTCGATCGCGTAGCCCGCGACTCCCGCTTCACCGAGAGGGACTTCTACCACGCGCATCATCCGCCGCTCGCCGCCGATCGTGGCGGGCACGTTGCGCGCGTGCGGCCGGCCGCTCTGACGGACCGATGCGGCCTCGGCGATCGCCCCGGCCTCGCCGTCGTCGACCAGCTCGAGCCCGCCTTCGATCACGGCCCGGCCGTCCTCCGCCTCGACCGCGGCGACATAGGCGCTGTTGACCATTGCAAGGCGCAGATCGGGCCCGCGATGCCAGATCGGGAAAGGCGCGGCCTCGATCAGGCCGGAGAGGGCGTCGAGCGCCGCGGCGAGCCTTTCGCTGCGCTCGCGAAGCTGCGCCATCTCCTCCTCGCCTGCAGTCGCATCCGTAAGCCAGATGAGGACAGTGCCTGCCGGATAGGAGGACGGCGCCGGCCCGCCGCGCACCCGGTAGACCCGGGCGGAGGCGGTCGGCCGGAGCGAGACGTCGAACTCGCCCGCCGCCGCAGCCGCCGCCTCGATCCCGCCGAGCAGCGCCTGCCGGTCTCCCTCCGCAAAGGCCTCGGCAAGTTCGTGGAGCCGGACCGGAATCCGCTCGAGACCCAGCGCAAGCGCCGTTCGTTCCGCCTCGTCGAGGGTCCCGTCGCGGCGGACGATGAGCGGGATTGCCGGCGACGCGGCGAGCAGCGCCTCGTGATGGCGGGTGGCGTCGATCCGCTCGGCCGCCCGGCGCCCGCGCCCGAGGCCCCGAAGGGTCGCCCAGACCGCAAGCGCGAGCCATGCCCCCGAGACGAGCGCGACCGCTGCGAGCGACATGGGCGAGAGGTTGAGCATGGAGAGCCTCTCTAACCGCGGTCCCCAGCCTCCGGAAGGGCGCTCGAAAGAAAGGAGGCGCGGAACCTGCCGTCCCGCGCCTCCCCTGAGACGAAGCTTCCGATCCCGGCGGCGTTACATCTTTACGCGCGCGCCGAAGAAGAAGAAGCGGCCGACCGAGCTCACCGGATAGGTGGTGGCGCCGAGGGACGGACGCTCTCCGAGCACGTTGTTGACGCCGCCGTAGAATTGGAAACGCTTGGTCACGTCGACGCTGGCATAGATGTCGTGCACCCAGCGCACCTTATAGAAAGCATATTCCGGCGCGACCAGATCGGGGTTGCTCTCCATCTCCAGGTTGGTGAAGCGAAGGGTCTTGTCGAACCACGAGAGGCCGTAGTTCAGGGTAAAGGGGCCCTTGTTCCAGGTCAGGTCGAGATTGGCCTGGTACCGGGGCGCGAAAGCTTCGCGCCGGCTGTTGGTCACCGGGGCGCCGGGCGTGCCGATGAACTGCAGCTTGTCGAGGTAATTGCCGACCAGGCTCAGGTTGAAGCTGCCGAGCTTGCTGGTCTTCAGCCTGTAGTTGATGTTGACGTCGAGGCCCGCCGTTGCAAACTGCGCGACGTTCTGCGGGGCGACCGTGAATCCAGTAATGAGCCCGGCATTGGCTCCGCCGTTCTGGCGCTCGATCGCGTTGCAGAACGGATTGTCGAGGTTGGGCTGGTCCACGCAGAGCTGGGCCAGCTGCTCGACCTCGACGAAGCTTACCGCATTGTCGAGGTCGATATCATACCAGTCGAAGCGCATCGTGAGGCCGCGAAGGAACCGCGGCTGGAGGATGACTCCGGCCGTCCAGGTGGTCGCCTTTTCCTCGGTGAGCTCGGGATTGCCGCCCTGGAAGCCGGGAATGTTCACCGAACGCGGATCGAGGAAGGTCGCCGGATTGGCCACACCCAGGCCCGACAGGAGCGCCGTGCAATTGGCGGCGCGGTTGGCGGTGCCGTTCTGGATTTCGTTCGAATTGCACGGATCGGTGATGAATTCGAAGGTCTGGGAGAGGCCGCCGAACAGCTCGCCGATATTGGGAGCGCGCACCGCTCGCGAATAGGTGCCGTTGAAGGTGACGTCTCGGACCGGAGACCAGATTCCGTCGACCTTCCAGGTCGTGGTGCTCCCGATCGTCGAATAATCGGAGAAGCGCACGGCGCCGCCGACCTCCAGTCGGTGAGCGAAAGCGGTGTCCTTCAAAAGCGGCACTCGAAGCTCGCCGAACACCTCCTTGACGTTGAACTTGCCGATGTCTTCCGCGAGCGCGTTGGTGAAGGTGAGGCCCGCGGCGGCGATCGGATCCGGGGTGAACCGGCTCTTCTCGCTGCGATATTCGGCGCCGACCGCAAAGCCGACGTCGCCGCCCGGAAGGGTGAAGAGGCTGCCCATGTCGCCCGAAAGGACGGCGCTGACCACGTTCTGCTCGACCGAGGAGCGATCCGTGGTGTTCACCTGGACGAAGTCGAGCGCCTCCTGTGAGTTGCGGCCCTCGCCGAACAGGTTGAGCGGGATGCACTGCCCCGGCTGGAACGTCGTCGCCGGGAAGACTTCGCGGGTATAATTGTAGGGCTGATCCGGAACCGCCGTCGGATCGACGTTGACCCGGCAGGTGGCCTGTCCGTTCGACCCGGTGACGACGTCGAGCGCCGCATAGAAGCGGTCGTCGTAGATGTCGCCGATATAATTGTTCCGGATCTTCGACTTACCGTAGACGTAGGAGACCTCGTAATTGAGGTCCTTGGCGATGTCGCCGCGGACTCCGATGACGCCCCGATACGTCTCGCGCTTGATACGCTCGCCGCGCTGGCCGAGATCGAAATTGTCGCGGGTGAGGAGGAGGCCGCCATTTTCCTCGGCGGTCGCTCGAAGCGGCGCCGGGATGAAGGGATTCTCGGGCGTGATCAGGAGGTAATAATCGAAGCTCGGCTGGCCGAGCGAATAGGATTGGACGTTCGCATATTTGGCTTCGGCGAACAGCGTGAACGCCTTGCTGAAGTCGACATGGCCGATGGCGTTGACGACGTGACGCTCGACCTGGGGAAGAAGGTCGTTCCCGTAATCCGAGACCAGGGTGGCGTTGCCCCCCTGCTGGTAGAAATTCGGAACGAAGCTGCCCGGGTCGAAGGCGACCAGATTGCCGCTTCCGTCGACGAGGAAATCGGGGAAGCCGTCGAAATCGACATCGATTCCGCCTTCGCGGTTCGTATCGAAATAGCGGATGTTGGCGAGGGGGACGTTGTCCGGGATCCCGTCATTGTTGTTGCCGCCGGTCTCGGTGTCGTCCGGGTTGAGGAAGAAGCCGACGGCCTGCTCTCCGCGAAGGCGGGCGCGGTCGCGGGTCTGAAGGCGGTCGTCCATTCCATATTCGTAGGCGACGGCGATATTGGCGCGGTCGCCCATGAAGTTCTTGCCGGCGGTGATGGTCGCAAAACGCTGGCCTGCATCGCCGAATTCGGAGATTCCGGCCTGGCCGCGGGCGGTGACCCCGTCGAAATTCTTCTTGAGGATGAAGTTCACCACCCCCGTCACTCCGTCCGCACCGTAGATCGCGGAAGCGCCGCCGGTGAGGATATCGATGCGCTCGACGAGATCGGCGGGAATGGTGTTGACGTCGATCGCCTGGGTGCCGGCGACTCCCGCGACGTGGCGGCGGCCGTCGACCAGGACGAGCGTCCGGTCCGTGCCGAGGTTCCTCAAGTTGAGCAGGTTGAGGCCGGTATAGCCGATGCCGGCGCCGCTGCCGCTGTTGTCGGCATTGGTCGATGAGCCGATCAGCTGCGGATAGCCGGTCAGGAAGTCGGTGAGGTTGGTGGTGCCCGATTGCTGAAGCGCCTCGGAATCCACCGAGACCACCGGGTTCGGGGTCTGAAAGTCGGGCCGGCGGATCCGCGAACCGGTGATGACGATGTTCTCGCCTTCCTGGTTTTGGACGAGGTCCGGCTGGACGTTCGATTCAGGCAGATTGTCGTCCGCTTCTCCCGGCGAGGCGGTCTGGGCGGCGGCGAGCGCGGGCACGGCCAGAGCGATCAGGGAAACGGAACGGACCAGGTGACGCAAACTCGGCGCGCGCATCGATATTCTCCACAGGAAAGGATGCCGCGAAGTTAACCCGGCGATTCCGGGCGGACTACTGAAATCTCCCGATAAATTTTCGATTGTTGGACTGCTGAGGCGTTTCGGCCACAATTGTAATCGATCCGATTCCGGAGGTAATTTTACCTCTGGGCGGAAATCCTCCCCGATCAAGCTCGGGGAGGATTAAGGGACGAAATGCCTAGCCGCCGGTGCCGTTCGCTTCCCACCAATACGGCGCGCGCATCCGGCTGCCGGTCACCACCTCGTTCATGGTCACCGGATCGTAGAGCCGGCCGCCGAGCATCACCCTGTGCACCTTGTCGCTGTTTCGGATGTCCGCCGTTGGATCGGAATCGAGCACGACGAGGTCGGCCAGCTTTCCGGCTTCCAGCGAGCCGACGTCCCGGGCGTAGCCGAGCGACGTCGCCGCCGCGATGGTTCCCGCGCGAAGCGCCTCGACGGGGCTCCAGCCGCCGCGGACGAACGACCACATCTCCCAATGCGGACCGAGCCCGGCCTGCTGGCCGTGGGCGCCGATCGCCACCTGGACTCCCCGGTCGGCGAGCTTCTTGGCTTCGCGCGCGGTGTCGTCGTCGACGAAATCCTCCTCCGGCGCCATCGTCCTTCGAACGTTCTGGGCGGCAAGCAAAGTGGGCGGAGCGTGCCTCGAGAGCAAAGGATGCTTCCACACGTCCATATGCTGGCGCCAATAGGGATCGCCGGCGAGCCCGCCGTAAGCGACGACCAGCGTGGGCGTGTAGTTGGTCCTGGTCTGGGTCCACAGGCTGACGACGTCGTCGTAGAAAATCTCGACCGGAAGATTATGCTCGAGAGTCGCGTTGCCGTCCTGGATGAGCGAAATGTCCATCGTATAGAGCGAGCCGCCCTCAGGAACGACCTCCATCCCCTCGCGCTGCGAGGCGGCGACGACCATCTGCCTTTGCTCGCGCCGGGGCTGGTTGTAGTTCTTGACGCTGTGCCCGCCCTGCGCTTTCAGCCGGCGCACATGGGCGAGGGCGTCCTCGAACGTGTTGATCTCCGCATACACGTCGGCGGCCTTGGCGCCGTAGACGATCTCGCCGGTCGAAAAGATCCGGGGCGCCAGGATCTTGCCGGCGCGCTGCATTTCGGAGGCGGCGAAAATCTCGGCGGCGCGAGCCGACGGATCGTGGATCGTGGTCGAGCCCATGGCGAGGTTCGCGATCGACGACCAGTTCTGCTGCGGGATGAGGTCGTCCTGCCCCTGCGGGCCATGGGCATGGGCGTCGACCAGGCCAGGTATGATGGTCTTTCCGGTGACGTCGACCGTCTTCGCTCCGGCCGGGATGCTCACCTGCCCGCGCGGTCCGACCGCCACTATCCGGTCGCCTCGGACGACGATGACCCCGTCGTCGATGATGCCGCCGTCGGCGGCGGCCATGGTGACGATCCGCGCCCCGGTAAGCGCGACGACTCCGCTCGGCCGGTCCGCCGCGACTTCCATGGACAGGGAAAGGCCGGCCGTCGGAGGCGTGAATTTCGGGGCGTTCTCGGCCGGCGGAGCCGAGCCGAACAGGGCCCCGGTGTCGACGGTGTAGACGGTCGGGCCGGTGCTCCAGTGAAGCCGGCGGCCGCCGCCCGACCAGTGGATGAACTCCGCCCCGACCGCACTCACCCTGGTGACCGGCAGCGGGCCGCCCTTGGCGTCGGCCGCGACGTCCTGAGTGCCGGGCATCAGCGGCATGACGAACGCCTGGTAATTCTGACGGAAGGCGAGATACTGGCCGTCGGGCGAAACCTTGTAGTCGCTGACCATCTCGCCGGTCGAATGAACGTGCCTGGCCTCGCCGTTGAGATCGGTGCTGACCAGCTGTCGCTTGCCCGCGGCGTTGACGATCATGAACAGCCGCTCGTTCGACTCTCCGAACTGCGGCTCGGCCCCGTCCGAGGTGACCCGCTCCGGAACGCCGCCCGCCGCGGACACCCGATAGATTCCGGGATTTTCGGACCATCTGGCCGAAGTCAGGAAGCCTCCCTGCCCTTTCTCGAAGACGATCGTCTTGCCGTCCGGGGAGAATTGGGGACGCGCATAATGGCCGGGCTGAGCCGTCACCTGCCGCGCCGTTCCGCCGCCCGCGGGGACGGTTCGGATCCGGCCGAGGCCGCGGTCGGTCCAGCCGACATAGACGATCGTCCGCCCGTCGCGCGACCAGGCCGGGAAAAGCTCGAGCTCCTCGTCATTGCCCTTCGCCAGCGGCCTCGGCGCGCCTCCGGCGGTCGGCTTGATCCACAGCCTTCCGAGCGTTTCGAACACGACCTGCCGGCCGTCGGGAGAGACGCTGGCCCAGCGCGGCATCCTGGTCTGGAAGCGGTCGGGGGCGACCTCGATCTGAGGATGGACGGCGTCGATGACCACCCTTGTATCGTTGACCCGGAACGGGATCTCTCCGGCGGCGCCGCCGTTGCCGTCGACCCGGCGAAGCTTGCCCCGCGCCCAGAAGACGACGCTCCGGCTGTCCGGGGTCCAGGCCATGTTCGGATAGACCCCGGTCACCGCCCAGGTCTCCTGGACGTCCTGGTCGAGATCTCCGTAGATCTTGCGCTCCTCGCCCGAGATGAGGTCCTTCACGTAGAGCTTCGAGCGCGCCCGCTCGCGGCGGACGAAGGCGATCTTCTTCCCGTCGGGCGAAGGGGCGGGGCGGACCGAGCCGCCGGCGCCGGTCACTGCCGTGGTGACGTCGCCGGTCTCGAGCTCGTAGCGCTGGATCTCGAACAGATTGGTGTTGGAGTTCTGGGCATATTCGAAGATCGCACCGGGCGTCACGTTACGGGTGAAGTAAACGCTCTTGCCGTCCGGAGCGTAGATGGGCTCGCCCAGCTCCTTCTGGTGCTGTTCATTCGGCTTCTTGACGAGCGGCACCCCGGCGCCGCCGGAGACGTGGTAGAGCCAGACCTCGCCGGTGCCGAGCGAGCGGCCGGTAGTGAAATGCTTCTTGGCGACGATGAAGCGGCCGTCCGGGCTCCAGCTGGGCTGGTTCAAGAGCCGGAAATCCTCCTTGGTGAGCTGGCGCTTGTCCGAGCCGTCGACGTTCATGATCCAGATATTGTCGCCCCCGGCCCGGTCCGAGGTGAAGGCGATCCGGCGGCCGTCGGGCGAGAAGCGCGGCTGATGCTCGAAGGCGAGCCCTTCCGCGATCCGGGTCGGAGTGCCGCCCGAGATTGGCATCGTGTAGATGTCGCCGAGTAGGTCGAACGCGATCATCCGCCCGTCCTTGGAGACGTCGACGTTCATCCAGGTGCCGTTGTCGACGTTGATCGGGACTTGGCGGGTGGTCATCCCCGGAGGCGCGTTGACGTTCCACTTCGCGGGCTTGTCGGGCTGAGTGGCCGCAGTCCGGGCGGCGGAGGGAGGAAGCGGGCCGGTTGTGCGCTGCTCGGGATTTGTCGCCTGGTTCTCGGGCGCTTGGGTTTCCTGGATTGGGGGCGTCGGAACGGGCGTGTCCCTGGGCGGCGCCTGGCCGAAAGCCTGAGTCGACGCCAGAACCACGGCAATCGCCGCCGTCACCCGATATTTCATGCATTCCTCCGAGCAGGTTTCGGAGGGGCTTTAAGAGCGAATTCGGCGCGCGTCTTGCGCGAAATTACATCGTCGCCCCAGCGAAGACTGGGGCCCCGGGGGGTGAGGAACGCGGCGCCCTTCACCCCCTGGGATCCCGGCCTTCGCCGGGATGACGGGCCGGCCCGGCGTCGGCCGGCCCGTTCCGTCAGTACCGATAATGGTCCGGCTTGAACGGGCCTTCGGTCGGGACGCCGATGTAGCTCGCCTGCTTCTCGGTCAGCTTGGTGAGCTTCACGCCGAGCTTGTCGAGGTGGAGCGCGGCGACCTTTTCGTCGAGGTGCTTGGGGAGGACGTAGACGTCGTTCTTGTAGGTCTCGGCCTTGGTCCAAAGCTCGATCTGGGCGAGGGTCTGGTTGGTGAAGCTCGCGGACATGACGAAGCTCGGGTGGCCCGTCGCGTTGCCGAGGTTGACCAAGCGGCCCTTCGAGAGGACGATGATCTTCTTGCCGTCCGGGAACTCGACCTCGTCGACCTGCGGCTTGATCTCGGTCCACTTCATGTTCTGGAGAGCGCCGATCTGGATCTCGCTGTCGAAATGGCCGATGTTGCACACGATCGCCATGTTCTTCATCGCCCGCATATGGTCGACGGTGATGACGTCGGCATTGCCGGTGGCGGTGACGAAGATGTCGGCGCGCTTCACCGCTTCCTCCATCGTCACGACCTCATAGCCCTCCATCGCCGCCTGAAGGGCGCAGATCGGATCGACCTCGGTGACGAGCACCCGGGCGCCGCCGTTGCGGAGCGAGGCGGCCGAGCCCTTGCCGACGTCGCCGAAGCCGGCGACGGTCGCGACCTTGCCCGCGAGCATGACGTCGGTGCCGCGGCGGATGGCGTCGACCAGGCTCTCCTTGCAGCCGTAGAGATTGTCGAACTTCGACTTGGTGACGCTGTCGTTGACGTTGATCGCCGGGAAGGGAAGCTTGCCCTTCTTGGCGAGCTCGTAGAGCCGGTGGACTCCGGTGGTGGTCTCCTCCGACACGCCCTTGATGGTCTGGACGGTCTTGGTGAGGTAGCCCGGGCGCTCGGCTATGAAGCGCTTCAGGGTCGCGACGAAGATTTCCTCTTCCTCATTCTCCGGGGTCAGAAGCTCTTCGCCGGCCTCGACCCGCGCGCCCCAAAGCGCGAACATGGTGGCGTCGCCCCCGTCATCGAGGATCAAATTGCAGGTCTGGTCCTGGCCCCAGTCGAAGATGCGGACGACATAGTCCCAATATTCCTCGAGGCTCTCGCCTTTGACCGCGAAAACGGGCACGCCGGTCGCGGCGATCGCGGCGGCGGCATGGTCCTGAGTCGAGAAGATGTTGCACGAGGCCCAGCGCACCGTGGCGCCGAGCGCGGTCAGGGTCTCGATCAGCACGGCGGTCTGGATGGTCATGTGGAGCGAGCCGGTGATGCGCGCGCCCTTCAGCGGCTGCGAGGCCCCGAATTCCTCGCGAAGCGCCATCAGGCCCGGCATCTCGGTCTCTGCGATCTCGATTTCCTTGCGGCCGTAACCGGCGAGGCCGATGTCGCGGATCACGTAATCGTCAAAACGGGTCTGGGCCTGGGTCGCCACTTAGGTCTCCTGTCGCAAAGAAAAGACCGCCGGCACGAGGGGCGGTCGCAGGCCGTCGCCCTAGCCGCACCCCGACGCCAATGCAAATATAAAGATATCTTTATATGTGGCCTCTCCGATCGATGGGCCCGGCATGAGGATGTCGCGGGACCGCGGACGCCGCGACCTTCAGGTTTCAACGCAAAGACGCAAAGACGCAACGATGCCGGTGCTCGGCCAAGTTAGCGCTAAGATCCTGGGCCCGCAGCGAAGCTGCAATTATGGAACTCCCCAGCATGCGAAAATCGCATGGCGGTGGAAACGGCACGACATCTTTGCGTCTTTGCGTCTTTGCGTTGAAAAATGATTGGCCTGCAGCCGGCGAGGTTTCACTCGCGAAACAGCGGCATGCCTTTGCCCACGGCGCTCACGCCGTTCCGAAGTCCGCCGTAAGCATCCGCGTGTCGACCCCGGCGCTTTTGAAGGCCTCGCACCAGCGGTTTTCGACGTCGCAGGAAAAGAGGAGCTCGTCGATCCCAGGCGTGGCGAACCAGCCGTTGCCCCGGAGCTCCTCCTCCAGCTGGCCTGCTCCCCAGCCGGCATAGCCCAGGGCCGCGAGCCAGCGGCTGGGGCCGCGCCCCTCGGCGATGGCCCTGAGGATGTCGAGCGTGGCGGTGAGCGCCCATCGGCCGGCGACCTCGATCGACTCGTCGCCGCCCCAGTCGGTCGAGTGGAGGATGAAGCCGCGCTGAGGCTGAACCGGGCCGCCGGCGTGGATCGCGACGTCGGGAGCGACTCCCGGCTCGATGTCGAGCTGAGCGAGCAGATCGTGGAAGCTGATGCGGGGCTCGATCCGGCCCAGGCCGATCCCGAGCGCTCCATTGGAATCGTGGACGCACATGGCGATGACGGCCTTTTCGAAGCGCGGGTCGCCGATTCCGGGCATTGCGAGGAGGAGCTGACCCGAGAGGAAAGGCGGCTGTTCCATCGCGTCCGCTATAGGCGGGGACGCGGGGCGCTGCTAGGGCGGCGCCGATCTTACCGACGAAACGAAAGGAAGCCGAGATGAGCATCAACGTGGGCGACACGCTCCCCAAGGCGACTTTGGTGAAGGCCACCGCCGACGGACCCCAGCCGCTCGACAGCGAAGACTATTTCCGAGGCCGCCGCATCGCTCTCTTCTCGGTTCCGGGCGCCTTCACCCCCACCTGCTCCGCCCGTCATCTTCCCGGCTTCGTCGAGCGCGCCGACGAGCTCAAGTCGAAGGGGGTCGACGAGGTCGCCTGCGTCGCCGTCAACGACGCCTTCGTGATGCAAGCCTGGGGCGAGTCCGCCGGCGCCGTCGGAAAGGTGACCATGCTCGCCGACGGCAACGGCGATTTCGCGCGGGCGCTCGGCCTCACCATGGACGGATCGAAGTTCGGCCTCGGCGAGCGCGGCTCGCGCTGGTCTGCGATCGTCAACGACGGGACCGTCGAGCAACTCAACGTCGAGGAACCCGGGGCCTTCAACGTGAGCAGCGCCGATTATCTGATCGAGCGGCTCTAACCTGGCAACGCCTGCGGTGGATGTGCGTTCAGCAACTCTGAGGTTCTGAATGCGGGGAAGATCATCAATGGCTGCCAACTCCGATAAACCCGCCAATCGGGAAGGCAAATCGGCGGCTTTGAAGCTCGCCGAGGACATCAAGCGCAGCCCGCTCACCGCGGCCGCCATCGCCGGCGGCGCGGCCGCGGCGGCGGCGGGTGCGGTGTTTGGAGCCAGAGCTCTCGCCCGCCGGAACGGCGCCTGCGAAGGCAAGCCGGTGAACCAGGTCCTGGCCGCGGCGATCACCGCGACCGAGGCGGCCGCGGCCTGCCAGAAGGCGCCAGATCCCACCACGAAGCCCGAGCCAGGTGCGGGCGAGGCCGAGGGTCACCCGAGCTAAGGGAATCGTCACCCTGGACTTGGTTCAGGTCCGTTCTCCGCCCGCGAGGCGGCTCCACGCTGATGCTGAAACTCGTTCAGCACGACGGTGCGTCAGCGTGGCGCCAAAGCATAGTCGATCCAGACTTCGATCGCGGTGCTTACCTCGCCCGGTTCGAGCGGCGTCGACGGGATTCGGCTACCGGTGACGGTGATATAATTGCCGTCCTCCCTGTCGGACGGCCCGCGCTCGCTCACCCGCAGCACTCGCGCGACCCTCATCCCAAGCGCCTCCGCATAGGTGTCGGCTTCGGCCCGGGCCTCCGCGACGGCGGCGCGCCTGGCGGCTCGAAGGGAGGGTGCGGGGTCCGACAGGCCGAAGTTAGGCCCCTGCACTTCGTTCGCCCCGGCTTCGAACAGGGCGTTGACGACGTCGGGCGCTTTGCGCAGCTCGCGCAGGCGAAGGCTGAGCCGATTGCGGGCGACATAGCCGGTGATGCGCCGCACGCGGCCCTCGTCGTCCCCGTCCCCGTCGTCGCGAGCGAATTGCGGCGCGACGGAAAGCTCCGAAGTTTGAACGTCGCGCGGCTCGATACCGTTTTGCCGCACGGCCGCGAGGAGTCGATTGGCCTGGGCGTTATTCGCGGCGAGCGCCTCCTTCGCCGTTCGCCCGGTGGTCACGACGCCCGCGGTGATTCCCATCATATCGGGCCGGGCGAGATGTTCGCCTTCGGCATTGACCTTGAGGAGCACCTCCCCCGGAGCGAGGCTGATCGCGATGTCCTGCGCCGCCGCGCCTGCCGCCGTCGCGGCCAGCGCAAGCGCGGCCGCTAAGCCTGCCAGCCGCATTTGCGTCCCCGGTTCTGCTGCTGGAGCCAGCCCATCAGCGGCCGGAAATATTCGAGCATCGGGCCGCCCGACATCTCGCGGGTGCCGGTGAAGGCTTCGAGCGCGTCCGGCCAGGGCCGCGAGGCGCCCATCGCAAGCATCGCATTCAGCCGCTGGCCGACTTCCTTGTTGCCGTAGAAGGAGCAACGGTGAAGCGGACCCGTCCAGCCGGCCTGCTTGCAGGCGGCCTGGTAGAATTGGAACTGGAGGATCCGGGCGAGGAAATAGCGGGTGTAGGGGACGCTCGCCGGAACGTGATATTTGGCGCCCGGGTCGAAGTCCTGCTCGCTTCGCTGGCCCGGCGGGACGATGCCCTGATATTGGAGTCGAAGGTCGTTCCAGCCCTGATTGTAGGCGGTCGGGGCGATCTCGCCGCTGAACACCTTCCAGCGCCATTTGTCGACGAGCAGGCCGAAGGGCAGGAAGGCGACCTTGTCCATCGCCTGGCGAAGCAGGAGGCCGATATCCTTGTCGGCCGACGGCACCTTGTTGCGCGGCAGCAGGCCGATCTGGACGAGATATTCCGGAGTCACCGAAAGCGCGATCGCGTCGCCGATCGCCTCGTGGAAGCCGTCATTGGCGCTGTCGAGGTAGAGCAGCGGCTGCTTGTTGTAGGCGCGCTGGTAGAAATTGTGCCCGAGCTCGTGATGGACGGTAACGAAGTCGTCGGCATTGACCTTGGTGCACATCTTGATGCGCAGGTCCTCGACATTGTCGACGTCCCAGGCCGAGGCGTGGCAAATCACCTCCCGGTCTCTGGGCGCGGTGATCATCGAGCGGGTCCAGAAGGTCTCGGGCAGAGGCGCGAAGCCCAATGAGGTGAAGAAGCTCTCGCCGGTGCGGACGATCTTCTCCGGGGTATATTTGTTGCGGACCAGCAATTCCGTCAGGTCGTAGCCGACGTCGCCCGCGCCCTTCGGCGCAACCACATCGTAGATATTGCCCCATTCCTGGGCCCACATGTTGCCGAGCAGGTCGGCTCGGATCGGGCCTGTCTCGGGCTGCACCTGGTCGCCATATTTGTCGTTGAGCTTGGCGCGGGTGTAGCAATGAAGCTCGTCATAGAGCGGCTTCACCTCGTTCCAGAGGCGATCGGTCATCGCCGCGAACTCGTCCGGCGACATGTCGTATCGTGAGCGCCACATCGCGCCCGTGTCGCTGAATCCGAGCTCCTTGGCGCCCTGGTTGGCGATCTCGGTCAGCCGGACATAATCCGGGCGCATCGGCCGGCCGACATTGCTGTGCCAGCTCGTCCACATCTCCTGAAGCTGCGCGGGGTTGCGGACCGTGCCCATCTTCTCCTCGAGGTCGTTGCCGGTCATCGGCTTGCCCCCGAGCGTTCCGCGACCCTTCCCGTAGGTCGAGTTGAGGCGGGTCGAGATAGTGTTGAGCTCCGCGGCGGCGCCCGGCGTGGTGGGTGCGGGAAGAACCAGGGCGCTCCTCAATATGTCGAGCTTGCGCCTGGTGTCGTAATCGAGCCCCTCGACGTTCGCATATTTGGCGGCCTCGTTGGCGAAGCGGACCGACATCTCGGTTCCGATCGTCCCGAAATGTGCGGCCAGCGCGTCGGTGTCGTCGGTGATGTAGGTCGAATTGACCCACTGCGCGCGGCTGTTGAGGACCGCGAACTCGGCCAGCTCCTTCTCGGCTCGGGCGATGAAGACGCGGGCTTCTTCCAAAGTCGGTGCGGCCTGGTCGGCGGCGGCGGGTGCTGCCGCCGGAGAGGCCGAAGCCGTGTCGACCGAGGTGTCGGCCGAGGCGTTGGTGCAGGCGGCGAGGCAGATTGCGAGGGCGAGAGCGGAGACTGCGGCTTTCATCGGATAAGCATCCTCGTTTCTGGTCTTCTTGGCGCGGCTATTGCGCCTCGGGCGGAGCTGAATCAAGCGAGAGGAAGTCGGCGACGGCGCGGCCCAGCTCGGGCCTGGTCACCGCGTTCATATGGTTGCCCGGGACTTCGACGAAGCGGGCGTCGGGGAGCAGCTTCGCAAGCTCTTCCGCCGGGCCGTTATCCTGATCCTCGACTCCGGACAGGACGAGGGTCGGAATGGCGATGGCGCGAAGCTCCGCCTGGCTCGAATCGACGAAGCTCCCGAGCAGCGGGAGCAGGGCCTCCGGATCGCCGCCGGTGGTCTTGAGGAAGGCTTCCGCCATCCACTCGTTCGAGCCGCGCACGTGAGTGCCCATTCCGGTCAGGACCTTTCGGAAATGGGCCGAGCGCCGGCCGGTCTCGAGCATTCCGCGAAGGCCCATCCCGGCGATCACCAGCCGCCCCGGCCGGGCGCCCAGTATCGCTATCCGGGCAGAGGTGCGGGCCCCCAGCGAATAGCCGCCGAGATCGTAGTCGGTCAGGCCGAGATGCGCGATCAGCTCGAGCCCGTCGCGGGCGAGCACGTCCGGCGGATAGGAAGCCTCGTCGTGCGGAGCCGCGCTCTCGCCATGCGCCCGCAGGTCCGGCATGATCACGCGGAATCCGCGCGAGGCGATCGCGGCGGCGTGGCCGAAGCGGATCCAGTTCATATCGGCGCTCGAGAAGAGCCCGTGGAGGAGCAGGACCGCCCTCCCCTCTCCCAGCTCGTGCCAGGCGAGCTCGGCGCCGTCGGAGGCGGTGAAGCGATGGGTGGTGATGTCAGCCGCCATTACCACCGTCCGTCATTGCGAGGAGCCCTTCGACGCCGCCTGCGGCGGCGCTCAGGATAAACTGCCGCTTCGCGGCAGCGGCGAAGCAATCCAGCGGGCGGAGGCGCAGCACTGGATTGCTTCGCTACGCTCGCAATGACGGGCTCAAGCCGGTGGCGGCTTTCCAGTAGCCGCCATCCAGCGGTCGACCAAAGGCTTGTACTCATCGGTTCGATATTCCGGCAGGCTTTCGGTGTTGAGCCAGGCGCGGTGAAGGCTCTCCGCGCCGAAATGATGCTTCGGCTTGTAACGCGACGGATCGTCGAAAGAGCCGATGGTGAGGTCCATATTCTCGCTGTCCGGGAAAGCGAAGCCGAGCGAGGTGCCGCATTCCCGGCAATAAGGCCGGCGGGCAATGGGCGAGGAGGCGTACCAGTCGGGCTCATGTTCCCAGGCGACTTCGGCCTTTTTCATGTTCTTGAAGGCGATCGAGACCCCGCCGGTGGCGCGCTGGCACATCCGGCAGTGGCAGAGATAGGCCTCGTCATTCTCGACCTGCGCCGTGTAGCGTATCCGGCCGCAGGCGCAGCCGCCCTTCATCTGGTCTGGCATGAGGTACCTCCGTCCGGCCCCCATACGTCATTCCGGCGAAAGCCGGAACCTCGGGGAGACCCGCCGAGACTTCCGGGCCTGAGGTCCCGGCTTTCGCCGGGATGACGGGGCTAGGACTGCCTCTTCTCCCATCGCCAGACCAGGCCGTCCTCCGGATCGCTGACCTCGCCGGCGAAGGCGAAGCCGCTCGAGCGGAGCGCCCGGTTCGAGGCATTCTCTTCGGGCAGGGTGTGAGCGATGACCAGCGCGGCTCCATGCTCAATCGCCATCGCATAGAGAGTGGGGACCATCGCACGGGCATAGCCCTTCCCCTCTTGGGCCGGGAAGGTCATGTAGGCGATCTCGACGACGCCTCCTTCCGGGGCACTCTTGAAGGCGCCCAGGGCAACGGCCGTCTCGCCGGCATAGCCGATATAGCTTCCCCACGGGTCGGGACGCGGGACTCGGGTCAGGAACTCCACCGTCTGGATCAAGACTTCCCGGGCGCCGCCGGAATCGCCGCCGAAGCCGGGCGCGAGCTGTGCGGCCAGCCCCTCCGTGTCGGCATCGGCGCCGATCGGAACCAGCCTAAGGGTCACGCGGCCTTCTGGAGGTGCTTGCGGCCGAGCAGCTCGGCGATCTGCACCGCGTTCAGGGCCGCGCCTTTCCTCAGATTGTCGGAGACGCACCAAAGGTTGAGGCCATTCTCAACGGTCGAATCCTCGCGGACCCGGCTGATGTAGGTGGCATATTCGCCGACCGCCTCGACGGGCGTGACGTAGCCGCCGTCCTCGCGCTTGTCGACGAGCATGACGCCGGGGGCCTCGCGAAGGATCCTCTGCGCCTCCTGGGCGGAAATCTCGCGCTCGAACTCGATGTTGATCGACTCGGAATGGCCGACGAACACCGGTACCCGGACGCACGTCGCGGTCACCTTGATCTTCGGGTCGAGGATCTTCTTGGTCTCGACCACCATCTTCCATTCCTCCTTGGTCGAGCCGTCGTCGAGGAACTCGTCGATATGGGGGATGACGTTGAAGGCGATCTGCTTGGTGAAGACGGCGGCCTCGTTGGAGTCGCCGACGAAAATGTTGCGGCTCTGCTCGAACAACTCGTCCATGCCCTTCTTGCCGGCCCCGGAGACCGATTGGTAGGTGGAGACGACGACGCGCCTGATGCCGGCCGCGTCGTGCAGCGGCTTCAGGGCCACCACCATCTGCGCGGTCGAGCAATTGGGGTTGGCGATGATGTTCTTGCGCCGGTAGCCGTCGATGGCGTGGGCGTTCACCTCGGGCACGATCAGCGGCACGTCCGGGTCCATGCGGTAGAGCGAGCTGTTGTCGATGACGGTGCAGCCCGCCGCGGCGGCGCGCGGCGCATATTCCCGGGAGACGGCGGAGCCCGCCGCGAACAGCGCCATGTCCCAGCCGGCGAAGTCGAAATGCTCGATGTTGCGGACCTTGAGCTCGGTGCCGCTGTCGCCGAAATCGATGATGTCGCCGGTCGAGCGCGGCGAGGCCACCGCGGCGACCTCCTCCAATGGGAATTCGCGCTCGGCGAGGATGTTCAGCATCTCGCGCCCGACATTGCCGGTCGCTCCGACGACGACCACCCGATAACCCATTCCCGATACTCCTGAAGGCAAGGACCTCAGTTAGGCATCCCGCCGAGCTTTACAACGTAGATGTCGGCCATGCCTGGAGCCTGGCCGGGGCGCGGGCGGGTGCTGGCGAAGCGCAGCGTCCTTCCATCGCGGGCGAAAGAGGGCGTGAAGTTGAACGGGCCGATGTTGACGTTTTCGGGAAGCGGGACCGGAGCAGACCAGTCCGGGCCCGTTCGATCGGCGACATGCAGAACGCCCCGATCCCCGATCATCCGCCAGAAGATCGCTCGACGGCCGTCAGGGGAAAGCGTGAAATCGCTTTCGCTCGCGGCCGTATTGAAGGGTCCGGAAAGCAGCATCGGAGCATCGGGGAAGGCGCCGTCGCGCGCTCGCGCGGCGTAGATGTCGAGGCCGCCCCGACCCCCCTTTCGGGCTGAGCTGAAATAAAGGATCCCGGCATGAACTTCGGGGCCGAGCTCCGGCCCGGGCCCGTTGACCGCCTGCCCGAGATGCTCGGGCGCCGACCAGCGGCCGTCGCGGCTCCGGCGGGAGCGCCAGAGGTCCAGGTCCTTCCTGCCGGGCCGGTCGGCGGTGGGGCGGTTCGATGCGAAATAGAGAATCCTCCCATCCGGGGTCAGCCAGGGATCGGAGTCGCTGTAGCGCGGGTCCGAGAAGGCGATCGGCTCGGGCGGCGACCACCGCCCGCCCTCCCGCGTCGAGACGTGGATCATGGCGTTGGCGAAGTCGGCCTCGGAACGGGCGAAGACCCGGATCCGCTCGGCCCCGTCGTAGCTCAAATTGTAATCGTTCAGAGGGGACGAGACGTCGGCCGACATCTGCGCCGCACCCGCGCCCGCAATCGCCACCAGAGCCGCAAGCCACTGCCGCATCGTCGCCGTCTCCCGCCGTTGCCACCTCGGGGCCGTCTGCTATCAGGAGTGCCGGGCGCGTGCCAAGGGAGAGCGATGAAAAGGACCGGCCTGATCGTCGCGCTGCTGCTGGCGCTGCTTGCCGTGATGGGCTCCAAGAGCGCGCTGGTGCCGGTGCCGCCGGCGTCGCAGGCCGGAGCCGGCGGGTTCGACACCGCGCGGGCGATGGCCCGGCTCCAGCGGATGCTGGGAGATCAGCGGCCTCACCCGGTGGACAGCGCCGCCGCGGACGAGGTGCGTGGCCGACTGGTCGCCGAATTGCGGGCGCTCGGACTGGCGCCGCGAGTGTCGGACAGCTTCACCTGCAACGGCGCCGCCAAGGCCCAGACCGTCTCCTGCGCCCGGATCCGCAACGTCGTCGCGACGATCGGTCCGGCGGAGGGGCGGCACGTTCTGCTCGTCTCGCATTACGATTCCACGCCGACGGGCCCCGGGGCGTCCGACGACGGCATCGGAGTGGCCTCGATGCTGGAGGTTGCGGCGCTACTGAAGGATCGGCCTCTAAGTCGTCCCGTCAGCCTGTTGTTCGACGAAGGCGAGGAGACCGGCCTGATCGGCGCCCGGGCCTTCCTCGACAGCGACCCCCTGGCGGCGCACGTCGATACCCTGGTGAACCTGGAATCCCGCGGCACCACCGGCCCGGCCATCATGTTCGAAACCAGCCGGCCCAACGGCCGGGCGATCCGCCATTACGCCCGCTCGGTGGATCGGCCCGCCGCGAACTCGCTCACCACGGATTTCTCCCGCCTGATCCCGAACCAGACGGACGTCGCCGTCCTCAAGGAGCGGCCCTGGACCATTCTCAACTTTTCCATCATCGGGAACGAAACCCGATATCACAGCCCCGACGACAGGGTCGAGAATCTCGACCCGCGAAGCCTCGGTCACATGGGCGAGCAGGCGCTTCAGGTCACGGCGGACCTGGCCGGCGGCAACTCCGCGGCGGCGGAGGGCGAGCTCCTGTACGCCGACATCCTCGGCGTCGGACTGGTCGCAATCCCACTGGCGCGCGGCCTGACGCTTCTGACGGCGCTTCTGCTGGGCTACATCTGGCTGGCCTGGCGGCGGCGCCCCGGAGTCGGGCGCGCGAGCGCCGCCCTCGTCCTGGCGCTGGCCGACGCTGCCCTGACCGCCTTTCTTCTCCACCGGCTGATCGGCTGGCTTCGTCCGGGCGAATATTGGCGTGCCCATCCGGAATGGATCTCGCTTGCGATCGATGCGACGGCGATGGCCTCGGGCGCGGTGGCGCTGATCTGGATCGCCGGACCGGTCCCGCGCGACCGGCTTCGGCTGGCTTTCTGGCTGGCCTACCTTGTCCTTGGCGCGGCCATCTGCCTGGCGGCTCCGGGCGCCGCAATCTACTTCCTTCTCCCGCCGCTTCTGGCCGGGGTCGGGCTGGTCTGGCCCCGCACGCAGCGCGTGGCGACGGGCCTCGCCTTGCTGGCCCTGGCCATCCCGTGGCTCCCCCTGCTCCACCTGAGCCAAGTGCTCCTCGATTTCGATTTCGGCTGGATCTTCGCCCCCGTGTCGGCACTGATCCTCTTCCCCTTCCTGATCGAGCTCAAGCCGATCCTGGCCCGGCTCGGACGGGCTCGAGTCTCGACGGCGATGGCGGCGGCGGCCTTGCTCGCCTGGCTGCCCGCGGCGCTGGCGCCGGCTTATTCGGTCGAGCGAAAGCAGCGGCTGAGCCTCGAATATGTCTGGGAGGAAGCCGGCGGCAAGGCGCGCCGGATGGCCTATCACGACCGGGGGCCCGTGCCGGCCGGGCTGAGCAGGATGGAACGTGGGGTCGAGGTCCCCTGGTCGAGCTACAGCCGCTGGGCGGCCGAGGCGAAGGGGCCGGCCGTTGCTCCGCCGCTCCTCGAAGGGCTCGGCGGGCGAACCGAGGGCGCCAATCGCCTGGTCACCTTCCGGCTTCGCCCGCGCGGCTCCGACGTGGTGAGGCTCGTCGGCCCGAAAGGGGCTCGCTTCCTGGCGCTGAGGGCCGGCGGATCGTTCCGGCGCTTCGGAACGGCGGAAGGCGAGGAAGCGCCAGTCTTCCGCTGCCACGGGCGAAGCTGCGAGGGGCTGGACGTCACCTTGCTGGTCGAGGGGACGGCCCCACTGGAGGCGACGATCGTCGGAACGAGGAGCGGTTTGCCGCCTGAAGTGGCGGAGTTGGCGCGGTCGCGCTCGAACCTCGCCCAGCCGCAATATGTGCCGGACACGACGGTGGCGGTGGGCAAGGTGCGGCTCTAGCGCGCGACGGCCTTCATCGATTCGTCATTGCGAGGAGCGAAAGCGACGAAGCAATCCAGCGGGCCTCGCCGGCCGCACTGGATTGCTTCGCTTCGCTCGCAATGACGGATCGGTCGCGAAGGGCTCAGCCCTCGGCGGCCTCGTTCTCCGGCGACGCGGTCTTGGCGGTGGCGGCAGCCGCGGCAGCCTTCTCCGGACGGGTGTCGCGGCGCTCGGCGATCCGCGCGGCCTTTCCGGTGCGGCCGCGCAGGTAATAGAGCTTGGCGCGGCGGACGGCGCCGCGGCGGACGACCTCGATGGTCTCGATGTTGGGCGAGTAGAGCGGGAAGACCCGCTCGACGCCTTCGCCGAAGCTGATCTTGCGGACGGTGAACGAGGAGCCCAGCCCGCGGTTGGCTCGGGCGATGCAGACGCCTTCGAAATTCTGGACCCGGGTGCGTTCGCCTTCGACGACCCGGACTCCGATCCGGACGGTGTCGCCGGGGCGGAATTCGGGGATCGGACGGCCCTGGACGGCCTGCTCGATGGCCTCGGCCTCGAGCTGCTGGATGAGGTTCATGTCTAGTCGCTCTCTTCTTCGCGCTGCGCGCCAGAGGGCGGTGGCCTTCGAGAGTCCCTGTGACTCTCGACCAGGTCCGGCCGCCTTGACCGTGTGTCGGATATCGCCCGGGCTTGGCGCCAGGCGGCTATCCTCGCATGATCCCCCGATCGCAGCACTTCAGGGATCGTGCGCCCTTCCCATATGACAGGTCGGGTATAATGCGGATATTCGAGAAGCCCGTCCTCGAAGCTCTCTTCCTCTCCGCTGGAGGCCGCGCCCATTACCCCGGGGAGCAGCCGAACGCAAGCGTCGAGGAGGACGAGGGCGCCGATCTCCCCGCCGGAAAGGACGTAGTCGCCGACGGAGACGGGGATGATCGGCCGGGCCTCGAACAGCCGCTCGTCTATCCCCTCGAAGCGGCCGCACAGGATGGAGACTCCGGGCCCGGCGGCGAGCTCGCGGACGAAGGCCTGAGTGAGCGGCTTGCCGCGAGGCGTCATGGCGACGAGCGGTGCCTGCGGGCGCTGCGCCAGTACATGGTCGACAGCAGCGGCGAGCACGTCGGCCCGCATCACCATCCCGGCCCCGCCGCCGGCGGGCGTATCGTCGACAGAGCGGTGCTTGTCGGTGGCGAAGTCGCGGATCTGGAACGTCTCCAACGACCATATGGCCTGTTCGAGCGCGCGCCCGGCAAGGCTCGATCCGAGCGGACCCGGGAACATGTCCGGGTACAGGGTGAGGATAGTTGCTGCCCAGCTCATCTCGAGGCCCAATTTTCGGTCGGAAGACCCGGCACGTCGGCGAAATCGCCCAGATTGGCGGTAACGAGCATTAGCCGTGTGGATATGGCGTGGGCAGCGATAAGCCGGTCGAAGCTGCCGCGCTTGAAGCCGAGTTTAGCATAAGCGTCGGCCGCATTGTCATCGAAGGGAAGGACCGCGATCCTTTCCCTTGCCCGCTGAAGCACGTCCGGGGGCGGCGGCTTGCCCGATTCGGAGCCGTGCGCCACTTCGGCGAAGGCGATCGCCGAAATCGCCAAGTCACCCTCTTCGCATTGTTCCGCCCTGGCCACCGTCGAAGGATGTCCGGTGAGAAGGAGGATGAACGCGTTCGCGTCCAGCATATAGCGCATTCAGTTTTTCCAGCCTGGCCAGTCGGGGTCATCCCAGACTCGAGAGGATGGGTCGAACGCCCGCTCTTCCGGGGTCAGGGGTTTCAGCCAGGGACAGGACCCGGAGATTCCGGTGAGATCTATCTTCCTTGGGGGCGCCTCGACCGGCTCGACGATGTATCGACCGCGCTCTTCACGAACGGTCATCTCGACCCCCGGTTCGACGCCTAACGACTTGGGCAAGCGGACCGCCACCGAATTGCCGGACTTGAAGGTTTTGGTTTTCTTCATGCGATTTCCGTATATACTTCGAGTATATACACTCTAATGCGAGCGGGCAAGCGGAACCTGCCCCTGTTGTGGAGCGCTTGCGCGACCATGACCGAACCCATCTTCGACTGCCTGATCGTCGGCGGCGGCCCCGCAGGCCTCACCGCCGCGATCTACCTCACCCGCTTCCACCTCACCGCCAAGCTGGTCGACGCCGGCAAGAGCCGGGCGGGGTGGATTCCGTGCACCCACAACCATGCCGGCTATCCCGACGGGATCTCCGGCAAGGATCTGCTCGCCCTGATGAAGGCGCAGGCGCAGAAATACGGGGCCTCGATCGCCACCAGCCGGGTCACCCGCCTCGACGTGGTGGACGAGGGCTTCAGGGCCGAATGGGGCGAGGGATCGGTGGTGGCGCGCAAGGTCCTGCTCGCCACCGGAGTGACCAACCGCAGGCCGCCGATGGACGAGGAGCTTCACGACGAGGCGCTCGCCCGCGGCCTCATCCGCTATTGCCCGATCTGCGACGGCTACGAGGTTACCGACAAGGTCGTCGGAGTGATCGGCCAAGGCTCGCACGGGGTCGCCGAAGCCGTCTTCCTGCGCGGGTTCACGGAAGACATCACCCTGATCGCGCCCCATACGGCCCACGACCTGAGCGCGGAAGACCGGGCGCGGCTCGAGGAATATGGCATCCGGACCGTCGACGGCCCCTGCTCGGCGGTTGCCGCGCACGAAGACTGCATCGTAGTCGACACCGCCGACGGGCATTACACGTTCGACAGCGTCTACCCGGCGCTCGGCTCCGACATGCACAACGAGCTCGCCGAGCAGGTCGGAGCCAAGCTCAAGGACGGGAATATCATCGTCGACAGCCACCAGCGCACCAGCGTCCCGGGTCTCTACGCCGCCGGAGACATCGTCCTGGGGCTCGACCAAATCAGCCACGCCATGGGCGAAGGCGGGGTGGCCGCCGTGACCATCCGAAACGACCTGGCCAAGGAGCGGCAGATAAAGCGGGAGAAGCTGAGCGGCTCGATCCGGGCGAAAGGCGGGGCCTAGCGTCATCCCGGCGGAAGCCGGGACGTCAGCGAGGAAAGTCCCGGCGGGCTCCCCGAGATCCCGGCTTTCGCCGGGAAGACGGCTCAGGCCAGGAACTCGGGGTCCACGACGACACGGCCCTCGGCAAGATCCGCGATCCCGGTCCGGAAAGGCACCATGGTCCGCCGCCCGTCCGCCTTCTCGATCTCCAATATCTCGCCCGCCCCGAAATCCTCCACCGCCACGACCCGCCCCAACGGCTCTCCCACCGCGGTTTCGCAAGGCAGGCCGATCAGGTCGGAGTGATAATATTCGCCCTCCTCGAGCGGCGGCAGGGCCGAACGGGGGACCGTGACGAGCTGGCCCCGCAGGCCTTCGGCCGCGGTCCGGTCGGGAATCTCCGCGAACCGGGCGATCGGAGTCCGGTCGCCTTTCAGCGAGGCGAGGGTGAGGAGGCGCTCCCCTACCCTCACCTGCCTGTGGCGCTTCAAGCTGTCCGCACTCTCCGCGAACAGCTTCAGGCGCACCTCGCCGCTAATGCCGTGAGCGCCGGCGACGGCGGCGAGGGCGACCTGATCTTCACTCAAGGCTATTCGGCCTTTTCGGCGCCCTCGGCGGGAGCGGCTTCGTCCGAGCCTTCGGCCGGCTCGCTGGTCGAGACGCCCTCGTTGGACGCCTCGTCGGCGGGGGTGGCGCCACCCTCGGCGGCGGGCGCCTCTTCAGCGGCAGGCGCCTCCTCGGCGGCCGAAGCTTCCTCCGCAACCGGAGCCTCTTCGGCGGCGGGAGCTTCCTCGGCAACGGGAGCTTCCTCGGCGGCCGGAGCCTCCTCGGCTACCGGAGCTTCCTCGGCAGCGGCCGGGGCTTCCTCGGCGGCAGGCGCTTCGGCTGCGGCTTCCTCGGCGACGACGTCGGCCGCCGGGGCCTCCTCGACCGCGGGAGCTTCCTCCTCGGCCGGGGCGGCGGCGGCTTCGGCCTCGCGGGTGGCGCGCTCCTCGGCGCGCTCCTTGGCCTTGTCGCCGGGGACGCCCTTGTTCGGGTTGTTGCGAGCGGCGCGCTCGCGCACTCCGGCGGCGTCGAGGAATCGGGCGACCCGGTCGCTCGGCTGGGCTCCGACCGAGAGCCAGTGGCGGGCGCGCTCGGCGTCGAGCTTCACCCGCTCCGGGTTGTCCTTGGGGAGGAGCGGATTGTAGCTTCCGATCCGCTCGATGAACTTGCCGTCGCGCGCGGTGCGGGCGTCGGCGACGACGATCTTGTAATAAGGGCGCTTCTTCGCGCCGCCCCGGGAAAGCCGGATTGAAACTGCCATTGTAATTCTTCCTTTCTTCTAATCTGGCGTCACCCGAGCGAAGGCTGGGGTCCCGTGGGGTGAAGTGCGCTGGCGCCTTTCACCCGCTGGAGTCCCAGCCTGCGCTGGGACGACGGGTTCAAATCTACTTCTTCATGAACTTCTCGAAGCCGGGCGGGAGCTTCATCGGAGCGCTTCCGGGGCCCGGAAGCCCGGGCATTCCGCCCGCTCCGCCGCCCGGAAGGCCCGGCATTCCGCCCAGTCCGCCCATTCCGCCGAGACCTCCGCCGCCTCCGAACAGCGCCCCGAGCTTGCCGAGCCCGCCCATCTTGCGAAGCTTCTTCATCATCCCGGCCATGTCCTGGTGCATCTTGAGGAGCTTGTTGACCTCCTGCACCGTCCGCCCCGAGCCCTTGGCGACCCGGATCTTGCGCTTGGCGTTCAAAAGCTCAGGCCGCCTGCGCTCCTTGGGGGTCATCGAGCCGATGATCGCGTCGAGATGGATCAGCACCTTGTTGTCCACGCCGCTCGCTTCCATCGCGCCCGACATCTTCTTCATCCCGGGAAGCATCGCGGCGAGGCCGGAAATCCCGCCCATGCGCTGCATCTGGCTGAGCTGCGAGCGAAGGTCGTCGAGGTCGAACTGGCCCTTGGCCATCTTCCGGGCCATCGCCTCGGCTTCTTCGACCTGGATGGTCTCCTGGGCGCGCTCGACCAAGCTGACGACGTCGCCCATTCCGAGGATCCGCCCGGCGACACGCTCCGGGTGGAAGGCCTCGAGCGCGTCGATGCCCTCGCCGACTCCGGCGAACTTGATCGGCTTGCCGGTGACGGCGCGCATCGAGAGCGCGGCGCCGCCGCGGGCGTCGCCGTCGAGCCGGGTGAGGACGATGCCGGTGAGAGGCACCTGGCCCGAGAAGCTCGAAGCGACGTTGACGGCGTCCTGACCGGTCAAGGCGTCGACGACGAGCAGGATCTCGGCCGGGCTGGAGACGTCCGCGACCGCCTTCATCTCGTCCATCAGCGCCTGGTCGACGTGGAGTCGGCCGGCCGTGTCGAGGAGGAGGACGTCAAAGCCCTGGAGGCGCGCCGCCTGAAGGGCTCGGCGGGCGATGTCGACCGGCTGCTGGCCGGCGACGATCGGAAGCGTCGCGACCTCGGCCTTCTCGCCCAGCACCCGAAGCTGCTCCTGGGCGGCCGGGCGGGCGACGTCGAGCGAGGCCATCATCACCTTCTTGCCGGCCTTCTCGCGAAGTCGGCGGGCGATCTTGGCGGTGCTGGTGGTCTTGCCCGAGCCCTGGAGGCCGACCATCATCACCACCGCCGGCGGAGTGACTTCGACATTGAGCTCGGAAGCCTCGGCGCCGAGCATCTCGACGAGGGCGTCGTGGACGATCTTGACGACCTGCTGGCCGGGCGTGACCGACCGGAGAACCTGCTGGCCGACCGCCTGCTCGGTCGCTTTGTCGACGAACTCGCGGACCACGGGCAAGGCGACGTCGGCCTCGAGTAAGGCGATCCGGACCTCGCGCATCGCGCTGCGCACGTCGGCCTCGTTCAGCGCACCGCGGCCGCGAAGCCGGTCGAAGACGGCGCCAAGGCGGTCGCTCAGACTGTCGAACATGCTCTTCCTTCCACCACCCGGCGGTTCAAACGCGAAAACGCCGGCGGGCGAAACCTCGCCGGCCAGCGCGCGCCCCCTGAGGCGCTGTTCTTATCCCAAAGGGATGTGGGGGCGCATAGCCGCGAGGGGAAGAGTTGGCAAGGTCAGCTCCGCAATCGAAGCACTCGCCGGCGAGAAGCGGGAGAAAGAGGCTGCCTTGTCAGTCTTCATAGTCCAGGGACGGATACCAATCCGTCCCCCGCCCCCCCGGGGTCAGGTCCAGGATGTTCCACAAAGGCGTCGGATCGACCGCGCCGCGCGGATCCTGGCCGGGGTCGGCGGCCTCGCCCATTTCCGAGGCTCCCCAAAAATGACGGACGACACCCTCCCGCTTCACCCAGACGTCCAGCGCCGCCCATTCGCTCCCGTCCGGCGCGAGGCCGCGATAGGCATGGGCGAAGTCGTCGCCGGCGATCTGATGGAATTTCAGGTTCCGCCAGCCGCGCTCGCGGGCGAAGGCCAGCTGCCGTTCGACCGGGGACCGGCCTAGCACCGCGAACGCGACCCGTTGCTCGATGTCGCGCACGGGAATGTCGAGCGAGCCGAGGAAGGCGGTGCACATCGGGCAGGGCCGCTCGCGCTCGGGGCCGAACATCCAGAAATAGGTGACCAGGGTGTCATGCCCGCCGAACAGTGCGGAGAGTCGGATCGCCCTCCCCTGCTCGTCGCGAAGCTCGTAATCCCGTTCGATCTCGCCGCCGGGCGGAAGCGAACGGCGCTGCTCGGCAACCCGCTCGATATGCCGCCTGAGTTCTATCTCCTCTGCGAGCAAGGCGGTCCGGGCGGAGCGATATTCGGCGCTGTCGTTGGGATAAGGCTTGCTCGCGCGGGCGGCGAGGTCTGCGGCGGGTTCCAGTTCCGGCACGTCTTGCTCCTGCAGTGGGCGACGGCGGCGACCCTAGAATATTGCGTTGCCGATACAAAGCGTGGCTGGCGCAGGCGCGGCAAGTGCGTCATGACGCTTAGGTGAAAGCCCTGCTCTGCCTGTTTCCAGCGCTCTTGATCGGCGCCTCAGCCAATGCGGCCGAACGCAATCCGGCCGGGGCTTACCGGCTCGTCGGCGAACATGATGTCGCCTCCGGCCTGAGGCTGCGGAAGAACGGCAAGTTCCAATATTTCCTTTCCGCCGGAGCCTTGGACGAACAGGCCGCGGGGCGCTGGAGCGTCTCCGGCGGAGTCGTCGCCCTGGTCACCGAGCCGGCCCCCGTGCCGGCCGTCTTCGCTCCGGGTCCTTCCGCCAGGACAGACGAGACGGCGCTCAGCGTCAAGGTCAGCACGCCGGGCGGCGAAGGCATAGCTGGAGTCGATCTGCGCATCGGCTTCGACGAGGGCGAGCCGATCGAGGATTACACTCAGGAATATGGCTGGTCGTTTTCGGCCGACGAGAAGAGACGGCCGCGCTGGATCGAGCTCGCGGTGCCGATGCACGCTCTCGCCTCGCCGCGCTTTCCGATCGATCTCGCCGCCGGCAATGCGCTGGCTTTCACCCTGACCCCCAACGATCTTGGGGTGTTCGATTTCGCCGGAGTGAGGATCGAGGTGGCGAAGAAGGCGCTGATCGTTCATCGCGGCGGAGCCCGGCTGCGCTACGAGGCAGTCCGGGAGTGAAGCGGCGATGAGCGATACTCCGCTCATCCTCGTCGACGCCGATGCCTGCCCGGTGAAGGAGGAGATCTACAAGGTCGCCTTCCGCCACGGCGCGGCGGTGAAGATCGTCAGCAATGCCCATTTGCGGGTGCCGGCGCACCCGCTGATCGAGCGAATCGTGGTTGGAGCGGGCTTCGACGCTGCCGACGACTGGATCGCGGAGCGCGCCGGTCCGCACAGCGTCGTGGTGACCGGCGACATATTGCTCGCCGACCGCTGCCTCAAGGCCGGGGCGGCGGTGATCGGGTCCAACGGCAAGCCCTTCACGCCGGCCTCGATCGGGGCGGCGGTGGCGACCCGGGCGATCATGGCCGATCTTCGAGCCGGCATGGACGGTCCCGGGGGCGGGCCCGCGCCTTTCGCCAAGGCCGACCGGTCGCGCTTCCTCTCGGCGCTGGACGAAGCTCTGGTCCGGCTGAAGCGCAGCTGAGGTTCAGCGGCCCTCGAAGCCCCCATAGCCCTGCCGGACGGTCGCCGGCTCGATGCAGTCGCCGACCCGGTTGAGGACCGTCAGAGTCAGATCGCCCGGTGGAAGCTCGCCGAGCCGCCTCGGCTTCGCGGCTCCGGGCGAACGAACTGGACGGACCTTCAGGTCGTCGCGGCAGAGGCGCGAAGGCGTGGCGGCGTTGCCGGCGAGGCGGTGCGGAGGCGGCGTCGGCTGTGCGGCCGACAGGTCGGAGGAAGCCGCCGGAAGGGTCGCGGCGAGTGCGAGGAAAGCAAGGCGCATGACGTCTCCTTTCAAGACGCTATGATAGCGCTTTTCGAAGCGGTTGTGGAGAGGGTGATGGAGGTCAGGACGGCGAGCTGCCGCTGCGGTGCGCTCAAGGCGAAAGCGACGGGCGAGCCGGCGCGGATTTCGGTCTGCCACTGCCTCGCCTGCAAGGCTCGCACCGGAAGCGCCTTCTCCTGGAACTCCACCTGGCTCGACGAGCAGGTCGAAACCGAAGGCGAATCCCGGAGCTGGACCCGGATCGCGGAGGAGGGCGGACGGTGGTGCACCTACCATTTCTGCCCTGCCTGCGGCTCGACGGCTTGGTACCGGATCGAGGCCAGGCCCGGAATGGTGACCATCCCCGCGGGCAATTTCGGCGACCCCGAATTCGGCGAGCCCGCTTATTCCTGGTACGGCGAGCGCCGTTGCCCCTGGGTTACGGTCGAGACCGAGGGCCCGCTCGAAGAGGGTTGAGGGCGACGAGCATATTTTCCTGCTTTGTTCCACTTTGAAGGAGACTCGAGCGAGCGGGTTTGAGATGTTGAGGGCTGGGCGAGTCGCGAATCGTCCGGGCTCTTTGACATTGTCGATGAGATTGAACGGGCCCGCCGCGAAGCGGTGGGAGGTGAGGGTCTATACGCCGGACTCAGCAAGACCCTCACCTCCCAAGCCTTCGGCTTTCTCCCCGTGAAGGACGGGAGAGGGGTCGAGGCCGCGAGGTGGACTTGATCCCCTGCCCTCCCTAGATGGCGGCGGCGATGAAGCGGCGGTTCCGGAAGATGCATGGGCTTGGAAACGATTTCGTCATCTTCGACGGGCGCGAGGCGCCCGTGGAGATGACGGAGGCGCGGGTGCGGGCCCTGGCGGACCGGCGCACCGGCATCGGTTGCGACCAGCTTATCGTGCTGGAGCGCAGCGACGTCGCCGACGTCAGGATGCGGATCTGGAATTCGGACGGCGGGGAGGTCGAATCCTGCGGGAATGCGGCGCGCTGCGTCGCACTGCTGCTCGGCGGCGCCGGCTGGATCGAGACGGCGGGCGGGCTCCTCGCGGCTTCCGCAAAGGGTGGAACGGCGACGGTGGACATGGGCGATCCGCGCTTCGGCTGGGACGAGATCCCGCTCGCCTACCCGGTGGACACGAGGGCTATGCCGGTGGGCTGGGAGGATTTGAGCGAGCCGTTCGCGGTCAATGTCGGCAACCCGCACATCGTCTTCTTCGTCGGGGATTCCCGGGCCGTCGACCTGGAGCGGCTGGGCCCGCTGATCGAGAACGACCCGCTCTTCCCCGAGCGGATCAACGTCAACATCGCCTCGATCGAGGACGGCGCCCTCCGGCTTCGAGTCTGGGAGCGGGGCTCCGGGCTGACCCGCGCCTGCGGCACCGGAGCCTGCGCGACCGCCGTCGCGGCGGTGAGCCGCGGGCTTGCCGCGAGCCCGGTCGAAATCCGGCTGCCCGGCGGAACGCTCAACGTCGCCTGGGAGCCTGGGAACACGATCGCGATGAGCGGCCCCGCCACCCTGGTCTTCGAGGGAGAGGTGGCGCTTTGAGCGGCCCGGAAATGATCACCCTGGGCTGCCGGCTCAACGCTGCCGAGAGCGAGGCGATCCGGCTCCTGGCGGAGGGCGAGGACGATCTCGTCATCGTCAACAGCTGCGCCGTGACCAACGAAGCGGTGCGGCGGACCCGGCAGGCGATTCGGCGGGCGAAGAAGGATCGGCCGGGGGCACGGGTCGTGGTGACGGGCTGCGCCGCCCAGATCGAGCCTGAAACGTTCGCGGCCATGCCGGAGGTCGACCGGGTGGTGGGGAATTGGGAGAAATTCGCCCCCTCGTCATTCCGGCGGAAGCCGGAACCTCGTGGAGATGAAGGCGCCGCGGCCAATCTCGCCGAGGTCCCGGCTTTCGCCGGGATGACGGACGAGGCGGCCGCTGCCGGCGGCGCCACCGAAAGGGTGACGGTCTCCGACATCTTCGCGATCCGCGAGACCGATCCTCGCCTCATCGCCAGCGTCGCGGAGCGCTCCCGCGCGTTCGTCGAGGTGCAGAACGGGTGCGACCATCGCTGCACCTTCTGCATCATCCCGTTCGGCCGAGGGAACAGCCGAAGCCTTCCGGCGGGACTTGTCGTCGAGAAGGTGAAGGCGCTTGCCGCCAAGGGATATCGCGAGGTCGTCCTAACGGGCGTGGACGTCACCAGCTACGGACCCGATCTGCCCGGCGCCCCGAGCCTCGGCCTGCTGATCGAGCGGATCCTGAAATACGTGCCCGAGCTTGCGAGGCTTCGGCTCTCGTCGCTGGACTGCATCGAGATCGACGCCCGGCTGGAGGAGATCATCGCCGGCGAGCCACGCTTCATGCCTCACCTCCATATGAGCTTCCAGGCCGGCGACGACATGGTCCTCAAGAGGATGAAGCGCCGCCACAGCCGGGACCAGGCGGTCGAGACCGTTGCGAGGCTCAAGTCCAGGCGGCCCGGGCTCGCCATCGGCGCCGACCTCATCGCCGGCTTCCCGACCGAGACGGAAGCGATGCACGAGAACAGCCTTCGGCTGGTCGACGAATGCGACATCGTGATGGGGCATATCTTTCCCTTCTCGCCCAAGAAGGGCACTCCGGCGGCGCGGATGCCGGCGGTGCCGGCTCCGCTGGTCAAGGAGAGGGCGCGCCGGCTTCGGGAGGCTTGCGCGCGGCGGCGGACCGCGTGGCTGGAGGGGATGGTTGGGACCCGTCAGCGAGTGCTGATGGAAAAGGGCGGGCGCGGCCATTCGGAGAATTTCGCGCCGGTCTTGCTCCGTCATCCCGGCGAAGGCCGGGACCTCGAGTCGATAAATCTCGGCGGGTCTCCCCGAGGCCCCGGCTTTCGCCGGGGTGACGGAGAAATAGTCGAAACCCTGATCACCCATGTCGAGAACGACACCCTCGTCGGAGGCCCCGAATGAGCGAGGCGACCTGGCTCGACCGGCTTCAGTCGGGCTTCCGAAAGACTTCGGAGCGGCTCGGCGACAATCTCACCGGCCTCTTCACCAAGGCCGCCCTCGACGAGGCGACCCTGGACGAGATCGAGGAAGCGTTGATCGCCTCCGACCTCGGCCCGGCGACCGCCGCCAGGATCCGCCACCGCCTGGCGGGCGAGCGGTTCGAGCGGGGGCTCTCCGAATATGCGGTTCGAGAGATCATGGCCGAGGAGGTGGAGAAGATCCTCGCTCCGGTAGCGGTGCCGCTCCAGATCGACGCCTTTCCAAGACCTCAGGTGATCTTGGTCGTCGGAGTCAACGGCTCCGGCAAGACGACGACCATCGCCAAGCTCGGCCATCTCCTGCTCGAGCAGGATTACGGAGTGCTTTTCGCCGCGGGCGACACCTTCCGGGCCGCGGCGATCGAGCAGTTGAAGGTCTGGGCCGACCGGATCGGAGTTCCGGTGATCTCCGGCCCGGAGGGCGGAGACAGCTCGGCGATCGTCTTCGACGGGGTCAAGAAAGGGACGGCCGAGGGCATCGACACCCTGATCGTCGACACGGCCGGCCGGCTCCAGAACAAGAAGGTTCTGATGGACGAGCTCGCCAAGATCCGGCGGGTGCTCGGCCGGCTCAATCCGGAGGCCCCGCACAACGTCGTCCTGGTGCTCGACGCGACGACCGGCCAAAACGCGCTGAGCCAGATCCAGGTGTTCCGGGAAGTCGCCGGGGTAACCGGGCTCGTCATGACGAAGCTCGACGGGACCGCTCGAGGCGGCGTACTGGTCGCGGCGGCGGAGCGGTTCGGGCTCCCGATCCACGCGATCGGGATCGGCGAGGGGATTAACGACCTTCGGCCGTTCGACGCTCGGGAGACGGCTCGGGCGATCGCCGGATTGGGAAGAGAGTGAGCGTGACTTCGGAAACCGAAAAAAGAGAGCCTTCGGTCGGCGCCCGGCTGATGATCGACCTCGGGCCGCTGCTCGTCTTCTTCCTGGTGAACTTCTTCGCTCCGGTGCCGGACATGTTCAAGATCTTCTACGCGACCGGCGCCTTCATGGCGGCGATGATCGTCGCGATGATGATCTCCTACCTGCGCTACAGGCACATCTCGCCCCTGCTCTGGTTTTCCGGGATCATGGTGGTGATCCTCGGCGGGATCACGATCTGGCTCCACAACGACACCTTCATCAAGATGAAGCCGACCGTCTATTACGTGCTGATCGCGAGCCTTCTCGCCTTCGGTCTCGCCACGGGGCGCAACCTGCTCAAGATGGTTCTCGGCGCCGCCTATCCGGGCCTGTCGGAGCGGGGATGGAAGCTTCTGACCCGCAACTGGGCGGTGTTCTTCGTCGTCATGGCGATGGTCAACGAGGCGGTATGGCGAAACAGCAGCACCAGCTTCTGGATCGGCTTCAAGCTCTGGGGCTTCCTCCCGGCGACCTTCCTGTTCGCGATTCTCAACGTGCCGATGCTGATGAAGCACGGAATGCAGCTGGAGAAGGGCAAGGAAGAGCCGCCGGTGCCGCCGTCGCAATGAGAAGGTCGCCGGCCCCTTCCCGTCATTCCGGGCTTGACCCGGAATCCATGAACACGGTCCTTGCAGGATCGCTCGCGCCCGTGTTCATGGATTCCGGCCTTCGCCGGAATGACGGGTCCTCCATCGCGGGCGCTGAACCCAATGACTGACGCCCCTCCCCACCCCGTCGTTTCGATCCGCAACCTGTCCAAGCGCTACGAAGGCGGCCACGAGGCGCTGAAGAACGTCAGCCTCGACATCGCGAAGGGGGAAATCTTCGCGCTGCTGGGCCCGAACGGCGCAGGCAAGACGACGATGATCAGCATCGTGTGCGGAATCGTCACCGCGACCGAGGGCAAGGTCGAGGTCGACGGCCGCGACATCGTCAGCGATTATCGCTCGGCGCGAACCAAGATCGGGCTCGTCCCGCAGGAGCTGCACACGGACGCTTTCGAAAGCGTGCTCTCGACGGTCAGCTTCAGCCGCGGCCTGTTCGGCAAGCCGCCGTCGCCCGGCCATATCGAGAAAGTGCTGAAGGACCTGTCGCTGTGGGACAAGCGCAAGTCGAAGATCATGGAGCTTTCGGGCGGTATGAAGCGCCGCGTGATGATCGCCAAGGCGCTCAGCCACGAGCCCGACATCCTGTTCCTCGACGAGCCGACGGCGGGCGTGGACGTCGAATTGAGGCGCGACATGTGGGCCCTCGTCCGGCGGCTGCGGGACACCGGAGTGACGATCATCCTCACCACCCATTATATCGAGGAGGCAGAGGAGATGGCCGACCGCGTTGGAGTCATCTCCCGCGGGGAGCTGATCCTGGTCGAGGGCAAGGCCGAGCTGATGAAGAAGCTCGGCAAGAAGGAGCTGACGCTGCAGCTCGCCGAGCCGCTCCAAGCGGTGCCGGCGGAGCTCGCCGAATGGAAGCTCGAGCTTCGGGCGGAGGGCAACGAGCTGCTCTACGTCTTCGACGGCACGGCGGACCGGACCGGAATCCCCTCGCTGCTCGGCCGGATGCGCGACATCGGAATCGCCTTCAAGGATCTGAACACCCGGCAGAGCTCGCTGGAGGACATCTTCGTCAGCCTCGTCCACGAGCCGCGCGCATGATCGGCGTCGGCCGCTCGCCCGCCCCCGTTCGGCCTGAGCTTGTCGAAGGCCTTTCCTTTTTTTGGAGCCGGGAGATGGAAGTAAAGAAGGGCCTTCGACAGGCTCAGGCCGAACGGGGAAGGGGGTCGAGCCTCCTCCTGCCCGGAGTCGTCGAATGAGCGCACCCTCCTTCAACCGCTACGGAGTCTGGGCCATCTACCGCTTCGAGATGGCTCGGGCGCTTCGAACCTTGTGGCAAAGCCTGGTCACCCCCGTCATCACCACCTCGCTCTATTTCGTCGTGTTCGGAGCGGCGATCGGGTCGCGGATGACCGAGGTCCAGGACGTGCCCTACGGGGCCTTCATCGTCCCCGGGCTGATCATGCTTTCGCTGTTCACGCAAAGCATCTTCAACGCATCGTTCGGGATCTTCTTCCCCAAGTTCACGGGCACGATCTACGAAATCCTCTCCGCGCCGATCTCTCCGCTCGAGATCGTCATCGGCTATGTCGGGGCGGCGGCGACCAAGTCGGTCGCGCTCGGCCTCGTCATCCTCGCCACTGCGGCCTTCTTCGTTCCGATCCAGATCCTCCACCCGCTGTGGATGATCGGCTTTCTGGTTCTGATCGCGACCACCTTCAGCCTGTTCGGATTCATCATCGGCATCTGGGGCAAGAATTTCGAGCAGATCCAGTTCGTCCCAATGCTGATCGTCACCCCCCTCACCTTCCTCGGCGGCGCTTTCTATTCGGTCGACATGCTGCCCGAGCCGTGGCGCACCGCGACCCTGTTCAATCCGGTCGTCTACCTGATCAGCGGCTTCCGCTGGAGCTTCTACGGAGTGGGCGACGTCGCCGTCGGGATCAGCCTGGCGGCGACTCTCGGCTTCCTGCTCGTCTGCCTCGCGGTCGTGGCCTGGATCTTCAAGACGGGTTACCGGCTGAAGAGCTGAAAGAAATTCCTCCCCAAGCTTGTCTCGGGGAGGGGGACCGCGGCGCGACGCGTCGTGGTGGAGGGGCTATACGGATTCCGGAATTACCCCTCCACCGCGCTTTGCGCGGTCCCCCTCCCCCAGCAAGCTGGGGGAGGATTAGGCGGTCAATCCACTCTGAAGCGCGCCAGCTCCGCCTGCGGCTCGCGCCATTTCGGGTCGAGCCGGCTCGCCTGCCGGTAATCCTGATAGGCGGCGCGGACCTGGCCGGCCAGCTCGTGGGCGACTCCCCGCCCGTAATAAGCGAGATGGGGCCTGCGAGTCTTCTTCGCGAGCGCGGTATCGAACAGCGGCTTGGCTCCCTCGCCCGACTCCGAAAGATGAAGAAGGGCGAAGCCCTTGTTCAGATAGGCTTCGGGCTCGTCGGGATTGCGGCCGAGCGCGGCGTCGTAGTCGGAAATGGCTTCGTCGCGATGGCCGAGCCTCGCCTTCAGGATGCCGCGGTTCACGAAGGTCGCGGCCGATTCCTCGTCGGTCAGCCCTTCCCGAACGAGCGCCTCGTCGCAGAAGCGAAGGGCGTCCGCGGTGGGCGTGCCGCGCGCTTCCGCCGCGAGGTAGCAGCTTCGAGCGGCCGAATTGCCGTGGACGCTGACGGCGCCGAAGGCGGGTGTCGCGGCAAGCAGAGCCGCGGCGGCGAAGAGGAAACGACTGCGCATGGCCAGTTCTCCCTTTCCAAGGGCAACGGCCATAGCAGAAGCGCGCCCGTCGCGCCATTCGGCTTCGTCGCGCGACGCCGGGGCTTAGTCGATGAGGTCCTTCGATACGGGTCTTCGCCAGGCTCAGCCCCTACTCAGGATGAGCGGAAGGCGCGACCGGTCATCCCGAGGAGCCGTTGAGCCTGGCGAAACGGCGTATCGAAGGATCAGGCGCCCTGCAGCTGGTGGCGCTTCATGGCGTGGCGGAGCTGGTCGTAGCTCAGGCTGAGCGCGGCCGCGGCCGCGCGCTGGTTCCAGCGGCACTTCTCGAGCGCCGCGGCGAGGATCGCCTTTTCGTATTCGGCGATGGCGAGCCGGAAGTCGGCGCAGCTTTCCGGATCCCAGGCATTGACCGGCGGCATGCCCGGAGCGGCCGCGGAGGGAGGCAGGATCTCGACCGTCGCGGACTGGTCCCTGGGCTGCGGGCGCCAGGGCGATTCGAACGGGTCGAACTGGATCCGGTCGATCGGCCGCTCGTGATCCTCCCAGCGGTAGACGGCGCGCTCGACGACGTTCCTCAGCTCGCGGACGTTGCCCGGCCATGTGTAGTTGAGCAGCCTATCCATCGCGCCGTTGCTGAAGCCCGGCCAGCTCGGCCATTCGAGCTCCAGGGCCATCCGACGGGCGAAATGGTCGGTGAGGACGGGGATGTCGCTGCTCCGGTGGCGGAGGGGCGGCAGGGTTACGACCTCGAAGGACAATCGGTCGAGAAGGTCGGCGCGGAATCGATTGCGCTCGGCGAGGCGCGGCAGATCCTCGTTGGTGGCGGCGACGATCCGGACGTCGACGGTGACCGGGCGGGAGGCGCCGATCCGGGTCACCTCGCCATATTCGACGACCCTCAGGAGGCGTTCCTGGGCGGCCTGGGAGAGGGTCGCGAGCTCGTCGAGGAACAGGGTCCCGCCGTCCGCTTCCTCGAACCGGCCGGCGCGCGCCTTGGTCGCGCCGGTGAAGGCGCCGGCCTCATGCCCGAACAATTCGGCCTCGATCAGGGTCTCGGGCAAGGCGGCGCAGTTCATCGCGACGAGGGGGCCGTCCCAGCGTCCCGAGAGGTGGTGGAGGCGCTCGGCGATCAGCTCCTTGCCAGTGCCGCGCTCGCCGATGACCAGCACCGGCCGGTCGAGCGGCGCGGCGCGGCTCGCCCGCTCGACCGCGTCGAGGAAGGAGGAGGACTGGCCGACCAATTGGGTGTTGCGTTCCACCCCCAAAGATTGGGACATATTCCCATGCTTTGGCAAGAAAAAGATGTGGACGAAGGTGGTCGAAGGTGACGGAATCGCAGTTTTTCGCCACTTTTCGCGATTGGCACGCACCTTGTATCGTCATCTGCATAACGCCGCAGGGCGAACGATTTTCCAGGGAGGAAGAAATGGTCGACATGGGCAAATTGGGACAGACGATCCTGGCGACGGTCGGAGCGATGATCCTGACCGCGACCGCGGTGGGGGCCGCGGTCGGTCCGGCCCGGGCGATCGAGACGGCTCCGATCAGCCTTGTAGCGGCTTCGGTTTCGGGCCAGGCTCAAGCCTGACCCGCGGGCGACGGTTCGGGAGGGTTGCCCCCTCGCCTTCCCGGCCGCCGCCTCGATCCGCCGCCTGGATAAATATGCGTAAGGAGTGATTGAATGGGTATTTTCTCCCGAACCCGCGACATCGTCGCCGCCAATTTCGCGGACCTTCTCGACAAGGCCGAAGACCCGGCGAAGATGATCCGGATGATCATCCTCGAGATGGAGGAGACCCTCGTCGAGGTCCGGGCCAGCGCCGCGCGCACGATCGCGGACCAGAAGGAGATGCGCCGCCAGATCTCCCGCCTCGACAAGCTCCAGGAAAGCTGGACGGAGAAGGCCGAGCTCGCTCTCAGCAAGGACCGCGAGGACCTCGCCAAGGCGGCACTGGTGGAGAAGCAGAAGGCCGCGGACATGGGCGACAGCCTGAGGACGGAGATCGAGGTCCTCGACGACGCCCTCCGCGCCTCGGAGGCCGACATCGCCAAGCTGCAGGGCAAGCTTCGCGAGGCCCGCACCCGCCAGAACGCCATCCAGAGCCGGCTCGAAAGCGCCAACCAGCGCGTCCGGCTTCGCGAAATGTATGCCGGCCCCAAGGTCGACGACGCCTTCTCGCGCTTCGACGTGCTCGAGCGCCGCGCCGACGACGCCGAGGGCCGGGCCGACGCCCTGGCGCTCGGGGCTCCCAAGACGCTCGACGAGGAGATCGCCGAATTGCGCAATTCCGAAAAAGTGGATGCCGAGCTCGAAGCGCTCAAGGCCCGAATGAGCAAGAAGGAGGGCTGAGGCGATGGAAGACCTGTTCCCGATCGTCATCGTGGCCATCGTGGTCATCGGCCTGCCCTGGCTGATCTTCCACTACATCACGCGCTGGAAGACGGCGGCGACCCTCACCAACGAGGACGAGAAGCTCATGGAGGAGCTTTACGACCTCGCCCGGCGGCTCGACGACCGGATGTGCTCGATCGAGCGCATCATGACCGCGGAGAACCCCAATTGGCGCGCGATCGCCTGCGACCCCGCCGCCACCGGCATCGAGGATCGCCTCGCCGCCCCGGCCCGCCAGAGGATCGGACAATGAGCGCCGCGCACACCAAATTCTACCTCGACAAGCAGAACCGCAAGTTCAAGGGCGTCTGCGCCGGGATCGCCGACTATACCGGGGTCGACGTGATGGTCATCCGGATCGGCCTGGTCATCCTGACCATGGTCGGAGGCGGGCCCTGGACGATCATAGCCTATCTCGTCGCCGCCTGGATGGCGCCGGTCAAGCCGCAGGCGATGGTCAACGAGACCGCCGAGCAGACCAAGTTCTGGCAGGGCGTTCGGGCCTCGCCGGCCCGGACGGTCCGCGACGTCCGCTCCCGCTTCCGCGAGATCGACCGGAGGCTGGCCGAGGTCGAGACCTACGTGACCAGCTCCAACAGCCGGCTCGCCCGCGAGATCGACCAGCTGCGCTGACTTTCGAGACAAGGGAGAGGGAGGGTAATGGAAGACCTGGGATTTTTCATCATCGCCATGACGTCGCTCGTGGCGGGAGCGGTTTTGATCCTCACCTGGATGAGGGGCCGCCACCGGATTGCCGAAGTCCGCGCCGGAACCGCGCACAAGCCCGAGGCGGCACGGGAGATCGAATCGCTCAGCCGGGAAAATGCCGGGCTGAGGAGCAAGATCGGACGGCTCGAGGAGCGGCTTTCCGTGCTCGAGAGGATCGCCACCGATCCCGCCGAGCGGACCGCCCGCGAAATCGAGAGCCTGCGCTGAACTTTAAAAACAGAGGATCGGACAATGGATATGACTTTCAGCCAGCTGGCGCCTTTGATCGCCATCCTCGGAGTGCTCGCGATCGGAGGCTGGATCCTCACCACCTGGCTCAGGATCAAGCACGGCTACCCGCTCGACGGGGCATGGGGCCAGGCGATCTACCCCAAGAGCGGGGATGAGGCGCTGGAGCGGATCAAGCTCATCTCCTCGGAGAACGCGCAGCTTCGGGCCGAGCTGAGCTCGGTCAAGGACCGGCTCGCGACCGTCGAGCGGATCGTCACCGACGACGGCCACCGGCTGACCCAGGAGATCGAGGCCCTGCGCCTCCCCAGGAACTGAACGAGCTCGAACGCGAAGGGATGGCATAAAAGATGGCGACATGGATCTGGGTATTGATCCCGCTGGCGGCGATCTTCGCCGGAGTGATCAAGCGTTGGCTGGACGTCAAGGAACGGCAGATGGAAGCGGTGAGCCGGACCGCCGTCGAGCGAGCGGAGCGCTACGCCGCCCAGACCGAGCGGCTCGAGGAGCGGGTCCGGGTGCTCGAGCGGATCGCCACTTCGAAGGGCCTCGGGGTCGCCGAGGAGATCGAGCAGCTTCGAGACCAGCGGCCGGTCGGCTGAAGCGGCCGGTGCAAGGAGAAGAGCGATGAATCCTTTTGAGATGGTGGTTCTGATCGTCGGGATGGTCATGATCGCGAGCGTCCTGAAGAGCCGAATGGGCGGCGGCCGCCGCCGCGACCGGGTTGGAGAGGCGCCGCATACGACGGACGAGAATGCCCGGCTCAAGTCCGAGGTTCGAGCGCTTCACGAGCGCATCGCCGTGCTCGAGCGGATCACGGTCGAGAAAGAGAACAGTCTCGAGCGCGAGATCGAGAAGCTGCGCGACCGCTAGAGGAGTGGAAGATGACCGACCCCGCAAGCCTCGCAGCCCTGACCGGATCGGGCCTTTTGGCGATCGGGCTGACCGCCGGAGCGCTGCTCAAGGCGTGGTTCGGATGGCTGGAGTTGAGGCGGATCGAGGTGGCGGCGCGGGGCTGCGGCTCCAGCAGGGGCTCCCAGGCCCGCCCGGAGATCGCGGAGCTGCGGGCGAGGGTCCGCCGCCTCGAAATGATCGCCAGCGGGGGCGACTAGAGGCCATCGTTCGAGCGGAAGGCAAATCCGTCATCCCGGCGAAAGCCGGGACCTCAGGACGAGAAGTCTCGGCGGGTCTCCCCGAGGTCCCGGCTTTCGCCGGGATGACGTCAGTCCCAAAGCCGTCTTTGCGTGGCCCCCCCGCTCTGGTAGCGGCCCCCCATGCACTCCCCTTCCCTCGCCGACGTCGAAGCCGATTACGAGCTGCTCGAGGCGGACGACCGCTACCGGCTGCTGATCGACCTCGGCCGGGCGCTCGAGCCGATGCCCGACGCGCTGAAGACGGAATCCACGCTGGTGCGCGGCTGCTCGGCCTCCGTCTGGGTCTATCCGGTCCCTCGGCCGGACGGCCGGCTCCACTTCCTCGCCGACAGCAATGCAGCGATCACCAAGGGCATCGTCGCGCTCGTCCTGCTCGCGGTGCAGGACCGGAGCCCGAAAGAGATACTCGCCACGGACGTCGAAGCGGCGCTCGCCCCCTTCGATCTCAAGAGCCAGCTCAGCTCCAACCGGACCCAGGGCATACCCAACATGATCGCCCTCGTCCGCGAAACCGCCGCCCGGCTCGATCGATGAGCCGGTTCGCAACCGACGGCGGCTTCGATCCGGAGCTGTTCACCGAATTCGCCCGGAAGGTCGGCCATGGCGGAGCGCTCGGGATCCTCTATGTCGGCCACGGACCGGACTGGGTCGAGCTGGGCCTCGACTGGAAGGAGAAGCTGGTCGGGGTGCCGGAGACCGGCGTTCTCGCCTCAGGCCCGATCGTCAGCCTGATGGACATGGCGACGAGCATGGCGATCTGGGTCAAGCTGGGGCGCTTCAGGCCGCAGGCGACGCTCGACATGCGGGTCGACTATCTTCGTCCGGCGACTCCCGGCAAGCGGATCGTCGGCCGGGGCGAATGCTACGGGACGACGAGGAGCGTCGGCTTCGTTCGGGGGATCGCGCATGACGGCGATGCTGCCGACCCGGTGGCGCATGTCACGGGGACTTTCATGTTCACGCCCTGATACCCGTCATCCCGGCGAAAGCCGGGACCTCGGGTCGTAAAGTCTCGGCGGGTCTCCCAGAGGTCCCGGCTTTCGCCGGGATGACGGCTTTCTCTTCTGCCTTCAGATCACTCCACCCGGAAATCCGTGACGATCAGCCGCGCCGGGCCGGTGGCGAAGATTCCGTGGCCGAAGCCGTCGCCGCCTCCGAGGACGAAGCCGACCTGGTCGGAATCGGCGAGGGCGGCCCGGAAGGCGGCGGGGCTGGTGAGGGCCTTGCTGGTCTCGATCGCAGTCCAGGGGCCGTCGAGGGGCGCCGCCATGACGTGATTGCCGGGAGTCAGAGGCGACTGGGTGGCGAAGGTCGCGTACCAGCGGTAGGTCTCGAAGCGTCCGCGGCCGCTCCAATTGTCGCCCCTGCGCTGGAAATAGAGGGTGATCATCGAGGGCGAGCGGCCGTCGCTCGAGGCGAGGATCCGGGCGCCCCGGGCGGCCTCGACCCGATAGCGCATCACTATCCGACGCTTTCCCGCGAGCGGGCCGTGGCGAAAGGTCACGGCATGGACGCTTCCGGGAGCGGCCGGGAGGTCGAGGTGCCAGCCGCCGCCCCGGCGGCGCGTGGGGTGAAGCGGAACGCCTTTCGAGTAATTGCGGCCTCGGACGAAGGGACCGATGGTCCAGGCCTCGGGGTCGGAAGGCGAAGCGGCGGGTTGGGCGGTGGCTTCGGTTCCGTTCCCACAGGCGGCGAGGACGGCGAAGGCGGCGAGGGTTGCGATGCGCAGGAGCATGGCGGGCATATTATGGGCACTTTCATGTCGCTTTCTGAATTCCTCCCCGAGCTTGCTCGGCGAGGGGGACCGCGGCGCGAAGCGTCGGGGTGGAGGGGAGATGCGGAGTCAGAATGACCCCTCCACCACGCCTCGCGCGGTTCCCCTCCCCAAGGCAAGCTGGGGGAGGAATTTCAGGCGGTCCGTCTCTCTTCCGACTTCCTCAGGACTTCGTAGGCGGCCTGGACGGCCTGGAAGCGCTGGGCCGCTTCGGAATCGCCGGGGGCGGCGTCGGGGTGGTTGGCCTTGGCGAGCCGACGCCAAGCGGCCTTGATCGATTCGAAGGGGGCGTCGACCTCGACCTCGAGCGTCTCGAGCGCCCGCATCTCGTCGCGGCTGCGGCTTCCGTCGCCGGGGCCGCCCCAGCCGTAATGATTGGCCTGCTTATAGCCTTCGGCGCCGCGCCGCTCCTCGGCTTCGCGGGCGGCGGCGTCCTCGGCGGTCAGGCCTTCGAAATAATTCCAGTTGCGGTTGTACTCGGCCGCATGGGCCTCGCAGAAATACCAGCGGTCGGGGCTGTGCGGCGACTTGGGGGCGGGACGGTCGCCCGGCTCGCTGCAGCCCTCGCGGTCGCACAGGCGAACGCGCACCGCCTCGCGCTCGGCGCCGTAGGCGCGCCAGCGCGGAAAACCCCAGTCGTTGGAACGCGTGTGCCTTGCCATCGTCGCTTTCTAATCCACGCCCCGGGAAAAAGTGCCAGAGGATCTATAAGCCGGGTTCTGTCCTCCACCTACGCCAAAGGCTTCGGCGGATGGGCGACCATTCATCTGGGAGGCGGATCGCTCCGCCCCTCAAGCAACCAACCCGAACCACATTGGGCGGAACGAACCCGCGCGGTCCCTATTCGGTCTTGCTCCCGGTGGGGTTTGCCGTGCCGGCCGCCGTTGCCGGGGCCGCGGTGGGCTCTTACCCCACCCTTTCACTGTCGCAGGACCGAAGCCTTTGCGACCTGCTTTCTGTGGCACTTTCCCTGGGGTCGCCCCCGCCGGACGTTATCCGGCACCGTCGTTCCGTGGAGCCCGGACTTTCCTCCAGCCTACGCCAAGGCTTCGGCTGGTGAACCCTTTCGAGCTTGCCCGCAGTAGCTTCAGCGAAGGCGGGCGGCCGCCCGATCCTCTGACCCCGGTCACTTAGGCGGTGCGCTCCGGCTATCCAAGAGCAAACCGAGAAGGATCGCCCTCGTCTCTCCGTCGATCTCCCCGTCGATCAGCTCCGGGCGGAATCGGCGCTGGAAGGCGGCGACTGCGGCCTTGGGCTTATGGACGTCGTAGCCGAAGCGCTCGAGGGCGAGCAGGAAGCCGCCGTCGGTCCAGAGTGGATCGATCAGCTTTTCGGTGGGACGCGGCATTGCCAGACCGAGCCGGGCGAGCCGGCCCCAGTCGAAAAGCTCGCCGGGATCGCGTTTGCGGGCCGGGGCGATATCGGAATGGCCGACGACATAAGGCGGGCGGATGCGGTAGCGCGAGACGATGTCGGCGACGAGCGGGATCAGAGCCTCCATCTGCGGCTCGGGAAAGGGCCGGTAGCCGAAATCGTGGCCGGGATTGACGATCTCGATCCCGATGCTCGCCGAATTGATGTCGACCGCTCCGCGCCAGAAGGCCCGTCCGGCGTGCCAGGCGCGCTTCTCCTCGTCGACCATCCGGAGCACCTGTCCGTCCTCGTCGACGAGATAATGACAGGAGACCTTCGCTTGCGGGTCCTTCAGACGGGCGATCGCCGAGGCTGCGTCCTCCATCCCGGTATAATGGAGGACCAGGATCGACACGGGCAGAGCGCGCTCGTCGAAATTGGGCGAGGGAGCGTCGATAAACCCGTCCATCGAGCCTTCCGGCGCTAAAAACGGCGCTGCGTCAAGAGGTGGGGGGGCCCACTCGTCATTCCGGCGAAAGCCGGAATCCATGAACACCGCTCAGGTCCATTCTCCGCCGGCCGTGTTCATGGATCCCGGCCTTCGCCGGGATGACGGGGCGCGTTCAACCGCGGTCAGGCGCGGCGGCGCTCCGGCTTTGCGGGGATCCGGAGGTAGAGGCCCCGGCACTCAGGATCGGAGGCGAAGGAGTCGGTCTGGCCGATCACGGTCTCGCCGGCGCCGAGCATCAGCACGCCATCCTCCGCGGAGGCGCAGGCCAGGCGCTCGAAGGCGGAGCGGCGCATCTCGGGCGAGAAATAGAGGAGGACGTTTCGGCACAGGATGATGTCGAACTTCTCCACCGGGGCAGCCGGCGCCACGAGGCTTGCGACTTCGAACCGAACCGAGCGCCTTAGGGCCGAAGCGATCCGCCAGGCGGCTCCGGGAAGTTCCTCGAACCAGCGCATCATCTGGAGGACGGGCAATCCGCGCTGGACCTCGAACTGCGAATAAACGCCGCTCCTGGCCTGCTCGACGGCGGAGCGGGAGACGTCGGTCCCGACGACGTCGATCGTCCATCCGCTCCAGCGCGCCTTGTTCTCGGCGAAATGCATTGCGATCGAATAGGCTTCCTGGCCGGTCGAGCAGCCGGCACACCAGATCGAGAGCCGCCGCTCGCGCCGGCGAAGCGCCTCGAGCCGGCGAAGGCCGGGGCCGAGCAGCAGCTCGAAGCACTGGCGGTCGCGGAAGAAGAAGGTCTCGTTGTTGAGCAGGGCCTCGACCACCAAGTCGGCGAGGCGCTCGTCGGATCGGGCGACCAGGGCCGCGACGAGACCGTCGAGCGATGCGATGCCCCGCTCGCGCATCAAGGGCTGGAGCGCGGTCTCGATCCGCCAGCGCCGGCTCATCGTCAATTGCTGGCCGGTTCGCGCCTCGAGAAGGCCGGCGAGGATCCGGCTCGACGCGTCGCTCACCTGCATGAAAGCGCCTCGACCCGCGCCGCCACCTGTCCGGCGAGCTCGGCGGGCGGAAGAATTGCGCAGGCGAGGCCGGCTTCGACGACGACCTTGGGCATTCCCCAGACCGCGCAGCTCTGCCGGTCCTGGGCCATCATCGTTCCGCCCCGAGCGACGAGCTCGCGGCTTCCGGCAAGGCCGTCCCGGCCCATTCCGCTCAGCATGATCCCGAGAGCCGCGGGGCCGTAAGCGGCGGCGACGGAATCGAGCATGACGTCGACCGAAGGGACGCAGCCGCTCGGAGCGGCGGAGCGATCGAGCCTCACATTCACCCTGCCGCCTTTGCGCTCGAGGCGGATATGGGCGTCGCCGGGCGCCAGAACGATCTCCTCGGCTCGAAGCTGAAGCCCGTCCTCGGCGATCCGGACGGTCCGGCCCGAGGCGGATTCCACCTGGCGGGCGAAGAAGGGAAGGAAGGCGGAAGGAAGGTGCTGGGTGATCATGATCGGGGCGCCGATCTTCGCCGGCAGGGCGCTGAGCAAAGCGGTGACCGCGTGGAGGCCGCCGGTCGAGGCGCCCAAAGCGAGGCAGCCGAGCTTCGCGGCGGAGGGTTTCGGCGCGCCGGGCGGCCCGGAAACGGCTTCGCGGCGGCCCATCCGGCGCAGCCGCTGGGCGAGGATCTCGGAGAAGCGGCCGCCGAACGCTTCGGCGCCCGGCTTGGAAAGGGTTTCGGCGGCGCCCGGAGCGAGCGCCCGGACGGCCGAGTCCGAATCTGCGTCGCAGAAGGAGGAGACGATGAGGACCCGCGCGCCGCGGCCCGTCCTGACGATCTCGGGCAGCGCCTCTAGGCCGCTTGTCCCGGGCATCTCGACGTCGAGGAGGATTATGTCGACCCGGGTCGAGGGAAGCAGCCGAAGCGCCTCCGCGGCGTCGCCGGCGGTGGCGACGATCTCGAAATCGCCGGAGGCGCCGAGCATCCTCGAAAGCACCGCCCTCGCGACCTGCGAATCGTCGACGATCATCAGTCTCAACGGGGGCATCGGTCTCAGAGGGCCCGCGGCAGAGGCCTCTTCCCCTGCCGCCAGGGCGGCGGGCCGGGTCACGCGATTCCGACGATCTGGAGCTTGCTTTCGAGGGTCTCGCGGTCGAACGGCTTCATCACATATTCGTCCGCGCCGGCGTCGATCGCGGCCCGGATGTGGGCGGCGTCGTTCTCGGTCGTGCAGAAGACGACCTTGGGCTGGGTCTCGAACTTCTTCTGGCGGAGGGTCCTCAGGAACTCCATCCCGCCCATCACCGGCATGTTCCAGTCGAGGAGGACGACGTCGGGCATCCGCGCCTCGCAGCGGATCAGCGCCTCGCGGCCGTCCTCGGCCTCGTCGACACAGAAATCGAGAGTTTCCAATATGTGGCGGGCGACCTTCCGGATCACCTTGGAATCGTCGACGACTAGACAGCTCTTCATGCCTGCTCTCGCTCTTGCCCGCGGCCGGAACCTAGCCGCAATAAGTTAACCGCCGCCTTAAGCCTCACGCCGCCTCCCGGGCCGGTCCGGCGATCAGGGCCTCGACGTCGGCGAGGAGAAGCAAATCGCCTTCCGCCTCTATCGTGGCGAGGCCGATGCGGCGCCACCGGGCGGCCAGCGACGCCCCCGCCGGCCGGCGCTCGCCGCTCGCTTCGACCACGTCCTCCACCGCCTCGACGAGCAGGGCGTAGGGGTGACCGTCGACCACCGCCATCACCGCCTCGCGCGCTTCGGAGGGGAGCCGGAGGGACGGATCGAGCGAAGCCAGGCAGTCGATCACGGTGAGCACCCGGCTTCGAAGCGCGGCGAGGCCGGCGACGTGGCCGGCAGCGCCCGGCACCGGGGTCAGCGCCTCGATCTCGACGACGGATTCGACGTCCGCGGCCGGCAAGGCGACCCGCTCGCCGGCGAGCCTGACGATGAGGAGGAGCTCAGCCACGCCGGCGCCCGCGTTTCGGCCGGACGTCTCCGGCAAGGGCCGCGAGAAGCGCCTCGCGGTCGTAGCGGTGGACGCTTCCTTCCGGACCTTCTGCCGAGGCGTGGATCCGGACGGAGCGCGCTCCCGAAGGCGCCGGAGTCCCGGCTTCCTCGCCGGAGATGACGACGGAGGCGGATTCGCTGCCCGGGTCGCCGCATGCGAGCACCGTGTAGCCGGCGCTTTCGACGAGCGGTCGAAGGATCGAGTCCATGAAGGGATCGCCGGCCGGGATGACGCAGACCGGCCTCGCCGCGCCCGCCGCCTCCCGCGCCGGCCGACGCCCGCTTTGGCGGGCGAAAAGCCAGTGCAGGTCGAGCAATTCGGCCTGCTCGCCGTCGACCAGGACCACTGCGCTCACCTCGCCGGGCTCGGCCGCCGGGATCAGCCCGGGGGGAAGCGGAAGGATGTCGACGACGTCGGCCAGGCCGTAGGCGATCTCTTCATGGCCGTCGCCGAGCCGAAGCACCCGGATCGACCGGTCCGGAACGGCCGAGCCGCAGCCTTCGAGCGGGAGCAGGCTGTCGCCCAGGACAACGTGCAGGCGCCCGGCGCTGAGCTGGACGGCCTCCGCCCGGACGTCCTCGATCCGCTGGACCGCGGCGACCGGCACCAGCCGCTTCCTTCCGGCGAGGGTGTTGAACAGAAGCGCGGCGGGGCCCTGCTCCGCCGCCGGAGCGGGCGGGGCCTCGGCCTGGGCGCGTCCGCGCTGCAGGGTCAGCCCGGCACGGGCGGCGATTCCGGGCGGATCGAGGAGCAGAACCGGCCTGCCGTCGTCGCCGATGGTCGTCCCGGCGTAGAGCCCCGCCGACATCACCGCGGGCGCCGCCGGCTTCACCACGAGTTCTTCATGGTCGCGGATATCGTCGACGGCGAGAGCGTAGAGATCCGCTCCGGCCGGCCTCAGCAGGACGAGGCTTTGGCCCGAGGGGTCCTCGCAAGGCTCGCGGCCGAGCGATTCGCGCAGGTGGACGAGGGGCAGCCGGCGGCCTCGAACGGTGGCGAAGGCCGCTCCGCCGACGCTCTCGACCCGGATTCCCCCGCCCTTCACCCGGACGATCTCCTCGATCGCCGAGCGCGGGACGGCGTAGACCTGGCCGCCGGCGCCGACGGTGAGCGCCGGGATGATGGTGAGGGTGAGCGGGGCCTTGAGCGTGAGGAGGACCCCCTTCCCCGCCCTGCTCTCGATCTCGACGACTCCGCCGATCCGTTCGACATTGGCCCGGACGACGTCCATTCCGACTCCCCGGCCTGAAAGGCCGGTGACCGCCGCCGCTGTCGAAAGCCCGGGCTCGAAGACCAGGGCATGCTTCTCGGCTTCCCCGAGCCGTTCGGCGCGTTCGGCGGTCAGGACCCCGGCGGCGACCGCGCGGGCGGCGAGCTTGTCGCCGTCGATCCCAGCGCCGTCGTCCGAGACTTCAAGAAGGATCTGGTTGCCGGCCTGGCGGGCGCAGACGCTGAGCCGCCCGACCACGTTCTTGCCGGCCTTGAGGCGGACGGCGGGGCTCTCGATTCCGTGGTCGATCGCGTTTCGGATGATGTGGGTGAGCGGGTCGCGGATCATTTCCAGCATCTCGCGGTCGATCTCGACGTCGCCGCCGTCGATCTCGAGCGCGGCCTGCTTGCCGGTCTGGGCGCAGACGTCGCGGACCATCCGGGGCAAGGGCGCGAAGAGGTTGTCGATCCGCTGCATCCGCGTCCGGGTGATCCCGTCGCGAAGGTCGGCGACGGTGACCGAGACCCGGTCGAAGGCGGCCATCATCTCGGAATCGCCGCCGGCCCGGATCCGGCGGGCGAGTTCGTTGCGGGCGAGGACGAGGTCGGAGACTCCGCTCATCATCCGGTCGAGAAGCTCGACCGGAAGGCGGATGGTGCGGCTCGAAGGGCGCGCCGCGGCGTTTGCGGGTGCGGCTTCGGTTTCGACGGCCTGTCCCGATTGCTCGGCGGACAGGGCGTCGACCAGGGCGCTGTCGTCCTCGCTCGCGAGAGCTTCGCCGGTATCGAGCGCCTCGATCAGCTCGGCCAGGCGGTCGATGACGGCGAGGACGGCGCCGACCAGCCGCGAGTCCGCGCTCCGGGTCCCGGAGCGGACCGCCGCAAGCGCGTCCTCGGCGGCATGGCTGAGGTCCCGGATCCGGGGAAGGTCGAAGAAGCCGCTATTGCCCTTGACGGTGTGGACGAAGCGGAAAATCTCGTCGAGCCGCGATCGGTCGCCGGGCGCGGCCTCCCAGGCGACGATCTCCCCGGAGAGCGCTTCGAGCATCTCGCGGGTCTCGGCGATGAAATCGTTGATGAGATCGTCCACTGGCCCCGCCGCTGATCGCGTCCGCCGACCCTAGGCACGGGTGGTTAAGAAGGCGTTTACTCGCGGGCCCGTCGTCCCAGCGAAGGTGGGACCCCAGGGGGTGAAAGGCGACGAGGTCATCACCCACCGGGCCCCCAGCGTTCGCTGGGGCGACGGAGGAGGTCTTCACCCGCCGGGGCCCCAGCCTTCGCTGGGGCGACGAGCTAGGCCGCCGGAATGCTCGCGCCGATGAGGAGGACCCCCTCCTCCTGGTCGGCGACCTGCACATCTCCGCCGCAATCGGCGAGGAGGCAGTGGACGAGCCAGGCGGCGGCGCCGCGCGGGGCGATGGCTTCCTCGGCGAGGTCGCCGAGAAGGGCGCGCTTCAGCTCCGGGTCGAGGACGATCCGGGCGCCGTCGGCGCGGACCACGATGTCGACTCCGCCGCCATGCTTCTCGGCGCCGACGTCGAGCCGGCCGCCGCGCACCAGGGCGTCGCCGGCGATGAGGACGAGGTTCAGGAGGACCTTGAGGGCCCTTTTGCTCATCGTCGGCTCGTCGACCATCCAGCCGAGCTGGATCCGGCCGTCGCCGCCGAACAGCCCCTCGATCGCAACCCTCGCCTCGCGCGTGTCGACCTCGTCGCCGAAGCCGCCGGCGGCGCCGAAGGCCAAGCGGAAGAATTTGAGCTTGTTGGCGCTTGCCCGTGCGCTCTCCCCGAGGAGGTCCATGCAGCGCGCCCGCATCTCCGGATCGTGCTCGTCGGCGAGAAGCTCGATTCCGTTGTTGAGGGCTCCGACGGGGCTCAGCAGGTCATGGCAGAGCCGGGAGCAGAGAAGGCTCGCAAATTCGTGGGATTTCATGGCGGTTGCTGCCCCTGTCGAGCCGGTTTCCGCCTCCTATTGGCCGGATGGGAATCGAGTTGCAAGAGGACTGACGGGGGGATTGATATCGGCCCCGGCCCTGCCCACATCGGTTAAGCAATGACCCGGGGGGAGTCGCACATTACCGCCACGATCGCCGCCGATGCCGTGGGCTGGCGCCTCGACCGGGCGCTCGCCGCAGCGCTGCCGACTCTTTCGCGGGAGCGCCTCAAGGCGCTGATCAGCAGCGGCCGGGTGACCGGGCCGGTCGGGATCGTCCGCGACCCGGCGGCCAAGGCGCTGGGCGGGGCCTACCAGGTCAGCGTGCCGGAGCCCGCGCAGCCGCATAACGAGGCCCAGGACATCGCGCTCGACATCGTCTTCGAGGACGATCACCTGCTCATCGTCGACAAGCCGGCGGGCATGGTCGTCCACCCGGCGGCGGGCAATTTCGACGGGACGATGGTGAACGCCCTCCTCCACCATTGCGCCGGGCGGCTGTCGGGCATCGGCGGGGTGGCCCGGCCGGGGATCGTCCACCGGATCGACAAGGGCACCTCCGGGCTTCTCGTGGTCGCCAAGACCGACCGCGCCCATGAGGGCCTTGCGGCGCAGTTCGCGCGGCACAGCATCGACCGCCGCTATCTGGCCGTGGTCGCCGGTATGCCGAACCCGCCCGCGGGCACGATCGACGCCCCGCTCGCCCGGTCCTCGGCCAACCGCCAGAAGATGGCGATCGTCGAAGGGAATCGGGGCAAGAGGGCGGTGACCCGCTATCGGCTTTTGCAGCCGTTGCGCGACTCGGCCCTGGTGGAATGCAGGCTCGAAACCGGGCGGACCCACCAGGTCAGGGTCCACATGACCTCGATCGGCAACCCATTGCTCGGCGATCCGGCCTACGGACGGACCCGATCGGCCCATCGTGAGTTATTGAAAAAGCTCGGTTTCGAACGGCAGGCGCTGCACGCGGCGGAGCTTGGGTTCATCCATCCCGTGACAGAGGCGGCCTTGTCGTTCAAAAGCGACGCTCCGTCGGATATGCAGCAACTGTTAAGCGCGCTGGCGGTATAAGGGCGACGGTCCCGGCAAGATCAAAAGCAGCGGGTAACCAGGGAGTGAGTGAAGACGATGGCTAGCGGCAAGAGCGTGGCGACGATCCCCGCCATGAGCGGCGAAGCGGGCCTCAACCGCTATCTCGCCGAGATCAAGAAATTCCCCATCCTCGCGCCCGAGGAGGAATATATGCTGGCCAAGCGCTGGACCGAGCATCAGGACACCGATGCCGCAGCCAAGCTGGTCAATTCGCACCTGCGCCTCGTGGCGAAGATCGCAATGGGCTATCGCGGCTACGGCCTGCCGACTTCCGAGCTGATCTCGGAAGGCAATATCGGCCTCATGCAGGGCGTGAAGAAGTTCGAGCCGGAAAGGGGCTTCCGACTCGCCACTTATGCGATGTGGTGGATCCGAGCCTCGATCCAGGAATATATCCTGCGCTCGTGGAGCCTCGTGAAGATGGGCACCACCGCGGCTCAGAAGAAGCTGTTCTTCAACCTCAGGCGGATGAAGAACCAGATGGAGGCGTTCGAGGACGGCGATTTGAAGCCCGCCGACGTGACCAAGATCGCCACCGATCTCGGGGTCTCCGAGGAAGACGTCATCTCGATGAACCGGCGGATGTCGATGGGCGGTGACACCTCGCTCAACGTCTCGCTTCGCGAGGAGGGCGACGGCCAATGGCAGGATTGGCTGGTCGACTCCGAGCCGCTTCAGGACGAAAGGGTTGCGGACGCGCAGGAGAGCCAGGTCCGGCACGAGCTTCTCGTCGAGGCGATGAAGGCCCTGAACGACCGCGAGAAGCACATCCTGACGGAGCGTCGCCTGACCGACGAGCCCAAGACGCTCGAGGAGCTCAGCCAGGTCTACGACGTCAGCCGCGAGCGCATCCGCCAGATCGAGGTCAGGGCGTTCGAAAAGCTCCAGAAGGCGCTGATGGGCCTTGCCGGCGAGCGGCGGCTGCTTCCGGCTTCGTAGGCTCGCAGAACGTGCACCTGACCGTCACCCCGGCGAAAGCCGGGGCCTCGGGGAGACCCGCCGCGACTAGTCGTCCTGAGGTCCCGGCTTTCGCCGGGATGACGGTAGCATGGCGCGCGTAAGGGCGAAGAAACGCGGCTGGTTCGGGCGGATCCTGGTCTGGACCGTGTCGGCCGTCTTCCTCTTCATCCTGATCAGCCTGCTCTGGGTCCTCGCCTACCGAGTGGTGAACCCCCCCACCACCTTCACCATGCTCGGGGACCGGCTGACCGGCCGGCACGTGGCCCGCGACTGGATGGGCCTCGATCGGATCGACCGGGACGCGGTCCGGGCGGCGATCGCCGCGGAGGACAGCAAGTTCTGCTCGCACTGGGGCTTCGACCAGGACGCGATCGCGGCGGCGATGCGGCGAAACGCCAAGGGCGGATCGGTCATTCGCGGCGGCTCCACGATCAGCCAGCAGACGGCGAAAAACGCCTTCCTGTGGCAGGGCGGCGGCTATTTCCGCAAAGGCCTGGAAGCCTGGTTCACCCTGCTCATCGAGAATATGTGGGGAAAGAGGCGGATCATGGAGGTCTATCTCAACGTCGCCGAGACCGGGATCGGCACCTACGGCGTCAACTCCGGGTCGCAGCGTTACTTCAACCACGACTCGAGCGCTCTGAGCAGGATCGAGGCGGCTCGAATCGCGGCGGTGCTTCCACTGCCCAAGGAACGCGGGGCGACCGCGCCCAAGGGCTTCACCCGGCGCTACGGCAACGCGATCGCGGCGCGGATCGGAGTCGTCGCCCGCGAGGGGCTGGACGCCTGCGTCTACGAGGGCGAAGCGGCGGCGCCGGAGCGGGAGCCGGCGGCTCCGGCGAAGAGGACGGCGGCGCCCAGGGCGAAGGCCGCTCCGGCCGCGCCGGTTGCGCTTCCCGGCGAGGAATATGAGCAGCCGCAGGCGGCGCCGGTAGCGGAGCCGGAGTTAGCGCCGGACCCTGAGCCTGAGCCTGAGCCTGAGAGAAATTCGCTCTAACCGTCATCCCGGCGAAAGCCGGGACCCCAGGACAAGAAGTCTCGGCGGGTCTCCCCGAGATCCCGGCTTTCGCCGGGATGACGCTCACTGCGTGAGCGTCAGAACGGCATCTTGAAGCCGGGCGGGAGCTGGAGGCCGGCGGTCATCTTCGACATCTCGGTCTGGGCCGCCTGGTCCGCCTTCGTCCTTGCGTCGTTGATCGCGGCGGCGACGAGATCCTCGACCATCTGCTTCTCGCTGGGCGCGAGCAGGCTCTCGTCGAGGTCGACCGAGATGATCCGGCCCTTGGCGGTGGCCCGGATCTTGACCAAGCCGCCGCCCGAAAGGCCCTCGACCTCGATCCGGTCGAGCCCCTCCTGCGCCTTCATCAGGCCGGCCTGGGCGTTCTGGGCCATTTTCATGATCTCGTCGAAATCGGGCATTATCTAAGCGCTCCGTTGTTCATCCAGATTGTAGCGGGCGAGCTCGGCCCCCGGAAAGGCCTCCAACGCGGCCTTGACCAAAGGAGTTTCCAGCACGGACTGCTCCTCGGCTTTCTTCGCGGCCTGCTCCTGCTCCTGGAGAGTCGGCTCGCCGCCGTCGTCCTCGGTCCGGACCTGCCAGGCCTGGCCGGTCACTTCCTTTAAAGCCAGTGCCAGGTCGCGAGTCGCGATCGGCCCCTTCAAGCTGAGGACGAGCTCGGGCGGAGCGTAGGCGACCGGGCGGGCGTAATCGTGAAGCTGCTGGGCGAGGTGGCGTCGGCCCTTGGCCTCGAGCGCCTCGACCATGTCGCGGAAGGTCGCCGGCATCGCCGGCGGTGCGGCTTGAGCCGGGGCGGCTCGTGCGGGGCCCGCCTCCCCGCTCGCCAGCTTCTCGATCAGTGCGCCCGGATCGGGAAGCTCCGAAGCGTGGATCACCCGAAGAAGCGCCATTTCGGCGGCTTCGAGGGGCATAGGAGCGCCGTGCACCTCGGCCAGGCCCTTGAGGAGCAGCTGCCAGAGGCGGTGGACGGCGGCGTAGGAGAGGCGGCCCGCCCAGTCCGAATAGGCTTCGCGCTCCTCCGCCGACTGCGCGTTATCCTCGGCTCCGCCGACCTTGGCCCTGGTGATCGCATGGACGCTTTCGAGCAGTCCGCGAAGGACCGCGCTGGGCTCGACCCCGAGGTCGTATTGGTCGCGCAGAACCGCGAGCGCCGCCCGGGCGTCTCCGCTGAGCATCACGCCCAGCAGCCGGCGTATGGCGCCCCTGTCGGACAGGCCGAGCATGGTCCGCACCTGGTCGGCGCCGACTCCGCCGGGGCCGTGGGCGATCGCCTGGTCGAGGATCGAGAGGCCGTCCCGGGCCGAGCCTTCGGCGGCCCGGGCGATGAGGGCGAGCGCCTCGGGCTCGACCTCTACCCCCTCCTTCGAAGCGACCTCACCGAAATGGGCGGCGAGCTTCTCGGCCGGGATCCGGCGAAGATCGAAGCGCTGGCAGCGCGAGAGGACCGTCACCGGGACCTTGTTGACCTCGGTCGTCGCGAAAAGAAACTTAACGTGCTGAGGCGGTTCTTCCAGGGTCTTGAGAAGCGCGTTGAACGCGTTCTTGGACAGCATGTGGACTTCGTCGACGATATAGACCTTGTAGCGCGCCGAGACCGCCGAATAGCGCACCGCCTCGATGATCTCGCGGACGTCGTCGACCCCGGTGTGGCTCGCGGCGTCCATCTCGACGACGTCGATGTGGCGCCCTTCGGCGATCGCCCGGCAGGGCTCGCAGGCGCCGCAGGGATCGATGGTCGGTCCCCCCTGCCCGTCCGGCCCGATGCAGTTCAAAGCCTTGGCGATGAGGCGCGCGGTCGAGGTCTTGCCGACTCCGCGCACTCCGGTGAGGAGGAAGGCGTGGGCGAGACGATCGCGCTCGATCGCGTTGCCCAGCGTCCGGACCATGGCGTCCTGGCCGATCAGCTCGGCGAAGCTCTGAGGGCGGTATTTGCGGGCGAGGACCCGATAGGGTTGGGCCTTGGCCGGCTGGGGCGGCTCGTCGAGGCCGAGGGCTAGGCCGAAGCCTGGGGAGTCGTCGGGGGATTCGGACATATCGCGGAGCCTAGTCCATTCCGTCATCCCGGCGAAAGCCGGGATCCCAGGACAAGAAGTCCCGGCGGGCCTCCCCGAGGTCCCGGCTTTCGCCGGGATGACGCCTGAAGGCGTCGGTGGGAGCCGGAAACGACCCGGCGCTTGAACTCGTTACGGCTGCTTCCTTCCGGACCTGACCGGGTTGGCGAGAGCGCCGTCCGTCCGACTCCCGCGGCGCATATGGTGGAAGCGGCGCGAGGACGCAAGATGCCGCCCCCGTCCGTCATCCCCGCGAAAGCCGGGACCTCAGGTCGAGCAGTCTCGGCGGGCCTCCCCGAGGTCCCGGCTTTCGCGGGGATGACGGCTAAGCGAAGGTCTCCGCCACAAGCCGCCCCACCGCGGCGTGGGCGGCGAAGCGCACCGGGGGTTCGGCGGTGCCGCCGCTCTGGAAGCAGGCGATGATGACCGGCTTCCTGCCCGAGCGCCAGACCACGGCGACGTCGTTGACCGCGCCGTTGGCGCCGGTGCCGGTCTTGTGGCCGACCAGCCAGGGCGGCGAAGGCAGGCCCGCCTTGAGGCGGTCCGGCCCGGGGACCGCCTTCGTCAGCCAGGTGGAGAGATGCCTGCGCGATTGCTCGGAGAGCCGGTCGCCCAGGACCAGCGTCCGCGCCAGGCCGGCCATCGCCGCCGGGCTCGTTGTGTCGCGCGGGTCGCCGGGGAGGTTCGAGTTGAGCTCCATCTCGTAGCGGTCGAGCCGGGTGACGGAATCGCCGCAGTCGCGGATGAAACGGGTCAACGCCTCCGGGCCGCCGATCCGGCGAAGGAGCATGTTGGCGGCGCTGTTGTCGCTCAGCTCGACGATCGCCGAGCAGAGACGGACGACCGAGAGGCTTCCCTCGTCTCGATATCTTTCCACCGCGGGGGAGTTGGCGAGCAGCTTGCCGGTCGGGATAAGCAGCTTCTCCTCGAGCGAGATCTGGCCCCGGTCGACAAGCCCGAGCACCGCGCCGGCGAGCGGAAACTTGAAGGTCGAGGCCATCGCATAACGCGAATCGGAGTCGAAGCGCAGCTCGCGGCCCGAGCCGGTGTCGATGGCCGCAACGCCGAGCCGGCCGCCCGGGCCCAGGGTGGCGCGGATCGCCTCGAACCGCTCCCGGGCGTCGATCGCCAGCTGGGCCGGGGCGGACTCGGTGGCGGGCACGGCGGCGCGGCAGCCGGCGGCGAGGGCGGCGGCGGCGCTTGCGGCGAGGAAGGTTCTTCGGTCGATCATCGTCCCTGCATGTTATGGGAGCCGCCGGGCATCCGCACCGTCAGATTTTCTAAGGCCTCGCTCAAGTGGATCTGACAGGCGAGGCGCGAGGTGCGGGTGACCCGGGCGGCGAGGTCGAGCAAATCCTCCTCCTCCTCGCTCGCGGGCGCAAGCCTGGCGAAATCCTCGGCGGCGACGATGACGTGGCAGGTCGAGCAAGCCATCTGACCCTCGCACGTGCCTTCGAGCGGCTGGCCGTGCGCCTGGGCAAGATCGAGCAGGCGCTCTCCGGGCGCTCCACGGACCTGCTGGATGTGGTTGCCGTCGGCGGAGACGAAGCGGACCAGGGTCATGCCACTTCATCCAGTTGAAGCAAAGCGGCGGCGGCGATCAGACCCAGGGCGTCTAAGAGCTGCTTTTCGGTGGTGTAGCGGCCGAAGCCGAGGCGGAGGCTGGAGCGCGCCTGGCGCTCGGTGAGGCCGAGTGCGGCGAGGACGTGGCTGGGCCGGCCCGAGCCGCTCGCGCAGGCTGAGCCGGCGGAGAAAGCGACGGCCCGAAGCTCCGAGATCAGGCGCGCGGTGTCGACGCCCTCGCGGCGGAGGTTGAGGTTGCCGCGGTAGCGCTGTTCGGCCGAGCCGTTGAGGGTCCAGGGCCACATGGTCTCGAGCGCCCGATCCCAGAGACGCTCGACGTGAGCGCGGTCCTCCTCCGCCCGCCCGACGAGCAGCCGAGCCGCTTCGCCGAAGCCTACGCACAAGGCGGGAGAGAGCGTGCCGGAGCGAAGCCCACCCTCCTGGCCGCCGCCGTGGAGCAGCGGGTCGAGCTTCACACCGTCCCTCACCCAGAGCGCCCCGATCCCCTTGGGACCGTGAACCTTGTGGGCCGAGAGGGCCACGAGGTCGCAGCTGGCGAGCGGGAGAGGCAGCCGGCCGAAGCCCTGCGCCGCGTCGCACAGGAAGAGGGCGCCGGCGCCCCGGGCCAAAGCCCCGATCTCCGCAACCGGCTGAACGACTCCGATCTCGTTGTTGACGATCATGGCGGCAACGACGCCGGTGGGCTTGGCGAGCGCGTTTTCGACGGCGGCGAGGTCGACGAGGCCGTCGGCCGCGACGGGCAGGATCTCGACGTCGAATCCCATGCCGGCGAGATATTCGACCGTGTCGAGAACCGCCGCATGCTCGGTTGCGAGAGTGACGATCCGGCGGCGGTCGCTCGGAAGGCGCGCCGCGACGCCTTTCAAGGCCCAGTTGATCGCTTCGGTCGCTCCGGAGGTGAAGTGGAGCTTGCCCCCCTGCCCTCCCTCTCCGAGCGCCTCGACCACCCTCCCGCGCGCCACTTCCACGGCGGCGGCGGCCTCCCTGCCCATTCGGTGGCTGCTGTGCGGATTGCCGAAGCCGGTCTCGAACCACGGACGCATGGCCGCCGCCGCTTCGGGCGCGAGCGGCGTGGTCGCCTGGTAGTCGAGGTAGATGGGACCGGTCACGCGGCGCGGCGTTTCCCGTACATCGCCGCCCACTGGTCGAGCAGTGCGTCGATATCGCTCTCGCGCGTCTGCGGACCGAAGCTGACCCGGATAACCTCGCGGGCTTGCTCCTCCGGCCAGCCCATGGCGGTGAGGACGTGGCTGGTCTTGAGGCTGCCGGAGGCGCAGGCGCTTCCGGCGGTGACGGCGATGCCGGCGAGGTCGAGCTGCATCATCTGCGCCGCGCCGGGGACTCCCGGCATCCGGTAGCAGGCGATGGTGGCGATTCGGGGAGCTCCGGCGGCAACGATCTCGCCCCCCGCCGCGGCAATGCCGTCATCCAGCCTGGCGCGAAGGCGCTTCGATTCCTCGTACCAGCCGTGGTCCGCCTCGCAGGCGGCGGCGAAGCCCATGATCGAGGGCACGGCGGCGGTTCCGGGGCGGAAACCGCCTTCCTGGCCGCCGATCGCCTCGAGGGTGGAGGTGTCGCGGATCAGGAGCGCGCCGATCCCAGGGGGGCCGCCGAATTTATGGGCGGCGACGACGATGAAGTCCGCTTCAGGGAGCGGGAGCTTGCCGGCGCTCTGGGCGCAGTCCGTGAGGAGGAGGCCGCCAGCCGCCTTCACCCGGGCTTGGAGCTCGGCGACCGGGTGGATGACTCCGGTCTCGTTGTTGACCGACTGCACGGCCACCAGCGGGGCTTCGCAGCCATCGAGAGCGCGGTCGAGGTCTTCGAGGTCGAGGGTGCCGTCGGGATGGACAGCGATCTGCCGGGCGTCGGGGGCGCTTCGAAGAACCGCCGGATGCTCGACCGCGGAGACGATCCGGTCCTTCGCCCGGACGCGATCGAAGACCAGCGAAATCGCCTCCGTTGCGCCTGAGGTGAAGACCAGGGTCGAATCGGAGCCGAGCGCCGCCGAGATCCGGCGCCGGGCCTCCTCGAGGCGGGCCCGGACCGCCCTCCCCTCCGCATGGGGCGAGGACGGATTGGCCCAGCTCCGGCACGCCTCGACCATCGCCGCCGCGGCCTCGGGAAGGATCGGGGTGGTCGAGGCATGGTCGAGATAGATGCGGGCAGCCACGTTTTCCCTTTCAAATTGCACGGCGGGCGCGGGGCCCTATATAGAGCGGCATGTGCGCGGGGGCAGCCCCGCTCTTTCCCCCTAGCGATGCGCAGGTGCAATGCCCGAAGTCATTTTCCCCGGTCCCGAAGGCCGTCTCGAAGGCCGATTCAGCCCCGGCCCGCGGCCGCGCGCCCCCGTCGCTCTGATCCTCCACCCCCATCCGCAGGGCGGCGGGACGATGAACAACGCCATCGTCCAGGCGCTCTACAAGACGTTCGTGAGGCGCGGCTTCGCGACCCTAAGGTTCAATTTCCGAGGGGTCGGCAAGAGCCAGGGCGTGTTCGACAACGGGATCGGCGAATTGTCCGACGCGGCGTCCGCACTCGACTGGGTGCAGCAGGTCCACCCCGAGGCCGAGACGACCTGGATCGCCGGCTTCAGCTTCGGTGCCTGGATCGGGATGCAATTGCTGATGCGTCGGCCCGAAGTGCGCGGCTTCATCTCGATCGCGCCTCCGGCCAACATGTACGACTTCACCTTCCTCGCCCCCTGCCCGGCTTCCGGGATCATCATCCAGGGCGAAGGCGACGAGGTGGTGACCCCGAACGCGGTCCAGAAGCTGGTCGACAAGCTCCGAACCCAGAAGCATATCACCATCCATCACTCGACCATCCCCACGGCGAACCATTTCTTCGTCAACGAGATGCCGCAGCTGATGAAGTCGGTGGACCAGTATCTCGACTTCCGGCTGGACCCGAGCTGCCCAATACGGTGAGGCTTCATCTCGTGTCGCTGGGCGGCTCCACCCTGTATGCTGAATCAAGTTCAGCATGACGAGGAGTGGCTAGATGGTGGCGGCAGGGTCTTCGTGATCGGAGCAGCTCGCGCCGCCTTCTTCACGGGGTTCGTGGTTCGCGGCGAAGCGGCGTTCCAGCGAGTCGATCCTGGCGCGGGCTTCCCGGAACGCCGCTTCGGCCTGCTGCGGCGTCGGCACCTCGATCGTCTTCGAAGCGAAAAGCTTCCCGGTCGAATCGACGGCGACGGCGGTCCACCTGCTCGCGGAAGCGAGCTTCGCGATCAGGTCCCTGTCCGGATGGACGCCGATCGCGGTGCCATGGTGGCGCCTGGCATAATCGCGCCGCGTATGGCGAGCGCTCGCCATCATCCGGGTCCCGGCATGGCGGCCGTCCCCCCAATAATGGACCCAGAGGGGGCCGGCCAGCTCCACCGGCTCCCACTTCAGCTCGAACTGGACGGAGCCCGGGCCGTTGCGGAAGGCGTCGGCTTCCCGGACCCCCGAGACCCCATTTCGCTTCTGCCCCGGCGGAGGGCCTTCGTGACGAGGATCGACCATCCAGCTCGTGGTCTGCCGGTCGGCCGGATCGGGGAGCTGGACCTGGATGATGTAAGGAGACGGAATGAGCCGCTCGTCGTAATCGCGCCAGACGCTGCCCCGGTGACGACCGATCGCGACCTCGGCCGAGCAGCGCCAGCCATAAGCGCCGCCGTGGTTGGCGGTCGGCTCCTCCGATTCGGTTTCCTGGACGAGCAACGCCGCGGCCAGCAGGAAAGCCGCCGCGGTCATATCGTCCAGACCAGAACGTTGCCGAACAGCACCGCCGCGGCGATGAGCATCAGAACGCCCTGCTTGCGCTCCTTGCGCTTGATCAGCAGGTACGCGCCCCCTGCGATCAGGGCGAAGGCGGCGAGGACCAGGATCGAGAGGATGGCGGCTGGGAATCCGGTCACGGCTTCGCTTGTGCCAGCCGGAGGCTCCGGAAAACAGGGCCAGTTTTACGAAAGGTTAAGCACGGAAGCATAGCTTCGTCTCCATGCCCGATGGAGACTCGAGACGGCAGCTGGACGAGGCTTTCGAGCGGATCGAGGAATCGGTCCTTCCGAGCCTGTCGATGATGCTCGACACCCTGCTCGAAGCGGCCGCCCTCGCCCGGCCGGGCCATGACGGCGAGGTCTTCGCCGCCGAGCTGAGGACTCTGGGGTTTCAGCTCGAGGCGCTGACCCGGCAGATCGAAGCCGTATCCCCCGCCGAACGAATCGACCCCGCCGGCTATCGCGCCGCTTCGGCGGCCTGAGCGCCGAGGATCGCGCCGTAGAGCTCGGGATCGACGTTTCCGCCCGAGACCACCACCACCGTCCGCTCCGAGACCTCGCCGGCCTTTCCGGCGAGCAGTGCCGCCAGCGCCACCGCGCCCCCGGGCTCGGCGACGATTCGGAGGTGGCGGGCGGCGAAGGCCATTGCGACCTCGATCTCGGATTCGGTGACCCACAGGCCGCTCGCGCCCGAGTCGCGAAGCGCTCCCAAGGTCAGAGGGGAGACCAGCTTCGTCTGGAGCGCATCGCAGCGCGTGGGCGGCGCCGGCTCGAGGACGGGCACCGGCGCGCCCGCCTCGAGCGATCGGGCCATGTCGTCCCAGCCTTCCGGCTCGACCGTGACCACCTGCGACTCGGGCAGCGCCAGCGCGATCCCGGCCGACAGCCCGCCCCCTCCGCAGGGGACCAGGATTCGGTCCGGCGGGCCGCCCAGCTGGCCCGCAATCTCAACCCCGACGCTCCCCTGCCCTTCGATGACGTCGACATCGTCGAACGAGGGCACGAGGGCCGAGCCACGGGCCTCGGCGAGCTTGCCGGCAATCTCCTCCCGGCTCTCGGTGGCCCGGTCGTAGGCGACGATCTCCGCGCCTGCCGCGAGGGCCGCATCTCGCTTCACGGCGGGGGCGTCGGAGGGCATGACGATGGTCGCGGCGATTCCGAGGCGCCGGGCGGCGATCGCCACGCCCAGAGCGTGGTTGCCTGAGGAGAAGGCGACGACTCCGCGCCTTCGCTCCGAGTCGCCGAGGAGGAGCAGCCGGTTGGTTGCGCCTCGAAGCTTGAAGCTTCCGCCCTCCTGAAGGCACTCGGCCTTCACCCAGACGCGCGCGCCGCGCCATTCCAGCGGCAGCAAGGGAGTCTCGACGACATGCCCGGCGATGCGGTTCGCCGCAGCAGCGACACCCTCTGGCGTTGGCTTCCTCTCTGTCATTCAAGCCTCTGGTTTCGTGGGGGAAAAAGCATGTCTTTACAGGTGGGCACAGCGCTCATATATCCGCCCCCGCTGCCCCATGGGGACTTCCAACAACCGCAAGGCAGCCTCGTCGTCAACTACCGCCTTTGGAGGTCCCTTGAGTTGCACAAGCATCATAGCGCGCTGGGGCTAGCTGTCGCCCCTATCGGCAACGCTGGCGTTGCCGATCTCGCGAAGCAGCGTCCGGTCCAGCCGGTCACGCTCGTTCGTCCGCACGCCGCCAGGCGCGCAGCCCGATTCTTCGTCGAGAAGTTTCCGGGCCGGTCGCTCTATGCGGTGAAGGCGAACCCGTCGCCGGACCTGCTCCGGATCCTGTGGGACAGCGGAGTCACGCATTACGACGTCGCCTCGATCGCAGAGGTTCGCCTGGTCGCCGAGACCCTTCCCGAGGCGGTCCAGTGCTTCATGCACCCCGTGAAGGCGGAGGAAGCGATCGCAGAAGCCTATGCGCTGGGCGTTCGAACCTTCTCGCTCGACACGATGGACGAGCTCGAGAAGATCGTCCGCGCCACCGGGGAAGCTCAGGATCTGAACCTCTGCGTCCGGATCCGGGTCTCGTCCGACCACAGCAAGCTCAGCCTCGCCTCCAAGTTCGGAGCGGAGCCGGACGAGATGAAGGCCTTGCTCTTCGCCACCCGCCAGGCGGCGGACGCGCTCGGGATCTGCTTCCACGTCGGAAGCCAGGCGATGAGCCCGACCGCCTATTTCGAGGCGATGGAGAGGGTGCGCGCGGCGATCGTCGAGGCGGCCGTCACGGTCGACATCGTCGACGTCGGAGGGGGCTTCCCGTCCGTCTATCCCGGTATGGAGCCGCCGCCGCTCGAAGCCTATTTCGACGTCATCTCGCGCGCTTTCGAGAGCCTTCCGATCAGCTACTCGGCCGAGCTGTGGTGCGAGCCCGGCCGGGCCCTTTGCGCGGAATATGCGAGCCTGCTCGTCCGGGTCGAGAAGCGCCGCGGCGACCAGCTCTACATCAACGACGGCGCCTACGGCGCTCTGTTCGACGCCGCGCATATCGGATGGCGATTCCCGGTGAAGCTTCTCCGCGCGGAAGAATCGGACGTCCGCGACATGGGCTTCAGCTTCTACGGGCCGACCTGCGACGATCTCGACCATATGGCGGGGCCGTTCCAACTTCCGGCGGACGTGGGGCCGGGCGATTATATCGAGATCGGGATGCTCGGCGCCTATGGCTGCGCGATGCGGACCGCCTTCAACGGCTTCGGCGCCGTCGCCAAGGTCGAGATGGCGGACGAGCCGATGGCGACGCTCTACGGCGAGGATAGCGCCGAGGTCGCCCGGAACAACGTGGTTCAGCTCTAGGCAAGCCGCGAGATTGTAAGGGGAACGGGACCTGCGTGGCCTTCGGGAGCCCGGGTCCTGTCCCCGACCTGTGAACAGCACTGGCTCCGAAGGACCCGGCACCAACCGGCGCGTCGCGGATATTGGAGATGAAAAAGTGAACGAGCAGACCAAGATCAACGACACCCGCAAGGCGGAGCTCCTGTCGAACGTCGTCGAGCATATCGACATCAAGAGCTTCGACGCCCGACCGATCGTCGACGCGATGAAGAAGATGAGCTTCACCAGCCGCGATCTCGGCCGGGCGGCCGAGATCTACAACACGATGCTGTCGGACAAGGATTGCTCGGTGATTCTCGTCATCGCCGGCTCGACCTCGGCCGGCGGCTGCATGGACCTCTATGCCGAGCTGGTGCGCAACAACATGGTCGACGCGATCGTCGCCACCGGAGCCACCATCGTCGACATGGATTTCTTCGAAGCGCTTGGCCACAAGCATTACCAAGCCCTTGAAATCCCTGACGACGATACGCTTCGCTCGCTCTACATCGACCGGATCTACGACACCTATATCGATGAGGAGAAGCTCCAGGAGACCGATCACACGATCGGCGACATCGCCAATTCCCTCGAGCCCAAGGCCTATTCGTCCCGCGCGTTCATCAAGGAGATGGGCAAGTGGCTGATGACTCACGGCAAGAAGGAGAACAGCCTCGTCAAGCTCGCCTACGAGCATGACGTTCCGATCTTCTGCCCGGCCTTCGTCGACAGCTCGGCCGGCTTCGGGCTGGTCAAGCACCAGGTCGATGCGATGAAGGCAGGCCGGCCCTACATGGTGCTCGACGCGATCGCCGACTTCCGCGAGCTGACCAACCTCAAGATCGAGGCTGGCACGACGGGCCTGCTGATGATCGGCGGCGGCGTTCCGAAGAACTTCACGCAGGACACCGTCGTGTGCGCCGAAATCCTCGGCCACGACGATGTCGAGGTCCACAAATATGCGGTACAGATCACCGTCGCCGACGTCCGCGACGGCGCCTGCTCCTCCTCGACCCTTCAGGAGGCGGCGAGCTGGGGCAAGGTGTCGACGGCGATGGAGCAGATGGTGTTCGCCGAGGCGACCAGCGTTCTCCCGCTGCTTGCGTCGGACGCCTATCATCGCGGCCATTGGCGGGATCGCGCCAGGCGCGCTTTCGCCAAGTTGTTCGACTGATTATCTAAATGCTGGACTGAAGCGGCGGCCGACTCCACTCTGCGCGTCCAAGGCTCTCCTCGACTCACTTCGAAAATGGGTCGGGAGAGCCAGGGAAAGCGCGGGGGGGAGTGGACCGTGAAAAGAACAGGCAAGGCAGCCTTCATCCTATCGGCCTGCATGGTCGCGCTTGCGCTCGGCGGATGCGGCGGCGGCGGTAGCGCTGGTGGTCCACCAGTCGCCATTCCGCCGCCACCACCGCCTCCCGCACCGCCGCCGCCACCGCCGCCGCCGCCCCCGCCTTCAAGCGGCCTCAACGATGCGGAGTATCAAGCCTCCAATTCCGCGACCACGGCCGGCGCCCTTACGGCCTATCAAGCAGGGGCCACCGGCAAGAACGTGAAAGTGGCGGTCGTCGACACGGGCATCAATCCGTCGCTGCCGGAATTCGCCGGCCGCATCGATCCGGCCAGCCAGGATGTGGCCGCCAATCGCGGCATCGTGGACAATCAGGGGCATGGCAGCATGGTTTCCGGAGTCATCGCCGCGAACCGGGACGGCCTCTATATGCAGGGCGTCGCCTACGAAGCGACGATCCTGTCGCTCAACGTCGGCGATCCCGCCGGGTGCAAGCCCGGCACGAGCGACTGCTTCTTCGACTCGGCCTTGCCCGTCGCAATCGACCTTGCCCGCACCAACGGGGCAAAGATCATCAACATGTCCTTCGGCGACGAAGAAGGAATGCCGGCCGAGACCTTCGCTGCCGTCAAGCGCGCGGTCGAGGCGGGAATCATCGTCGTCATGTCCGCCGGCAATACGCCAACGCCCGACCCGAACTCCTTCGCCGTGAAAAATGTGCAGGATGCAGGCTCGACCGGCCTGTTCATCGTTGCCGGATCGATCGACGCCAACAAGGTCATCAGCAGTTTTTCGGCCCGCGCCGGCACCGGAGTCAGCGCCAACTACTATCTGACGGCGCTCGGCCGCGGCAACGCGACCGTCAACCACACCGGCGCTCACGTCGCGGTCAACGGCACGTCCTTCTCCGCGCCCACCATAGTCGGCGCCGCGGCCCTGCTCGCCGGCGCCTTCCCGAACCTCACCGGCGCTCAGATCGTCGAGCTGTTGCTGAAGACGGCCGACGATGCGGGAGCCGCCGGCACCGACGCCATCTACGGCCGCGGCATCCTCAACATTGCCCGTGCCTTCCAGCCGCAGGGCGCGACGGCGCTGGCTGGGAGCATGGCGCCCATTTCGCTGAGCGATAACGGGACCGTCTCCGGCCCCATGGGCGATGCCGCGCCCGGCCTGGGTGGAGGCGCGATCATCCTGGACGGCTATTCGCGCGCCTATGTGCTCGATCTCGCCAGCACGCTCGGGCGAGCGTCACAGGAGCAGCCGCTCGCCCAGGGCATGAGCGGGGGAAATTTCCGCACCGCCGCCGCGTCCTCCGGAAGGCTTTCGGTCGCCGTCACGATCCGCCGGACCGCGGACGGCAGGCCGGGCGTGGACATGGAGCAGCTGCAGCTCGGCTATGAAGAAGGCCGCAGGGCGAAGGCGGTCGCCGGCATGGCGCTCAGCCGCCTGACGCCGAAGACGGCCCTTGCCTTCGGCTTTTCGCAAAGCGGCCATATGCTCCGGCAGCAGCTCGCCGGGCGATGGGACAATGCCTTCCTGGTCGCCCGCGATCCGATGAGCCGCACCGGCTTCCATCCCAGCGCGGATGCCAGCATCGGCCTTCGCCACGATATCCGCCCCCTCGCCCTCACCGTCACCAGCGAGCGCGGCAAAGTGCACATGCCGGGGCTTCGGCCTCGGCTCGACGGGCCGTCCTACAATCTGGACGCCCTGACGTTCGACAGGAAGATCGGCCCGGCGAGGTTCAGCCTGGGGGCTTCGCGACTAAGCGAGCAAGCCACGATATTGGGCGCCCGCTTCTCCTCCGTCCTGTCGGACCGCGGCTCCCGGACCCTGTTCGCCGAGGGCACGGCCAGCCTCGATCTCGGCGCCGGCTTCGAGGCCTATGCCAGCTATCGCCGCGGGTGGACGTCCATGCCCGGAACGCCCTCGCTGGTGGAGAAGGGCCGCCTCCGGACGGAGGCCTTCGCCTTCGATCTGTCCAGGACAGGAATGTTCTCGGCCGGGGACAAGATCGCCTTCCGGGTGATGCAGCCGCTTCGGGTCGCGAGCGGCGGGTTCGACCTCGATATGCCGGTCGGCTACGACTATTCGACGGGCATTGCGCGTTTCGAGAGGCGCTTCTTCAACCTCGCGCCGACGGGGCGGGAAATCGACTATGAGGTCGCCTACGGCCTCGGCCTCCTGGGCGGCCGTCTCGATTTCAACGCCTTCCTCCGTACCGATCCCGGCCATGTCGAGACGATGAAGAAGGACCTGGGCACGGCCATCAGGTTCACCCTCGGAAGGTAGGTTCCGATCTTCCGCCGGCCTTCGTCGACGGATCCGCGGACGTCCGGGACGGCGCCTCCTCCTCCTAGGCCTTTTCTCAATATCCGCAGGGGAAGGTCGATTTCAGGGCGGCGAAGATGACGATCGCCGCATTCAAGCCGCCTTCCTCGGGGTGCGCCCGAAGATAGCGCACAACCGCCTGAGTGACCTGATCGTTATTGGCGGTGGGCGGGATGCAGACGACCTGGGGCCTTCCCGCCGCGGCGAGCGCGCTCGCCCAGGAATCGGTGGAGCCGATGACGTAGCCGAGGCACACAGCGCGATCCTGTGCACAAAGGTCGGAGAGCATCTTCGCGGTTACCCGGGTGGACATTGCCGGCCCCGCCGCCGGCGCGGGCCGTGAAGGCGCCGCCGGAGGCCGCTGCGCGGCTGCAGTCAGAAGCAGCAAGGATCCGGCGATGATAAAGATGCGGCTCATGATTCCTCCGATACTCGAATCGAGCGTCTTTTAGCGCGATTTCAAAGCGCAAAGCGAACTTCTCGACCGCTTTGACTCACAGCTCACGAAACGCCAGTCTGCAAGTGGGAAACAGGGGGACAAACAGCCATGCACAGTCCGATTCTCGCGCCCGTCGTCGCGCTCGTCGCCTGGACCTTGCTGATCATGGCCTGGATGGTCGTGAGCCGCTTCGCCGCGATGAAGCGCAAGGGCATCTCGCTCAAGGGCCGGGTCGGCGGGCGCGGCGGCAACGCGCTCGAGGGCGTGGTCGAGGACGAGGTGATGTGGAAGGCGCATAACTACATGCACCTGGTCGAACAGCCGACGCTCTTCTACGCCATCGCCCTGACCCTCGCCATCGGCCATGCGGGTGGCGGCTACAGCGCGATCCTCGCCTGGGCCTATGTCGGGCTCAGGATCGCGCACAGCCTGGTGCAGACGACGGTCAACGTCATCACCTATCGATTCATCCTGTTCGGGCTCTCGTCGCTGGCTCTGGCCGGGCTCGCCGTTCAGGGGATCCGGATGGCGTGGGGCCTCGGCTAGCGACTGAAGGCTCCGACCAGCTCGACATGGGTCGACCAGCGGAACTGGCCGACCGGCTGGATCCAGTCGAAGCGGTAGCCGCCCTCCGTCAATGCCGCGGCGTCCCGCGCGAAGGTCGAGGGATTGCACGACACGAAGGCGAGGCGCGGCACCTGCGAGCGGGCGAGCAGAGCAACCTGCTCCTTCGCTCCGGCCCGGGGCGGGTCGAGGACGACCGCTTCGAAGCGGTCGAGCTCGCCGGTATCGAGCGGGCGGCGGTAGAGATCGCGATGATCGACGAAGACCGGGCGCTGGGCCCGTCCCGCCGCGGCCTTGAGGGCCAGAGCGGCGTCGCGGGCGGCCTCCGCGGCCAGGATCCGTCCCTCCAGCGCCAGAGCGAAGGTCCCGAGGCCGGCGAACAGGTCGGCGACGATCCGCGCTTCCCCGACCGCGCGCCGGACCGCCTCCACCAGAGCCGCCTCCCCCTCGGCCGTGGCCTGGAGGAAGGCGCCGTGCGGGAGCGCGACGGGCACGCCGCCGAGCCTGACCGTCACCGGCTCGGGCTCCCAGTAGGTCTGGGCACCGTACCCGTCGTCCAGCGCGAGCCGGGCGAGCTTATGCTCCCGGGCGAAGGCGCCCAGAGCCTCCGTCGCGGCGAGTCCGTCGACCTCGACCTTCTCGAGCAGGACGTCGACGCCCTGGTCGGTCAGGGCCAGCCTTATTCCGGCGGCGGCGGGAAGCTTCAGGCTTCGAAGCAAGGCGCGCAGCGGAGGGACGAGCGCGAACAATTCGGGCCGCAGGATGTGGCATTCGCGCATGTCGACGACCCGGTGGCTTTTCTCGGCATTGAAGCCGAGCGCCCCGCCCCGCTCGGTCCGAAGCGAGGCGCGGCGGCGGCTCATGGGCGGCGAGATATGCGCGGGTAGTATGTCCGGCGCCGCCACGCCCTGAGCGGCGAGGGCCGAGGCGATCCGGTCGCGCAGGAAGCCCGCATAAGCCTCGTCGTCGACATGCTGGAGCTGGCAGCCGCCGCATTCGGGGAAATGGCGGCAAGGCGGCACCTGCCGGTGGGGCCCGGGCTCGACCCTCCCGTCCGCCCCCACCCGGTCGCCCGGAGCGGCGAGCGGATAGAAACGGCCGCTCTCTCCCATTCCGTCGCCGCGGCCGGCCAGGCGAAGGATGAGATCGCCCTCGCTCACAGGCATTCGGCGAGGGCAGCGGGCAGATGGGCGGCCAGGTCGTCGGCGATCAGGCCGGTGCCAGCCAGTTCGGCGGCGCGGTTGTGAAGCCAGACGCCCGCGCAGGCGGCTTCGAAGGCGCCCAGACCCCGGGCGCGCATCGCGGCGACGATCCCGGTGAGGACGTCGCCCGTTCCGGCGGTGGCGAGCCATGGCACGGAACTCCCGGCGATGGCGGCGCGACCGTCCGGCGCCGCAACGACGGTGTCCGGACCCTTGTAGACCAGGACCGCCCGGGTTCGGGCGGCGGCGTAGAGCGCCCGGTCGACTTTGCTTCCGCCGGCGCCGGGACAGAGCCGCTCGAACTCGCCTTGATGCGGAGTCAGTATGGGGGTCGGCCCGGCAGGCTCGAGGATGCCCTGCTCCGCGAGAAGGGTGAGAGCGTCGGCATCAAGGATCAGGGGTGCTGGCGCCGCCAGCGCCTCGTCCAGGGCGGCTCGCGAAGCCTCGTCGAGGCCGAGGCCGGGCCCGATCGCTACAGCGCCCAGTCGCGGATCCCGGACCATCTTCCTCGGATCCGCATCGCCCTGAACCACCGCCCGTGGCACGCCGCTCATGTTCCCAGCCCCGGAAAGCTTCACGTATCCGGAACCGGCGTGCAACGCTGCCGAGGCCGTCAGCGCGGCGGCTCCGGGCATGTTCCCCCCGATCACGGCGACATAGCCCCGGCTGTATTTGTGGTCGTCCGGCCCCGGCCTGCGAATCACGGGCCGCTCGATCAGGCTCAGCGAGCTTTCGGCTTCAAGGCCGATGTCGGCGACGACGACCCTTCCCATATGGCGGGCGGCGGGCTGGAGGAGATGCGAGGGCTTCAGGGTCGCGAAGGTGATGGTGAGGTCGAAATCGGGGACCGGCGAGAGGACGGCCCCGTCGTCGGTCGCGACTCCGCTGGGCATGTCGACCGCAACCCGCACCCGGGCCTCGCCCGCCAAGGCGCCCAGAAGCTTCGCGAGCGCGGAGTCGAGCGGCCGGGCGAGCCCGGTACCGAACAGCGCGTCGACCACCAGCGGCGCGGAAACTGCCTCGAGGAAAGGCTCGACGGGGCCCGCCCAGGCCCGACGGGCCGCGCGCGCTTCGGGAGTCCGCGGCTCGTCGAGGGCTGCGACCCGGACCTTCGAGCCGCGTTCGGCCAGATGGCGGGCGATGACATAGCCGTCGCCCCCATTGTTGCCGGGCCCGCACAGGACCAAAGCGGGAAGCGGCCCGGCGAAGCGCCAGATCGCCTCGGCTGCAGCCGCCCCCGCCCTTTCCATCAACTGCGAAGCCGGAGTTCCGGCAGCGATGGCCGCGGCCTCGGCGGCGCGCATCCCGTCGGCGGTGAGGATCGGGCGGCTCATCGGATCCGCGCGGGCAGGCGGTAGCGGTCGGAGCCGATCGAGACTTCGATCAGATCCTTTCCGAGGACCGTCACGCTCGCCGGCTCGGCGCCGTCAGCGGGAGCCACCCCTCGCCCGTCCCGGGTGACCACGAGCCGCCGGAAGCTTCCGCCCGGGCCGCGCAGGGTAAGGAGAATTTCGGACCCGGCGGATCGCTCGACGGTGCACAGCCGATCGAAGGCGGCGGCCCCCTCGACTGCACATTCGATCTTGTCCTCGACCTTGGCGGCCGGGGGACCGCCGCAGCCTGCGAGGAGGGGAAGGAGAGCGGCAACGCGCTTCATTGGGCGGCTTCTCCCCGATTGGCGGTGGGCGGGCAAGTCAGCGTTGCGACCGGAGCGCCGCCAGGCGAGCGCGGAACCCGGCCGAGCCGAACAAGGCGTCGAAGCTTCGATCCTGGCCCGGATCGCTGACCGCGCCCTGGCCCGCAAGCCGGATCGCCCGTTTGAGCAACTCGACGCTTTCACCGCTATTGGCGAGAATCGCCGAGGCGAGCGCCTCGACGGCAGGCCCGACATCCGGCGCCAAAAGCTCGACCAGCCCGATCCGCGCAGCCTCCGCGGAATCTATCGTCCCGGCCCCGAGGAGGAGCCGTGACGCCTGGCCCGGGCCGACCAGGGCGACGAGTCGGGCGACGTCCTCCTGCGGATAGGAGATTCCGAATTTGGCGGGAGTGATCGCGAAACGCGCGCCCTCCCCCGCGATTCGGATATCGCAGGCCATGGCGAGCGCGACTCCGGCGCCGTAGCAAGGGCCTTCGATCGCCGCGACGGTTGCAACGGTCAGGTCGCTCAAGGCGTCCAGCCCGGCCCGCATCGCCTCCCGGAAGGCGGTCGCCGCCGCCGGGTCGTCTGTCAGGGATGGAAAGTCCGAGAGATCGGCGCCGGCGCAGAAAGCCTGGCGGCTTCCGCTGAGGACGAGCAGCCGGGCCCCGCCGGCCGCCGCCTCGGCGCAGGCTTTCGCCAGCGCGGCCCATCCGCCTACGGGGACCGCATTGCGGGCCTCGGGCCGCTCGAGGCGGAGTCGGGCGACGGCGCCGTCGAGAGTCAGTGCGAACATCGGCCGATTAAGCGGGGCGCGGCGGCTTTGTCGCCACAAAAAGAGCCGGCCGCGCGGTCGGACGCGGCCGGCTCTAGAGGGCCATGGCGCCGGCTCCGTACGTCGCGGAGCGGGACCATGGGCGAATGTCCACCAAGCCCCCTCGGGCCCCGCTTCGACTCGTCGCGGCTCCATCAGCAAGGAGCGTGCCAGAACGCAAACCGTAGGGTTACGATGGTTAAGGCCCGTGAAAGTGCGTCCCGGGGCGGGACGGGCGGGTCACCTGAGGCAAGTGGAGAGCCGCCACCAGAGCGGTTTCCGCTCGGCGATCAGCCGGCTCGCGCCGTCCCGATCGCCTTTGCTGTCGAACAAAGCGAAACAGGTCGCTCCGGAACCGGACATCCTGACCATCCTCGCCATGCCGGCAGCGGCAAGCGCGTCGAGCACTTCGCCTATTTCGGGAACCAGTCTCCGCGCCGGCGCCTCGAGATCGTTTCGCCCCGCCCACGGATCGCCGAGCGGCCCGCCGTCCCGTCCGTCCCACCGTTCGAAGACCGAACGGGTCGAAAGCTTCACCCGCGGATTGACCAGGAGCAGGTGTGTTCCGCGGAGCCCGTAATCCTTGAATTCGAGCCGATCGCCGCGACCTTCGCCGCGGGCGCTTCGCGAGAAGAAGCAGGCGGCGACGTCGGCGCCGAGCCGCTTCGCCAGGACCAGGAGCTCGTCGTCGCTGACCGCCAGGCGCCACCAGCGGGCGAGGAGCCGAAGCGCCGCCGCGGCATCGGCGGAGCCGCCGCCGATCCCGGACGCGACCGGGAGTCTCTTGTCGAGCGTCAGGAAGGCGCCGGCCTCGATGCCGCAATATTTTTGCAGGGCGAGCGCCGCGTCCAGAACGATATTGCCCTCTTCGTTCGCCAAGTCGCCGGCGAACGGCCCGGTCACCTCGAGTCCGACCCGGGGACCGTCGGCGACGCTCAAGGTGTCGCCGTCCTGCGCGAAAGCGAAGGCCGTCTCGATTCGATGATAGCCGTCCGGCTCGCGCCCTCTCACATGAAGCGCAAGGTTTACCTTGGCGTAGGCCGTCTCGTTCATCAGGGGGCGGCGAGATCCGGCCGAAGCCCCGTGTCGATCTTGGTTCGGAGCCGGTCGGCGGCTTGACCCTCCGCGTAATGGAGCGCCGCGCGCCAGGCGTAGCGGGCCTCGTAGCGGCGACCGGCGCTGAAATAGGCGTCGCCGAGATGCTCGGCGATGGCCGAGTCGGCCGGCTGGGCCTGCGAAGCGCGTTCGAGGAGCTCGATCGCCTTTCCGACGTCGCCGCGCACGTAATGCGCCCAGCCCAGCGAATCGGTGATGGCCGCATCGTCGGGCTGGAGCCGGTTCGCCTCGCCGATCATCTTCTCGGCTTCGGCCAGGTTCTCGCGACGCTCGAGCTGCGAATAGCCGAGGAAGTTGAGGACGACCGGCTGGTCCGGAGCGAGCCGGCGGGCTTCTTCGAGCGCCGACTTGCCGGCCGCCCAGTCCCCGGCCTGGGTCAGGGCGCTGCCGCGCAGAAGCCAGAGAGCCCAGAGGGGATTGCGGGTCTCGGCTCCCGCTTTGACGAGGTCGAGCGCCTTGCCGTAGGCGGCGGCGGCTTCCTGGTGGCGCTTGGCTTCGTTGAGGATGTCGCCGAGACGGGTCCAGGAGTCGATCTCGCCGGGGCGGTCGGCGACCGACTGCCGGGCCTCGGCGAGCGCCTCGGCGGTCCGGTTCGCCTCGACGAGGACGGTCATCCGGCGATCCGCCGCATTCCCGGCGAAGACGTCGTCCCGGGGCACCCTGGCAAGCGCGGCCAGAGCCGCCTCGTGCCGGCCCTGCCCGGTGAGCAGGTCGGCGGCGATCAGCCAGGATTCCGCATTTTCGGGCGCGAGGAAGGTTGCGAGGCGGGCGAAGCTCAAAGCCAGCTGGGGCACCTCCTGACCGTTGAGGTCGAGGGCCATCCGGCCGAGCAGCTCGGCCATCCCCGCCGCGGGGGTGACGATCTCACCACCGAGGCGCTTGCCGGCCTCGATCCGCCGCCGAGCCTCGACGAGAGCGTCGGAATCGCCCTTGAGGAGCGCCAGCGCTTGTCCGCGCTCCCCTTTCCGGGCGAGCATCGCCGCGGCGGCCATCCGAAGGCGCTGCGAACGGATCGAATCGTCTTCCAGCAAGGGCGCCATCGCAAGCGCGCCCTCTTTCGCCTTGCCGCCGGCGATGAGGAGCAGCGGCCGGTGGTCCGAAGCGTAAGTGGCGGCGAGCGCGTTGCCGGACGAGGCTCCCAGCAGGATGAGAGGCTTGCCCCGGCCGCTTCCCTGGGCCAGCCAGGCGCGAAGCAGAGGGGTCATGAACGAGAAGACCTCGTCCTGCTCGAGCCGCTCGATCTGCCGGCCGGCTTCCTTCCATTGCTTTGCCCGGAACGCCTCTCCGACGAGGAGGAGTCGCCCGTCGGGCGCGAGCTTGCCCGCGGAATCGAGGACTCGCGCCGCCTGGAGGGCGAGGGGCCGGTCCCCTGCCGCGATGGCCTGCGACAAGGCGCGGGCGGCAAGCACCTCGTTCGCGGGCGCCAGCGCGAGCGCAACGCCGTAATTGCGGGCCGCCTGCTCGGCGGCGCCCGAGCTGTCGGCGGCGCGGGCCCGGACGTAGGCGGTGAGGGCGGTAGTATCGTCGACCGAAGCCTGGGCGGGGGCGGCGCAGATGAGCAGCGCCAACATCGTCACCCCGGCGAAAGCCGGAACCTCGGCGCGTAAAAGACGCCGGTGCTTTTCAGCCCACGGGGCCCCGGCTTTCGCCGGGGTGACGGATCTACATGTTGGGATAATTGGGCCCTCCTCCGCCTTCCGGCACCACCCAGTTGATGTTCTGGGTCGGGTCCTTGATGTCGCACGTCTTGCAGTGGACGCAATTCTGGGCGTTGATCTGCAGCCTCGGACCGGTCGCTTCCTCGACGAATTCGTATACTCCGGCCGGGCAGTATCTCTGCTCGGGCCCGTCGTAGAGTGGAAGATTGACGTCGGTCGGGATCGAGGCGTCCTTGAGGGTGAGGTGGACGGGCTGGTCCTCCTCGTGATTGGTGTTGGAGATGAAGACCGAGGAGAGCCTGTCGAAGCTGATCACCCCATCGGGTTTTGGATAGGCGATCGGCTTTACCAGGTCCTTCCGGTACAGCGATTCATTGTCGGGATGATGCTTCAAAGTGAACGGAAGCCCGATCTTCAGGTAGCGCATCCACATGTCGGCGCCCGCGAGCAGGGTTCCAGCCGTCCCACCGAACCTGGCGACGAACGGCTCGACGTTTCGGACCATCTTCAGCTCGGTCGCTATCCAGCTGCTCCGCAGGGATTCTTCGTAGGTCGTCAGCTCATCCCCGCTCCGCTCCGCCGCGATCGCGGCGAAGGCGGCTTCAGCGGCGAGCATTCCCGACTTCATGGCCGTATGGCTGCCCTTGATCCTGGGCACGTTGACGAAGCCGGCGGCGCAGCCGATCAGGGCGCCGCCCGGGAAGGAGAGCCTGGGCACCGCCTGCCAGCCGCCCTCGTTGATGACCCGGGCGCCGTAGGAGACCCGGCGCCCGCCCTCCAGCATCTCGCGGATGGCGGGGTGCTGTTTCCAGCGCTGGAATTCCTCGAACGGCGCGAGATGCGGGTTGCGGTAATTGAGAGCGACGACGAAACCCAGGGCCACCTGGCCCGCCGCCTGGTGGTAGATGAACCCCCCGCCCCAGGCGCTGTCGTCTAGCGGCCAGCCCTGGGTGTGGATGACCCTGCCCGGCACATGCTTGCCCGGCTCGATGTCCCAGAGCTCCTTGAGGCCGATCCCGTAGACCTGCGGCTGGCTGTCGCGCTCGAGGTCGAAGGTCCGCTTGAGCTGCTTGGTGAGGTGACCTCGGGCGCCTTCGGCGAAAAAGGTGTAGCGACCGTGAAGCTCCATTCCGGGCTGGTAGTCGGCCTTGTGGGTGCCGTCGCGGGCGACTCCCATGTCGCCGGTCGCCACGCCCTTCACGGAGCCGTCTTCGTTGAACAGCACCTCCGCCGCGGCGAAGCCTGGGAAGATCTCAACCCCCAGCGCTTCCGCCTGCCCGGCGAGCCAGCGGCAGAAATTCCCGAGCGAGCCGGTATAGGTGCCCTTGTTGTTCATGAAGGGCGGCATCAGCAGATGCGGCATCGAATATTTGCGGCCCTCGGTGAGCACCCAGTGATGATTCTCCACCACCGGTACGGTCAGCGGGCTGTCCAGATCGCGCCAATTGGGAAGCAGCTCTTCGAGGGCCCGGGGATCCATGACCGCGCCGGACAGGATATGGGCGCCGACCTCGGAGCCCTTTTCCAGGATGCAGACGCTCAGCTCACGGCCCGCCTCCTCGGCGAGTTGCTTGAGGCGGATGCCCGCGGCGAGGCCCGCCGGGCCGGCGCCGACGATCACAACGTCATAAGGCATCGACTCGCGTTCGGACATCAAGGCGCTCCTCTGGCGGGCTCGCCGCAACTCGCGTCGTCGCAGGCAGCCAACGTCTGGCAGATAGATAGAGAATTTGAGGTTGACCAGCCCGCCCGAGGCGGACTCCATGCCGGTGTGGAGCGGGGAAAAGAGGCTTTTTGGCCGGCGGCCGCCGAAAGCGCGCTGAACTGGTGGACCGAAGCGGGCGTCGACACGCTCGTCGACGAGGAGCCGCGCGACTGGCTTCGGCCGAAATCCCGGGAGGTTCCGGCTGCCGTGCCGGCGGCGCCGGCGGCCGCCGAAGGGCCGGGCGAGGCGCTTCCCGGCCAGCTCGATCTGTTCCAGGCCTGGCTCGCCTCCAGCGACAGGCTCGACTTTGCCGCCCCCGCCGCTCCGCGAGTGTGTCCGGCCGGCGATCCGGCCTCCGGGCTCATGATCCTGGCGGACATGCCCACGGGCGAGGATTGCGCCGCCGGAGCTCTGATCAGCGGCGAGGCCGGACGACTGTTCGAGCGGATGCTCGGCGCCATCGGCCGCGACCGCGGCTCCGTCTATCTGGCCGCCCTCTCCTGCATCCGCTCCCCCTCCGGTCAGCTCAACAGCGACTCGATGAAAAGCTGCGCTGCGCTGGCCCGCCACCATATCGGGCTGGCCGCGCCGAGGGCGGTCCTGCTGTTCGGCGATTCCTGCGCCAAGGCGCTGCTCGGACTCTCGGTGCCGCAGGCACGGGGTCGCTGGCACGAGATCGCCACCCATGCCGGGCCCGTGAAAGCCCTGGCGACCATTGCTCCGCGACAATTGCTGGATTCGCCGCGCCTCAAGGCCATGGCCTGGGCCGATCTCCAGATGCTGATCGAAGAGGTGAAGGAATGACTCGTCTCCGCCCCCTTTTGCTGGCCGCCGCGCTCGCCTTGCCCGCGGCTCCCGCCTTCGCCGACGACGGCGCCCGCTCGAGCGAGGCGGTCGCCGCCGGGCTCAGCACGGAGCAGCGGCAAGGTTATCGCGAGGTGTTCGCCGCGATCCGGGCCATGGATTGGCTCGGCGCATCGGCCAGGCTCGCGGCCTTGCCCGAGGGGCCGCTCCACGACGTGGCGCGCGCCGAGCTGTTCACCGCCAAGGGATCGCCGAGGGTCGAGCTGCCCGAGCTTCTCCCGATTCTCCAGCGGGCGCCGGAAATGCCGAAGGCGGAGCAGCTCGCCCGGCTCGCTTTGACCCGCGGCGCGACCGACCTGCCGAGCCTTCCCGCGGCCGAGAAGCTGGTCTGGGTCGGAAGCCAGCCGCGCCGTTCGCGCGCCGAGGCGACCAAGGGCGACCCGGCGGTGGCCGAGCTCGAGCCGCTGGTCCAGCCGCTGATCAAGGAAAACCGCCCCTACGAAGCTGAGGCGATCTTCAACGAGCGGCAGGCGCTGCTCGGCGAGCAGGCGCGAACCGAATATCAACAGCGCATCGCCTGGTCCTATTACACCATCGGCAACGACCGCGACGCCCGGCGGCTCGCCGCGCTCGCCCGGGCTGGAAGCGGCGAATGGGCGATCCAGGGCGCATGGTCGGAGGGGCTGGCGGCCTGGCGGGAGGGCGACTGCAAAGGGGCTTCCGACGCTTTCGGACACGTTTCGGCCCGTTCGACCGACGTCGAGATGGCCGCCGCCGCTTATTACTGGACGGCCCGGGCGGAGATGATGTGCGGCCGGCCGGAGCGGGTCCAGGGCAATCTGCGCTCCGCCGCGAGGCAGAAGGAAACCTTCTACGGACTCATTGCGACGACAGCCCTCGGAATCGGCGGCCCCGGGGCGGCGGGCCTCCACAATTACCGCGATTCCGAATGGCGCGGAATCGCCGGCAAGCCCAACGTGCGCGCCGCCCTGGCCCTGGCGGAGATCGGCGAGACCGACCTCGCCGACCAGTTCCTTCGCCACCAGGCGCGGATCGGGGGCGCGAGCGATCACAACGCGCTGCTCCACCTCGCCGCCGACCTCAACCTTACGAGCGCCCAATATTGGCTCGCCCACAACGCGCCGCGCGGCGCCAGCGTCAACCTGGCCGCCCGCTATCCGCGCCCCGACTGGCAGCCGACCCGCGGCTGGCGGGTCGACCCCTCGCTCGCCTTCGCCCACGCCCTTCAGGAATCGAATTTCCGAACCTCGGTCGTCAGCCCGGCGGGCGCGGTCGGCCTGATGCAGGTTCGGCCGGGCACCGCGGGCGACATCGCCCGCGCCCGCGGCGAACCGTTCGACCGCCAGCTTCTCACCAGTCCGGCGGCCAATTTCGAGTTCGGGCAATCCTATATCGAGAGCCTGCGCGACCACGGTGCGACCGGCGGCCTGCTGCCCAAGGTGATCGCCGCCTACAATGCCGGCCCGGTGCCGGTCGCGGAGTGGAACGCCCGCCGTTTCGACAAGGGCGATCCGCTCCTCTACATCGAATCGCTGCCTTATTGGGAAACCCGCGGCTACGTTCCGATCGTGCTCCGCAATTACTGGATCTACGAGGAGGAGGCGGGCAAGCCGGGCCCCAGCCGGGCGGCCCTTGCCCAGGGCATGTGGCCGAAATTTCCGGGAATGGCAGGCGCGAATGCGGTTCGGCTCAAGGTGGACGATACCAAGCTGGCTTACGGGACCGAGTAACCTGGACGTAGCGAATCGTCATCCCGGCGGAAGCCGGGACCTCGGGGAGACCCGCCGAGACTTCTCGACTGAGGTCCCGGCTTTCGCCGGGATGACGGATGAGTTCTTGCTATGTTCTAAACTTCGGCCTATAGCCCGCCCATGCCCCGTCCCGACGTCCACCATGGCCGCGGCGCGCCCGAGAACCGGACGTCGACGCGCTTCAACCTGCCCGTTCGCGAACTGGACGGCGATTGGCTGGACGTCCGCGAGGAGATCGACGACGGGCCTCCCCCGCTCCGGACGACGGTCACCGTCGAGAAGCCCAAGTCGATCATCACCTACAACCGATCGCTCGACATCGGCTTCGACCGCTCGATCAACAATTATCGGGGCTGCGAGCATGGCTGCATCTACTGCTTCGCCCGCCCGACCCACGCCTTCCACGATCTCTCGCCGGGGCTCGACTTCGAGACGAAGCTGTTCGCCAAGCCGGACGCTGCGAGAATCCTGAGGGAGGAGCTCGCCAAACCAGGCTACGTCGTCCGGTCGATGGCGATCGGAACGAACACCGACCCCTATCAGCCGATAGAAGCCGAGTGGCGGATCACCCGCTCTGTTCTGGAAGTGCTCGCCGAGACGAAGCATCCGGTGACGATCACGACCAAATCGGACCGGGTGGTGCGCGATTTGGATATCCTGGCGCGGATGGCGGAGGAGGGCCTTGCAAGGGTGGCCCTTTCGGTGACCTCGCTCACCCCGGAGATTTCACGCACCTTGGAGCCCCGCGCCCCTTCGGGCCGGAAGCGACTGGCGGCCGTGAGAGCGCTGAGCGAAGCGGGCGTTCCAACGATAGTCGCGATCGCGCCAGTGATCCCCGGGATCACCGACCACGAGGTCGAGCATATCGTCGAGGCCGCCGCCGAGGCCGGAGCCGAGGGCGCCTTCTTCCTTCCGGTTAGGCTGCCCTACGAGGTAGCGCCCCTGTTCCGGGCCTGGCTCGACGAGCATTTCCCCGACCGGGCCGACAAGGTGATGAACATCATCCGCTCGATGCGCGGCGGCAAGGACAACGACCCCAATTGGTTCACCCGGATGACGGGCTCGGGGCCTTGGGCGGAGCTGATGCGGGTCCGGTTCGAGATCGCCGCGAAGAAGCACGGGCTGAACCGGGAGAAGCGCAAGCTTCGGTGCGACCTGTTCGTTCCGCCGCAGGGGCCGCAGCTGAGGTTGTTATAGACACCGTCATCCCGGGGAAAGCCGGGACCTCGGGTCATCTGGCAGAGACTATTCTCGCTGAGCTCCCGGCTTTCGCCGGGATGACGGATTACGCCACGCTGGCCAGCTTGTAGTCGCGATATTGCTCCCTCAGCGCGGTCTTGAGCAGCTTCCCCGTCGCGGTATGCGGCAGGCTTTCCACGAAGAGTATCTCGTCCGGCAGCCACCATTTCGCGACTTGGCCCTCGAGATGGTCGAGGATCTGCTTCGCAGTGACGTCCGAACCCATCTTCCTGACCACGAGAAGGATCGGCCGCTCGTCCCACTTGGGATGCTTGACGCCCACCGCGGCCGCCTCGGCGACTCCGGGGCAGCCGACGGCCGCGTTCTCGAGGTCGATCGAGCTGATCCATTCGCCGCCGGACTTGATCACGTCCTTCGAACGGTCGGTGATCTGGAGCACTCCGTCCGGGTGGAGCGCCGCGACGTCGCCGGTGTCGAACCAGCCCTCGTCATCGATGCAGTCGCCTCCCTCGTCCTGGAAATAGCGGCGGATGATCCACGGGCCGCGGGTCTGGAGCCGGCCCGACGTCTTGCCGTCGCGGGGAAGGACATTGCCGTCGTCGTCGACGGTCCGAAGCTCGACCGCGAAGGGCACCCTGCCCTGCTTGCAGAGCAGGGCCACCCGCTGCTCGCGGCTGAGGTCGTCCCAGTCGCCGCTGCCCGCCCCGACCGTTCCGAGCGGCGACATCTCGGTCATCCCCCAGGCGTGGCCGACCCGGATCCCGCGGTCCATGAACCATTCGATCATCGCCCGCGGCGCCGCGGAGCCGCCGATATGAACGGTGGTCAGCCTGCCCAGATCCTCGCCGGTCGACTCGACATGGTTGACCAGGGCCAGCCAGACCGTCGGGACGCCCGCCGTGTGGGTCACCCCTTCCGCCTTCATCAGGTCGCACATGACCTGGGGCGTGTAGTCGGCCGAGAAGACCATCTTGCCGCCGCACATCGCCGTGCAGAAAGGAAGCCCCCAGCCGGCGGCATGGAACATAGGCACGACCGGAAGCACGACCGAGCGGGCGCCGAGGTCGAAGACGTCCGGGCTGAGCTGCATCATCGCGTGGAGCATCGCCGAGCGGTGCTCGTAGAGCACGCCCTTGGGATTGCCGGTCGTGCCGCTCGTATAGCAGAGCATCAACGGGTCGCGCTCGTCGCCCTCGACCCACGCATAATCGTCGCTCTCGGAAGCGATCAGGGTGTCGAAGCCGCCGTCGTCGAAGCAGACATAATGCTCGATGCTCGTCCAGCGCGGCTTAAGCCGCTCGACCAGGGGGGCGAAGGCGCGATCGTAGAGCAGCACCCGGTCCTCGGCATGGTTGGCGATATAGGCCAGCTGGTCGTCGAAAAGGCGCGGGTTGATGGTGTGGATCACTCCGCCCATCCCGATCGTGCCGTACCAGGCGACGACGTGGCGGGCGTGGTTCATCGCAAGCGTTCCGACCCGGTCGCCGGGCTCGAGGCCCAGCCGCTCCAGCACGCGCGCCAGCTTTCGCGAGTCGCGGGCGACCCCCGCCCAGTCGGTGCGGACCGTCTTGCCGTCGGCGTAAAGCGAAACCAGCTCGCGCGCGCCGTGCTCGCGCGCCGCATGGTCGAGGATCCGAGTGATCCTCAGCGGCCAATCCTGCATCCCTCCGAGCATGGTCCCTCCCAGCGCATGGAAGGAGCAGTCTATGCGCTCAGGAGACGAGCGCAAGCCGCGGCTGCGCAGCCACGGACAGCCGCACCGCGACGACCCCTTCGAGTCGTTCGAGTCGGGCTGCGAGCTCGGCGTCGAGGCGGAAGTCGCGGCCGAGCACCAGCTCGGCCTCGCCGCCCTCGATCCTCACCCGGAGGCGAAGCTCGCCCTGGCTGCCCCGGTCTTCGGCCACCGCCTCGGCCAGCCGGGCGATTGCGGCGACGTCGTCCACTTCGACTTCGAGCTGCAGCCGGGCGCGCTTCGAGAGGCTCTCGAACAATTGCAGCGACCGGATGGTGACCCGGGGCGCCTCCTCGCCGGGACGGCGGTCGAGCTCGACGTTGAGAAGCGCGCAGGCGCCCGACTTCGCCGCGGCCTCGACCTGGGCGGCGGCCTCGTCGTCGAACACGGTGGCGACGAACTGGCCGGAGGAATCGGACATGGTCGCCATCAAGTAGCGGCGGCCCCTGGCGGAGGTGCGCGGGCGAGCCTCCTCGACCATTCCGGCCATCACCGCCCCGGTTCGGCCGCCGTCGGGCGGCGCCGGAAGCGAGGCCAGTTCCGAATAGCTCTTCGCGCCATGGGCCACCGCGAGGTGGCGGTAGCGGTCGACCGGATGGGCGGAGAAATAGAAGCCGAACGATTCCTTCTCCGCGGCCATGCGCTGGGCCAGGGTCCAGGTCGCCGCGACCGGCATCCGGATCGGGACGACGTTCGATTCGCCGCCTCCGAACAGGCCGCCCTGCCCGCTCTCGCGGGCGTCGGCGGCGCTTGCCGCGTGGGCGAGGACGGTCTCGGCAGCTGCGAAGACGGCGGCCCGGTTGGGGTTGAGCGGGTCGAAGGCTCCGCCGCCCGCGAGGCTCTCGATCTGGCGCCGGTTGAGGAGGCGCGGATCGACGCGCTCGGCGAAATCCTCGAGCGACTTGAAGCGGCCGTTCGAACGGCGCTCCTCGACGAGCTGCTCCATCGCCTTCTCGCCGACGCCCTTGAGCGCCCCGAGGGCGTAGCGCACCGCCAGCCGCGGCTCAGGCAAAGCGGGCCCGGCCCCTTCACCGCTCGGGCTGAGCTTGTCGAAGCCCTCATTTCCTAACGTGTCCGCGGAAGAAGGAAGGGCCTTCGACAAGCTCAGGCCGAACGGCGCGGGGTCGAGCGGCTCCACCGAGAACTCCGCCTCGCTGGAGTTGATCGACGGGGGCAGGCACTCGACCTCGAGCCGCCGCATGTCGTCGGTGAAGATGGCGAGCTTGTCGGTCTGGTGGATGTCGAAGCACATCGACGCGGCGTAGAATATGACCGGATGGTGCGCCTTCAGCCAGGCGGTCTGGTAGGCGATGAGCGCGTAGGCCGCGGCGTGGCTCTTGTTGAAGCCGTAGCCCGCGAACTTGTCGATCAAGTCGAACAATTCGTTCGCCTTGCCCTTCGGGATCGAATTCACCCTCTCGCAGCCCGCGACGAAGCCCGCGCGCTGGGCGTCCATCTCCGACTTGATCTTCTTGCCCATGGCGCGCCGGAGAAGGTCGGCCTCGCCGAGGCTGAAGCCGGCGAGGACCTTGGCGGCCTCCATCACCTGCTCCTGGTAGACGAAAATCCCGTAGGTCTCCTTGAGCACGGGCTCGAGCAAGGCGTGCGGATATTCGATCGGCTCGCGGCCGTTCTTGCGGGCTCCGAACATCGGGATATTGTCCATCGGGCCCGGCCGGTAGAGCGAGACGAGGGCGATGATGTCCTCGAAGCTGGTCGGCTTCACCGCAGCCAGAGTCCGGCGCATGCCTTCCGATTCGAGCTGGAACACGCCGACCGTGTCGCCGCGCTGAAGCAACTTGTAGACTTCCGGATCGTCCCAGGCGAGCCGGTCGAGATCGGCCTCGACTCCCCGCTTCGCCAGCATCTGCACGGCCTTCTGAAGCACCGACAAAGTCTTCAGGCCGAGGAAGTCGAACTTCACCAGCCCCGCCGCCTCGACATATTTCATGTCGAACTGGGTGACCGGCATGTCGGAGCGCGGATCGCGGTAGAGCGGAACGAGCTGGTCGAGCGGGCGGTCGCCGATCACGACTCCGGCGGCATGGGTCGAGGCGTGCCGCGGCAGGCCCTCGAGCTTCATCGCCAGGTCGAACAGGCGGCGCACCTGCGGATCGTTCTTATATTCGGCCGCAAGCTCGGTCACTCCGCCCAGCGCCCGCTCCAGGGTCCAGGGGTCGGTGGGGTGGTTTGGGATCGCCTTGGCGAGCCGGTCGACCTGCCCGTAGGGCATCTGCAGGACCCGGCCCGTATCCTTGAGGACGGCCCGCGCCTTCAGCTTACCGAAGGTGATGATCTGGGCGACCTTGTCGGCGCCGTAGCGCTGCTGGACGTAGCGAATGACCTCGCCGCGGCGGGTTTCGCAGAAGTCGATATCGAAATCCGGCATCGACACGCGCTCGGGGTTGAGGAAGCGCTCGAACAGCAGGCCAAGCCGGATCGGATCGAGATCGGTGATCGTGAGAGCCCAGGCGACCACCGACCCCGCGCCGGAGCCGCGGCCCGGGCCGACCGGAATGTCGTTGTCCTTGGCCCATTTGATGAAGTCGGCGACGATCAGGAAGTAGGCGGAAAAGCCCATCCGGACGATGATGTCGGCTTCATAGTCGAGCCGGTCGAAATAGGTTTTGTACTTCTGCTCCAGGGCTTGGACGGACCCTTCCCCGTTCGGGCTGAGCTTGTCGAAGCCCTGCCTTCCCGCATCGGTGCCGAAAGAGGAAGAAAGGCCTTCGACAGGCTCAGGCCGAACGGAATTGGCTTCGAGAACCTCAAGCCGCTGGATCAGCCCGGCGCGAGCGTCGCGGTACAGCTGCTCGGCTTCGGCCTGGATGTCTCCGGCGATGCTTGGAAGGATCGGCTTGCGCTTCGGCGCCCCGAACGCGCAGCGCCGGGCGACGACTGCCGTATTTTCGATTGCTTCGGGCAGGTCGGCGAACAGCCGGCGCATTTCGGCCGCGGGCTTTAGCCAGGCCTCCTCGGATGAGCGGATCCGGTCGTCGCGGTCGAGCTGGCTCGATTGGGCAATGCACAGCATCGCGTCATGAGCCTGGTGGAAATGCGCCTCGGAATAAGCCGCGGGATTGGTCGCGACGAGCGGCAGATTGCGCTCGTAGGCGAGCTCTAGCAGCCGCGGCTCCGCACGCATCTCGACCGGGTCGCCCCGGCGGCTGAGCTCGATATAGAGGCGCCCTGGAAACAGCGCTTCGAGACGGGCAAGCATCTCCGCCGCGGCGCTTTCCTGTTCCTCGGCAAGCAGGCGCGCGAGAGCGCCCTCGGAGCCCGCCGTCAGTGCGATGAGACCGTCGCTTCGGCCTTCCAGCGCTTCGAGGCCGACATGCGCCGGCTCCTCGACCGGGCGGCCGAGATGAGCGTCGGACACCAGCGAGCACAAATTGCCATACCCGGCGGCGTTCTGGGCGTAGAGCCCGATCCAGTCGAGCACCTGCGAACCGCCGCCTCCGCCGGGGCGCGCCACCGCGAGCATGGCCCCGACGATCGGCTGAACGCCCGCTTCCCGGCAGGCGTCGGTGAACGGCATTGCGGCGTAGAGACCGTTCCTGTCGGTCAAAGCGGCGGCTGGGAAATCCAGCCTTTTCGCCTGCTTGGCGATGGCCTTCGGCTCGATGGAACCCTCAAGCATGGTGTAGCAGGAGAAGATTCGAAGTGGGACGTAGGGGCCGGCCATCAAGGCGTTATGAGAGCTGCCGGGCGGGGATGGAAGCGGCGTGCAAGGGGTTTTCCACACCTATCTCGCCCTGCCGCCATTGCGAGGAGCGGAGCGACGAAGCAATCCAGCTACGGCGCTTTCCATGGACGCCGTGGCGGATTGCTTCGCTCCGCTCGCAATCACGGCGAAGGGCGGATCCCCCGGAACGCGTCGCCTAATCGCCCCGGCCGATGTTCCTCAGCTCGGCCATTCGCGACGCATAGGCGGAGTTGACGCAGCTCTCGCTCCCGCATCGCTCCCGGCGCCCGAGGAAGGAGTCGCGGCTTCGGCGCAAATGGCCTCTCGTCGCCGGGTCGGCCCCGGCCATGAGGTCGTAATAGAGCGATGCCATCGCCCGATCCTGTGCGGCGAGCCGCGGCGACGAGCAGATCATCTTCTCGGTGCGGGTCTTGCCGTAACGGCAGTTGAAGCTCGGACGAACCGTCACTCGAGTCGCGGCGGCGGGCGCCGGCGCCGTCGCCGTGGTCCTCTCGGGCCGCCGCTCGGCCGTGCGCATCGGCGGAGGCGGCGGAGGCGCCGGCCGCGGGGCGGCTTCGGCAACCGGCGGCATGAGGGCGGGCTCCGCCGGATCCAGGGCGGGCGGCGGGGGCGGGAGGCGGCCCGGACCGCCGGCCTCCAGCCTCGTCGGCTGCCCTTTGAGGCCGAAGGTGGCGAGCCGGTAGATGATCGGCTCGGCGCCATCCATCTGATAGACGAGGCCGCTTCCGTCGACCGCCGCCTGGGCCGCATATTCGACCTCGGCATCGAGCCGCCTCTTGCCGTCGAACGCATTCTCGGCCCCCGGCGGAAGCTCGAGGATGAATCGGCCGCTGCAGACGGTGACGTTCAATTCGTCGTCGCGGCTCTTCACCACCGGCGCCTCCATCCGGACCACGGCGGCGGCGGCGAGCGGATCGAGGTTGCGGGGGTCGGAATTGCGGATCCGCGCGGCTTCGTCGAAGACCAGCTCCTTCAGGCGGTCGTAGGTGGCATCCGAAGCGCAGGCCTTCCGGATCCGCTCCCTTTGCTCGCTCGCCAGCTCGGTCTTGCTCTTCTGGGCGGGGGCGTCCTTCTTCTTCATCCAGTCGCAGCCGCCCAACAAGGTGGCGGCACTCGCGGCCAGCAGAATCAGATTACGCAACGCCATCGAAATGCTCCTGCTGCCCCGCTCACCGCCGCCAACGCAGCAAGTGGGGCATCTTTCCCTAGGATCCGATATGCCGAAGGCCCCGTCATCCCGGCGAAAGCCGGGACCTTAGGACAAGAAGTCTCAGTGGGTCTCCGCGAGGTCCCGGCCTTCGCCGGGATGACGATGGTGCACCTTACTCCAGTACGCCCTCGTGCAGCCTCAGCACCCGGTCCATCTTCGCCGCGATCCGCTCGTTGTGGGTGGCGACGAGGGCGGCGCTGCCTTCGTCCCGGACGAGGCGGAGGAACTCGGCGAAGACGATGTCGGCGGTATGCTCGTCGAGATTGCCGGTGGGCTCGTCGGCCAGGACCAGCGCGGGGCGGTTGGCGAGGGCGCGGGCGACGGCGACCCGCTGCTGCTCGCCGCCGGACAATTTGCTCGGACGATGGGTGACCCGATCGGCGAGGCCGAGCGATCCGAGCAGGGACTTCGACCGCTCCTCCGCCTCGTCGCGGCCCGCTCCTTTGACGAGCTGCGGCATGACGACGTTCTCGAGCGCGGTGAAATCGGGGAGGAGATGGTGGAACTGGTAGACGAAGCCCAACGTGTCGCGGCGCACCCGGGTGCGGTTGCCGTCTCCAAGCTCGGCCACTTCCTCGCCGGCGATCCGGATCGAGCCTTCGAAGCCGCCCTCGAGCAGCCCGACCGCCTGGAGCAGGGTCGACTTGCCCGATCCGGACGGCCCCAGGAGGGCTACGATCTCGCCCGGGCGAACGGCGAGGTCGATTCCGCGAAGGACCTCGATCGTCACTTCGCCCTGCCGGAAGCTCCGCCTGAGGCCTTTGACGGCGAGGACCTCATTCATAGCGGAGCACCTGCACCGGATCGGTGCTCGCCGCCTTCCAGGCGGGGTAGAGGGTGGCGAGGAAGCTCAGGACCAGGGCCATGGTGACGATGGCCAGCACCTCGAACGGATCGGTCTTGGACGGCAGCTCAGTGAGGAATCGGATCGACGGGTCCCACAGGTTCTGGCCGGTGAGGAACTGGACCAAGTTGACGAAGGGCTGGCGGAAATAGAGGAGCAGGAAGCCGAGGCCGAGCCCGGCGAGGATCCCGATCGCGCCTATGATCACCCCAACCGTCACGAAGACCTTCATCAGCCCGCGGCGGGTGGCGCCCATCGTGCGAAGGATGGCGATGTCGCGCGTTTTGGCCCGGACCAGCATGATCAGCGAGGAGAGGATGTTGAACACCGCGACGAGGATGATGATCGACAGGATGACGAACATCGCCACCCGCTCGACCTGGAGCGCCTCGAAAAGAGCGGTGTTCATCGAGCGCCAGTCCGCGACCGCGGCCCGGCCGCTGACGCTCGCTCGAAGCGGCTCGAGGATCTCGCCGACCCGGTCGGCGTCGACGGTCTGGACTTCGACCATTCCGACCGCGTCGCCCATCAGGAGCAGGGTCTGGGCCTCCTCGATCGGCATGATCACGAACGCCTTGTCGTAATCGTAGACTCCCACCTCGAAGATCGCGGAGACGTTGTAGGAGACGATCCGGGGAACCGTTCCGAACGGAGTGGTCCGCCCATCGGGGCTGATCAGGCTGATCTGGCCGCCGACGTTGGCGCCGAGCGCCTCGGCCAGGCGGGCGCCGAGCGCGACATTGCCCTCACCGGGACGAAGGGCCTCGAGCGAGCCGCTGACGACCTTGCCGTTGAGAGTTTCGTTGCGGAGGATGTCGGCCCGCTCCATGCCCCGGACGATGACTCCCTCAACCCGCCCCTCGTGGCTCACCATCAAGGGCTGCTCGATGAGCGGCAGTGCGTCGGTCACTCCGGGCGTCGCCCTGGCCTCGCGGACGATGTCCCGCCAGTCCGGAAGCTGGCCGCCATAACCCTGCACCACCGCATGGCCGTTCAGGCCGACGATCTTGTCGAAGAGCTCGGCCCTGAAGCCGTTCATCACGCTCATCACCACGATCAGGGCGGCGACTCCGAGCGCGACGGCGACGAGGCTGATTCCGGCGACGAGGAAGATGAACCCCTCCCCCTTGCCCGGAAGCAGGTAGCGCCGCGCGACCATTCGCTCGTAGCGGGACAGGATCATGACGGCCCCGACAGGCCGTCACCCCGGCGCAAGCCGGGGTCCCGGGTCATTTGGCCGAGCCTCTTTCTCGCTGAGGTCCCGGCTTTCGCCGGGATGACGGGTGAGTTGCTCATCCCGTCAGCCTCGCAAGCGCGCTTTCGATCGAAAGCTCCTCGCGCTCGCCGCCGGAGCGGCGCTTCAGCTCGACGATTCCGCGCTCCAGGCCCTTGGGACCGACGATCAGCTGCCAAGGCAGGCCGATGAGGTCCATGGTCGCGAACTTGGCGCCGCCGCGCTCGTCGCGGTCGTCGTAGAGAGTCTCGACTCCGGACTCCTGGAGCCGCCCGTAAATCTCGTCGGCGGCGCTGGTGACGTTGCCGTCGTCGGCGCGCATGTTGATCAGCCCGACCTGGAAGGGCGCGACGCTGTCGGGCCAGACGATCCCCTTCTCGTCGTGGCTCGCCTCGATGATCGCCCCCATCAGCCTCGACACTCCGATTCCGTAGCTGCCCATCTGCGGGTGGACCTGGGCGCCGTCCTTCGTCTGGACCGAAAGGCCCATGCTTGCGCTGTACTTGGTTCCGAAGGCGAAGATGTGGCCGACCTCGATCCCGCGGCGGGTTCGAAGCCGCTCCGCCGGAACCGGACAGTCGGCGACCTTGCCATGCTCCTCCTCCTCCATCGCGTAGAGGCCGGTGAGGCGGGCGATGGTCGACGCATCGGCGGCGAGAAGCTCGTCGCGGGATATGTCCTCGATCGCGGCGTCGTAGAAGAGCGCGCTCTCGCCGGTGTCGGCGAGGATGTGGAATTCGTGGCTGAGGTCGCCGCCGATCGGTCCGGTCGGAGCCTTGACCGGAACCGCGGTGAGTCCGAGGCGGGCGAAGGTTCGAAGGTAGGCGACGAACATCGCCTCGTAGCTCGCCCTCAGCCCCGCCTCGTCGAGGTCGAAGCTGTAGGCGTCCTTCATCAGGAACTCCCGGCCGCGCATCACTCCGAAACGGGGGCGGACCTCGTCGCGGAACTTCCACTGGATATGGTAGAGGATCCGCGGAAGGTCTCGGTAGCTCCTGGCGCCGTCGCGGAAAATCGAGGTGATCATCTCCTCGTTGGTCGGGCCGAAGAGCATGTCGCGGTCGTGGCGGTCGCGGATCCGGAGCATCTCGGGGCCGTAGGCGTCGTAGCGGCCGGACTGGCGCCACAGGTCGGCGGACTGGAGGGTCGGCATGAGCAATTCGACGGCGCCGGCGCGGTCCTGCTCCTCGCGGACGATCCGCTCGATCCGCTTCAGGACCCTGAGGCCGAGCGGAAGCCAGGCGTAGATCCCGGCGGCGGTCTGGCGGACGAGGCCGGCCCGGAGCATCAGCTGATGGCTGACGATCTGGGCGTCGGAAGGAGTCTCCTTCATGACGGGCAGGAAGTAACGGGAAAGTCGCATGGCTGCGGCTCTAGGGGCCCCCCTTCGCCAAGGCAACCGGGCGGGACCAACCTGTCCTGTGGCCGTACCGACACAGGGTCTGAGCAAAGTGGGTCAAGCCCTTGGATAGGCAGGTGACAAGCCGCCGCTCCGCTCATAGCGTCCCGCCCACGAACGAAGGCGACAGCCGGGTTCGGGGAGGCTTCGGCCCCGCATCCTCATGCGAGGTGGGATGTGTGCGGGCCGAGGCATCTTGACTAAGGGGGTCGGCGCGCAAGCGCCGCGACGGTGCCCGGGCAGCGATGCCCGGGCACTTTTCGTTGGCGGCCCGGTCCCTTTCCGAAAGTGGTCGAAACTGGTCGAAAGCGGTCGGGTTTTCGAAAGTGGTCGAAATCGGTCGCCGATTCCGGCCCGTTTGCCGACCAATGGCGGAAAACCGCCATTTTCATCGCCGATAATCGCTAAACATCGCCACGAATCGCTACGAAAGGTGAGAGAAGGCTACGCAAAGGCCGGACGTTCGCACCCGCGGCCGCCCTCCTCCTCCTCCTCCTCCTCCTCCTCGCCGTCGGCTGGTATTTCAACTCCCCCTGGTGGACCTCGTGGCGGAAGCGTGAAGCGGCGGAGGCCGCGGATTCCGACGCGCTCGCCGCCTATATCGACTTCCCCGCCCTTCGCGCCTCGACCCGCGAGCCGCTCGGCCCGCGGCTGGGACCGCTCGGCAGCGCCCTCGCCGGCCCCGCCGTCGACGTCCCGGCCAGCCCGGCGGCGCTTCGCCTGGCGCCGGGCAAGGGCCGAAGAGGCGGCGGCGGCGGCGAGCCGGGCGAGGTCGAGCTCACCCGCACCGGTGCCGGCGAGTCCCGGGTGAAGCGACTGCGGCCAGTTCGTCTTCCGCCGCCACGGCCTCGGGTGGAAGCTGGAGGAGATGACGATCCCGACCGACCGAGTTCGGCACAGGGCCTCACCGGAACCGCATTGCTCCCGGCTGGCGCTTTCGACACGGATCGCTAACCTGCTCATCAGGGGCAGGGGGAAACGATTCCCGTGATCATCGAGCGCCGCCGCAGGGAGTGGCACCGCCGGCACAGGCGGATGCGCCACGCGATGCTTCTCATCCTCGTCGGGGGAGCGGGCGCGTTGCTGTTCGTGCTGATGACCGAAATCCTGAGCCGTTACTTCGGCGTATCGCCGGCAAGGCGCTTCCTCACCGCGACCATCGGCGACCTCCCGCTGGTCGGGAACACCACGGAGCTGGATCCGGACAGCGTCAGGCGCCTGGTCGAGCGATATGATTTGCCGGTGAGTGCCGCCCTCGGCTGGATCCTCGCCGTGGTGGGCGGAGGCTTGATCCGCGGCAATTCGATCGCGAAATACCTGACCCGGCGTTTGTACCGTCCTTATAATGCCTGGGCGCTGCCGCCGATCGGAAAGCCCCGAGCCCATGACGGCGTCAGCGACGCCTTGCGCTGGCGCGAGCCGAGTGGAGCACGTCTTCTCTCGTGGCAGGCCATTCTCGGCTCGATTCGACGGGGCTCGGCCGCGCCGACGGAAAGCGGGCGAGGACCTTGGCGAAAGAGCCATGCTGAACTGCCGTTCGCCTGGTCGTTGATCCTCGGCCGGCCCGGTGCCGGCAAATCGCGAATGGCGATGGAAATCGCGCGCCTGCTAGGGCACCGCGCCCTGTTGAGCACGGCCACGCGCGACGAGAGATGGGCTCGATGGCGTCTCCGTTCAGGCGAATGGCTGCGACGGCGCCTGCCGTTTCTCCTCTTACGGCCGGATGACCCCTGGGATGCAGGCCTTCTCGACACGGCGCACTTCAATCAGCAGATGGACGCGCTCGAGGACTGGGCGCCAAGGCGGCCTTCGCTGTTGTGGCTGGACGATCCGGCACCGACCATCGCCTCGCGCTGCCTGGAACTACTCGAACGCCGGGCCGCAGCCGGCGACTTCCAGCATCCCGTCCGGCTGATCATCTCGAACCAGTCTTTCCCGATCGACCTGGCGAGAGGCAGCCGAACCACCTATCATGGAGAGGTCACCCTCAGCTCCTCGGCATTCACGCCGGCCGACATACGCGCGCTCGCACCGGTCCTGGGATCGCGCTCGACGAAACTATACAAAAGGCAGGATCTTCACTTCTTCATGGAGGTCACGCAAGGCAATCCGCTGCTCGTCGAACTGGCATTCGACTGGCTTCGGGAGGGAAAGCGATTGCGCGATCTCGACCAGCGATTGTTGTTGGAGGCCCGGATCGAGCGCATTCGCGAAGCGCTCAGCTCGGCGGACTTCCCTGTCGGCGACATGGAAGCGATGCGCGCGCTCGCCTGCCTGACACTCGCCGGTCCGGGGTGCCCCATTGACCCGGTGAACTCCGCCTTCGGTAATCGCCTTCCGCCGCGAGCCATCCTGGAAACGGCCTTCCCCGTCGAGGCCGCCCGAGGAGTCGATCTCTCCCGGATCGGACCGAGCATTCGTCCCGACCTGATCGGCGATGCCTTCGTTCGGTCGGTGATCGCCGAGCAAACCCCGGAGACGGCGGCACGCCGGATCAGCGAGGTCGCCTTCCAGGCCCGACCGGAAGGGTGGCTCCGCGCGGTCGAGCGAATTGAGGGAGGCAGCGACCTTCTCGCCAGCGTGCTCGCTCGGGAGCCGGAGATCGATCCGTCGGACAGCGCAACGAAGATCCTCCTGGCGCAGGCATTGCTGAGGCAGGCGCTCAACGGCCGCCGGGACATTGCCATAACGGTCGAGCTTGTCGCGGCTCAGATCCGCAGCTCTTCCAGCGCGGCCCATGTCATCACGTCCATTTGGCAATGGTTCACCGATGTGGTGGAGCAGGATTGGCGGGAGCGGGTCGAGCACCGCATAGCCGAGCCGAATCCGAAGCCTCTAAAGCATCGGGAGCCTCTGGAGCATCTGGAGGACAGCTATCACCGACTGATTCACGGGCGGCCCATGCTGCTGCTGGGAGTCGCGCTGCTTCAGCTGAGAGCGCAGCATTGCCGCGATCCCGATACGGACGCCGTCCTCCGGCATCTCGACTGGCTGGATGACGCGGTGGATCTGATCCGGCGCGCCGACCGGGTAGGTATCTTCGGCCTGGAACGGGAGGGCCTCGAACTCCTGGGAAGGTGCCTGACGCCTCCGGCCGATCTCGGCATCTGCGTGGCACACGTGCATCATCCCAGGATTCGAGCGCGCCGATTGGCGGCATCCGATCGGATACCGGTGTCGGTTTCAGAAGAAATCACGCAGAGCCTGGTCCGCTTTCTGACCCCGTTCGATACGGCTACGCCCCCCCTCGCCCAGACCTATATCGATCTTCAAATCAGCTTGGTCGACGGGACCATTGAGACGAGTGCAGCGAAGGAAGCGCTGGAACGCGCAGAAGGGGCCGAACTGACCCTGGGCTCGCCGGTCGATCCGCTCATCGGATTCACCAGAATGAGATGTTGGGCCATGATGGCCGCCTACCAAGCGGCCGATGGCGATTTCGAAGGAAGCCGCGGCGCGATAGCCAAATTGGACGCGATCGAGATGTCCTCCGATGTTACGATGCGTCGCAGGCTGACAGTGTTTCGCCTGCAGGCCCGAATCGGTCTGATCGGAGCCATAAGAACGGACACCGATCACTGCACCGCCATCGCCCAGGAGGCGGAAGCGATCGCCTCCGATCCCGAATGGGACTCGGATGCCGCGATTCAGATCATCCGCGCCCAATGCTGGCAACATGTCGTGCTTGCCGACGGCACCCCGCCGGATCTGCAAGCCGAAGCCGTCGACAGGCTCAGGCGCATCGCCCTTGCACCTTCGTTCCGGCCGGACCGTCTCTTCCAGGTGCAGTATCTGAATTCGCTCCACGCCTGCTTCGACGAAAATTCATCGTTTTCGGCTTATGAGGCGGCCGTTGATGAAATCGAACGACTGGCCGCTGAACCGAGCTACGCCGACGATGTCGAAATCCAGCGCATCTACGCGTCGGCTCTCCAGGCTCTCGCTCTCCTGGCGAGGGAGGATCCGCCCAATTGCGCATCAATCGTCAATCGTCTGAGACAATTGGCAGAGGCATCTGGCGCATCTTCGGAGCCGGAGATCCAGCTTGCCCTGCTTCATGGCCTCGACAGCCTGAGCCATGCGTGGAGATCGGACGCCGCCGTCGCCCGGGAGGCCGCGGCGATCGCCGAGCGAGTGGCGAAACAGCCTGCCTACCTGTCCAGAGCGGACTTCCAGCGCCTGAGAACCAAGATCTGGGAGAGGGCGGCACGGGTGCGGGGCATGGAGCATCGCGAGCATCTCGCGGCATTTCGAAAGGTTGAAAGCCTGGCCTCGATGCCGATCCTGGCAGCCGACCGGGACGCGCAACTCTACCGGGCGATGGCATGGCAAAGCTTCACCTACAGCCAGCTGGCCAGCCCGTCGGCCTGCCGGGACGCCTGCGATAAAGTGGAGGCGATCACCGGTGCCCGCCGCTACCGCCGGGACGAAGACATGCAGGGCGTCCGAGCGGAAGCCTGGAAATATGTCGGCTATTCAACGCGTGGCATCGACGGGTGCGAGGCGGCAGTGCTCAAGGTGGAGCAAATCGCGGCGCCCTTTCCCGACAGCGATTTCATTCAGGGCGCGCGCGCGCAGGCGTGGCGTGATCTCGCCATGTCCTTCATTCTCAACGGGAGACCATACGCTCAATGCCTCGCGAGGCTCGAAGCCATCGTTGCCGCCGCACGCCCGGAATGGAGTTGCTACAACGACGTCCACGAATTTGCGCGCCAAGCACGCGGCTGGACTTCAAATCGCGGCCTCCTGGCCGACCCGCCCCGCCGGCCCGACCAAGGCCCGCCGGAAACAGGGACCAGAGGCGGCGGAGAAATGTGACGGGCTGGAAGCCGGAGGGATTTGCTTTAAGCTCGGAGCGTTGAGGGGGAGGCGGGATGAAGCTCGGATTGACTCTGCTGGCCCTTGCCGGCCTTGCCCCACCGAGCGCTCCGGCCGCCGGAGAGCCGGAAGCGCAGGCCGGGCGCTGCGATCGATCGACCGTCGGGTCGGCGGTGAACGCCATGCGCATGGCACGCTCCGTGCTGCTCGCGGTGCCGCAGGAGGATGACGGCACTTCGGTCCCGCCCCCCGCCGGCCGTCGGATCGAGGCGCTCAAGGATCGGCTTCGCGACTTCGTCCGGACGATGATGGCGTGCGCTCCAAGCTCGGTGGAGCCGGCCGCGCTGGCCGCCGCGATGGCGCAGAGAGGCGGAATCTCCGAGGGCGCAACCGGCGATGCAATCCCCCCTCCTCCCGACCGGCACGGCAGCCTCGCCGCCTTCGAGGTTTCGCGGGTGGACGCTCATCCCGACATGCTCGCGGTCGTCGCGACCGTCGCGATCAAATGCGGCTCGGACTCGATGCTGATTCTTTATCGCCGGGAGGGCGGGCGCTGGAACGAGGTGATGGTCCGGCGCTCCGAGCCCTATTCGGAGGTCAAAGGCGGATGGGGGGATTTGCGCTTCGCCGTCTCGCCCAGGGGCTCCGACGGCAATTGGTTCGTCGCCACCGTGTCGACCACGCCTTGGTGCACCTCCGCCTGGCAGGGCATGCCCTATGAGCTCGCCCGGCCGGGACCGGCTGCGGACCGGCCGAACGTCTTCTTCCGGGGCAGGAACACGATCTATCTGGGCAATGAGGACGACCTCGTCCTCAAGGCGGAGCCGGGCGCCTTCGAGATTCGGAATGACGGAAGCAGCCTCGACCCCGAAATCCTCATCCGCCGCCACGTGCGGCGCTATGCGGTGTCGGGCGAGAGCGTCCGGCGGGTTCAGCCGGTGGCGGAGAATGTCCGCGACTTCGTGGACGAGTGGATCTCGTCGCCCTGGGCAGAGGCGAGGGGCTGGTCGGGGCCGGACCCGGCCCTGGCGGGAGCCCATTCGGCGGTTGAGGCGGCGCGGCACGAGACGCTGGGCGGTTTCGGCTCGGTCCGGGCCTGCCCGGGCGGAACGACCGAGGTCCGGCTCGACGATCGGAGCGGGCCGAACTGGTTCCTGCTCGTCCGGGGAGGCGCGGGCGGGCCCTGGACCCTCGAGCGCGCGGCGAGGCGGCCGTCAAAGGGATGCACCGGCCCGGGCGGGCTTCCCCGCTAGACGCTCGGCTGAAAGCGCCGCCTCACCAGCGTCGGCGGGCCTCGCAGGCGACGCCGTCGTCGTCGCCGTCCATCTCGGGGCGGTAGCCGGGCTGCCCTCGCAGAAGCGGAGCGAGGCCGGCGGCCCGGACTTCGTTGCAGCCGGAAAAATAGACCGAGACCGCGGGCGACCGACGGGCCGGGCGGACGGCCCGGGCCGCCGCAGCGAGCCGTGCGCGCGGGCGGGCGGGCGGGCGGGCGCGCCTGACCTTGGAGCGATTCGCTGCCGCCGCCGGGACGACGCTCGCCCGGGGGGTATCGACGGCGCCGACGGCCGGCCTTGCGGCTTCGGCGACAGGCAGGGGCTGGGCCTCCTGCGCCGCGGGCGCGGGGGCGAGCCAGTAGACTCCGGCGAAGGTGGCCAAGGCGGCGAGCGGGATGGTCGCGGAATGCACATATCCGATATGGCGCCCGGCTGGTTTCCAAAACGCTAAGGCCCGGCGGGATTCGACGCGCCGGAGCGGGCTCCTTGCATCCAGGCAAGTTTAGGCTTCGTCCCAGCGTTCACCCGGCCGAAGGAAGGCGCGTCCGCCGGGGTCCAATGCCCGCTCCCCTGCGACTGCAGGCCCCTTTTTTCGAGAGAAGACGCGAAGGGACAAGAAGGAAAGGCAGCGGGGCGGTCCCCTGTCCTGACCCTTCGCGCCTTCTCTTAAAAAAAAGGCGGCGGCGCTTCCTTTGCATTTCCGTCCACGTTCGCACGAACCAATTTTTTGAGAGAAGGCGCAAAGGCGCAACGGCGCGACGTAGAAAGGGTCTCTGTACGTCGCGCCTTTGCCCCTTTGCGCCTTTCCTTTGAGCTTGGCGCCGAGGCGCCGGAGGGCAAGCTCGAGCGGTCGTCCCACCGCCTGAGGTCCGGGGCGGGCGGCAAGGTGGGCCCTAAAACGAGTTAAAGGGGTACGGGGAGGGTTCGAGGCGGTGGCGACAGGGGGACCGAGGCGCCGAAGTTGCTAAAATCGCGCTTTGTCCCTACATAGGAAGGGCTGACGTCGCTGCGACGGAATTTGCGGCCTTCGCGGCCCCTTCCCTTTCATGCTTCTCGCCCGTGCCCGCGGCCTCTTCGCTCGCGCGGAATCGTAATTATCGGCGCCCGGCGCCGAGGGAGAATTTGGTTTGGCGAAGGAAGCGACGCTTACAGTCGAGGGCGAGATCGACGAAATCTATCCGGACGGCCGCTTCGGCGTGATGCTCGACAACCAGCATCGGGTGATCGTCTACACCGCGGGCAAGATGCGGCGGTTCCGGATCCGCTCCGTGGTCGGAGACCGGGTCCATGTCGAGATGACGCCCTACGACCTGACCAAGGGCCGGCTCATCTTCCGCGAGCGCACCCCAGGCCAGGGGCCCAATAGCGGCGCCCGGCGTCCCGGCGCGAAACGCTAGACCTTTTTTCGACGTTATCGTCCCGAAAGAACGGGACAGGAGACTCATCATGGGCGGCACCCCCGACAGCACCCGAACCCCGATCAAGCCCTTCCTGATCAACAAGGACGAGGAAGGCCGGGTCCGGCTCACCTTGCGCGAGACCCGCTACAACGGCCAGGGCTATCCGATCGTCACAACCACCCTCCACGACGAGCCCTTCCCCACCGCCACCGCGGCGCGGGCTTATGCCAAGGAGCATTTCGGCGCCGAGCCGGGGCAATTCGCGAGCAAGTAGGCGGTCGGGCGAAGGCGGAGGGTAATACGTCCGCGGCGGCGGGTGGCCCGGCGGCTTTTTTTGTTTCACACAAAGACACGAAGGCACAAAGGCGCTCCCGCGGCGAAGCCGCTCGTCCGTTTTCTCCAACGAGGGATGAAAGGTGCTGCGCACGGGTCCGCGCCGGACCCTTGGTGCCTTTGTGTCTTTGTGTGAGCCATTTCTGCGGCTGGACGCGCACAGGCCGCGTCGGTCCGGAGCCGGCCGTTTTCATGGATCCCGGATCAAGTCCGGAATGACGGCCTACGCCTCAGCGCCGCCTGGGCCGCGGCCAGCCTCGCGATGGGGACCCGGTAGGGTGACGCGCTGACGTAATCCAGGCCCGTCTTCTCGCAAAAGGCGATGGACAAGGGGTCGCCGCCATGTTCGCCGCAGATTCCGAGCTTTAGGCCCGGGCGGGCGGCCCTGCCCCGCTCGGCGGCCAGAGCGATGAGCTCGCCGACTCCGTCCTCGTCGATCGAGACGAAGGGGTCGCGCTCGAAAATGCCCTTCTCGACATATTGGGTGAGGAAGCGGCCGGCGTCGTCGCGGCTGACCCCGAGGGTGGTCTGGGTGAGGTCGTTGGTCCCGAAGCTGAAGAATTCCGCCTCGGCGGCGATGTCGGCGGCTCGAAGGGCGGCCCGGGGGAGCTCGATCATGGTTCCGACCAGATAGTCGACTCGGGCGCCAAGCCCGGCGAAGACGGCCTCGGCGGTGCGGTCGATCAGCGTCTTGATGATGGCAAGCTCGGCGCGCGTGGCGATGAGCGGGACCATCACTTCAGGGACGGGCGCCTCTCCCCCTTCCCTCGCCACCGCGACCGCGGCCTCGAAGATCGCTCGGGCCTGCATCTCGTAGATTTCGGGATAGGTGATGCCGAGCCGGCAGCCGCGGTGGCCGAGCATCGGGTTGAACTCGTGGAGCTCGGCGACCCGGCGCTTGAGGGCGTCGACGGCCACTCCGGCGCCGGCCGCCACCTCCTCATATTCGGCCTCGCTGTGGGGGAGGAATTCGTGGAGCGGCGGGTCGAGCAGTCGGATCGTCACCGGGAGCGGCGCCATGATCCGGAAGATCTCCTCGAAATCGCCGCGCTGGGCGGGGAGGAGCTTCGCCAGAGCGGCGCGGCGGCCGGCTTCGTCGCCGGCGAGGATCATCTGCCGGACGTTGGAGATCCGCTCCGAATCGAAGAACATATGCTCGGTCCGGCACAGGCCGATGCCTTCGGCTCCGAACTCGCGGGCGGTCCGGCAGTCGAGCGGGGTCTCGGCATTGGTCCGGACCCGGAGGCGGCGGTGGGCGTCGGCCCAGACCATCAGGGTCCCGAAATCGCCGACCAGCTCGGGCTGGACGGTGGCGACGGCGCCGAGCATGACCTCCCCGGTCGAGCCGTCGAGGGTGATCGTCTCGCCCTCCTGGACCTCGAGGCCGCCCACCCGCATCGCTCGCGCCCGATAGTCGATCGAGATCGAGCCGGCGCCGCTGACGCAGGGCCGGCCCATGCCCCGGGCGACGACGGCGGCGTGGCTGGTCATCCCGCCGCGGGCGGTGAGGATGCCCTGGGCCGCGTGCATTCCGTGAATGTCCTCGGGGCTGGTCTCGACCCGGACCAGGATCACCTTCTCGCCGAGGCCGGAGCGCTTCTCGGCGCTGTCGGCGTCGAACACCGCCGCGCCCGAGGCGGCGCCCGGGGAGGCGGGAAGGCCCTTGGCAATGACCCGGCGTTCGGCCGAAGGATCGAGGGTCGGATGGAGAAGCTGGTCGAGCGCCTGCGGGTCGACCCGGAGCACCGCTTCCTCCCGGCTGATCAGCCCTTCCCCGGCCATGTCGACGGCGATGCGCAAGGCCGCCTTGGCGGTGCGCTTGCCCGAGCGTGTCTGGAGCATGAAGAGCCTGCCGCGCTCGACGGTGAACTCGATGTCCTGCATGTCGCGATAGTGGCGCTCGAGCAGGTCGAAGACCTTCGCGAGCTCGCCATACACCTCCGGCATAGATTCTTCCATCGACGCCGCCTTCGCCCCGGCCGCCTCGCGGGCTGAGCGGGTGAGATATTGGGGCGTGCGGATTCCGGCGACGACGTCCTCGCCCTGGGCGTTGATCAGATATTCGCCGTAATAGGCCCGTTCGCCGGTCGAGGGGTTGCGGGTGAAGGCGACCCCGGTGGCGGAGGTCTCGCCCATATTTCCGAACACCATCGCCTGGACGTTGACCGCGGTGCCCCAGTCGGAGGGGATGGAGTTGAGGCGGCGGTAGGTCTTCGCCCGCTCGGACTGCCAGGAGCCGAAGACGGCTCCGACCGCGCCCCAGAGCTGCTCGTGGACGTCTTCGGGGAAAGGACGGCCGAGCAGCTCCTCGACCAGGGCCTTGTAGCGGGCGGTGAGGCGCTGCCAATCCTCGGCCTCGAGGTCGGTGTCGAGATGGACTCCCTTGTCCTCCTTGGCGATTTCCAGCGCCTCCTCGAAAGCGCCGTGGTCGAGGCCCAGGACGACGTCGGAATACATCTGGATGAAGCGGCGGTAGCTGTCCCAGGCGAAGCGCGGATCGCCGGATATCGAAGCGAGGCCTTCGACGGTTTTATCGTTGAGGCCGAGATTGAGGACGGTGTCCATCATTCCCGGCATCGACACCCGGGCTCCGGAGCGGACCGAGACGAGGAGCGGGTCGGCGGGGTCGCCGAAGCTTTTGCCGCAAAGGCCCTCGATATGGGCGAGGCCTTGGGCCACCTCCGAGCGGACGGTTTCGGGAAAGCTTTCCCCCTCGGCGTAATAGAGAGCGCACATCTCGGTCGAGATGGTGAAGCCCGGCGGCACGGGCAGGCCGATCAAGGCCATTTCGGAGAGGTTCGCGCCCTTGCCGCCGAGCAGGTTTCGCCAATTCGGTCCGTCCCCCGGACGGCCCTCGGTCGGCGAAATGTTTCCCGCCTCACCATCGGAGGCGCCGCCGCCGAAGCGGTAGACGTAGCGGGTCATAGGGGGGCTCCGTCATGCTGAATTCGTTTCAGCGTCCAGGGTCGGGCTGCTCGGGGGTCCGCCGCCATTGCATCCCGCGTCTTTCCTCCATGGCTGGCAGGCCCTGGAATTTTTGAGAGAAGGCGCAACGGCGCAACGGCGCGACGTAGGGAAAGGAATTCTCTACGTGGCGCCGTTGCGCCTTTGCGCCGTCCCTTTGAAAATTGGCGCCGAGGCGCCGGGGGCCAGGCGCTGGCGCCAGTCTCATGACCGGACGTCGGGACGAACGACGCGCTGGACCCTGAAACGCGTTCAGGGTGACGGCTGTGCGAGTATCCGGTTCCCTGCCCCACCTTCAGCCCTCGATCTTGGAGAAATCGGCGACCCGGTGGACGGCGTCGCGCATCCGCGCGAGGAGGGCGAGCCGGGCTTCGCGCTTGGCGGGGTCGGGATCATTGACGGTCACCTTGTCGAAAAATAAGTCCACCGGCGCTCGAAGGCTGGCCAGCGCCGCCATCGCCCCTTCGAAATCCTCCGCCTCGATGGCCGAGCGGGCGCTGGGCTCGGCCCGATCGAGGGCCGCGGTGAGGGCAGCCTCCTCCGTTTCGGGCGTGTAGGGAAGCGGCTCGTCATTCCGGCGAAGGCCGGAATCCATGAACTCGGACCGGCCGGGTTCGGAGCTGGCGGTGTTCATGGATCCCGGATCAAGTCCGGGATGACGGTCTGCGACTGCCCCGGTCCACCCCTCCTTCCTGAGGATGTTGGCGGCACGCTTGTAGCCGGCGAGGAGGTCGGCGCCTTCGGGGGTCTCGACGAAGGCCTGGAGGGCTCGGACGCGGGCGAGGAGGCGGACGAGATCGTCCTCGCCGCCCAGCGCGAAGACGGCGTCGATCAGGTCGTGGCGAACTCCGGCCTCGCGCTGCTGGACCTTGAGGCGGTCGGCGAGGAATTCGATCAGTTCGGCTGCGAATTCTCCGTCGGTGCGGTTGCGATGGATCACTTCACTCAGCGGAGCGTCGCGGCGCAGGACCAGGGACCGGAAATACGCTACTAAACCCTGGAAGGGCAGGCGTGAATGCGAGGACTGCAATAGAGCGAGGATCGCCAATCCGGACCGCCTTAGCGCGAAGGGGTCTTTCGATCCGGTGGGCTTAAGATCGAAGAGGAAGAAATAGAGAAAACTGTCCAGCTTGTCCGCCAGGCTCACCGCCACCGTCACCGGCGCCGTCGGGACCTCGTCCCCCTGCCCGACCGGCTTGTAATGGTCGCGGATGGCGTCGGCGACGGCCGGGTGCTCGCCCTGGGCCCTTGCGAGGTGGCCGCCGATGAGGCCCTGGAGCTCGGGGAATTCGCCGACCATCTGGGTGACGAGGTCGGCCTTGCAGAGGCGGGCGGCGCGTTCGGCGAGGGCCGCCAGCTCGAGCCCCTCCCCTTCAGGGGAGGGGTTGGGGTGGAGCTTGTCGGCTGCGCTGTCGTCCGCGGACGTTGAAGCGGCGACATCCCCCACCCCAACCCCTCCCCTGAAGGGGAGGGGCTTAATAATGCCTTCTTCGACCAGCCATCTCGCAAGCTTGGCGACTCGGTCGACCTTGTCGGCGACGGTGCCGAGCTTTTCGTGGAAGACGATGTCCGCGAGCTTCTCCGCCTGCTTCTCCAGCGGGACCTTGAGATCCTGCTCCCAGAAGAATTTGGCGTCGGAGAGGCGGGCGGAGAGGACTCGTTCGTTGCCGGCGACGATCGAGGCGCCGCCGTCGGTGGCGTCGATATTGGCGGTGCAGACGAAGTTCGGGGCTAACGCCCCCTCCAAGTCCACGCAGGCGAAATATTTCTGGTTGGTGCGCATGGTGAGCTGGATCACCTCGCGCGGGACTTCGAGGAAGGCGGGGTCGAAGCGGCCGAGCAGGGGCACCGGCCATTCGGTGAGGCCGGCGTTCTCGGCGATCAGGCCTTCGTCCTCGACCAGGGTGAGGCCGGCGGCGGCCGCGGCGGCGGCGGCGCCTTGCGCGATTATCCGGCGGCGCTCGGCGGGATCGACGACGACGTGGCAGGCCTGGAGCTTCTCGACATAATCGTGGGCGCCGCCGATGGTGATGATCCCGGGATGATGGAAGCGGTGGCCGACGGTCGCGGCGCCGCTTCGAACGCCGGCGATCTCGAAGTCGACGATCTCCTCGCCGAGCAGGGCGACGATCCCCTGAAGCGGGCGGACCCAGCGCGGGCTTTCGGTGGAGGCGGAAGCCGAGCCCCAGCGCATCGACTTGGGCCAGGGAAAGGCGCGGACGATGGCGGGAACGGCTTCGGCGAGGACGGCGCAGGTGGCTCGGCCGGGCTTGTCGACGATCGCGAAATAGATGCCGTCGCGTTCCTGGAGCTGCTCGCGGGTGAGGCCGGTCTTGCGAAGGAAGCCTTCGAGCGCCTGCGGCGGGGCGGAGGATCGGGGGCCCTTGGTCTCCTCGCGGACGGCGGCGGTCTCGGGCGGCAGGCCGCGGGCGATGAGGACGAGTCGGCGGGGCGTGGCATAGGTCTCGAGCGCTTCGGCGGCGAGCCCGGCACTTGAGAGTTGCTCTGAAAAGAGCCGTGCAAGGTCCTGCTGCGCCTTGCCTTGCATTCGAGCGGGAATCTCTTCGGAAAGAAGCTCGAGGAGAAAATCAGGCATTTCCGCCCAGTCCTGCGCGAGGCTCCAAATCCTCTATGGGTTCACACAAAGACACAAAGCCACAAAGGGGCCTCAAGGGCGAAGCCGCTTCAAACTTTCCTTCAATCGGGGAATTGAGGGCGCTGCGCGCCGATTCACGCGGGACCCTTGGTGCCTTTGTGTCTTTGTGTGAAACAAATCTCATCCTTCCCACCCGTTCTTCTGCATCCAGGACTGGCAGGCGCCTTTGGCCAGGTCCCTCACCCGGCCGATATAGGCCTGGCGCTCGGCGACTGAGATGACTCCGCGGGCCTGCAGGGTGTTGAAGATGTGGCTGGCCTTGATCGCCTGGTCGTAGGCGGGGAGCGGGAGCTTCGCTTCGATGCAGCGGGCATTCTCCTCGGCGGCGTCCCTGAACCAGCGGAACAGGGTCTCGGTGTTCGCGGTCTCGAAATTCCAGGCGCTGAACTGGCGTTCGTTCTCGAGGAAGACGTCGCCGTAGCTGACGCCTTCATCGTTGAAAGCCAGGTCGTAGACGTTGTCGACGCCCTGGACGTACATGGCGAGACGCTCGAGGCCGTAGGTGAGCTCGCCCGCGACGGGCTTGCAGTCGTAGCCGCCGACCTGCTGGAAATAGGTGAACTGGGTGACCTCCATGCCGTCGCACCAGACTTCCCAGCCCAGCCCCCAGGCGCCCAGCGTCGGGCTCTCCCAATCGTCCTCGACGAAGCGGATGTCGTGCTTGAGGAAATCGATTCCGATGGCGGCGAGGCTGCCGAGATAGAGGGACTGCAGGTCCGCCGGGCTCGGCTTCAATATCACCTGATATTGGTAATAATGCTGGAGCCGGTTCGGATTCTCGCCGTAGCGGCCGTCGGTGGGCCGGCGGCAGGGCTGGACGTAGGCGGCCTTCCAGGGATTGGGGCCGAGGCTTCGAAGGGCGGTGGCGGGGTGGAAGGTGCCGGCGCCCATCTCGAGGTCGTAGGGCTGGAGGATCAGGCAGCCCTGACGGCTCCAATAATCGTGGAGGGTGAGGATCAGCGACTGGAAGCTGGGGGGCCGGTCCACTTGGGCTTCGCACCTGCAACAAAGGGTGGCGACGCTCTGGCGCAGGAGGGATGGAGGGTCAAGCCGCGCGGGCCGCGATTGACCGGCAGGGGTAAAAGCCGCAAATGCGGGGGCAAGCGGATAATGTGTCGAACGGGCGTGATATGGGCTTCAAATTGCTGACTTTTTCGACACCGATGTGGCTTTTGCCGCTGGCCGTGACTTCCGCGGCCGAGGCCGTCCCGTCGGCCAAGGCGGAGGCGGTCGAGACCGTCGCCGCGGACCCTCCCAAGCCCGAGCCGCGGCCGGCGCTCTGGCTGCTCGCCGACGACGACACCAGGATCTACATGTTCGGAACGATCCACGTCCTTCCGCCGGGCTTTCGCTGGCGCTCGGCGGCGCTCGACAAGGCGGTCGGCGAGTCGGCGGAGCTGGTCGTCGAGACCTATGAGGCGCCGGGCGCCGAGACGAGCGTCGAGACCGCCGACGCATTCTTCGCCGACAAGCCGGTGCCGCTGCTCCAGCGGGTCCCCAAGAAGAAGCGCAAGCCGCTCAAGGCCGCGATCGAGGCGTCGGGCCTGCCCGCCCCGATGCTCGACAGGATGCACAGCTGGGCGGCGGCGATGACTCTCGGGATCGCCCAGATGCTGTCCGAATACGGGGTCGACGATCCCGACGACGCGCCCGGGGTCGAGGACGTGCTCGAGGAGGCGTTCCGAGGCGCCGGCAAGCCGATCCTCGGCGTCGAGGACGGGGAAGCCGTGCTTGCCTCGATGACCGCCCTGCCGGAAGCCGTCCAGGTGCAGCTTCTCCTCGAAGCGATCGCCCCGCCGCCGGACGGGGACGCGGGCGAGGCAGACCCCGGCGTGGGCGAGGCCGACTGGGTGGCGGGCCGGGCCGAGGCTTTGGACCTGGCGCTTGAGCCGGATTTTCCGCCGGCTCTGTTCGACGTTTTGGTGCGCCGCCGCAACGCCGCCTGGACGCTTTGGCTCGAGCAGAGGCTGAAGAAACCGGGCACCTTGCTGTTCGCGGTCGGCGCCGGGCATCTCGCGGGCCGCGAGTCGGTCCAGGCGATGCTTGCTAAGCGAGGGCTCACGGTGAAGCGGGTCGATTGACGCGCTGCCGTCATCCCGGCGAAAGCCGGGACCTCGGGGAGACCCGCCGAGAATTGTCGTCCTGAGGTCCCGGGTTTCGGGTTTCCATCAAAGTATCACTTTGATGGGGCCCCTCCCGGGATGACGGTGGAAAAGTCGAGCCGCGCCATTGAATCTCAAGACATCGCGGCGACATCGTATCCGACACCGATCAACGAGGAAGACGAACATGGCGACTGGACGGATGAAGTGGCTTCGGCTCGCTCTGGCGGGGCTTCTCCCCCTCGCCGGCGGAGCGGCCCATTCGGCGCCGGCGGCGAAGGCGGCCCGTCCGGCGATGTGGAAAGTCGCCGATGCCGATACGACGGTCTATCTGTTCGGCACCATCCACCTCCTTCCAAAGGGACAGGGATGGAGGACTCCCGCGATGGAGTCGGCCCTGGCCGGGGCGGACGAGCTGGTTCTCGAAGTCGCCAATCTCGAAGACATGATGGCCTCCGCCCAGGCCATGGCCAAGCTCGGAATGTCGAAGGGGCTCCCGCCGATCGCCCAGCGGGTGCCGGAAGACAAGCGCGCGGCTCTGAGGGCGATGATCGCCGAGAGCGGCTATCCCGAGGCGGTGTTCGACCGGCTCGAGACCTGGGCCGCGGCGCTCCCGCTGCTCGGGGTCACGTTCAAGCGGCTGGGCCTCGATCCTTCGCTCGGAGTGGAAAAGCAGCTCGGGACTCCGTTCCGGGCCGCCGGCAAGACGGTGACCGGTCTCGAGACGGTCGAGCAGCAGCTTGGCTATTTCGACACCCTCTCCGAGGCCGCGCAACGGGCCCTGCTCCTCTCGGTGGTCGAGGACAGCGCCGAGACGAGGACCCAGTTCAAGGCGATGCTCGACGCCTGGGCGAGCGGCGACCTCAAGGGGATCGAGCGCACCTTCGACGACGAGACCCAGATGTCGCCCGAGCTCAAGTCGGCGCTGATGAGCCGTCGAAACGCCGCCTGGGCGGACTGGCTGGAGCGGCGGATGGAGAAGCCGGGCACGGTCTTCGTCGCGGTCGGAGCCGGGCACCTGGCCGGCCGGGATTCGGTTCAGACCATGCTGAAGAAGAAGGGGCTGAAGGCGAAGAGGGTTCAGTAGGCGACCGGCCTTCCCTTGCCTTCCCGGCCCCTCTCGGCTAGAGGCGCCGCTTCCCCGCTCATGGTCATCCCTGGAGGCGTGAGCGCGGGTTTTATCAATCCAGCTATTGGAGACATGCACATGAGCGATCAGCTTACGCTGTCGGCCGAGACGCGCGAGCGGGCGGGCAAGGGAGCCTCCCGCGCAATGCGTCGCGAAGGCCGAGTCCCAGCCGTGGTCTACGGCAATCGTGAAGAGCCCCTCGCCGTCCACGTCGAGGAAAAGGCGCTGATGAAGATGCTGAACACCGGCCACTTCATGAACTCGGTCGTGATGATCGAGGTCGCCGGCGGAACCACCGCCCGGACCCTTCCCAAGGACGTCCAGTTCCACCCGGTCTCCGACCGGCCGCTGCATGTCGATTTCCTTCGAATCTCCGAGCATTCGAAGGTGCACGTCAACGTTCCGATCCGATTCACCGGAGAAGAGCAGTCGCGGGGAATCAAGCGCGGAGGAGTCCTGAACGCCGTCCGCCACGAGCTCGAGCTCGTCTGCGACGCGGCCGAGATCCCGGACGAGATCGAGATCAGCCTCGCCGGGATGAACATCGGCGATTCGCTGCATATCTCCGCGGTGACCCTGCCCAAGGGTGTCGAGAGCGCGATCACGGACCGCGACTTCACGATCGCCACGATCGTGCCCTCCTCCGGCTCGGTCATGGAGGCCGAGGACGCCGCGGGCGAGGCCGAGGTTCCGGCGGACGAGGTTCCGGCGACCGAGGCGACTCGCGGCGACGAGGACGAGGACCAGCCGACCCAGTCGCAGGACTGACGGCTTGTCGATCCTGGGCCGGCTCGGCGCGCTGTTCGGCTCCAGGGCCGTCGACGTGCCGGGCCAGCCCGGGGGTTCGTCCGCCAGAGGCGATCGGCCCGAGACGGACGATTGGGGGGATTTCTCACCCGTGCAGATCTGGGTCGGCCTCGGCAATCCCGGCGCGAGCTACGCCATGCATCGGCACAATGTCGGCTTCATGGCGGCGGATTCGATCGCCGCCACTCATGGGTTCGAGCCTCCGAAGAAGAGCTTCCACGGCTGGGCCCAGCAGGGCCGGATCGGAAGCGCACGGATCCTCCTCCTCAAGCCCGCCACCTTCATGAACGAGAGCGGCCGGGCGGTGCGGGCGGCGATGGACTTCTTCAAGAAGGACGTCGGCGACGTCACCCTCTTCCACGACGAGCTCGACCTGGCGCCGTTCAAGGTCAAGGTGAAGACCGGCGGCGGAACCGCCGGGCATAACGGCCTGAGATCCACCGAGGCCCATATCGGCAACGCCTTCCGCCGGGTGCGGATCGGCATCGGCCATCCCGGCCACAAGGACAGGGTCACCGGGCATGTGCTCGGCAATTACGCCAAGGCCGAGCAGGACCGGCTCGCCGACATGCTCGGCGCCATCGCCGCGGAGGCCGAATGGCTCGCGAAGGGCGACGACGCCCGCTTCATGAACGAGGTCGCGCTCCGCCTTCAGGACTGAAATCGTGCCGGACACCGAATTCTCGCGAGTAATTGGTGCCAGGCACCAATTTCCAACCTGTTGATTCCAAAGGCGGGCCGAGCGTAAAAAATGGTGCCTGGCACCAATTTGCGCTCGGACGGGGTGGCGCGCCGGCTTGGAGGCTGACAGGCAAAGACGATGCGCCGGCTGCTCTATCTTTGCCTCGGCTTCGCGTCGGTCGCCCTCGGAACGGCCGGGATCTTCCTGCCGCTGCTTCCGACGGTTCCGTTCATGCTGCTCGCCGCTTTCTTCTTCGCCCGAAGCTCGCCCGGGCTCGAGGCCCGGATCCTCGACCATCCCCGCTTCGGTCCGCATGTCCGCGCGTGGCGCGAGCGCGGAGCGATCAGCGCGGCCGGAAAGCGCGCCGCCCTCGCCGCCTTCGCGTTCAGCGCATTGCTCGGGCTCGTCCTGCTCCCCTTCCCCTGGCTGCTCGTCCCCGCCGCCGCCGCCCTCGCCAGCGGCAGCTGGATCGCGACCAGGCCTGAATGATGATTTTGCCTCCCCACGTGAAGCGTGGGGAGGGGGACCATGCGAAGCATGGCGGAGGGGTAAATGGCGAGGCTTGCGCCAGCTACCCCTCCACCACCCTTCGGGTGGTCCCCCTCCCCATCTTCGATGGGGAGGCAAAGTCAGCCAGGGTCGCTCCTGTCCTTTTTCGACGCGGTGCCGGGCTCCGCCAGACGGCGGTGCATCTCGGCCGAGGCGCCTCCGCCCAGGACCTGCGCGACCGCGACCTGGGCCTTGTTGTGGAGGCCGTGGATGACGCTCCGCTCGCCTTTCTTCATCGCCTCCCAGCCGGTCCTGGCGACGGCGGCCGGATCGTCCTTCGGCATCGTGCCGACCCGGGTGTCCTTGAGGTCGGCCCGCTCGAAGAAACGGGTGTCGGTGGCACCGGGCTTGAGGCAGGTGACCGTCACCTCGCTGTCCTTGAGCTCGTTGGCCAAGGCGTCGGCGAAGCTGTCGATGAACGCCTTGGTGCCGTTGTAGACAGCCTGGAAGGCCCCGGCCATGTGCCCGGCGATCGAGCCGGTGATGAGGATCCGCCCTTCGCCGCGCTCGACCATCGAACGGGCCACCTGCTGGACGAGATAGACCGTCCCGGTGACGTTGGTGTCGACGACGTGGCGCCATTCCGCCGGATCCTGTTCGAGGAAGGCTCGGCCGAGGCCGTGGCCGGCATTGGCGACGAGCAGGTCGACAGGCCGGCCGCCGGCGGAGTCGAGCAGCCGGTCGACCCCGGCGAAGGTGGACAGATCCGTCTCGACGTTGCGGACTTCGACGCCCTGCTTCTGAAGCTCGCGGGAAGCGTCGACGAGCGGCGTGTCGGCGGCGACGATCAGGTCGTAACCTTCCTCGGCGGCGAGCTTCGCCAGTTCGAGGCCGATGCCGCTCGACGCCCCGGTGACGATCGCGAGCCTGCCTTGTCCTGCCATAGTGAATCTCCAGTCGGATTGCCCGATCTTGCTAACCCGGACCGTCCCGGCAGGTTCCCGGAAGCGCCCTCTTGCGGGGAGGGACGGCCAGGCGCATAATCGGGCGATGAGGTCACTATTGCTGCTGGCCGTTCTGGCCCCACTCGCCGCCGCGGCCGCACCCGGCGCCGCCATCCCGCTGCAAGCCCTGACGGAAGCCGACGTCGGCGCCGACGCCCTCAAGAATTCGGCCTGCTACGCGCATGACGGGCCGGCGGTCCTGCTCGTCGCCACCAAGAAGAACGCGGTGGTCAACGCCGAGGGCGACCTCCTCCTGCTCGATCGGCTCGACGACGACGGCTTGCCGAACGGTGGCGCGCGCTACGGCTCCAACACGCTCAAGGTGGTCATCTCGCCCGCCCCGGGCGCCGTCGACGACACGGCCGCGGACGGACGGACCGCCCAGTCGGCGCAGATCAGCGTGCGCCGGCGCGGAAGTATTTCGAGCATCACCGCCCGATGGAGCTGCAGCGAATCCAAAGGCGCCTAGAGAGCGGCTCGCCCACCCGGCCCGGATGGTCTAACCGGGCGCAATGCCGACGCGTCCCCTCTTCGCCAGCCGATTCTATCAGGAGGAGATCGGCCTTCCCGATCTCGTCGCTGAGCTGGAAGCGTCCTGCCGGGCCCTTGCGGAGGAGGACGTGGCCGGCCGGCGCTGGTCTCGCGACCACGGATATCGCGGCTATACGTCCTACGCCTCGCTGAACGACCTGCCGAGACGCGACCCCGCTTTCGCCGACCTGGTGCGCGGTCTCAACGGGCACGTCGCCGCCTTCGCCGCCGATTGCGCCTTCGACCTGGGCGGGCGGCGGCTGAAGCTCGACAGCCTTTGGGTCAACGTCCTGAAGCCCGGCGGCGCCCATTCCGGGCATATCCACCCGCACAGCGTCGTCTCCGGAACCGTCTATGTCGCGGTTCCGCCGGGTTCGGGCGCACTGAAGCTCGAGGATCCGCGGCTTGCGATGATGATGGCCGCGCCGCCGCGCCGGGACGATGCGCCGGAGGATCTGAGGACCTTCATCTATGCCGAACCCGGACCGGGCACGGTCCTCCTGTGGGAGAGCTGGCTTCGGCACGAGGTCGTTTCGGGGACCGGCAAGGGGGAGCGGATCAGCATCAGCTTCAACTATCGGCTGTGAGCGCCGAGCGTGAAATTCGAATCTTCACTCCATCCTGAACTCGTTTCAGGGTCAGCCCGTCGCCTGTTCAGATGTCAGGCTGTTGGACCGTCGCTTGCGCCCATCCCCCGGCGCCTCCGCGCCAATTTTCAAAGAGAAGGCGCAAAGGCGCAACGGCGCGACGTAGAGCGCCCCTTTTTCTACGTCGCGCCTTTGCGCC
>DASVSX010000088.1:0-53638 GCA_036387875.1 Allosphingosinicella sp. | reverse complement strand
GCCCGGCAGTTCCTCCCAGCCGAATTCCGGCCTGTCGCGGCCCGCAGCCCTGACCGCGTCGCGCAGCGACTGCTCCGACCAGTCCCACATCTCCTCCGAACCGAACCTCTTGTCGGGCCGCAGCGCGAGCTTGATCTGGTAATCGGGGAACCCGAGGTCCCGATAGACGGTGTCGAGCAGGTCGAGGAACAGCCGCACCTCCTCGACGAGCTGGTCCTCGCGGCAGAAGATGTGGGCGTCGTCCTGCGTGAACTGGCGCACGCGCAGGATACCGTGGAGCGCGCCGTGCGGCTCGTTCCTGTGGCACACGCCCATCTCCGCCAGCCGGATCGGCAGGTCGCGGTAGCTCTTGATCCCCTGGCGGAAGATCAGGATGTGCGCGGGGCAGTTCATCGGCTTGAGCGCCATCCAGTCGCCCTCGCCGGAGATGATCGGCCCTTCATCCTCGATGTTGGGCACCTCGTCGGGGATGACGAACATCGCTTCGCGATACTTGCCCCAATGGCCGGACTGCTCCCACTGGCGGGCGTCCATCACCTGCGGAGTCTTCACCTCCGCATAGCCGGCAGCGTCGAGCCGGCGGCGCATATAGGCTTCGAGCTGGCGCCAGACGACGAAGCCGGCGGGGTGCCAGAAGACCGAGCCGTGCGCCTCGGCCTGGAGATGGAACAGGTCCATGTCCTGGCCGATCCGGCGGTGGTCGCGCTTGGCCGCCTCCTCCAGGCGGGTGAGGTGGGCCTCGAGCTGCTTCCTGTTCAGCCAGCCGGTGCCGTAGATGCGCGAGAGCATCGCGTTCTTCTGGTCGCCGCGCCAATAGGCGCCCGAGACCCGGGTCAACTTGAAGGCCTGCGGGTCGACCTTGCCGGTCGAAGCGAGATGCGGCCCCCGGCACAGGTCGAGCCACTTGCCCGACCGGTACATGGTGATCGTTTCGTGCTCGGGCAGCTCCATCACCCATTCGGCCTTGAAGCGCTCGCCCTGCTCCAGGAACAGCTTGCGCACGTTCTCGCGGGTCCACACTTCCCGGACCAGGGGCTCGTCGCGGCCGATGATCCGCCGCATCTCCTCCTCGATCGCGGGCAGGTCCTCCTCGGTGAACGGCCCTCGCTCGGGCGCCGGGGCGAAATCGTAATAGAAGCCGTCGTCGGTCGCCGGCCCGAACGTGATCTGGGTCCCCGGGAAGAGGTTCTGGACCGCCTCGGCGAGGATATGGGCGTAATCGTGCCGGACCAGCTCGAGCGCGTCCGCTTCGTCCCGCGCGGTGATCAGCGCGAGCTCCGAATCGCCCTCCAGGGGACGATTGATGTCGCGCACCTCCCCGTTGACCCGAGCGGCCAGCGCCGCCTTGGCGAGCCCGGGCCCGATCGCTGCGGCGACGTCGGCCGGAGTGGTGCCCGCCGCGACCTCGCGTACGGAGCCGTCGGGAAGCTTGATCTTGAAATGCTCTGTCATGACCCGGTGCATGTAGCGGCACGCTCGCGGCTTCTCCACCCCCCGGCGTCCGATGCGCGCCGTCTCCGTCACCCTGAACTTGTTTCAGGGCCCAGTTCTCCGCCCGCCAGGCGGCTCGTCGCTGGATGCTGAAACAAGTTCAGCATGACGGCCTGCCTGCTAAAAGCGGCCCATGGAAAATCCCGACCATCTCGACCGCGCCCCCGGCCGCCGCCTTGCCTTGCGCCATCGCCGGGGCCGCGGCCCGACCATCGTCTTCCTGCCCGGCTACATGTCGGACATGGAAGGCGGGAAGGCGAGCGCGCTCGATTCCTGGGCCGAGGATGAGGGGCGGGCGATGCTTCGCTTCGATTATTCCGGCTGCGGGCTGAGCGAAGGCGCCTTCGAGGCCCAGACCCTGGCCGGCTGGCGCGACGACTCGCTCGCGATGATCGACAGCATCGAGGGCCCCCTCGTCCTGGTCGGCTCGTCGATGGGCGGCTGGCTCATGCTGCTCTGCGCGCTGGCCCGGCCGGAGCGGGTCGCGGCCCTGGTCGGAATAGCCGCCGCGCCCGACTTCACCGATTGGGGCTTCGACGAGGCGCAGAAGCGAATCATCCGGGAGGACGGGCGGCTCGAGGAGCCGTCGCCTTATGGCGAAGCGCCCTATGTCACCACCCGCCCCTTCTGGGAGAGCGGAGAAAGCCTGAAGCTGCTTCCAGCCACGGCGATCGCCGTCCGGTGCCCGGTCCGGCTACTGCACGGCCTCGAGGATTCCGACGTCCCCTGGCAGGTCTCGCTCCGGGTGACGGAACGGCTCGAGTCCGCCGACGTCCGAACGATCCTCGTCAAGGGCGGCGGCCACCGCCTCTCGCGCCCGTCCGACATCGCGCTCCTGATCGAAACCGTCGCAAGCCTGCCTGACAAGGACGCTTGACAGCTGCACAACCGACTTGTAAAGCTACCTTGACTGAAACTCAAGGAGCCTTGACATGCCTGCCCGCAATCCCGCCCAGCGCCGCTACAATCACCGCGTTCTCGGACTCAGCCTCGCTTATGCGGGCGCCCTCATCGGGGTGAGCTTGGTGTTCCGCGACAGTCCGCCCACCGGCCCCGTCGCCTGGGCGCTGGCCTTGCTCCCGGCTCTGCCGCTGGTCGGGATCTTCCTCGCAATGGGCCGCTATCTGGTCGAGGAAAGCGACGAATATCTTCGCTCGGTTATGGTCCGCCAATCGCTGATCGCAACCGGCTCCATGCTGATCGTGACGACCTGCTGGGGCTTCCTCCAGTCGTTCGACCAGGTCGCCCGCGTCGATTTCTACTGGGCGGCGATCCTCTGGTTCGGCGGTCTCGGCCTCGGCGGCTGCGCCAATCGGTTCGCGAAGTGAAGAACCGGCTGAAGGTGCTTCGAGCGGAGCGCGACTGGAGCCAGGGCGACCTCGCCGATCGGCTCGGGGTCTCGCGCCAGAGCGTCAACGCGATCGAGACCGGGCGTTACGATCCCAGCCTTCCTTTGGCTTTCCGGATCGCCAAATTGTTCGACCTTGCGGTCGAGGCGATCTTCGAGGGGGATTGAGGCGGGGAAAGCGCCGTCATCCCGGCGCAAGCCGGGACCTCGGCGGTGAAGAGCTCGGCCCCCGACTCTCGCTGGGATCCCGGCTTCCGCCGGGATGACGGACCGTCCGTTCACCCGACATGCAGCAGGACCTGTGCTAAGCCGTCGCCATGATATCCCTTCTGCTCGCCGCCGCCGCTCAGGTCGCCGGGCCGGTCGACACGCCGGCCAACCGCTACCGCAACTGCCTCGCACTCTCCCGGACGGCGCCCGCCCGCGCCGCCGGCCAGGCTCAGGCCTGGCTCGGCTCGGGCGGCGGAGTGATGGCGGCGCAATGCCTCGGCCTGGCTTTGTCGGCCCAGGAGAAATGGGCGGAGGCGGCGGCGGCCTTCGAAGCCGGCGCCAGGGATGCCGAGTCGAGGCAGGACAAGCGGCGCGGCGACCTGTGGGTCGAGGCCGGCAATGCCCGCCTGGCCGCCGGAGACCCCACCGGCGCTCGCAAGGCCTTCGAGTCGGCGCTCGCAACCCGATTGCTCATCCCGCAGCTGGAGGGCGAGGTTCATCTCGATCTCGGCCGCGCCGCGGTCGCTCTCGGCGACCCGGCCACGGCACGCGGCCATATCGACAAGGGGCTCGCTCTGGTGCCGAAGGACGCGTTCGGCTGGTATCTGTCGGCCGCTCTGGCCAGGAAGCAGAACGACCTCGCGACGGCGAAGGAGCATATCGCCAAGGCGGTCTCGCTCGCGGCCGACGATTCGGCCATCCTGCTCGAGGCGGGCAACATCGCCGGTCTGTCAGGCGAAAAGGACGCCGCCCTCGGCCTCTACGCCCGAGCCGCGCGGGCGGCGCCGGACTCCGGCCCGGGCAAGGCCGCAGCAGCCGCAATCGCCGCCAACGAGGGGAAGTAGCCGCCGCTCCCTGGCCCAAGCGAAGGCTGGGGCCCCGGGGGGTGAAAAACATGGCGCCCTTCACCCACCGGGACCCCAGCCTTCGCTGGGGTGACGATCACTGCCACCGCCTTGATCCGGCCCTTCGGTCAGTCGAGGTAGAAATCCACCGTGGTCACCACCCGGACCTTCTGGAAGGGCGATTCGCCGGCCGACGACCCGCCTTCTCCGTCGACGTCGCCGTCGCGGGCGCCGATCGAGAAATAGCCCTGCGTGGCGGAGCGGATTCCGCCGACCCCGGTGCCGCTGTCGCGGGCGAATTGCTGGGCGCTGTCGCGGGCGTTGCGGGTCGCCTCGGCGATCATCTCGGGCTTGATCTTGTTCAGCCGGGTGAAGCTGTAGACCATCGAGCTTCCCTCCTCGAGCGCCACCCCGCTCCGGATCAGGTCGGCCTGGCGGGCGAACGCGGCCCGGGCGCGAATCACGTCGCCGGTCCGAAGCTGGATCCGCTGGCGGACGGTGACGCTGTTTTGGCCCCGATTGTTGTCGAAGAACTGGTTGACCGACGCTCCGGTGTCGCTGAGGTCCCTGTCGGCGAACCCGTGGCGCCTGAAGAAGGCGCGCACCGCCCTGCTCTTCTCGTCGACGGCGGCCTGGACGGGGCCCAATTCCGTGCCCTGCTCCGAATAAGCGATCGTCCAGCTCGCGAGGTCGGCCGTGACGTTCCTCTCCGCGAGCCCGCGCACCGTAACCGCCCGATCCGCCATCCGGGCCCGCCTCAGCCCGTCTCCGAGCAGATAGCCGCCAAGGATGATCGCGAGCGCGAGGATGAGGGCTCCAAGGAGCAGGACGTTGTAGCGATCGTCGATCCAGCGCCCAGCCATTCCAGCCTCCTCCGGCCACACCCTTAATCTGCTAGGGTGCCGATGAACCGTGCATTTATAGCGATGAACTGAGAATGCCAAGCGAATTAACGCTCCGTTTCCGGAGCATCGCTCTGGCGCCATACGAAGCCTTTTTTTGAGAGAAGGCGCGACGGCGCAACGTAGAAGGGCAAAGGCAATGCCGGGTCTCGCTACAGCCGGCGCAATGATGAGGCCTTCGGCCAAACCAATCTCGGCCGAAGCCCGCTACGTCGCGCCTTTGCGCCGTTGCGCCTTCTCTCAAAAATGGGTTTGCACCGAGGGAGAGAGTGAGCCCGGGAACCTCATCCCTCCGAGATGGGAAGCGCGGCGCGCGTGCGGGTCAGTGTTGGAAACACCGCCAGGAGCTTCACGGGCCTCGCGCGGCGAGGTAGGGGCGGGCCATGAAATATCTCCACACCATGATCCGAGTCTCCGACCCTGACGCCACCCTCCGCTTCTTCGAGCTGCTCGGCCTCCGCGAGCTCAGGCGCTTCGACAACGAGGCCGGACGCTTCACCCTCATCTTCCTCGCCGCGCCCGGCGACGAGGACGCCCAGGTTGAGCTCACCCACAATTGGGACGAGAAAGGCTATGGCGAGGGCCGCAATTTCGGACACCTCGCCTACCGGGTCGACAATATCTACGAAAGCTGCCGGAAGCTGATGGAGGGCGGGGTCGCGATCAACCGACCTCCGCGCGACGGCCGGATGGCCTTCGTTCGAAGCCCCGACAACATCTCGATCGAGCTGCTCCAGGCCGGAGAGGCGCTCGCGCCCGCCGAGCCCTGGGCGTCCATGCCCAACACCGGCCACTGGTGATGCTCGAAATCGCCCGGATCCCCGTCCTCTCCGACAATTATGTGTGGCTGGTCCACGAGCCCGGCTCCGGCGAGACGGCGGTGATCGATCCCGCGGTGGCCGAGCCCGTGCTCGCCGAGGCGCAGGCTCGGGGCTGGCGGATCGGCCAGATCTGGAACACCCACTGGCACCCGGACCACACCGGCGGCAACTCGGCGATCAAGGCGGCGACCGGCGCCGTCGTCACCGGGCCGGCGGCGGAGGCCGCCCGGATCCCGACGCTCGACCGCCAGGTGCGCGAAGGCGACCGGGTGACCCTCGGCGGGGTGGAGGCCCAGGTGCTCGAGGTCCCGGCCCACACCGCGGGCCACATCGCCTACCATCTGGCTTCGGAAGAGGTCGTGTTCGTCGGCGATACCTTGTTCGCAATGGGCTGCGGCCGCCTGTTCGAAGGCACGGCCGAGCAGATGCATTCGAACCTCCAGCGCCTGGCCGCCCTCCCGCCGGCGACCCTGGCCTATTGCGCCCACGAATATACGCTCTCAAACGGCCGCTACGCCGTCACGGTCGAGCCGGACAACCGGGCGCTGGCGGCTCGAATGGCGGAGGTCGAGGCGGCGCGCGCCGCGGGCGAGCCGACGGTGCCGACGACGATCGCCCTGGAGCTCGCAACCAACCCGTTCATGCGCGCTTCATCGGCTGCCGAGCTTGCTGAACGGCGCCGGGCCAAGGATAATTTCCGGAGCTGAGCGACTACCCGGCGCGCCGAGCGTTTCAGCTCCGAGGAGCCCAGGGATGAAACATCTTCTACTTATCGCCGCGGCCTGCCTGGCCGCGGGCTGCACCACCGACGACCAACCCGGCGAGCGGGCGGACATGCGGGCCGACGACGAAGCCACGCTCGCCGCCCAGCTGAGCGGTTACGAGCCGGCCGGACCGCCGGTCCAGTGCGTCAACTCGCGCGACCTGAGGGGCAACCGCTCCGCCGGGGAGACCGCCATCGTCTTCTCCGGAGTCGGCGGCCGCAAATGGGTCAATCGCCCCGCCGCGGGTTGCCCCGACCTCGGCTTCAGCCGAGCGCTCAGGACCCGCACTTCGAGCACCCGCCTCTGCCGGGGCGACATCGCGACCGTCTTCGACCCGGTTGCCCGAATCGAATATGGCGGCTGCGGCCTCGGCGACTTCGAGCCCTATCGGCGGGTTCGGGGCTGAACTCCCGTCATCCCGGCGGAAGCCGGGAACTCGGGGAGACCGGCCGGGACTTCTCGTCCTGGGGTCCCGGCTTTCGCCGGGACGACGGGATCTTTCGTCCGCCGCTTCACTTCTTGTAAAGCCCGTCGAGCCGCTCGCCATAAGCGGCTCGGATGACGTGGCGGCGGATCTTGATCGAGGGGGTGAGCTGCTCGTTCTCGGTCGAGAACGGCTCGTCGGCGAGGATGAAGCGCCGTACCTTCTCGATCACCGAGAGGTCCGAATTGACCCGGTCGACAGCGGCGCTCAGCGCTCGGTGATAGTCCGGATCGTCCCGTAGCGCCGTCAGGTCGCGCGGCTTTGCGGCGGCCTTCGCCCAGTCTCCGGTCCATTCCGGATCGGGGACGAGCAGTCCCACCAGATACGGCCGGCGGTCGCCGACCACCATCGCCTGCAATATCTCGGGCTGGAGGGTGAGCATCCCCTCCACCTTCTGGGGCGAGACGTTGTCGCCCTTGTCGTTGACGATGAGGTCCTTCTTGCGGTCGGTGATCACGATCCGCCCCGCCTCGTCGACATGGCCGACGTCGCCGGTGTGGAGCCAGCCGTCCGCAAGCGCCTTCTCGGTCTGCGCCGGGTTGCGCCAATACCCCTTCATGACCAGCTCGCCGCGCACCAATATCTCGCCGTCCTCGGCGATCCGCACCTCGGTGTTCCTCAGCGGCGGGCCCACGGTGTCCATCTTGACCCCGGCCTTGGGCCGGTTGCAGCTGATCACCGGCCCGGTCTCCGTCTGGCCATAGCCCTGGAGGACGGTGAGGCCGAGCGAGTGGAAGAAGATTCCGACGTCGGGATTGAGCGGCGCCCCGCCCGAGACCATGGCCTTGATCCGGCCGCCGAAGCGGGCGCTGACCTTGGGCCGGAACAGCCGGTCGAGCACGAGGTCCATCGGCCGGTCCCAGACGCTCTTCGTGCCGGCATAATCCTTCGCGCCGATCTCGAGGGCCCTCTTCATCATGTAATTGGCGAGCCTGCCCTGCTTTTCGACATTCTTGAGGATCCGTTGCCTGAGCACTTCGAAGAGCCTTGGAACCACGATCATCAGGGTCGGGCGCACCTCCTCGATGTTGGAGGCGAGCTTCTCCAGCCCTTCAGAATAATAGATCTGCCCGCCGATCCCGATGGGGAAGAACTGGCCGCCGCTATGCTCATAGGCGTGGCTGGGCGGAAGGAAGGAGAGGAACACCTCCTCCCCCACTCCGAAATCCTCGGAAATGACCTCCACGCAGCCTTCCACGTTGTGGAGGATGGCGCCGTGATGCTGCATCACGCCCCGCGGGGCGCCTCCTGTCCCCGATGTGTAGATCAGGCAGGCGAGGTCGTCGCGCCCGACCCCGGCGGCGGCCGCAGTGCAGGCGGCGACGTCGGGCGCATGGCCCGCGACCAGGGTCTTCCAGTCGTGGAAGCAGACATTGCCGGACTGGCCGCCGGGAAGCGCCTCTATCCCGACGACATGCTCGCAATTGCTCGACCGGATCGCCGCCGGAAGCAGCGGCTTGGCCAGCTTCTGGGTCGAGACGATGACGGCCCGGGCGCCGCTGTCGTCGAGGACATGCTGGTGATCGCGCTCGGTGTTGGTGGTGTAGGCGGGGACCGTGACGCAGCCCGCGGTCATGATTGCCAGGTCGGCGATGCACCATTCCGGCCGGTTCTCCGAAACCAGCATCACCCTGTCGCCCGGGTTCAGCCCGATCGCCTTCAGGCCCGCGGCCAGCGAGCAGACCTGATCGGCGGCCTCGCGCCAGCTGATCGAACGCCATTTCCTGTCGTGCTTGGCCCAGAGGAAGGGCGCATCGCCCTTCCGGGCGGCGCGGGCGAAGAACATGGCGACGAGATTTGGGAAATGCTCGAGTTCGCCCATGGCCTTCTTCCCTCCCTCCCCCGATGCGGCGCTCATTCCGGCGGACGTTCCCCGGTCGCCGCTCGGACGATGTCCGTCACCGCGCCCGTCTCGCTCATTCCCACCCCTTCGCTTCGGGGATCGGCGGCGCCGACCCAGCGGCCGTTCACCCGCTCCACCGCATTGGCCTTGAGGCCCAGCGGCGCCACCTGAACCTTGTGGCCGAGCGCGCGCAGCGCCGGCGCCAGCGCTTCCAGCGCCGTTCCCTTCTCGAGGATCGCGGTGTCGCCGGGGGAGAAGAGGAGGCCGAGCGCGATCGAGTCCTGAGCGCTCATCTTCCAGTCGAGCACGGCGACCAGCGCCTTGGCGATCTGGGAGATGATGGTCGGGCCGCCGGCCGCCCCAAGCGCGATCCTGACCTTTCCGTCGGGCCCGTAGACGATGGTCGGCGCCATCGAACTCCTCGGCCGCTTGCCGCCTTCCACCCGGTTGGCGACGAGGAAGCCGTCCTTCTCCGGGACCGTGTCGAAGTCGGTCAGCTCGTTGTTGAGCATGGTCCCGTCGACCGAGAGGCCGGAGCCGAACACGCTTTCGATGGTGGTCGTCACCTGGGCGACGTTGCCGTGGCGATCGGCGACGGTGAGGGACGTGGTCCCCGCCCGCTCGCCCGGAGGGGCGCGAAGACGCGCCGGCGCCCCGCGGGGAGTGCCGGCCGTTACGACCGCCAAGGTGCGATCGGGCGAAATGAGCGCCGAGCGCGAGGCGAGATATCGCGGATCGAGAAGCCCGGCGGTGGGGACGTGCACGAAATCCGGGTCGCCTATATAGAGGTCGCGATCGGCCCAGGCGAGGCGCGAGGACTCGGCGAAGAGGTGCCATGCGACCGGCGAGCTCGGCCCGAGGGCGCCCATGTCGAACCGCTCGAGCTGCTTCAGGATGGTCAGCACCGTGATCCCGCCCGACGAGGGCGGCCCCATGCTGCATATCCTGTAGACCCGGTAGGTGCCGCAGACCGGCGGCCTCGGCTTGGCCCGGTAGTCGGCGAGGTCGGCCAGAGTCATCTTCGAAGGATTGCGCGCCGCGCCGTTGACGGTCGCCACCAGCTTGCGCCCCTGCGCACCGGAATAGAAGGCGCCGGGCCCCGCCTTCGAGATCCGCTCGAACAGGGCAGCCTGCTCCAGGTTTCGGACTCGTGCGCCGGCGGGCAGGGCCCGTCCGTTCGAGTCGAGGAAGACCTTCGCCGCGCCGGCGTCGATGAAACCGGAATAATTCGACAACAAACGTGCGAACCGCGGGCTCAGGGTCCAGCCGTCCCGCGCCAGCCGGATGGCGGGCCGGAACAGCTCCGCCCAGGGCAGCCGGCCGCCGCTCCGGTGCGCCACCGCCATCGCCCGCAGGGTGCCCGGCACTCCGACGCTTCGCCCGCCCGGCACCGCTTCCCGGTGCGGCAGGGGCCGTCCGTCGGGGCCGTAGAACCAGCGCGGATCCGCGGCTTTCGGAGCCGCCTCCCGGCCGTCGATGGTCGACGTCGCGCCGGTCCGAACATCGTAGCGCACGAAGAAGGCGCCGCCGCCGATGCCGGCGCTCTGCGGCTCGACGACGTTCAGCGCCAGCATGGTTGCGATCGCCGCGTCCGTCGCGCTGCCGCCCTTGCGGAGGATCTCGACGCCCGCCGCGGCCGCGCGCGGATCGGCGGCGGAGACCATTCCGGGGGCCGCCCGGCTTTCGGCCGGGGCCCGTGCCGGCTTTCGTGCTTCGGCCGAAACGGCGGTCAGGGACAGCAGGATTGCGAAGGGCGCGAGGCGCGACAGGCGGTTCAGCATGGCCGGGGACACTAGTCGGATGCTCCCGCGCCGCAAGGGCTAAGGCGAATCGGGGCCGACGGCCTCGGCGAGGGTCTCGAAGCCGTCACGGCTCAGAAGCGACCTGAGCTCGGCGGCGATCGCCCGGGCGACGCCCGGACCCTGGTAGACGAGCGCGGTGTAGAGCTGGACCAGGCTGGCTCCGGCCCGGAACCGTGCATAAGCGTCGGCCCCGTTCTCGATCCCGCCCGCGGCGATCAAGGGCAGGGCGCCGCCGGTGGCGGAGCGAAAATCCTTCAGCCGCTGGAGCGCGAGCGCCTTGAGCGGGGCGCCGGAAAGGCCGCCCGCCTCGCGCAAGTGCTTCGAGCGCAGAATGGGCCGGGAAATGGTCGTATTGGCGACGACCAAGGCGTCCATCCGGGACTCCATCGCCGTCCGGGAAATGTCGTCTATCTCCTCCGCCTCGAGATCCGGGGCGACCTTCAGGAAGATCGGGGTCGCGCCGCTGCGCGCTTCGACGACCGCGGCGAGCAGCTCCGCCAGCGCGCCCTTGTCCTGCAGGGCGCGCAGGCCCGGAGTGTTGGGCGAGGAGATGTTGACGGTGAGATAGTCGGCCGCCGCGGCCATCTCGCGCGTGCCCGCCGAATAGTCCGCGATCCGGTCCGCGCTGTCCTTGTTCGCCCCGATATTGACGCCGACGATTCCCTGCCGCCGCCCCGCCAGCCGGGCCCTGGCGGCTTCGAAGCCGCCATTGTTGAAGCCCATCCGGTTGATCACCGCCCGGTCCTCGGCCAGCCGAAACAGCCGCGGCCTGGGATTGCCGGGCTGGGCAAGCGGAGTCAGGGTCCCGACCTCGATGAAACCGAAGCCGAAGCCGGCCATCTGCCGGTACACTTCGGCGTCCTTGTCGAAGCCGGCGGCGAGGCCGATCGGGTTCGGAAAGTCCAGCCCGGCGATCCGGATCGCGAGGCGGGGATCCTCCCCGGCCGGCTCGGCCGCCGGAAACGCCCTCAGCGCCCGGATGGTCAGCCGATGCGCCCGCTCCGCGTCGAGCGCGAAGAAGAGAGGCCGGACGAGCGGATAAAGCGCCATGGCGGGGTCCTATGGCATAGCCCCACCGTCATGCTGAACTTGTTTCAGCACCCAGGGTGGAGCCGCCTCGCCGCTGCAAAACCTGGACCCTGAGCCAGGTTCAGGCGACGGGCTTCCCTCAGCGCTGCCCCCGACTGCGCGCCGTGACCCGGAAGGTGGCGCCGGTCGCGAGGTTGGTAGTGGCGATCTCCAGCCTCAGGCCGTCGCTCGACAGGGTGTAGGTGCGCCGCTGCACATCCGATCCACCCTGCCGCCGGGTCTCGACCACCCGGTTCGCGCCGTCGCGGCGGACGGAGACGGAAAGGCCTCCCTCATAAGGGCCCTGGATTGGCACGAACCCGCCTCCATAAGGCGCGCTGTACGAATAGCCGGTGCCCGTCCGGTAGCTCAGCCGGTCGATTCCATCCGCAAGGACGGTGGTCCGGAGCTGGATCGGGACCGAGACGTAGCGGACACCCTGCCAGCTACCCGATACGGCGTGCGCCCCGGCGGGCGCGGGCGCGGCGCGCCTCGCGAGATATTCGGTCCGAAGCGTGCCCTCGATCCCCCGACGCCGGTCGACCGACACGTAGGTGGCCGTCCGCCCGTCGCGGGCCACCCTCATCCTCGTGGTTCGGTCGAGGTCGGGCTGGACGATCCGGGTCGACAGCGTCCTCGAGTCGAGGATCGTCGTGGCCTCCGACACGCCCGGACTTCCGGCGACCGGGCGGAGGCGCCCATCCGCCGGATAGCGGCGGCGCGGAGTGCAGCTCTCGCAGGAATAATTGCCGTCGCGAACGAGGTAGACGTCGGTGGGGAGGCCTTGCTGGCTGTCGAGATCGGCGACCCAGGTGCCGGTGATCGGCCCGCCCGGACCGGGCGGGCCGGCGGACGCCGTGGCGAGCGCCGCCAGCGAAGCGGCTGTCATGACGGCCAGGCTTTCCACTTTTCCACGCCTCCCGAACCGGTTTCCCGAGCGACTGTACAGGGGTTGATTCCATGATCCATCCCCGCCACATGCAAATCGGAACGAATTGGTCGGATTAGCATGCGCCTCACCTCCCTTGCCGATTATGCCGTGGTCGTGATGGCCGCGGCGGCGCGCCGTCCGGCGGGAGCCTCGCTGTCCGCGGGCCTGCTCGCCGAGGAGACGGGCGTGCCTCTGCCGACCGCCCAGAAGGTGATGGGCCGCCTCGCCTCGGCCGGCCTGCTCCTTTCCGCCCGAGGCTCGGGCGGCGGCTTCCGGCTTGCCCGCCCCGCCGGCGGGATCAGCCTCGCCGACATCATCGAGGCGGTGGAGGGGCCGATCGCCATGACCAATTGCATAGAAGGCTCGATCCACGATTGCGCGCTCGAGGGCAGCTGCCGGGTCAAGCCGCATCTCCATGTCGCCAACGACGCGGTCCGAGCCGCGCTCCAGGGCGTCAGCCTGGCCACCCTTGCTTCCGCACCCGTTCGGCCTGAGCTTGTCGAAAGCCTCTCCTTCGTTTCGGGCCCGCGAGCCGAAGAGAGGGCTTCGACAGGCTCAGCCCGAACGGCGCAGATACGCGGGGAGCTGTCATGACCGACGTCCGCAACCGCGAGGCCCAGGAGGCCGTCGACCGCGCCTCGAACTACGAATGGGGCTTCAGCTCCGACATCGAGCAGGATTTCGCGCCCAAGGGCCTCAATGAGGACACCGTCCGATTCATCTCGGCGAAGAAGAACGAGCCGGAATGGATGCTCGAATGGCGCCTCAAGGCTTATCGCGCCTGGCTGACCATGGAGGAGGTGAGCTGGGCCAAGCTCGACATCCCGGCGATCGATTTCCAGGACGCTTATTATTACGCCGAACCCAGGGCGAAGCCGACTCTCGCCTCATTGGACGAGCTCGACCCCGAGATCCGCCGCACCTACGAGAAGCTCGGGATCCCGATCGAGGAGCAGAAGGTGCTCGCCGGGGTCGAGGGCGCCCGCAAGGTCGCGGTCGACGCGGTGTTCGATTCCGTCTCCGTCGCCACCACCTTCCGGGCGGAGCTGGAGCGCGCCGGAGTGATCTTCCGCTCGATCTCAGAGGCGGTGCGCGAATTCCCCGATCTTGTGCGCAAATATCTCGGCTCGGTGGTGCCCCAGCGCGACAATTACTTTGCCTGCCTCAACGCGGCGGTCTTCTCCGACGGCACCTTCGTCTACATCCCGGAGGGCGTCCGCTGCCCGATGGAGCTCTCCACCTATTTCCGGATCAACGCCGCCAATACCGGCCAGTTCGAGCGCACCCTGATCGTCGCCGACAAGGGCAGCTACGTCTCCTATCTCGAAGGCTGCACCGCGCCGATGCGCGACGAGAACCAGCTCCATGCCGCGGTGGTCGAGCTGGTCGCGATGGACGATGCCGAGATCAAATATTCGACCGTCCAGAACTGGTATCCCGGCGATTCCAACGGCGTCGGCGGGATCTACAATTTCGTCACCAAGCGCGGCGCCTGCCGAGGGGCCCGCTCGAAGATCAGCTGGACCCAGGTCGAGACCGGCTCCGCCATCACCTGGAAATATCCCTCCTGCATCCTCCAGGGAGAGGAGAGCGTCGGCGAATTCTATTCCGTCGCACTCACCAACAACCGCCAGCAGGCCGACACCGGAACCAAGATGATCCACATCGGCAAGAACAGCCGCTCGACCATCGTCTCCAAGGGGATCAGCGCCGGCCGCTCGAACAATACATATCGCGGCCTCGTCCGGGTCCTGGCCGGCGCCGAGAACGTGCGCAACTTCACCCAGTGCGATTCGCTTCTGCTCGGCGACCAGTGCGGGGCCCACACAATCCCCTATATCGAGGTCCGCAACCCCACCGCCCAGATCGAGCACGAGGCGACCACCTCCAAGATCAGCGACGACCAGCTCTTCTACGCCATGCAGCGCGGCCTTTCCCAGGAAGACGCCGTCGCCCTCATCGTCAACGGCTTCGCCCGCGAGGTCCTGAAGCAGCTGCCGATGGAGTTCGCGGTCGAGGCCCAGAAGCTGCTCGGCATCAGCCTCGAGGGGAGCGTCGGGTGATGCTCGCTTTGGTCGTCGCGCTGCTTGCGCAGTCCGCCTTCGTGAAGGGGCCGCTGGACATCGAAGTCCCGAACGCGATCGTGGACCTGCACAACAAATACGGTCGTTGCTGGGACGAGAAGTTCGACATCGCTCGGGTGCGCGACCGAGCGGACTTCAAAAAGGAAACGGAGCGCGCGATCTCCGCTTGCGCCGCGCAGAAGGCGGTCCTCGAGCAGGAGGCCGAGGCGAGGCTCGCCAGGACGTCCGACTATGCCGATCCCGAGCGGCGCCGGGCGGCGATCGCCGAGGCCTTCGACGGTTTCGACCGCGTGCACCGCGCCATGGCCGCGGGCGTGGGGACCGACTCCAAATGATCGCGGCCCTGCTCCTTGTCGCAGCCCAACCGGCTGTCGCGGCGGCTGAACCCGCTTCGGCCGAGAACGACATCGTCATCATCGGCGAACGGATTCGGAAGGTGAAGTTCAGGATCAAGCTCGACAAGGCCGGCCGGGTGGTCTGCCGGATCACCCGGAGCAGTGGCGATTCCGAGATCGACGGGCTCGCCTGTGACACCGCCCGCCCTTGCGTCAGGCCGGACATCGTCACCAAGGCGGCGCTGATGGCCTGCCTGGAGCCGAGATGGGCGCAGCTGGCCGCACAGATCGCTGCCCGCCGGCGGGGCCGGGGTGAAGGAAACGTCCGATGAAGGCCCCGCATTATCGGAAAGCCGTCCGGTGACGAGCGTCGCAGCCGCATCGCCATTGCGGGGCGTCGCCCTGCTTGCGCTCGCCTATCTGGCGACGATGGTTGCTCTCGCTCGCCCTGCCGGATTCTACTGCTGCGGCCGGCTGGCATGGCCGTGGGAAAGCCTGACCTACGCAGCCATTCTCTTCGGTCCGCCGACGCTCGTCGGATTTCTGACATGGCTTCTAAATCCGAGTGGGCGTTGGTGGGTCGCGCCGCTTCTTACCATGGTCATCGTCATGCCGCTTCTGATCATCGGATTCGGCATGTGGATCGCATCGAGAATTTAGGTCATATGCTCAGAATTGAAAACCTCCACGCCACGGTCGCCGACAAGCCGATCCTCAAGAGCCTGACCCTCGCGGTGAACGCCGGGGAGGTGCACGCCATCATGGGACCCAACGGCGCCGGCAAGTCGACCCTTGCCTATGTGCTCGGCGGCCGGCCCGGCTATGAGGTGACCGACGGCTCGGCCACCCTCGACGGCCGCGACCTGCTCGACATGGCGCCCGACGAGCGCGCCGCCGCGGGGCTGTTCCTCGGCTTCCAGTATCCGGTCGAGATCCCCGGCGTCTCCAACGTCCAGTTCCTCCGAACCGCCCTCAACGCCCAGCGCCGGGCGCGCGGCGAGGCGGAGATTTCGGCGGGGGACTTCCTTCGGCTGACGCGGGAGCAGGGCGATGCGCTCGGGGTCTCGATGGACATGATGAAGCGCAACGTGAACGTCGGCTTCTCGGGCGGCGAGAAGAAGCGCAACGAGATGGTCCAGATGGGGATCATCGATCCCCGCCTGGCGGTGCTCGACGAGACCGATTCCGGCCTCGACATCGACGCGCTTCGGGTGGTGGCCGACGGAATCAACCGGATCATGCGCAGGCCCGACAAGGCGGTGCTTCTGATCACCCATTACCAGCGGCTTCTCGACCTCGTCGTGCCCGACTTCGTCCACGTCCTCGCGGAGGGCCGGATCGTCCGCTCCGGCGGCCCGGAGCTCGCCCATCAGCTCGAGCGCGAAGGCTATGCGGAGGTGGCGACGTGATTTCCCTCTCCCCTGGAGGAGAAAGGAATGTGAACCTCGACCTCCCGTCGCCGAAGGCCGAAGGCTGGCGCTGGAGCGACCTGTCGGCCTTGCCGGCGCTCGCCGAAGTCGGGGCGAAGGGCCTCGCACCCGATGGACTTCCTGAGCTTCCCTGGCTCGACGGTCGCGGTCCGCGGCTGCTTTTCGTCGACGGCACCCTCGACGAAAGCCGGAGCGATCCCGGTCCGGTCGCGATCGCGGCGATCGAACCCCACTCCGTGGACCACCCGCTCGCCCGCCTCGTCGGGCGCGACGGATGGACCCTGCGCCTGGGCCGCGACGGTGCATCGCCGGGACTTATCCAGATCGTCCACGTCTCGACCGGCGGCGCCGGCCACCTCCCGGCTCGGATCGAGCTGGACGTGGACGCCCAGGCCTCGGTGCTCGAAACCTTTATCGGCGAAGGCTGGTCCAACCGGGCGACGGCGATCAGGCTGTTCAAGGGCGCCCGGCTGATGCTTGCGCGGCGCTCGATGGCGAGCGCCGGTTTCGCGAGCTTCGCCGATCGCGCCGACATCGGCGAAGGCGCGAGCCTGATCGTCACCACCCTGGCCGCCGGCGGCGCCGACACCAGGCTCGACGCCGAGATCGTTCTCGCCGGCGAAGGCGCCTATGCCGAGGCGGGCGGCGCCCTTCTGGCGCGGGGCCGCCAGCGTCATGACGTCAATCTCATCCTTCGCCACGAGCAGCCGCTTGGCTCGAGCCGCCAGGTCTGGCGCTCGGTCGCCGACGATCGGGCGACCTGCTCGGTCGCCGCGCGGGTCGAGGTCGCCCGCCATGCCCAGAAGACCGACGGGGAGCAGTCGCTGAAGGGCCTTCTCCTCTCCCGATCCGCGACCATCAACGCCAAGCCCGAGCTCGAAATCTTCGCCGACGACGTCAAATGCGCCCACGGCGCCACCGTCGGCGAGCTCGACCGCGACGCCCTGTTCTACATGGCGAGCCGAGGGATGCCCGAAGCCGAGGCTAAGGCCCTGCTGACTCGAGCCTTTGTCGCCGACGCCCTCGACACAGCAGGGGAGGAGACGGTGCGCGAGGCTTTGCACTCCGACGCGGAGGCTTGGTTCGGCGAACAAAAGCCCCTCCCCTTCAGGGGAGGGGTTGGGGTGGGGGCTGTCGACGGGCGCAGCGCCTCCCGGACAATTCCCACCCCCGGCCCCTCCCCTGAAGGGGAGGGGGGATGATGGACGTCGCCGTCTCCGCCCGTCCGCTCGACCATGTCGCCGACTTCCCGGCGATCCCGGAGGGCTGGTCCTATCTCGACACCGCCGCGACGGCCCAGAAGCCGAGGGCGGTGATCGAGGCGATCGAGCGCGGCTATTCAGAAACCTACGCCACCGTCCACCGCGGCGTCTACCAGCGCTCGTCGGAGATGACTCTCGCCTTCGAGGCGGCGCGCCGGCGGGTCGCGGCCTTCGTCGGAGCGCCGTCCCCCAACGAGATCGTCTTCGTCCGGGGCGCGACCGAGGGGATCAACCTCGTCGCCCAGAGCTGGGGCGGCTCGAACCTGAAGCCCGGCGACCGGATCATGCTGTCGGTGCTCGAGCATCATTCGAACATCGTCCCCTGGCAGCTCATCGCCCAGCGGACCGGAGCGGAGATCGACGTCGCGCCCTTGACGGACGACGGCCGGATCGATCTCGACGCCATGGCCGGGATGCTCACCGAGCGGCACCGGATCGTCGCACTCGCCCACGTCTCGAACGTGCTCGGCTCCGTCCTCGACGCCCGCCGGGCCGCGAAGCTCGCCCACGATTGCGGCGCACTGCTCCTCCTCGACGGCTGCCAGGCCGTTCCCCGGATGCCGGTCGACGTCGTCGCGATCGGCTGCGACTTCTACGTCTTCTCGGGCCACAAGCTCTACGGCCCGACAGGGATCGGAGTCCTTTGGGGCCGGACCGAGCTTCTCGCCGCGATGCCGCCCTGGCAGGGGGGAGGCGCGATGATCGACAAGGTCAGCTTCGAAGGCTCGACCTTCGCCCCGCCGCCGGCCCGGTTCGAGGCCGGGACGCCCCATATCGTCGGAGTGCTCGGGCTCGAGGCCGCGGTCGGCTATGTCGAGCGGATCGGCCCGGAAGCGATCGGCGCGCACGAACGGGCGCTGGTGCGCGAGGCCCGCGAAGCCTTGTCTTCGGTCAACAGCGTCCGCCTGCTCGGCCCGGAGGACTCGGCCGGAATCGTCAGCTTCGCGATGGAAGGGGTGCATCCGCACGATATCGGCACCATATTGGACGAGTGCCGGGTGGCGATACGCGCTGGCCATCATTGCGCCCAGCCGCTGATGGCCCATCTCGGGATCGACTCGACGGCCCGGGCCAGCTTCGGGGTCTATAACGGGCCCCGGGACATCGCCGCCCTGGTCCGGGGGCTTGAACGGGTGAGAAGGATATTCGGGTGAACGAGGAGCGCAGGATCGAGGTCGAGGAGGTCGAGGGCGTCGCCCCGCCGCCCAGGGCGCGCGTGTCCGACGCCGCGCAGACGTTCGAGCGCAAGCGGGACTATCTCGAAGGCTTCCTCGCCCAGCAGAAGCCGGCCGAGCCCGCCGGCGACCTTTACGAAGCCGTGCTCGAGGCCCTGAAGGACATTTACGACCCGGAAATCCCGGTCAACATCTACGACCTCGGGCTCATCTACGACGTCGAGATCACCCCGGACAGCCACGCGCTGATCAAGATGACCCTCACGACCCCCAATTGTCCGGTCGCCGAATCGATGCCGGGCGAGGTCGAGCTTCGGGTCGGCTCGGTGCCCGGGGTCGGCCATGCCGAGGTCGAGCTGGTCTGGGATCCGCCCTGGGACCCGCAGCGGATGAGCGACGAAGCCAAGCTGGAATTGGGAATGCTATGATGCGGAGCGGGCCACTCCATTCCGTTCGCCCTGGGCCTGTGGAAGGGCCTTCCCTGTTTCCTTCGAAGTACGAAAAAGGGCCGGCTTCGACAGGCTCAGCCCGAACGGAAGTTGATGGCCATGAGTGAGACCAGAACCCGAGTCCGCCGAGCCGCGCTCACCTTGACTCCCGCCGCCGAGGCTCGGGTCGCGGCGCTGATGGCTCGGGCGCCCGAAGGAACGATCGGGGTCAAGCTGTCCACGCCCCGCCGCGGCTGCTCGGGCCTCGCTTATTCGGTCGACTATGTCGCGCAGGCCAATCCGGCGGACGAGCGGATCGACACCCCCGCCGGCCCGTTCTTCGTCGACGGCGCCTCGATCCTCTACCTGATCGGCTCCACCATGGACTGGCGCGAGGACGATTTCACCGCCGGCTTCGTCTTCGAGAACCCCAACGCCAAGGGCCAGTGCGGCTGCGGCGAAAGCTTCACCGTCTGACCTGCCCGTCATCCCGGCGAAGGCCGGGATCCATGAACACCGCCGCATCCAGGTTCTCGAGGCCCGCGTTCATGGATTCCGGCCTTCGCGGGAATGACGAACAGATGAGGACGACCCGACGCCTCGACTGATCGTGGTTAGTTCGCCGTTAAGCATGGTCGGCTATGCTGCTCCCGTAACGTTTCGGAGGGCGCGATGAACGACCGCGATTTCCTGCTCCAGGTCCAGGGCTACGGCCTGATGACCGCGGAGGTCGCTTATTACCTTCCCGACCACCCGAAGCTGATCCAGCTCTTCGTCTGGCAGCAATATGACGTTGCCCCGCGCTTCCCGGTTCTCCACCGCTTCCTCGACCATTGGCGGACCGACATCGAGGCGGTGCTCCATTCGGTCCGGGTCGCCCACCAGCACCTGATCCGTCCCGCCGAATGGCGCGCGGTGGACGGAGTGATCTCGATCAACTGATTTGCCTCCCCATCGCTTGCGATGGGGAGGGGGACCATGCGAAGCATGGTGGAGGGGTAATTGTCTCGAGCCTGACCAGCTACCCCTCCACCACCCTTCGGGTGGTCCCCCTCCCCATGCTTGCGCATGGGGAGGCAAAGGAGTGACGCATGAAGCGAAGCTGGACGATCCTCGCTGCCCTCGCGCTCGCCTCGCCCGCCGCGGCCAACGACAGCACCGCCGAGCATTCGGCCGGCGGGCTCGTCCTCACCCGAAGCTCCGACATCGACATGGTCTCGGAGGATCTGTTCGTCTCCGCGGCCGAGGTGCGGGTCCGCTACGTCTTCCGCAACCGCTCCCCGCGGGAGGTCCGCACGGTCGTCGCCTTCCCGATGCCGGACCGCGACCTTCGCCAGGAACGCGAGATGGACGTCGCTTATCCTTCGGGCTTCGAGACCCGGGTGGACGGGCGGGCGGTGACGATGAAGGTGGAGCGCAAGGCGGTGCTCGGCGGCGCCGACCGAACCGCGTTGCTCGCGAGCCTCGGTCTCGCTCCCGACTCCGCGAGCGAGGCTCTCGATCGGCTGAAGCCGGCGGACAAGGCGAGGCTGGTCAAGCTCGGCCTCGCCGAGGCCGACGAATATGATTCCGGACGCGGATTGGAGCGCCACCTGGCGCCGGTGTGGACGGTGAAGGAGAGCTGGTACTGGGAGCAGGCCTTCCCCGCCGGCCGCGACCTCGTCGTCGAGCATCGCTACGTTCCGGGCACCGGCGGAAGCGTCGACGCCGCTCTCGGCTTTCCCGATTTCCGGGCGGCCCCCGAAGGCAAGGCGATGATCCGGGACTATTGCGTCGAGCCCGCCTTCCTCGCAGGGCTCGACCGGCTGCGCCGCCGAAGCCCCGCGACTCCCGAGCAGCGGGTCGGCTATATCCTCGCTACCGGAGGCAATTGGCGGTCCCCGATCGGCGATTTCCGGCTGGTCGTGGACAAGGGGGCTCCGGCCAACCTGGTCAGCTTCTGCGGCGAGGGCGTTCGCAAGATCTCCCCGACCCGCTTCGAGATCCGAAGGAAGAACTGGAGCCCCGACCGGGACCTCAGGATCCTGATCGTCCAGGCACAGCCCCCGGGAGAATGACATGGTCGGACCGGCCGCGAACCCCGATTCACTGACCCGGCTGATGGAGCCGGTCGCCACCGCGCTGGAGCTGTTCGGGGTCCTCGTCATCGTCGGGGGAATCGTCTGGGCGACGGCCCGCTTCGTCCTTCGCGATCTGCGCTCCGGCGACGGAGTGCGCGCCTACGAGCGCTACCGGGCCAATCTCGGCCGGGGAATCCTGCTCGGGCTCGAGATCCTCGTCGGAGCCGACATCGTCGCGACGGTCACCGCGCCTTTGACCTTCAAGAGCGTCGGCCTGCTCGGGCTGATCATCCTCATCCGAACCTTCCTGAGCTTCTCGCTCGAGACCGAGATCGAAGGCCGCTGGCCCTGGCGGCGACGAGGCGAGGGGGGAGAGGAGGAGACGCGGTGAGACCCCGTCATCCCGGCGAAAGCCGGGACCTCGGGGAGACCCGCAGAGACTTCTCGACCTGGGGTCCCGGCTTTCGCCGGGATGACGTGAGGGGGGCTCAAAACCCCAGAGTGAACCGGATCGCCGCGCCGAGGTCCGCGTCCATCGATGCCACGTTGCCCGGGTGGCGGCGGGCGAAGGCGTTGCCGCTGAGATGCCCGGCGCCGCCGATCAGGTCGATCCCGTACGCCGCCTCTAGGTCGATCTCGCGGCCCGTGGGGGCAAGGTTCAGGAAGCGGCTCTCATAGCCGGCGCTCAGCGTCTCGTAGCTGTAGGAGACCGGCACGTTCAGGTCGAATCCGCCGGAGCGGACCCGCAACGGCTGCATCAGCCGAAGCGCGAAGCGGTCGCCCGGACGAAAGGCGCCGCTCCTTCCGAGGTCGACCGACCAGGCGTCGCTCCTCAGGCGTCCGCTTTGGGCAAGCCCCGCGGCGGCCGGCACCCCGGTCCAGCCGAGACGGTAGCCGAGCGAGGCGTCCCAGCCTCCGCCCAAGGCGACGGCGGCTCCGGCATCGGCGAACCGGCTGCTTGCGCCGCCCGCTCCGATCAACGGCGAGAATCGGGCTCCGAACACGGTCGATTCCTCGTCGAGGCGGCTTGCGCCGAGGCTCAGCCTGGCCCGGCCGATCCGGCGGTCGGCGGCGATCGAGACTATTTTGTAGCGCGGCTGGAGGATCGAGCGGTCGAAGCCCGGCTGAAGAACCTCGCCGCGCTCGGCCGTGACCGTGAGGCCCACCCGCCCCAGCCGGTGGCGGACGCCGAGGGCGCCGGCCGAATCCCCCTGGAAGCCCATCCGGCTCATCGGGTCCCGGGCGACCAGGAAGGAGTCCCGGTAATGGCCGGCGAGCCGCCTCTCGAGCGTCTTTCCGCTCTCGGCGAGCCCGAGCGCCACGGACAGGCGCGGGCCGAGGCGGCTCACCGCGATCCCCGAAAGCACCCGCGCCTTTCGGCCGTCCTCGTAGGTAAGGCCGAGCTGCGCGAGGCCGACCTGCGGCTGGCCGGTGAGCTTGCGATCGACGGTGATCGAGACGGCGACCCCGCGGGCGCCGGCCGTGGCGGTGCTGAGGCCGGGCTGGAGCGCCCGGCCGAGCGGCCGATCCTGCTCCGCCCGCTGCAGGGCGGAGGCCAAAGTCATGGTATAGGCCCTCGAGAAACCGTCCAGAACGACCATCCCGCCCAGAGCGGTCTTGGCGTCGCCCATGGCCGTCGACCCCTGGCTGGAGCCCGCGGTGGAATCGACGGCCTGGCCGCCCGGGAGGCTGAGGCTGCCCTGCGGCTGGAAGGCGCGGTCGATGTTGAGGATTCCGCGGCCGAAGATCGGATCGGTCCCGGGCGCCCCGGCGTCGTCGGCGCTTCCGAACAGGATCTGCATGATCTGCTGGCCGCTGAGGTTGGGGAACGCGCTGGCGAGCAAGGCGGCCGCGCCGCTGATCACCGGCGCCGAAAAGGACGTGCCCGACCACAGGTACGTGTCCCCCAGATGGTCGGGGGCTCGGACTCCGACTCCGATCGCGGTGAGATAGCTGGCCGCGCCGGTGCCGGCCCGATTCGAGAAATCCGCAACCTGACGCGAGGAATTCATCGCCCCCGCGATAATGACATTGCCCGCGGCCGAGGCCGACAAGGCGAAGCCCTCGGGGTTTCCGCCCGTGGGCTCCTTGCCGCTGTTTCCGGCGGAGAGGACGACGAGGATCCCGGCCGCCGCCGCGCGAGCGATCGCATCGTTGACGATCCCGCTCGGATCGTCGCCGCCAAGCGAGATATTGATCACCTTGGCGCCGTTCGCCCGGGCCAGATCGATCGCCTGGGCGATATTGGGATCGCTGTGGTCGCAGCCGTCGTCGGGATCGCATTTTCCCGGGGTCGCGGTGTTGAAGGAAAGGATGGTCGAGCCGAAGGCGACGCCCATCGTGCCGAGACCGTCCCGCGCCGCGGCGGCCACTGCCGAGACGGCCGTGCCGTGTCCCTCCGAATCGGCGATCCCGCGATTGCCGGCCACGTCGCGGCTGCCAGGGTCGATCTTGCCCGCGAATTCGGGGAGATCGGGGTTGATGCCGCTGTCGACGATGGCGATCTTCACGCCCTGCCCCGTGGCGCCCTTATTGTAGGCGGCGATGGCGAGGTGGCTGCCGCCGCCGTTCGAGCGCGCATATTCGGAATCGTTGTAATTGATCCCCGTCGACGGAGGCGGGGGCGGCGGAGGAGGCGGCGGTGGGGGCGGAGGCGGCGGGGAAGGTGCCGGGGGCGCCTGCGGGGGCGCCGCGATGGGCGCCGGGCCTCCCCCTCCGCCTCCGCCTCCGCCGCAGCCCGACAGGACGAGCGCCGCCGCGCAGGCGGTCAGCAGCAGCAGGTTGCGTGTAGGCCTGGCGTTCATCCGCGGTCCTCAGCTAACTATTTCAGATGTCGGAGTTTTTCGATCTTGTTCCTACCCCGCCAAAGCTTTCAATTTGCTGAAGCCCGCCGTCGCCCTATGAGGCGCCATGCTCCCGTCCGCCCTTTCTTCGATCGAATGCTGGATCTTCGACCTGGATAACAGCCTCTATCCGGCCTCGACGAACCTGTTCGAGCTGATCGACGTCCGAATGGGCGAATATATCTCGAAACGGCTCGGTTGCACCAGAGCCGAAGCCAGGACCATCCAGAAGGGCTTCTTCCGCGACCACGGAACCACGCTCGCCGGGCTGATGAGGGAGCACGGAGTCGAACCGCGCGACTTCCTGGATTACGTCCACGACATCGATTTCACCCGCCTCGCCGCCGACCCCCGGGTGGTGGCGGCGCTCGACCGGCTGCCGGGCCGCAAGTTCGTCTTCACCAACGGCGATGAGGTCTATGCCCGGCGGGTTCTCGACCGGCTCGGGCTCGCCAACGCCTTCGACGCGGTCCACGACATCCATGCCATGGACTATGTCCCGAAGCCCGATCCGCGCACCTATGCGGCGATGTGCGAGCGCCACTCCATCGTTCCGGCAAGTGCCCTCTTCGCCGAGGATATGGCGAGGAACCTGGTGCCCGCCAAGCAGCTCGGGATGACCACGGTCTGGGTCGACAACGGCTCCGAGCAGGCGAGCCACGACTCGGATCCCGCCTTTATCGACTATCGCATTACCGATATCGGCGACTGGCTGAGCGAGATCACGGGAAGGGAAGCGGCATGACGGACGCGCTGAGAGCCGTGATCGAGGAGGCCTGGGACAGGCGCGAATCGCTCGGCGGGGACCAAGGGGACGTCGGGCAGTCGGTCGAAGCCGCGATCGCACTGCTCGATTCGGGGGAAGCCCGGGTCGCCGAAAAGGGCGAGGGCGGCTGGATCGTCAACCAGTGGCTGAAGAAGGCGGTGCTCCTCTCCTTCCGGCTGACTCCGATGGAGGCGATCGGAGGCGGCCCCGGCGGCGCTCAGTGGTGGGACAAGGTGCCGTCCAAATTCGCCGAATGGGGCCCCGACCGCTTCTCCGATGCAGGCTTCCGGGCCGTTCCCGGAGCGATCGTCCGACGCGGCGCCTTCATCGGCAAGGGCGCGGTCCTGATGCCCAGCTTCGTCAATATCGGCGCCTATGTGGGCGAAGGAACGATGGTCGACACCTGGGCGACGGTGGGGAGCTGCGCCCAGATCGGCCGAAACGTCCATATTTCCGGAGGCACCGGGATCGGCGGAGTGCTCGAGCCGCTCCAGGCCGGGCCGGTCATCATCGAGGACGATTGCTTCATCGGCGCCCGCTCCGAAGTCGCCGAGGGCGTGATCGTCGAGGAAGGCGCGGTCCTCTCGATGGGAGTCTTCCTCGGCGCCTCGACGAAGATCGTCGATCGCGACAGCGGCGAGGTCCATATCGGCCGGGTCCCCGCTTATTCGGTCGTCGTCCCCGGCACCCTTCCCGGCAAGAACGGCGGCCCCGGCCTCGCCTGCGCCGTCATCGTCAAGCGGGTCGACGCCCGTACCCGCTCCAAGACCAGCATCAACGAGCTTCTGAGGGATTAGCCGTCATCCCGGCGAAAGCCGGGACCTCAGCGAGACCCAGCGCCGGGCTTTTCACCCGACGAGGCCCCGGCTTTCGCCGGGGTGACGGGTTGGTCGAGCCCCTCCTTGAGCAGCAGCGCCGCGCGCCCGCTCTCCCAATCCTCGATTCCGACCATCCGCCATACCTCACGCCCCTGCGAGTCGTAGAGGATCGTCGTCGGCAGCGTGTCGGCCTTGAGGTCCGTCATCAGCGCCATCTGCGGATCGAGCCAGGTCTCGAGAATGCGATAGCCCTGCTTCGCGAAGAAGGCCTCCACCTTCGAGCGCCCGTCCAGGTCCTGGCTGATCGTGAGGACGTGCATCCGGCCGGCCTCGCGTGCCGCAAGCCTGTCGAGCGTCGGCATCTCGGCGACGCAGGGCGCGCACCAGGTCGCCCAGAGGTTGAGCAGGACGGGCTTTCCCCGGAAATCGGCGAGGGTCGCCGGGGCGCCGTCCGGATCCTCGAACGCCGTCGCGGGCGCCGCACTGCCGGCCCGCGAGCGGTCGAGCATGCCGGCGGGCGGCGGCTCGGCGGGACCGCTCACGGCGGGCCGCACGGGGGCGACTTCATTGCTTTGCTCCGGCGCGGGAGAGCAGGCCGAAAGCATGAAGGAAAGGAGCAGGACGGACCGCATGCCGGTCGCCTAGGGTCCGCACTCGATACCCGCAAGGGTCGGGTCCGCCCCGCGAAAGCCCGTATCCATGAACACGGCAGGTGCGACCGGTCGGAAAAGGCCGATGGCTCTCGCCCAGACTCGGATTCAATGCGTTTCCTCTCCCTTTGTAGCGATTAGTGGCGATTAGTGGCGATCAGTGGCGATTTGCGAACCGACGCGACCGTCTCCGGCCGCTTTCAACTCTCACGCAAAAACAATGACTTGGCGGCGGGCTAGCGATCGAGGATCTTTGTTCCCTCTATGTTCCACGTGAAACAAGTGGTGGAGACTCCACTTGATCCTCCACATCCTGAAGCCGGATTCGCCTTGGCCGCCCGCGCTACCTTCGGCTATGGCACCCCCTCACCATGCGCATCCTGCTCCTCCTCCTCCCCGCCTTCGCCCTGCTCGCCGCCTGCGGCAACCGGGAGCCGCTCCAGCCCAAGGCCGGCGAGGGCATGCCGGCGAGGCCGGCGACGGCGGCTCGGGCTCCGACCGCCGACGAGCTCCTGACCCCGCCTCCCCACGCCCTTCCCGACCGCCGCGACGACGGCCTGCGCCGCTCCGAGGAGCGCGTGGACGACCCCTTCGACCTTCCCCCGACCGGCTGACGCCGCGTCCCATAGGATTTTTTTCGGAGACGAACTTGAAGAAAGTCAGAAAGGCCGTCTTCCCGGTGGCAGGGCTCGGTACGCGATTCCTTCCGGCCACCAAGGCGGTGCCGAAGGAGATGCTGACGGTCGTCGACCGGCCGCTCATCCAATATGCCGTCGAGGAGGCGCTGGAGGCGGGGATCGAGCAGATGATCTTCGTCACCGGCCGGGGCAAGACCGCGCTCGAGGACCATTTCGACATCGCCTACGAGCTGGAAGCGACGATGCGCGGTCGCGGCAAGTCGCTCGATATCCTGAACAGCACCCGGATGCCGGCGGGCTCGGTCGTCGCGGTTCGCCAGCAGGAGCCGCTCGGCCTGGGCCATGCCGTCTGGTGCGCGCGCGACATCGTCGGCGCCGAGCCGTTCGCCGTGTTCCTTCCCGACGAGGTGATGGTCGGAAGCCCCAATTGCACCCGCCAGCTGGTCGACGCCTATGAGAAGGTCGGCGGCAACGTCGTCGCAATGCTGGAGGTGCCGCCCGAGGAGACCCACAAATATGGGGTCGTCGACCCCGGCGCCCGCGACGGCAGGCTCACCGAGATCAAGGGGCTGGTCGAGAAGCCGGCGCCAGGCACCGCGCCGTCCAACCTGATGCTGCCCGGCCGCTACATCCTCCAGCCCGAGATCATGGACGCGCTGGGCAAGATCGGGCGCGGGGCGGGAGGCGAGATCCAGCTGACCGACGCCTTGGCCGCGATGATCGGCAAGCAGGCCTTCCACGGCCTCACCTTCGACGGCGAACGGCACGATTGCGGACATACTTTGGGCTTCGTCATCGCCAACGTCGCGCTGGCCCTGAAGCGGGACGACGTCGCTCCGGCGCTTCGGGATTATCTGGCCGGCCTCTGATGAGCTGCGCGGCACTCCTCGTCGGCGACGGACCGGCCCGTGCCGTTACCGCCGCCGAAGCCGCGCTCTATTCCGGAGCGGGCTTCATCTGGGTCCATATCGACGCCGGCACGGACGAGGAGCTTCACCTGCTTCGCGGCAACGACATTCCCGACGTCGCCGCCAACGCGCTCGTCGCCACCGAGACCCGTCCGCGCTGCGACCGGATCGAGGAGGGCGCAATCGTCAACCTGCGCGGCCCGGCCGCCGAGGAAACGGACGATAGCGACCGGCTGGTCTCGATCCGGATGTGGATCCGGCGCGGCAAGGTCAACAGCGTCACCCGCCGCCCGCTGGCCGCGACCGCGGTGGTGACCGCACAGATGGAGGCGGGCCGGATCCTCGATCCCGGAGACCTTGTCGCCGGCTTCGCCCGGGCGATCTCGAAGCAGCTGGATCCCGAGGTCGCCCAGCTCGGCGACACGCTCGACGATTACGAAAGCGAGCTCGACGACAGCCGCGCCCTCTATCGGCTGCGCACCGCGATCACCCGGATCCGCTCCGACGCGATCGCCTATCGCCGCTTCGTCGCTCCCAATCGCGACGCCCTGGTCACCCTCGCCGAGCTCGACTTCCAGTGGCTGGCCGAAGAGGACCGGCTCCACATCCGCGAGGCGGCGGATCGGTTCGCCCGGATGACCGAAGAGCTGGAAGCGGTGCGCGAACGCGCCGCCCTCCTCCACGAGCAGCTCACCGACCTGCGGGGCGAGCAGATGGATTCGCGCTCGCTGCTCATCTCCATCGTCGCCTTCATCTTCCTGCCATTGACCTTCATCACCGGCCTGCTCGGAATGAACGTCGAGGGCATCCCCTATGCGAAGGAGCCCTGGGCCTTCGGGGGCGTCGTCGCCTTGTGCATCCTGATCGGCGTGCTGGTGCTCGCCTGGTTCATGTGGAGGCACTGGCTTCGGCGATAGAAGACCCGGTGTTTTGCCGTCATCCCGGCGAAAGCCGGGACCTCGGGGAGACCCACCGAGACTTCTCGTCCCGAGGTCCCGGCTTTCGCCGGGATGACGGTCAGGTGGCGAACCGCTCCCGCAGCCCCATCATCGCCAGCGCCGCCTTGGCCGCCTCGCCGCCTTTGTCCTTTTCCTCGGGCCGGGCCCGGGCCAGCGCCTGGGCTTCGTTCTCGACCGTGAGTATCCCGTTGCCGATCGCGAGCCCGTCCAGGGTCAGGGCCATGATCCCCCGGGCGCTTTCGCCGGCGACGATCTCGAAATGATAGGTCTCGCCGCGGATCACGACGCCCAGGGCGACGAAACCGTCGAAACGCTCCGTCTCGGCGCCGAGAGCGATCGCCGCCGGGACCTCCAGGGCGCCCGGCACCGTCACCGTCTCATGCTCGTGCCCGGCCGCCTCGATCGCCGCCCGGGCGCCCTCCAGGAGCAGGTCGTTCAAATGGTCGTAGAACCGCGCCTCGACGATCAGCAGCCTGGCCATCGCTATTCCTCCGGAGGGATCGGCCGTTCGCCAACGATGGTGAGGCCGTAGCCGCCCAGCGCGACCGGGCTGTGGTGGGAGTTGGTCAAAAGCACCATGTCGTGGACCCCGAGCGCGGAAAGGATCTGGGCTCCACCGCCATAGTCCCTGAGCTCGTCGGGCCCCTTGGCCGCCTTGCCCGAGCGCAGGTTGAGCGCCGCCGACAGGGCGTCCGGCATCGCCCGGTTGAGGACGACGATGACTCCGCTTCCTTCGTCGGCGATGATCTTCATCGCGCCTCGAAGCATTCCGCCCCGGCCGCCTTCCTCGCCGAACGCGTCGGAGAAGAGGCTGAGCTGGTGCATCCTGACCAGAGTCGGCTTCGAAGGATCGATCTTCCCTTTGACGAGGGCGATCTGCTCGGTGCCCAGCGCCTTGTTGAGGAAGCTCTTCGCGGTCCAGGCGCCGCCCCAGCGGCTTTCGAAGCTCGCCTCGCCGGTCTGCTGGACGAGGTGGTCCTTCTTGAGGCGGTAGGCGATGAGGTCGCGGATCGTCCCGACCTTGAGGCCGTGAAGCTGGGCGAAGGCGACGAGGTCGTCCATCCGGGCCATCGTGCCGTCCTCGCGCATGATCTCGCAGATCACGCCCGAGGGGTTGAGCCCGGCCAGCCGCGCCACGTCCACCGCCGCCTCGGTATGGCCGGCCCGGATCAGGACTCCGCCGTCCCGCGCCACCAGCGGAAAGATGTGGCCCGGGGTGACGATGTCCTCGCGGCCCTTCGAGGCGTCGATCGCCACCGAGACGGTCCGGGCGCGGTCCGCGGCGGAGATGCCCGTCGTCACCCCTTCCATCGCCTCGATCGAGGTGGTGAAGGCGGTCTCGTGCCGGGTGCCGTTGTTCCGGCTCATCAGCTCGAGGCCGAGCTGGTCGACCCTCTGCTTGGTCAAGGCGAGGCAGATGAGGCCCCGGCCGTGCTTCGCCATGAAGTTGATCGCGTCGGGAGTCGCCATCTGGGCGGGGATGACGAGGTCGCCCTCATTCTCCCGATCCTCGTCGTCGACGAGGATGAACATGCGCCCGTTGCGGGCTTCGTCGATCAGCTCTTCGGGCGAGGAAAGGAAGCCGCGTTCCATCTTCAGCGCCTCAGCTCGAGCATCCGCCCGACATAGCGGGCGAGGATGTCGATCTCGATATTGACCTTCCGCCCGGGAGCCAACTCGGCGAAGCTGGTCTGGGCGGCCGTGTGCGGGATGATGTTGAGGGCGACGCGCACTCCGTCCGAGACCGGCTCGACCTCGTTGACCGTCAGCGACACGCCGTCGAGCGCGATCGAGCCCTTGGGCGCGATATAGCCTTCGAGCTCGGCCGGAGCGATCACGGTCAGGCGGACAGAGCCTCCGACCTCGGCCGCGGCCTCCACCTCGCCCACCGCATCGACATGGCCGGTGACGATGTGGCCGCCGAGCTCGTCGCCGAGGCGGAGCGAGCGTTCGAGGTTTAGCCTGGCGCCTTCCTTCCAGAGCCCCGGCGCGCTCCGGCTCCGGGTCTCGCCGGAAACGTCCACGGCGAACCAGTCCTCACCCTTGTCGACGACCGTCAGGCAGACTCCCGAGCAGGCGATCGAAGCTCCGAGGTCGACCTTCGCCATGTCGTAGCCGCAGGCGACCCTGAGGCGCAGGTCGCCCCGCTCCTCAGCCGCGATCACGCGGCCGACGTCGGTGATGATTCCGGTGAACATAGTCTCTGCGCCGCGCCATAGCCATTCGAACGGACCATGTCGAACGGCCCCGCGCTACGGCGCCGCCGCGACCGGAGCCGGACTCCGCTCCGCCGCCGAGACATGTTAGAATGCCGCGAATGACGAGCGACTGGGATCGATCCGCCTCCGCCTGGCTTTCCGCCATGGCCGAGGGCGGAGACTGGGCACGCGGCACGGTCCTCGATCCGGCCATGCTCGACCGGGTGGAGCGCGGGCCGGTGCGGCGGGCCCTCGACGTCGGCTGCGGCGAAGGCCGGTTCTGCCGCCTCCTCGCCCGCGAGGGCGTCGAAGCGACGGGCATCGATCCGACCGAGGCCCTCATCGACGCGGCCCGACGGCGCGATCCCCAGGGCCGATATCTCGTGGGCCGGGCCGAAGACCTCCCCTTCCCCGACCGCGCCTTCGACCTCGTCGTCTCGTACCTTTCGCTGGTCGACATAGAAGATTTGGCCGCCGCCGCAGCCGAGATGGCCCGGGTCCTGGTCCCCGGCGGAAAGCTCCTCATCGCCAACCTGGCCAGCCACAATTCGGCGGGCCGGTGGCTGAAGGACGATCGCGGCGAGGCCGTGGGCTATCTCATTGACGATTATCTGCAGGAACGGTCGTTCCGGCAGAAGTGGGGCGGCGTCGATATCGTCAACTGGCATCGCCCGCTTTCCATTTACATGCAGGCCTTCCTTCGCAACGGGCTGCGCCTGAGCTATTTCGACGAACCGAAGCCGCGGGGCGACGCCGGCGCGGCCGCCGGCCGGTTCATTCGAGCGCCGTGGTTCGTCGTCATGGAGTGGATGAAGGAGGGATAGGTGCCGCCGGCCTTGTCGATCGTACGCGGCATCAGCCGCCGTTCGGGCGCGACCGTCGCGGAAGGCCTCTTCGGCGGAGCAAGGGCCGCCGTGAAGGTCTTCAGCTCCGAGGCCGGATTCAACCGCGAATGCGGCGCCCTGGCGGCAGCGGCCGCGACGGGCGCTCCGGTCCCCGCTTTGCTTTGGGCCGGCCGCCATGACGGGAGGCTGACAATGGTGCAGGAATGGATCGAGGGCATTCCGGGATTGACCGCCCTGCGGGCATCGCGGGGCGGGGCTCGACTCGAGCTGGCCGGATTGGCGGCCGCCACCCATGCCGGCATGTGCAGGGCGGCGCTGGAAGCGGCTCCGCCCGATTTCGGCTTCATGGCCCATGTCGGCGGCGTTTCGGCCGGTCACGGGGATTGGCCCGGGCTCCTCGGCTCGCAGGTTGAAAAGTGGCTCTCCCGCCTGAGGCCCGCGACTCTGGGCGCGATCGGGGGCGCCGGCGCGATGGAGACTCTGGTCGCCCGAGCGCGCGGCGCCCCGAACGATCTGCGAACCGTCGTCCACTGCGATTATCTGTTCCGAAACCTGATCGTCCGCCCGTGTGGGACGGCCGTCGTAATCGACTTCGGCACGGCACTTGCGGGCGATCCGCGCTACGATCTGGCGAAGATGGTCTGGAGCGATCTCGACGCGCGGGGAGAGCTCGCCCGCCATTTCGTGCGGACCTGGACCGAGCACAGCCGGATCGAAGCGCCCGGCGACCTGCTCGACCTCTACGTCTCCTGCCACTGCCTCGCCGCAATGGCGTGGGTCGACAGGAAGGCTTCGCCCCGCGACTCCGACTCGGCGTTTCGACACCTGGCTATGAAGACATTCATCGCGACCGCCCGCTCCCGGCGCTGAATCTGCCGGAGCCTAGTCCCTCTGCCTCTCATAGATTTCGAGCCGGTCCACGCCAAGCATCCGGGTGTCGGCCAGCACCCAGCGCCGGTGGGCGTCGGCGAGGTCGGTGAGGCCGATATAGCCGACCGACGACTTGCCGTCCCCGATCAGGATCGGCGCCCGGTAGATCAGCATCCGGTCGACGAGGTCGGCGGCGAGGAAGGCGGAGGCGGTCGCCGAGCCGCCCTCGACCAGAAGGTCGTTGACGTCGACGAGGCCGAACACTTCCTCGGGCGCGCCCAGCCGGGTCCAGCCCTCGACGGCCGCTCCGCGGGTCAAAAGCGCCCGCCGGGGGGATCGCTCCTCCAGCCCCGGCAGTCGAACGTCGAGCTTCGGCCGGTCGCGCTCGTAGGTGCCGCGTCCGACCAGGATCATGTCGCTGCGCGCCCTTTCGAGATGGACGTGGGCACGGGCGTCCTCACCGGTGATCCAGCGGCTCTCGCCCGAGGGCAAAGCGATCTTCCCGTCGAGCGACATGGCGAGCTTCAGGGTGATGAACGGCCGGCCCAGCCGGATCCGGGTCAGGAAGCCGGCCATGGAGCGAGCCGCTTCCTTGGCGCCGGGTCCCGTCTCGACATCGAGCCCCGCCGAGCGAAGCCGTTCGAAACCACGGCCGGCCATCCGCGAATCGGGATCCTCGAGCGCGGCGACGACCCGGGCCACGCCCGCCTCCGCCAGCAGGTCCGCGCAGGCGGGCCCACGCTCGCTTCGGTGGCAGCACGGCTCCAAGGTCACGAAGGCGGTGGCGCCGAGCGCCGCTTCACCGGCCTCGGCCAGCGCCATCGCCTCGGCATGCGGCCGGCCGCCGGGCTGGGTCCAGCCGCGTCCGAGGACGACTCCCTCCTTGACGATCACGCAGCCGACGTTGGGGTTGGGGGCGCTATTGCCTCGGCCGCGCTCGCCGAGCGCGACCGCCGCGCCCATCCAGCGCTCGTCCGGAGTCAAAGCCCGAGCCGCTCCAGTTGCTCGTCATGCTTCTTGAACATCTCCTGGCGTTCCTTGTTGGCCTTGTCGCGCCACGCCTGGTCGATCTTCTGCTGGGCCTTGATCTGCTCGTCGGTGCGGTTGGCGGGCCAGCTCTCGACATAGATGAGCTGCGGGCCCGGCAGGATGTTGGTCCGGCCGTCGACGTCGAAAAGGAAGATGATCGCGATCGGAATCGCGACCGCGAGCGCCATGGCGACCCATTGATGCGGGCGGCGCTCGGAAGTGAAGGCGCGCAGGTCGGCCCAAAGCGCGCGGGGGGAGGCGGGACGGGGCAGCGGCATCGCTCCAAGATAGGCGCTTCGCCGCTGCCCCGCCAGCCCCGGTTCAGTCGGTCGGAAGCACCCAGCGGATCGCGCTCGTCACGGTGTCGCTCGTCAACTGGCCCCGGTTGTTCTTGGCGGGGGTGAACTTGGCCCGCTGCCTCATCAGCCTGCAGGTCGTCGAGTCGAGCGCCGACGAGCCGCTCGATCCGGTGACGGTGCATTCCTTCACCTTCCCGTCCGGGCCGACCGCGAGCCGGAACCGGGTCGTCCCCTGCTCCTCGTTGCGGACCGCGTTGGAGGGGTAATCCTCGTCCGAAACGTAGGAAGCGAGATTGGCCTTGGCACGGGCGGGCTCCACGGTCTTGGCGGCCGGCGGCGCCGGCGCCGGCGGGTCGACCTTGGCCACGGGGCCGGGGCCGGGCGTCGGGAAGACGGGGGCCGGCATCGGCGGAAGCGGCTCCGATTGGGCTATGACCGGGCGCGGCGGCATCGGAACGATGGGCGGACTATGGGTGATCACCGAAGGCGGCGGCGGAGTTTCGGTCCTTACCGGCTCGGGCGGGACTTCGGGCGGGGGCTTCTGCTCTTCGATCAGATCCACCGTGGTGGGGGGAGGCTTGTCCCTGGTGAACACCTCGCCCTTCGCCAGCGCCAGCGCGGTCAGCGCGGCGCCGTGCATCAGCACGACGACCGCGAGAGCGGTGGGGCTGGCCCGTTTCTGCTGGTAGAAAGCTCCTTCCATCATGGCCTCTCTCCTGCTTCGGTCGCTTGTGCGACTCATGAGACATTATCTCATAACATCATGTTACAATGTCACACAAGCAGGAAAAGTTCCGCAGGTCGGCTGTCCCTCGTCATTGCGAGCGAAGCGAAGCAATCCAGTGCCGCGTCGCCCCAATCGATTGCTTCGTCGCTTCGCTCCTCGCAATGACGATCAGCCCGGGGCGATCATGCCCTAGAACCTGAGAGGCTTCACAGTCTTCACCCCGGGCAGGGCCTGAAGCCGCTGGACGAGGTCCGGGCCGATATGGCCGTCCACCGACACCAAGGCGACGGCCTCTCCCCCCGCCTCGCGGCGGCCGAGGCTGAAGGTGCCGATATTGACTCCCTCCTCCCCGAGCAGGGTCCCCAGTCGGCCGATGAAGCCGGGCGTGTCCTCGTTGACGATGTAGATCATCTCGCCATCGAGCTCGGCTTCGACCCGGATCCCGAAGATCTCGACCAGGCGGGGGGTGGAATTGGCGAACAGGGTGCCCACGACCGGCCGGTCTCCCGCCGAGGTCATCGCCGAGACCCTCAGCAAGGTGTGGTAGTCGGTCTCTCGGTCGTGCCTTATCTCGCGAACGTCGAGCCCGCGCTCCTTGGCCAGGAGCGGGGCGTTGACCATGTTCACCGTGTCCGAATGGATGCGCATGAAGCCGGCGAGAACTGCGCCCGTGATCGGCTTCATGTTGAGCTCGGCGGCGGCGCCCTCCGCCTCGATGGAGAGGCCGGCGATCGGCCCGTGGGAAAGCTGGCCGACCAGCGATCCCAGCTTCTCCGCAAGCGCCATATAGGGCTTGAGCCGAGGCGCTTCCTCCGCCGACAGCGAGGGCATGTTGAGCGCGTTGGTGACTCCGCCTCGAATCAGGAACTCGGCCATCTGCTCGGCGACCTGGATTGCGACGTTGACCTGCGCCTCGGTGGTCGAAGCGCCGAGATGCGGGGTGGCGACGAGGCCTGGCGTCCCGAACAGCGGGCTCCGCTTCGCCGGTTCCTCGACGAAGACGTCAAGGGCCGCTCCGGCGACCTGGCCGCTGTCGAGGGCCTCCTTGAGCGCCGTCTCGTCTATCAGGCCGCCGCGGGCGCAATTGACGATCCTCACGCCCTTTTTCGTCTTGGCGAGATTCTCGCGCGAAAGGATGTTTCGGGTCTGCTCGGTCAGAGGGGTGTGGAGGGTGATGAAGTCGGCCCGGGCGAGCAGCTCGTCCAGCTCGGCCTTCTCGACTCCGAGGTCGAGCGCCCGCTCCGGCGTCAGGAACGGGTCGTAGGCGACCACCTTCATCCTAAGGCCCAAAGCGCGGTCGGCGACGATCGAGCCGATATTGCCGGCGCCGATCAGGCCGAGCGTCTTGTTGGTCAGCTCCACCCCCATGAAGCGATTCTTCTCCCACTTGCCCGCCTGGGTGGACGAATCGGCGGCGGGAAGGTCGCGGGCCAGAGCGAACATAAGCGCGATGGCGTGCTCGGCGGTGGTGATCGAATTGCCGAAGGGCGTGTTCATGACCACGATCCCGCGGGCGGTGGCGGCCGGGATGTCGACATTGTCCACTCCGATTCCGGCCCGGCCGATCACCTTGAGCCTGGTCGCCGCGGCGAGCACGTCCTCGGTGACCTTGGTCGCGGAGCGGATGGCGAGGCCGTCATAGCCGCCGATGATCGCCTTGAGCTCGTCCTTGCTGAGACCGGGCCTCTCGTCGACTTCGACCCCCTTGTCCCGGAATATCTCGGCGGCCTTGGGGTCCATCGAATCGGAAATAAGCACTTTGGGCATTATGAAGCTCTCCGTCATCCCGGCGAAAACCGGGACCTCGTGGGGTGAAAGGCGCTGCGTCTGCTCCGGCCTGAGGTCCCGGCTTTCGCCGGGACGAGGGCTATGCGCGAGCCTCGTGAAAGGCCCAATCGAGCCAGGGGAAGAGCGCTTCGAGATCGTCGGTGTCGACCGTCGCGCCGCACCAGAGCCTGAGGCCCGGCGGAGCGTCGCGGTAGCTGGCGACGTCGTAGCCGACCCCCTCCGCCTCGAGCAGTCCGGCCATCTTCTTAGTGAGGGCCGACTGAGCCTCCGGGTCGCCGCTGTCGGCGAATCTGAGGCAGACGCTGGTGTTCGAGCGGGTCTCCGGAACCCGGGCGAGATGCTCGACCCAGCCGGTGCGTTCGACCCAGGCGTCCACCGCCCCGGCATTGGCCTCGGACCGGGCGATCAGGCCCGGCAGCCCGCCCAATCCGAGCGCCCATTCCAGCGCGAAGACATAATCCTCGACCGCGAGCATGGAGGGCGTATTGATCGTCTCGCCCTGGAAGATGCCCTCGATCAGCTTGCCGCCTTTGGTCATCCGGAAGATCTTGGGAAGCGGCCATGGCGGGACGTAGCTCTCAAGCCGCTCGACCGCCCTCGGGCCTAGGACGAGCATTCCGTGACCGCCCTCGCCGCCCAGCGCCTTCTGCCAGCTGAAGGTGGCGACGTCGATCTTGTCCCAGGGCAGGTCCTGGGCGAAGGCGGCCGAGGTGGCGTCCGCGATCACCAGCCCATCGCGGGTTTCGCTGATCCAGTCGCCGTTCGGGACTTTGACGCCCGAGGTCGTGCCGTTCCAGGTCAAGACGACGTCGCTCGCCGGATCGACGGCGCCGAGGTCCGGAAGCTCGCCATAGTCCGCCTTCATGACCGTCGAGTCGAGCTTGAGCTGCTTGACGACGTCGGTGACCCAGCCCTCGCCGAAGCTCTCCCAGGCCAGAAGGGTAACCGGTCGGGCGCCGAGCATGGACCACAGGGCCATCTCGACGGCGCCGGTGTCGGAGGCCGGGACGATCCCGATCCGGTGGCTCGCCGGCACCCGAAGCACGCGCCGGGTAAGGTCTATGGCATGGCCGAGCCGCGCCTTGCCCAGCTTCGAGCGGTGCGACCGTCCGAGCGAGCCGAGAGCGAGATGTTCGGGACCCCAGCCGGGCGGCTTGGCGCACGGGCCGGAAGAGAAGAAGGGACGCGCAGGGCGCAGCTCAGGCTTTGAAATCGTCACTATCTAACTCTCCTCGCAGAGAGCACGCGCCGCGTTGGGACGGCGTGGCCCGTGCGTGGGGATAGAAGCGAGGGCGACGGAGTCAACCGCGATGCCGGTGTTAACCGTCATCCCGGCGAAAGCCGGGACCCCAGGACAAGAAGTCTCGGCGGGCCTCCCCGAGGTCCCGGCTTTCGCCGGGATGACGTGCAGCGGGCCTTCTCTTCATTTCGACATGGCAAGGGACCGTATTGCCGCTAAACGGACCGCCATGACCGATCCAGTACCGCCCAACCGAGTCTTCCCGCCCGCCCGCCAGGAAGCCGAAGCCGCCAATCAGCCGACCCCCTCCGCCCAGACCGAGCACGGCGCCTACCGCCTCGCCTTCCAGGACATGGACTTCCTGCTCCGGGAGGATCTTCGCCCGGTCCGGTTCCAGCTGGAACTGCTGAAGCCCGAGCTCCTTCTCGACGAGGCCAGGATTGCCTCGACCTTCGTCTTCTACGGCTCCGCCCGGATCCCCGAGCCGGCCAAGGTCGACGCACTGATCGCCGCGGCGGCAACGGACCAGCAGCGCCACATCGCCGAGCGGCTCAAGGCCAAGGGCAAATATTATGAGGAAGCCCGGCGCCTGGCCCGGCTCGCCAGTCGCTGCGATCCCGACGAGACCGGCCACCGCCACTTCGTCGTGTGCTCCGGCGGCGGTCCGTCGATCATGGAGGCCGCCAACCGCGGCGCTCACGACGAAGGCGCGGAGTCGGTCGGCCTCAACATCGTGCTCCCGCACGAGCAGATGCCCAATCCCTATGTCACTCCGGGGCTGAGCTTCCAGTTCCACTATTTCGCTCTGAGGAAGATGCATTTCCTGCTTCGCGCCCGGGCCGTGGCGATCTTCCCCGGCGGCTTCGGAACGTTCGACGAGGCCTTCGAGCTTCTCACCCTCGTCCAGACGGGCAAGGTCAAGCCGCTTCCGATCCTCTTCTTCGGCCGCGAATTCTGGGAGCGGGTCGTCGATTTCGACGCCCTCGTCGAGGAAGGCGTCGTCGCGCCGGACGACCTCAAGCTGTTCACCTTCGTCGATACGGCCGACGAAGCCTGGAAGCACGTCTGCGATTATTACGCCGCCAAGGACGAGCGGGTAACCTGCGGCTGAATCTTGCCTCCCCATGCGCAGCATGGGGAGGGGGACCGCCCGAAGGGCGGTGGAGGGGTAGCTGCAGCAGGCCTCGTCGGTTACCCCTCCGCCATGCAGCGCATGGTCCCCCTCCCCCCGCCTTTGGCGCGGGGAGGCAAGTGACGCGCCAACTCAGCGCGCCCGCCCCGCCTCGTATTCCGCGACGAAGCGTTCGACCGAAATCGAGCGGATCGTTTCGGCCAGCACGTCCTCGGCGACGTCCTCGGCCCGTTTGAAGCGGAGGCAGCTCTTGCCCATGTCGAGCTTCCTCCCCGAGGCGGCCCACTGCGCCTTCAGCCGCTCGCTCCGCTCTTCGGAGGCGTAGACGCAGTTGAGATAGAGGGCGGTGTAATTCTTCTGGGCGGCGAGGCCCGCATAGACCAGCGGCTGGCCGTTATAGGTGTCGGGATAGCGTTCCGACGGGACTTCCCAGCTGATCATCCCCCAGTTCATCCGCTCGACATAACCGTCGGGGAGGTTGGCGTTGATCAGGTCGCGAAGGCTGGAAAAGAGTTCGGCCCGCTCCGGCGGAAGCTCGTCGAGATAGGCTTCGGGGGTAGGCGCCTTGCTTCCGGCCATCCCCGTCCCCCCTAGTGCTTTTCCTGCCCGACCCGGCCGGCGGCCGAAGGCGCGCCCTCGCCGCCGACGCGGCTCGGGGTCGCCTGCTGCTCGTTCATCACCGGCTCGTCTTCGCCCTTGTCGCCGGCCGCGGGCTGGTCGGCCTTCTCGGCGGCGGCCTTGGCGGGATTGGCCGCCGGGGCGGCCTGAGGCGCCGGAAGCGGAAGATTGCTGCCCTGGGCGTTGAGATAGGCGAGGAGGTCGGCTCGGTCCTGGGCCTTGGAGATGCCCGCGAAGGTCATCTTCGTCCCCGGAGCGAAGTCGCGGGGCGACTTGATCCACTGGTTGAGAGCTTCCCAATCCCAATTTCCGCCCTTGCCGGCCAGGGCCGGCGAATAGGGGAATCCCGGCGCATGCTTGCCGATCGCGGCTCCGACGACGCCCCACAGATTGGGTCCGGTGCCGTTGGCGCCGCCCTGGTTGATCGTGTGGCAGGCCGTGCATTTCTTGAACTGGCCCTCGCCCTTGGCGGCATCGGCGGAAGCGAGGAGGTTGGCGATCGGCACCTCGGCCTCGGCCGCGCCGCCCTCGCCTTTCAGGACGACGCCCTCGATCGGATAGCCCATCTTCTCCGGCCGCTCCTGATGGAACATCTCACCGGTGACGATCGAGGCGCCGAGCGCGACGATGCCGGCGCCGAGCACCCAGCCCGCAATCGTGTTGGAGCGGTTGTCCATGCCTTCAAAGACCTCCAGGGCGGCCCCGCGGCGCTCGCGGGATGTAGGGAAATTCGCGAGCCCCTTTAGGCGGGGCGGGGTGATGGGGCAAGACGGGCGTGGCCTTCTACCCGGACGGGAGAGCGAAAACCTTCCGGTGCCGTGTCCTTCAGGTTTCAACGCAAAGACTCAAGGACGCTAAGATGCCGCGGCCTCGAAGAGGCCAGTCCAGATTCGTCGATCAAGTGCGCACGGCGTCCACGCCCGCTGGGCATCTTTGCGTCTTTGCGTCTTTGCGTTGAAAAATCATTGGCCTGCGGCCGGCGGAGGAATGTCGCAGGATTCGCGGGCCTACCCCTGGTCGGCCCAATGCTTGAGCAAGGTATGAGCGATCGCGAAATGGGGCGGGCCGACGAACGGTGCTCCGGGCTCCCCCGCCAGGGCAGCCCTCACGCCTTCCCGGTCGACCCAGATCGCGTCCTCCAGCTCGTTCGTGTCGAGCGTGATCTCGTCGCCGGCGGCGGTTGCCGTGCAGGCGATCATCAGCTGGCCTGGAAAGGGCCAGGGCTGGCTCGCGACGTAGCGGACGTCGCTCACCTCTATGCCCGCCTCCTCGCCGAGCTCGCGCGCAACCGCCTCCTCGATCGATTCGCCGGGCTCGACGAAGCCGGCGAGGGCCGAATAGCGCCCGAGCGGATATTGCGGCTGGCGGCCGAGGAGCACCCGCCCCTCATGCTCGGCGGTCATGATCACCACCGGGTCGACCCGCGGGAAATGCTCGAGCCCGCAGCCGGTGCAGCGCCGGCCCCAGCCGCCCCGGAACGGAGTCGTGCCCTTGCCGCAGGCGCCGCAGTAATTATGGCGGTTGTGCCATTCGATCAGGCTCCGGGCGGCGCCCCAGATGGCGGCGTCCTCGGACGCCATCCGGTTGAGCAGCGCGAAGACCGACCAGGCCCGCTGGCCCGGCTCCGTCCGGATCAGCGGCGCGAACAAGGGGGCGCCGCCTCGAAGGCCGAGGAAGATCCAATCCTGCACCTGAGCCATTGCGTCCCAGCCCAGACGGCCGTCCTCGTCGAGATCCGGGTCGAGGCCGCTTAGCCGCAGAAGCCGGGCCTCCAGGCTTGCGGCCAGCCCGGCGAGCCGCGACTCGTCGAGCCTGAGATGGTCGGCTCGGTCGAGCCCGGCGCCGGTGAAGCCGGGCCTCATGCCGCGGCCCGCCATCCGGCGCCCCGGGAAGCGAGCTTGGCGAAGAGTGTCGGAAGGCCGGCCTCGCCGATCCTCTCGATCGGCCACCAGGTCCCGCTGGGGCGCTCCGCGACGTCCGCGCAGAGCAGCTTCATGGTCAAGGCGAAATGGGTGAAGACATGGTCGACGCTGCCGGCTTCGCTCCACCGGGCGTTCGCGGGCGCGCCCTCGCCGTCGGTGGGGAGGGCGAGCATCCCTCCGAGCAGACCTTTGGCGGGCCGCCGGACGAGCAGGACGTGCCCTTCATTCTCGAGCCAGTAAGCGATCCCTTCGCGCCTCGGTCTCGGCGCCTTGGCGGCCTTGCGGGGATAGGCCTGCGGTTCGCCCGTCGCCCGGGCCGCGCAGAGCGAAGCGAGGGGGCAGCGGCCGCAATCGGGAGAGCGCGGAGTGCAGATCGTGGCGCCGAGGTCCATCATCGCCTGGGCGAAATCGCCGGCCTCGGCCTCCGGAGTGATCGAACCGGCGAGCCGGTATATCTCCTCCCGGGCGGCCGGAAGCGCGGTTTCCACCGCGAAGAGGCGGGCGACGACCCGCTCGACATTGGAATCGACCACCACCGCCCGCCGCCCGAAGGCGATCGCGGCGACGGCGGCGGCGGTGTAGCGGCCGATTCCGGGAAGCTTGCGAAGCCCCTCCTCAGTGTCCGGAAACCGGCCGCCCATTTCGGTTGCAACCTGGCGGGCGCAGGCGACGAGGTTGCGGGCGCGAGCGTAATAACCCAGCCCCGCCCAGGCGGCCATGACCTCCTCCTCGAGCGCGGCGGCGAGGGCCTCCACGCTCGGCCAGCGGGCCGTGAAGCTCTCGAAATAAGGGGCCGCATGGGCGCAGGTCGTCTGCTGGAGCATGATCTCGGACAGCCACACGCGATACGGGTCCGGCCGCTCGGGCCCTTCCGCCCGCCACGGCAGCCGCCGCTTATCCACAGCAAACCACCGCAACAAAGCATCGGGAGCATCGACTGACATGCCGTGCCTATGCCATGATCCGCCGTATGGCGAAATCGGGCGGAACCTCGAAAAGGCAGTCGGAGGCACCGCGGGCGAATCGCGCCCGGGCGGTTTCGGACCTCGTGCCCGATGTCGGCCGGGCGGCTTTCCGCCGTTTCGGCTTCGTCCAGTCGTCGATCGTCAGCCGCTGGCGCGAGATCGTCGGCGAACGCTACGCCGCAGTCTCATCGCCCGAATCGATCCGTTTCCCGGCCGGCAAGCGCTGCGACGGAGTTCTGAACCTGATCGTCGAGGGTGCCCACGCGCCGATGATGCAGCATGTCGCCCCCGTGATCGTCGAACGGGTCAACCGCTTCTTCGGCTATCAGGCGGTGGCGAGAATCGCCTTCAGGCAAGGCCTGGTTCAGGTTGCGCGCGCAAGGACTCGCGCCGCGCCGCCGTCCCTGCGCCCGATTCCGGTCGAGCTCGGGGATTCGCTGCGCGAGGTGGCGGATCCGGAGCTTCGGGCGATTTTGGAATCCCTCGCCCGAGGCGTGGCGGCTAACGAGGCTGCGCTCGGGGCGGCCGTCGCAATCCCGGTGCTCGGCAGAATTGGTGGAGAGACGAAGAGATGAAGTCGATGCTCACGGCCGGTGCGGCCGCTCTGGCCCTTCTCCTCGCCGGCTGCGGCGAGGGCGGCGGCAATCAGTCGGCGCCTGCCGACAACAGCGCCCTGAAGCAGATCCCGGCGCCGAACAACGGTGACTGGACCCAGACGGTCGTGAAGACTTCCGAGGGCGGCTTCCTGATGGGCAATCCGGAGGCTCCGGTGAAGCTGGTCGAATATGGCTCGCTGAGCTGCCCGCATTGCGCCGAGTTCGAGGAGCAGGGGGCTCCGACGCTTCGCGACACTTATGTGAAGAGCGGCCAGGTGAGCTGGGAATTCCGAACCTATCTCCTGTTCCCGACCGATCCGGGCATCTCGCTGCTTGCCAATTGCCAGAGCGAGGGCGCCTTCTTCCCGGCGATCGAGCAGATCTACAAGGACCAGAGCAAATGGATGGCCAATATCCAGGCCATGCCGCAGGATCAGCTTCAGGCGCTCGGAACCAAGCCTCCGCGCGAATCGGCGGCGATCGTCGTTCGCGCCGCCGGGCTCGACGAATTCTTCCGTCAGCGCGGAATGCCCTCCTCGCAGATCGAATCCTGCCTCAGCGATCCCGCCGGCCTCGAGAAGGTGGCGGAGACCAAGCGGAAGGGCGACGAGATGGGAGTCAACGGAACGCCTTCCTTCTTCATCAACGGCAAGGTCGTCGAAGGGGTCGCCAACTGGCGCGGGCTGGAACCGGCTCTGCGCGAGGCGATCGGGTGATGAAGCCGCTCTTCTTCATCCTGGCCGCGGCCGCGGCCGTGCCCGCCGCGGCCGCCGCTCCGGCCGGCAAAGCGGCTCCCGCCCGGGTCGACTGGGCGCGGACCGTCGTCGCCACTCCCGAAGGCGGCTTCCGGATGGGCAATCCGGCCGCCAAGGTGAAGCTGGTCGAATATGGCTCGCTGACCTGCGGCCACTGCGCGACCTTCGCCAAGACGGGGATGGCGCCGCTGGTGAGCACTTATGTGCGGACCGGCAAGGTCAGCTATGAATATCGCAACTTCATCCTGAACGGCCTCGACGTCGCAGCGACACTCGTGGCCCGCTGCGGCGGGGCCGGCCGCTTCTTCCAGGCGACCGACGCGCTCTACGGGACCCAGGACCAGTGGAAGGATCGGGTGAAGAACCTCACCGACGCTCAGAAGCAGGCGCTGAACGCGCTTCCGGAAAACCAGCGGCTGGGCCGGCTGGCGGAGCTCGCGGGAATCCCCCAGATCGCCGCCCGGCAAGGGATCGCTCCCGCTTCGGCGAAGCGCTGCCTGGCCGACCGGGCGGCGTTCGACGGGCTCGGCAAGATGAACGAAGCGGCCGGGAAGCTGGGAGTCGAGGGAACGCCCACCTTCTTCCTCAATGGCGCCAATGTCGGGCCTCACAGCTGGGAGACGCTTGAGCCGGTCGTGCGCGAAGCGGCGGGATAAGATGGAAGCCGGGGGGCGGCCATGCAGATAAAGCGGCTGAAGCTCTCCGGCTTCAAGAGCTTCGTCGAGCCGGCCGAGCTCCGGATCGAGCCCGGGCTTACCGGGGTCGTCGGTCCCAATGGCTGCGGCAAATCCAACGTGCTCGAGGCCATTCGCTGGGTGATGGGCGAATCCTCCCCCAAATCGATGCGCGGCGCAGGGATGGACGACGTCATCTTCGCCGGAACCGCGTCCCGTCCCGCCCGCGATTTCGCCGAGGTGTCCCTGCTCGTGGAGCGCGAGGCGGAGGACATGCCCGGCGACGTCACCCTGGCGCCCGTGGGCGACGTCGAGGTGGCCCGCCGGATCGAGCGCGGCGCCGGATCGGCCTACCGGGTCAACGGCCGGGACGTGCGCGCCAAGGACGTCGCTTTGCTGTTCGCCGACGCCGCCACCGGGGCCCACTCCCCGGCTCTGGTCAGCCAGGGCAAGATCAGCGCGGTCATCGCCGCGAAGCCGACCGAGCGGCGGCTGATGCTCGAGGAAGCGGCGGGGATTTCGGGCCTCCACGTCCGCCGCAAGGACGCAGAGCAGAAGTTGCGAGCGGCCGAGGCCAATCTCGTCCGGCTCGACGAAGTGCTCGCCGACATGGAGATGCGGGCTTCGGCGCTTCGCCGCCAGGCCAAGGCCGCGGAGCGCTACCGCAAGCTTTCCGACCAGATCCGAATAGCCGAGGGCCGGATGATCTTCGCCCGCTGGCGCGAAGCGGCTGCCGCCGCCGACTCCGCGAAGCGCGACTCCGAGGCCGCCGGCACGGCCGTCGAGAAGGCGTCCGAGGCGCAGCGGGCCGCCGCAGCATGGCAGACCGAGGCGGCGAAGACGCTGGCCGACCGCCGCGCCGGCGCCCTGGCCGCGCGCGACCGCTCGACCTCGCTCGGTCACCAGCTTGCGACCTTGCGGGCCGAGCGCGACGGAATCGCCCGCCGCCTGCGCGAGCTGACCGAGCGTCGGACGGCCCTTCTCGGCGACCGCGAGCGGGAAGCCGCTTTGGGCGCCGACGCCAAAGCGGCGCTGGCCCGGCTCGATCAGGAGGCGCGGGACATCGCCGCCCGCCTCGCGGCCGCCGAGGCCGCCAGGGGAACGATCGATGTCCGCACCGTCGATCTGGAAGACAAAGCCCGGCAAGCCGAAGCCGAGCTCGGCAAGGCCCGCGCCGTCCAGGCGGCGGAGCAGGCGGAGGCCCGGGTCGCGCGGGCCGCTTTCGAAGCGGCTGGGGCGAAGCTGGCCCGCGCCGAAACGGAGAGCCGGCGGCTCGAGGAGCAGATGTCCGCCCTCGGCGAAGAGGCGCCACTGGTCGAATCCCTCCGCGCCGCGCGCCGACGCCGCGAAGAGGCGGAGGCCCGGCTGGAGGGCGCCGGCCAAGCGATCGCGGCCGCTGAAGCCCAACGTCAGCAGGCGGCCGCGGCGCGGGACTCTGCCGAAAGCCAGGGCTCGACAGCCCGGGCCGCGCTCGCCGCCCTCGAATCCGAAGCCAAAGCTCTGATCAAGGCGGTGGAAGGATCGAGCGGCGACAGAGCGATCAATCACGTCAAAGCCGATCCGGGCTATGAGCGGGCGCTCGCGGCCGCTTTGGGCGACGATCTCGAAGCGGCCCTCGAGGGCGACGCCCCGAGGCGCTGGTCGGGAGCGGAGACGCTTCCCGGCGATCCGCCTCTGCCGGCCGACTGCGAGCCGCTTGCGGCTCACGTTCAGGCTCCGCCCGCTTTGTCCCGGCGGCTCGCGCAGGTCGGAGTCGTCGAGCGGGACGAGGGCATGGCCCTGGCTGTCGGCCAGCGCCTCGTCACCCCTGACGGCCGCCTTCGCCGCTGGGACGGCTTCGTCGCCAGCGGGCTGGGAGCGGCTGCGGCGGAGCGGCTGATCCGGGTCAACCGGCTTGGCGAGATCCAGCGTTCGCTCCCGCCGGCCGCCGCCGCAGTGGAGGCGGCCCAGGCGTTGATCGCCGCGGCCCTGGCCGACATGGAGGCCGCGCGCTGCGCCGCCGATTCGGCCCGCCGAAGCGAGGCGGAGGCGTCGTCCGGGATTCGCGACGCCGGCCGGGCGGAAGACTCGGCGCGCGTCGAGATTGAGCGGCTCGATCTGCGCCGAACCGGCCTGGCCGAGCGCCTTGAGCAGGCCGCCCAGGATCTCGCCGAGGCCCGGCGCGCCGCCGAAGAGGCACGGAGGGTCGTCGCCGAACTGCCCGACGCGGTGGAGACCGAGGCTCGAGTGGCCGGGCTTCGCCGAGCCGCCGAAGCGGCGCAGCACGCCCTTGCCGAGGTGCGCGCCGAGGCTGCCACCCACGCCCGCGCTGTCAGCGCCGACAAGCAGCGTTCCGAAGCCGCCGTGAAGGAAGCCGCCGACTGGCGGGTGCGCGCCGCCGACGCCGGCAAGCGCCATTCCGACATGGGCCGGCGAATCGACGAGGCGGAAGCCGAGGCGGAACGGCTCGCCGACGCGCCCGCGGAGATCGAGCGGAGGATCGAGGCGCTGGAGGCCGAGGCTGTCGAAGCCGGAGAGTCGGCCCGGGCCGCGGCCGAGGCCGAGCGGCAAGGCGAAGCGGCGCTGCGCGAGACCGAGGCCAGGCTCGCCGAGGTGGCCGAGGCGCTCGCCACCGCCCGCGAGGCCCGAGCCGGCGCGGCCGCGCGTCACGAGAATCAGGAGTCGCGGCGGATCGAGATGGGCCGGATTTCGGGCGAGCGCTTCGAATGTCCGCCACCGCTGCTGCCCGGGAAGCTCGGCTTCGACGATGCTTCCATCGTCCCCGCGGGCGAGGAATCGAGCCGGCACGAGCGGATGTCGGCCGAGCGCGAGCGGATCGGCCCGGTCAACCTCATCGCCGAGCGCGAGCTCGCCGAGCTCGACGAGAGCCGAACCGCCTCCCAGTCGGAACGGGAGGAGCTGGGGCTCGCGATCAACCGGCTTCGAGGCTCGATCGGAAGCCTCAACCGCGAGGGGCGGGCACGATTGCTGACCGCCTTCGAGACGGTCGACCGTCATTTCCGAAGCCTCTTCACCACCCTCTTCGAAGGCGGCCAGGCGCATCTCGAGCTGGTCGAATCGGACGATCCGCTCGAGGCCGGGCTCGAGATCATGGCCCAGCCGCCCGGCAAGCGGCTCTCGACCCTGACCCTGCTTTCGGGAGGCGAGCAGGCGCTGACGGCGGTCGCCTTGATCTTCGGGCTGTTCCTGACCAACCCGGCGCCGATCTGCGTCCTGGACGAGGTCGACGCTCCGCTCGACGACGCCAATATCGAGCGATTCTGCGACCTTCTCGACCGAATGGTGAACGAAACCGAGACTCGCTATTTGATCGTCACCCACAATGCGGTGACGATGAGCCGGATGCACCGACTGTTCGGAGTGACGATGATCGAGAAGGGAGTCAGCCGACTGGTCAGCGTCGACCTCGGCGGAGCGGAGAGGCTGCTTGCGGCGGAATAACTTGCCTCCCCATCAAAGATGGGACCTATATACATGCATGCTGGATACCGTCACCTGAGCCGCACCTATATGCACAGCGTCGTCCGCCATACCGCTGGCGAATATGTCAGCGGCGATTGCCACACGAACGGCAGCGAAGGCTTTTGGGCTCTTTTGAAGCGCCAGATCATTGGCATTCATCACGTTGTCAGCGCCAAGCATCTGAATCGCTACGTGGGCGAGCTGACGTGGCGCTTCAATCGCCGCGATAGTGAAGAGGCTCTGCACCTCAACGCCTTGCTGGCAGCGGCGGATTGCCGCCCGCTGCCATATCGGGAACTCATCGCGTGAAGCGGAAGAAACGGGAGCCAGCCATGGACATGTCGAATCTCGGCTTTGACGAGGCGCTTGCACGGCGTATCCAGGCGGACCCTAAGGAGCTGGCTGACTTGCATCAGCGCGTGACAAAAGAGGCAGAGGATATTGAGCGCGATGCCACAGAGCATTTCAGAGACATCCGAGCTGGAGGACGAAGGTTCAAGCGCCCGTTCCGTCCTTGATTTCCTGTATCACGACAGCCGCCGGATAGGCTCATTTCTCGCTCAATTCGAGGGGGATGGGCATCTCCAGTCGCTCACTCGCACCAAGGACGGCTTACGGGGCAAGAAGCGGAAGTCTGAGGCGGACGCCAAGGGTACGATTGGCGTTGCCTCTGGCACCTACAAGGGTTCGACCGAAACAAACGTGGAGCTGGGCGAGGGCTATGCCCGCGTGTTTGATCCTTATTGGGCGAACGCTCGCGCCTTCCTCGATCATGCGAGCGAGCACCAGCTACTCCAGCCCAACATGGACTGTGCTGAAGTAGGTCAGTTTGTTCTCGCTAAAGGCTGGTTAAGCGTCCTCGATCTGGCCATGTTCAAGGACGCATGGAAGCTGCCAACGGTCCAGCGCAAGGTCCGTGAAGGTGCAGCGCCGACCAAGAAGGTGTCGCAGATGACATCTGCGGAAAAACAGGCTCATCAAGAGCAAAAAGAGAATACCGACATGATGCTGGAGATGATTCAGATTATGCCGCATTCGGTGCACGCAACCATGGTGACTTCCGATGAAAGCCCGAAGTTGCTTTGGTGCACACTAAGGGACGAGTATCTTGTAGTCCCCGCTAGTGACATTGTCCTCGCACATGGCGCGCTGATGCCGGGCGAATGGACGATCATGGGAATACTGAATGCTCAACCCGACTTTTTTACTCCTGAGAGCCATGACGAAACGGATCTAGAGCCCGGCCTCATGCAAAGCGTAGTTGGCCAAGTGTCCAAGCTGATTGCTCCAGTTGTGAGGCTTTCGCTAGGCCGCCCCGGTGCCGCTCACGCAATTACGCCGCTGCTCATTTTCCGAGAGGTGGCTTAGGTCACACACGTATAGATCCCATCAAAGATGGGGAGGGGGACCATGCGAAGCATGGTGGAGGGGTAGATGGCGCAGGAGTCCGAAAATCCGAGGGGGACTGCCGGCCCGGAGCCAATCACCCCTCCACTACCCTTCGGGTGGTCCCCCTCCCCACTGGCTCCGCCGGCAGGGAGGCAGAATGAGCCCTTCATACCGCCTTTTCCCCCGCGCGGCGCCGGCCCCGTCCCGGTCTGGCGCGGCTTCGTCGGGGAGCGGGCGCGGACCGCCGTCTACGGCTGGTCCGAGCTCGCCTTCCGGCAGCCTTACATGAAGCGCCGGATCCTCGGCTTCAACGTCCACATCCCGCTCGACCCCGGCATGGTCCAGCACGTGCTCCTCGACAATGCGGCCAATTACGTGAAGCCGGACGTCGTCAAGCGGCTCCTGGCCCCGGCGATCGGCGAGGGCCTGCTCACCTCCGACGGCGGCCTGTGGCGCGAGCAGAGGAAGATCGTCGCCGCCAATTTCGCCCCGGCGGCAGTGGATAATCTGGTGCCGCAGTTCGGGCTCGTCGGCCGAGAGGCGGTCGAGCGGTGGAGCCCGGGCCTGCGCGACATGGCGGTCGAGGCGACCCGGGCGACGATGAGGATCATCTCGAACACCCTGTTCAGCGGCGACCCCCGCCTCACTCGCGAATCGGCGATGGAGCATATCGCCGCGGCGCTCGATGGAGTCAGCGAGGCCCGGCTCCAGGCGATGCTCGGCCTTCCCCGGATCCCGTGGACCCGGCAGGGCTGGAAGGCCCAGCGGGGCCAGAAATATCTGCGCTCGACGCTCGAGGCCGTGGTCCGCGAGCGGCTCGCCGACGGCGGCGGCGACGACTTCCTCGGAAGGCTCATCCGCGGCCTCGGGGACCGGTTCGAGCCGCGGCAGGCCGCCGAGCTCGCCGCCGACAATGCGATGACCTTCTACCTCGCCGGCCACGAGACGACGGCGAATGCGGTGACCTGGACCCTCTATCTGCTGTCCGAGCAGCCGGAGCTTCAGGAGCGGGTGGCCGCCGAGAGCGCCGAAGCGGCGGCGGCGGGGGACCTTCCGGATCTTCCGGACCGACTGCCGCTGCTCCGAAGGGTGCTCGAAGAGTCGCTGCGCCTCTATCCGCCGGCGCCCCGCTTCGACCGGGAGGCCGTCGAGGCGGACCGGCTCGGCGAGGAGGAGGTCAAGCCCGGCGACATCGTCTCGATCTGGCCGTGGATCCTTCACCGTCACCAAGCCTTGTGGGACCGGCCCGACGAGTTCGACCCCGACCGCTTCGCTCCCGAGCGGCGGGAGGGGCGCCACCGCTTCCAATATATCCCGTTCGGCGCCGGGCCGCGGCTGTGCGTCGGCGCCCGATTCGCGACGGCCGAAGCGCTGACCATCCTCGCTCACTGGCTCGGCCGCTGGCGCTTCCGGCCGGTGCCCGGGCACGAGGTGCGGGTCCACGGCATGGTGACGTTGCGCCCGGCGGGCGGAATGCCGCTGACGCTGTCGCGGCGCTAAACCCGTCATTTCGGCGAAGGCGAGACCTTCGCATAACCTTGGCGAAGCGCTCGGAGACAAAGCCCCTCCCCTTCAGGGGAGGGGTTGGGGTGGGGAATGTGGCGGAGAATGTTCGCCGAGGCCGGTGAGGCGAGCAGACAACCCCCACCCCAACCCCTCCCCTGAAGGGGAGGGGCTAGCACCCAGCAACTTATGCAAAGGTCCCGCGAAGGCTGGAATCCATGAACATTGGCGTACGCCAATCTCTGCCTGCCGTGATCATGGATCCCGGCCTTCGCCGGGATGACGGTAGACAAAATGCTATTGCGAAACATTCTCAACAACGATAGGCCGCGGATCGGCGACGCAATCATGCGCGCCGCAAGGGGCCTGCATGCATCTTCGCACCATTTCGTTCCTGGCTCTCGCTTCGTCCCTCGCCGCTCCGGCGGCCGCCGCCGATGAAGCGGTCGCGCTCGACACCGCCGCAGCCGACTCGGAATCCACCATCGTCGTGACCGGCCAGAAGCCCGAATATGGGGCTCAGGAGACCTGCACCGCGACCCGCACCTGCACCGACGTCAAGGATGTGCCCCAGTCGATCTCGGTCGTTTCCGAGAGCCAGATCGAAGACCAGGCTTTGCGCTCGATCGCCGACGTCCTGATGTACGTCCCCGGCGCGACTCCCGGCACCGGCGAAGGCAATCGCGACCAGATCACCCTTCGGGGCAACAACACGACCGCCGATTTCTTCGTCAACGGAGTCCGCGACGACGTCCAATATTTCCGCGATCTCTACAATGCCGAGCGGATCGAGATCCTGCGCGGACCCAATGCGATGATCTTCGGCCGCGGCGGCGGCGGCGGGGTCGTCAACCGGGTGACCAAGCGCTCGAGCTTCCGCCCATATCGCGAATTCGCGGTTCAGGGGGACAGCGAAGGGGGCTTCCGGCTGACCGGGGATCTCGACCAGCCGCTCGGCGACGGAGTAGGACTGAGGCTGAACGGGGTCTACGAGAATGGCGAGAGCTTCCGCCGCAACGTCGAGCTCGAGCGCTACGGCATCAACCCGGTGCTCGGAGCGGCCTTAGGCGACACGAGGATCGACCTCTCCTACGAATATTTCCACGACCGCCGAACCGCCGACCGCGGAGTCCCCGCCTTCCTCGGACGGCCGCTGCGCGGCTTCGACCGGGTCTTCTTCGGCGATCCCGAGCGGAGCTTCGCAAGGGTCGACGCCCATGTCGCAAGCCTCGCCGTCGAGCATCGCTTTTCCGACGCGGTGACCTTGAGGAACCGGACGAGTTTCGGCGACTACGACAAATTCTACCAGAACATCTTCCCCGGCGCGGTCAGCGCGGCCGGCACCCAGGTCGCCCTTTCCGCCTATAACGACACGGTCGAGCGGCAGAATCTGTTCAGCCAGACCGACCTCGTCTTGGAGGGCGATCTCGGCGGTCTCTCCCACACCTTCCTTCTCGGCTTCGAGATCGGAAGCCAGGATTCGGTCAGCCGGCGCCGCAATGGCTTCTTCGTCTCGGCCGCCAGTCCGAACGGCGTGGGATCGATCAACGTCCCGCTCGTCTCGCCCACCGTCGACGCCGAAATCGTCTTCCTTCCGGTGAACAACAATGCCGCTCGAACTCCGGCCAATTTCAACGAAAGCGACGCCTCGATCCTGGCCTTCTACGCCCAGGAGCAGCTTCGCATTTCGGACCGGTTCGAGATCGTCGCGGGCCTTCGCTACGACCGATTCAAGCTCGAAATCCTCAACCGCAACACCGGCCAGACCTTCAGGCGGACCGACGATCTGCTCTCGCCGAGGCTCGGGATCATCGCCAAGCCGATCCCCGCTTTGTCGCTCTACGCCAGCTATGGCCGATCCTATCTGCCGAGCGCCGGGGACCAGTTCAGCTCGCTCGACGTCACCTCGCAGAGCCTGAAGCCGGAGCGCTTCGACAATTACGAAATCGGGGCCAAATGGGAGCCGATCCCCGGCCTTCTCGCCACGGTCGCCTTCTACCGGCTCGACCGGACGAACACCCGGGCGCTCGATCCCGTGACCAACCTCATCGTCCTCACCGGCGCCCAGCGGAGCAAGGGCCTGGAGGTCGGCCTGGAGCGAAACATCACCGACAAATGGCAGGTCTCGGCCGGCTATGCGCTCCAGAAGGCGCAGATCACGCGCACCACGGCCGCCGCGCCCAGGGGGCGGGAAGTGGCGCTGGTTCCGCGCCACCAATTCTCGGTGTGGAACCGCTACAATGTCACGAAGGCGCTCGGCTTCGGACTGGGGGTCGTCGCCGCGACCAAATCCTACGCCTCGATCAGCAACGCGGTGACCCTTCCCGGCTATATGCGGGTCGACGCCGCAATCTACTACGAGCTTGCCGACGGGATCGAGGCGCAGGTCAATGTCGAGAATTTGCTCGGCGCCGATTATTTCGCGACCGCCCACAGCGACAACAATATCGCTCCCGGCGCCCCGACGACGGCAAGGGCGACGCTTCGCTTCCGGTTTTAGAGCGCCAGTCCTCCCCGCGATTTCGGCGGGGAGGGGGACCATGCGAAGCATGGTGGAGGGGTTCTGCGGACTCAGAGAGGCCCCTCCACCACCCTTCGGGCGGTCCCCCTCCCCTGCGAATGCGGGACCTTTGCATAACCCTTGCGAAGCGCTCGGAGACAAAGCCCCTCCCCTTCAGGGGAGGGGTTGGGGTGGGGAATGTGGGGGAGAATGTTCGCTGACGCCGGTGAGGCGAGCAGACAACCCCCACCCCAACCCCTC
>DASVSX010000087.1:0-95546 GCA_036387875.1 Allosphingosinicella sp. | reverse complement strand
ATCGACGGGGCTTGAACCCGCGACCCCCGGTACCACAAACCGGTGCTCTAACCAACTGAGCTACGATCGCCACTGCGCGCCTTCAAGGTGCGGCGCGCACATAGGGGCCGGGGGCTCCGACCGTCAAGGGACGTGTCGCGGCGATGATGGCGACCTTTCCGGACCGCTGCAACCATTCGCCGCTAAGGGACAGCGCCGCCCCCACGGCAGTGACGAGTCCCGCGTTCATCGCCGGATCAAGGCCGAGCCCTTGGCGCCCGCCTCGCGAGGTCTACCTACGGGATTGTACCTAGGGGCTTCTCCTGAATGGGAGCAACCGGCGAGGGCTTCTACACCGGCGGCATCGAGACCAAGGAGACCCGGAAATGAACCCGCCGCCGATCGACCTCAAAGTCCACCACGCCCCCAGCGGCTTTTCCGACCGGGTGGCGTTCGGCTTCACCAAATTGCTCCGCTTCTGCGCCGACACCTTCTTCGCGAAGCGCTACGGCCACCGCGCAGTCGTGCTTGAGACGGTAGCGGCGGTGCCCGGAATGGTCGGAGCCACCATCAACCACCTCCATTGCCTTCGCCGCATGTGCGACGACCGCGGCTGGATCCGCACCCTGATGGACGAGGCCGAGAACGAACGCATGCATCTCATGACGTTCATCGAGATCAGCAAGCCGACCCTCTTCGAGCGCTTCGTAATCATCGCCGTTCAATGGGTCTTCTATCTCGCCTTCTTCGCGCTCTACATCGTCTCCGCCCGAACCGCTCACCGGGTGGTCGGCTATTTCGAGGAGGAAGCGGTGATCAGCTACACCCACTATCTCGCCGAGATCGACGAGGGCCGCTCCGCGAACGTGCCGGCGCCCGAGATCGCCAGGCGCTACTGGGGCCTCCCCGAAGGCTCGACCCTTCGAGACGTGGTGCTGGTGGTCCGGGCCGATGAAGCGCATCACCGGGACGTCAACCACGGCTTCGCCGACGAGCTCGCCGGGCTGAAACCGGGGGAGGTGGCCCCGTGCCCTCCCTATGTCGAGCTTCAGCCGAACTGGAAGCAGGCGGCGTGACCGGCCCGTCGGTCATCACCGAAGAAGCGCTCGGCCGGCTGGTCGAGCGCTTCTACGCGAAGGTGCGGCGCGACCCGCTGCTCGGTCCGGTCTTCATCGCCGCCGTGGAGGATTGGCCGGAGCATCTGGAACGGCTGCAGGCCTTCTGGTCTTCGGTCATGCTGACCAGCGGCCGCTACAAGGGACGGCCGCTCCCGGCGCACCTCAAGCACGGCGCGGCAATGACGGACGAGCGGTTCAGTCGCTGGCTGGCCCTGTGGGAGGAGACGACCGCCGAGTTGTTCGCGCCGGAGGCCGCCGCCGAGCTGCAGCTCAAGGCCCGGCGGATCGGGGAAAGCCTCTCGCTCGGCATACGCTTCGCGTCCGGCGGCGATGCGCTGAGGGGGGCGGCATGATGGACGGCCCCTACAAAGTGACTCCCGTCTTCGACGACTCGACCCTTCCGGCGGGGCTGCGGCAGGTCCATTCCACCAAGCATGGCGTGTGGGGCGTGGTTCGACTGCTCGAGGGGCCGCTGCGCCTCTCCTTCCCCGACAGCGGCCGGGACCTGGTGCTGACGCCGGAGACGCCCGGTCTGCTCGAGCCCTGCGAGCCGCACTTCGTCGAGCCGCTCTCGCCGTTCAGGATGCAGGTCGAATTCCACCGCTCGCGTCCAACCCTGCCAGGAGCCCCAGCCGCTCCCGCCGAATCCATCGCGCGAGAAGCATGATCGCGACCGCGGCGAGGCCGGCGGCGAGGCCGATCCAGATGCCGACCCCTTCCCAGCCGAAGCCGAAACCGAGACCGACTCCTGTGGCCAGGCCGATCACCCAATAGCCGATGCCTGCATAGACCATCGGCACCTTCGTATCCTGAAGCCCCCTCAGCATTCCGGCGGCGACGACCTGCGCGCCGTCGAAAATCTGGAAGAAGGCGGCGACGATCAGGAAGGAGACGGCGAGCGGGATGACCGCCTGGTTGGCGGGAAGCGCCGGATCGAGGAACATCGTCACCAGCGCGTAGGGCATGGCGAGCATGGCGAGGCCGGTCAGCGACATGAAGCCGGTGCCGAGCGCGAAGGCGGTCCAGCCGGCGCGGGCGATCCCGGCGCGGTCGCGTCGCCCGAAGGCCAGCCCGACGCGGACCGTCGCCGCCTGAGACAGGCCCATCGGCACCATGAAGCTCAGGGCCGCGAGCTGGATGGCGATGGCGTGGGCGGCGATCGACTCGGCGCCGATCAGGCCCATCAGGAAGACGGCGGCGTTGAAGATGGTGATCTCCAGCGCAAGCGTCACCGCGATCGGAAGGCCCAGGCGCCAGACCTCCCGGAATCGCGGCCAGTCCGGCCGCCAGAAATGCCCGAACAGGCGGAAGCGTCGAAAGCGGCGGTGAATCAAAACGACCAGGGCCATTCCGACGAACATGAGGGTGTTCGCCGCGGCGCTGCCGATGCCCGCCCCGACGATGCCGAGCGCCGGCAAGCCGAAGTGGCCGAAGATAAGCCCGTAATTGACGACCGCGTTGAAGACGACCGCGACCACTCCCACGATGAACGACCAGAGCGGCTTTTCGAGCGCCGAGATGAAGGAGCGAAGCACGAGATACCAGAGGTACGGAAGGAAGCCCCATTGCAGCGCCCGAACGAAAAGCTGGGCGTCCGCCGCCAGCGCCGGATCCTGCCCGATCGCGACGAGCATGGAACCGCTGAACCAGAGCACGATCCAAACCGGTATGGTGAGGGCAGCCGCCGCCCACATGCCCTGGCGCACCGTCCGTCGGACGTCGCGGACGCTGTGGCTTCGCTCGCCCAGCTCCTTGGCGATCATCGGGGCGGTCGCGGTGACGAGGCCGATCCCGAAGATCAAAAAGGCGAAATAGACGTTCACGCCGAGCGTTCCCGCGGCGAGCACGGACGGTCCCGCCCAGCCGAGCAGGACGACGTCGGTGACGTGGATCAGCGCCTGGGCGATGTTGGTGAGGACGAGCGGCCAGGCGAGCGCCAGCGTCGCGCGAATCTCGTCGCGCCAGAGGCGGCGGTTCTCGGGGCTCCGCTGAAGCATGGCGGGTGCCCTAGCCGCTGAGGGGGCCCCCGTCATCCCGGCGAAAGCCGGGACCTCGGAGAGGCCCACTGAGACTTCTCGACTTGAGGTCCCGGCTTTCGCCGGGATGACGGCCTGTCCCTAGGTCCCTGCTTTCGCCGGGATGACGGCGTCCCCATATCCCGCTCATGATCCCCCTCTCCGTTCTCGATCTCGCCCCCGTCCCCGAAGGCTTGGACGCCGGCCAGGCACTCCGCAACTCGCTCGAGCTCGCCCAAGCGGCCGAGAGGCTGGGCTATCGCCGCTTCTGGATGGCGGAGCATCATTCCATGCCCGGAATCGCCAGCGCGGCGACGGCGGTCGCCCTCGCTTATGTCGGAGCCGGCACCTCCACGATCCGAATTGGCGCGGGTGGCGTGATGCTTCCCAATCACGCGCCCCTGGTCATCGCCGAGCAGTTCGGGACACTCCAGTCGCTCTTCCCCGGCCGGGTCGATCTCGGCCTCGGCCGGGCTCCCGGAACCGACCGCGCCGCGGCCTATGCGCTGCGGCGGAACCTCGCGTCGGATGAGAACCAGTTCCCCAACGACGTCGTCGAGCTGATGGGCTATTTCGAGCGGCGGGAAGGCCGCGCCGTCCGCGCCATCCCCGGCGAGGGGCTGGACATTCCGGTCTGGATCCTCGGCTCGAGCCTGTTCGGAGCGCAGCTGGCGGCGATGCTCGGCCTGCCCTACGCCTTCGCCTCCCACTTCGCGCCCGCGCAGATGGTGGAGGCGATCCGGGTCTATCGCGAGCGCTTCCAGCCTTCCGGCCAGCTCGATCGCCCCTATGTGATGCTGGGCTTCAACGCCTTCGCCGCGGAAAGCGCGGAGGACGCCGAGTTGCTGGCGACCTCCGTGCAGCAGGCTTTCGTGAACCTGCGCACCGGCAATCCCGGCAAGCTGCCGCCGCCCCTCCCCGGTTTTGCCGAGACCCTACCCCCGCAGGCGCGCACCATGCTCGACCAGGTCCTGACCTGCTCTGCCGTCGGCGACGCCGCGACGGTGAAGGCGAAGATCGAGGCGTTCGTGGCGCTGACGGGCGCCGACGAGCTGATGATCACGTCGCAGATATACGATCATCCGGCGCGGCTGCGGTCGTACGAGATCGTGGCCGGGGCGATGGCGTAGATCGTCACCCCGACGGAAGCCGGGGCCTCAGGGCAGGTAGTCTCGGCGAATCTCCCCGAGGTCCCGGCTTTCGCCGGGACGACGGTCAGCGCGAATCCAATTCCTTCACGAGCTTCTTCGGCGCCTGCGCTCGGTAGCTTTCGTCGATCCAGTCCTTGAGCTGGTCGAGGCCGGGCATTTCGCCTTCCGGCGGCGTGAAGCTCACCCAGCCCGACTTGCCGAGACCGTATCCGGTCGGCTTCGCATAAGGCAGTTCGAGCGCGACCTCGCCGGTATAGGGAAGCTTCACCGACAGGCTGAACGGCTGCCCTTCGGCCGGCAGATAGGCGAAGGTCTTGTCCTTGACGGCGAGGTCGTCATGGTCGGGCCAGGGGGCTTTGGAATGGGCGCCCGGATAAGCCAGTCCGAAAGCCCGAAGCTCCCTCAGGACCGCGTCGGTCGCTTCGCTCATCTCTCGGAACCTCCTCGCGGCGCCGTCATTAGCACAGCGAGGAGAGTTTGGCATGGACGACAAAGAGAAGATCAGCACCGGTCCGAACGAGCGGGCACGCAACGAGACGATCGCCGGCACCGGCCCCGGCGTTCCCGACGACGCGCGCGGCCCCGGGGAGGAGCTTCCGGAAGCGCCGACGGACGAGGATGTGGAGCGGGCGGCGAAGGCGCTGGGAGTCCCCGGCTCGGGCGACGAGCAGCCGCTGGAGGGGCAATAGGCTGGGCGGCGTCGACTTCGTCATCCGGACTTGATCCGGGATCCATGAACACCGATGGCCGAAATTACGCGCCGCCGTGATCATGGATTCCGGCCTTCGCCGGAATGACGGGACCCGGCGTGGTGGGCGCGGTAGGGATTGAACCTACGACCCCACCCGTGTGAAGGGTGTGCTCTACCACTGAGCTACGCGCCCACGCCTGCGAAGGCGCCCCTTAGTAATGCTGGGGCGCACTGTCCACTAGAGGATGGATCCCGTCGCCTAGCGCCCGACCGAATCCTTCAGCACCTTGCCCGCCTTGAATTTCGGCTGGGTCGATTCCTTGATCTGCATCGGCTCGCCGGTCCGCGGGTTTCGCCCGGTGGACGCCTTGCGCTTGGAGCAGGAGAAAGTGCCGAAACCGACCAGCCGGACCTCGTCGCCGCGCTTCAGGGCGCCCTGGATCGTGTCGAACACCCCTTCGACCGCCCGGGTGGCGTCCCCGCGACTGAGGCCGGTTGCGTCGGCCACCGCCCCAATAAGCTCCTGCTTGTTCATCTCTCCCGAACCCCCTTTTTTCCGATTGAGTCGCAGTCGGCGCGCTTCCGTCCATCTAACGGCAGGAGCGGAGAGGGAGTCAAAAGGAAAGCGCGACTTTCCGAGGGAAAATCGGCGCCTCTTGATCCAAATTCGTTGATGCGACGCAGCAATGGTTCTCGATTCCTCCCCGCGAATCCGCCGGAAGGGGGGACCAGCCGCAGGCTGGTGGAGGGGTTCTTCTAACGCTTGAAGAACCCCTCCACCACACTTCAAGCGGTCCCCCTCCCCCGGAAATCCGAGGGAGGAGTTTGGCGCCTAGTGCCTGATCGAGGCGCCCGCGACGTCGTCGGGCGCGGCCGCAAGCTCGGGCGCGGGAACCGCCGCGAGCTCGTCGGCCTCCGTCCAGTCGATCGGAGCGACCGGGGTCGCCAGTGCGTGGCTGAGCACCTCGTCGACATGGCTGACGGGGATGATCTCGAGCCCGCCGGTGATCGTCGCCGGGATCTCGACCAGATCCTTTTCGTTCTCGGCCGGGATCAGAACCTTCTTGATCCCGCCCCGTAGCGCCGCGAGCAGCTTCTCCTTGAGGCCGCCGATCGGAAGCACCCGTCCGCGAAGAGTGACCTCGCCGGTCATGGCGACGTCGCGGCGGACCGGGATTCCGGTAAGCGTAGAGATGATCGCCGTGACCATTCCGACGCCCGCCGACGGGCCGTCCTTCGGAGTCGCGCCTTCGGGCAGATGGACGTGAATGTCCTTGCGCGAGAACAGGCTCGGCTTGACCCCGTAGCTCGGGCTCCTCGCCTTGACGAAGGAGAAAGCGGCCTGGATCGACTCCTGCATGACGTCGCCAAGCTTGCCGGTCCACTTGATCTGGCCCTTGCCCGGGACGGTCACCGCCTCGATGGTCAGCAGCTCGCCGCCGACCTCGGTCCAGGCGAGGCCGGTCACGGCACCGATCTGGTCCTCCTCCTCGCCCATGCCGTGACGAAAGCGGCGGACTCCGGAATATTCGCCGATATTCTCGGCTGTTAACTCGACCCTTTCAGTCTTGCCCTCAAGGATTCGGCGAAGCACCTTGCGCGCCACCTTGGCGATCTCGCGCTCCAGAGTACGGACCCCCGCCTCGCGGGTGTAATGCTGGATGAGGCTCCTCAGGCCATCCTCGGCGAAGACCAGCTCGCCCTCCTTCAGCCCGTGCGATTCGATCTGCTTTGGGATGAGGTGGCGCCGGGCGATCTCGACCTTCTCGTCCTCGGTATAGCCTTCGAGGCGGATGATCTCCATCCGGTCCAGCAGCGGCTGCGGCATGTCCATCGTGTTCGCGGTGGTGACGAACATGACGTCGCTGAGGTCGTAGTCGATCTCCAGATAATGATCCTGGAACTTCGAGTTCTGCTCCGGATCAAGCACCTCGAGCAGGGCCGAAGCCGGATCGCCGCGGAAATCCTGGCCGAGCTTGTCGATCTCGTCGAGCAGGAAGAGCGGGTTCGAGCTTCCGGCCTTCTTGAGGTTCGAGATGATCTTGCCCGGGAGGGAGCCGATATAGGTGCGGCGGTGGCCGCGTATCTCGGCTTCGTCGCGGACCCCGCCCAGTGACTGGCGGACGAACTCGCGCCCGGTCGCTCGGGCGATCGAGCGGCCGAGCGAGGTCTTTCCGACTCCGGGGGGGCCGACGAGGCACAGGATCGGCCCCTTCAACTTGTTCGTGCGGGCCTGGACTGCGAGATACTCGACGATCCGGTCCTTGACCTTCTCGAGCCCGTAATGGTCCTCGTCGAGGATCGCCTGGGCCTCGGCGATGTCCTTCTTGACCTTCGACTTCTTGCCCCAGGGCAAACCGAGCAGGACATCGAGATAGTTGCGGCTGACCGTCGCCTCCGCCGACATCGGGGCCATCGCCTTCAGCTTCTTAAGCTCCTGGGTCGCCTTGCCGCGGGCCTCCTTCGAAAGCTTGGTCTTGGCGATCTTGCGGGTCAGCTCCGCGAGCTCGTCGCCCTCCCCTTCCTCGCCCTCGTTGCCCAGCTCGCGCTGGATCGCCTTGAGCTGCTCGTTCAGATAATATTCGCGCTGGGTCTTCTCCATCTGCCGCTTGACCCGGCTTCGGATCCGCTTCTCGACCTGCAGGACCCCGAGTTCGCCCTCCATGAACGCGAACACCATTTCGAGGCGCCGGACCGGGTTCAGCTCGGCGAGCAGGGCCTGCTTGTCGGACACCTTGATGTTGATGTTGGCGGCGACCGAATCGGCGAGCTTCGAGGCTTCCTCGATCTGGCCGAGCTGCACCGCCGTCTCCGCCGGCAGCTTCCGGTTGAGCTTGGAATAATTCTCGAACTGCTCGACCGCGGAGCGCATCAGGGCCGCGACCTCCGCGCCCTCGGGCTCCTCCACCTCGATCGGATCGACCTCGGCGACGAGATGCTGGTCCTCCATCCCCATCGAGACGAGGTTGGCGCGCTGCTGACCCTCGACCAGCACCCGGACTGTGCCGTCGGGGAGCTTGAGGAGCTGGAGCACCGTCGCGACCACGCCCATGTCGTAGAGAGCGTCCCGATCGGGATCGTCCTCCGCCGGATCCAGCTGGGAAACGAGGAATATCTGCTTGTCCGCGGCCATCGCACTCTCGAGCGCCGCCACCGATTTGTCGCGGCCGACGAAGAGCGGCACGATCATCTGCGGGAAGACGACGATGTCGCGAAGCGGCAGGACGGGATAGTTATGAGTCATCGATGCTCCACATGCAGGCCCTTGCGGCCTTGTTGCAACCTATATGGGGACCGTGCCAGCGTCATCAATGCGAATGGCGGCCCGTCGCGTGTCCGCCACCCCCTGGGCCGGAAGCGGCCCATTCGATTGCCCCTTTCCGACCCTGCTCTAATATGACAAACTCGCCAAAGGGTTAGGGGTTGTGCACCGGCCCGGGGAGCAGGGGGCTGCAACAATTGACACACAGGCGCCGGGCCCGCGGCATCAAGCCGCAACAGGGTTGGATTAGCGCCCTTTCGAGAGGCCAGTCAGGCATCGGGGAGTAATCTTATGCGTCGGTACATGTTCGCGTGCGTTCCGCTTCTTCTGCTGTCGGTTCAGCCGCCGGTTTACGCCAAGGAGCGCAAGTCCGATTCGTCGGAGACGAAATGCACTCCCAAGAAGAAGAAAAGCGGCGGGATGTTCGGCGCCATCGCGGGCGGGATCGCCGGGACGGCCCTCGGCGGCTGGGGCGGCGCTCCGGGCGCTCTGATCGCCGCCGGCCTGCCGGTCGCCTCGCTTCTCACCGACGCGATCATCCGCAAGCTCGACTGCAAGGAGCAGGTCCAGGCCGCCACCGCGACGGACAATGCCGTGCGCGGCGGGGTCGGCACCACCACGACCTGGGAGAGCGAGACTCGGCCGGGCGTCAAAGGCTCGTCGACGGTACGGGACCAGAGGGCGTCGGCCGACGGCGGCAGCTGCATGCTGATCAGCGACGTCGTCATCGTCGACGGCGAGGAAACGACGGTCGACAAGAAGATGTGCCGCAAGCCCGGCGGCGGCAATTACGTGCTCGCGGCCTGAGCCGGATGCGCAGGGGCGCCTTCTCTCTCGCGCTGGCGGGCCTGCTTTCGTCCTCCTGGGCACAGGCCGCGCCCGACCCCGCGAACCCGACCTGCCCGAAGGAGCTCAACGTCACCGCCCACAAGACGATGCAGCTCACCCTCAAGCAAGAAAGCGGGTTGCGCATCCTGTTGGCCGAAGGGGCGATAGACAGCGGTCTTCCGGCCCGGCTCCAAGCCGCGCTGAAGAAACACGAGCCGATTGACCAGATCTGGCTCCGTTCGCCCGGCGGCGACGCCCGGGCCGGGACCGAGGCCGGAAAGCTGATCCGCCAGTCGCTCGCCTTTACGAGAATCCCCGAGGGGTGGGCCTGCTTCAGCGCCTGCAACTTCGTTTTCATGGGCGGTCGGGGCCGGATGGTCGATCCGGGCGGGCTGTTCGTCGTCCATATGTTCACCCACACCAGCGACCGCGGCGCGATCGAGGCCGAGGTGCTTCGAGGCACCGAGAGCACGGTCGGTCTGATCGGCGACATCGAGCAGGATTCGGCCCTCCTCGCCAGCGAGGACAACGACTTCCTGATCCGGATGGGCGTGTCCCGCAAGCTCCTTACCGACATCATGTACCGCCAGAAGGCCGTGAAGGAGCAGGGCGGCGACAGCTCGACCCGACGCTGCCTCACACAGGCGGAGGTGTTCCTCTACAAGGTGGCGAACGTCAGGCCCGAGGGGAAATAGGCGGGGTCAGCGAGACGGCCCTCCCCGTCATTGCGAGCGAAGCGAAGCAATCCGGCCTTGCACCTGTCGAACAGCGCCGGGGCTGGATGCCGCGTCGCTACGATCCTCGCAATGACGGACTTGGCCGCGTTACGCTGCGCTCTCGCCCTTCTTCTCGGCGTAGACGCGGATCGGGTCCTTGCGGCCCTCGACCACGTCCTTGTCGATCATGACCTCGTCGACTCCGTCCATCGAGGGCAGGTCGAACATCGTGTCGAGCAGGATGTTCTCGAGGATGGAGCGCAAGCCGCGGGCCCCGGTCTTGCGCTCGATCGCCTTCTTGGCGACCGAGACCATCGCATCGTCCGTGAAGCTGAGCTTCACGTCTTCCATGTCGAACAGCTTCGCATACTGCTTGACCAACGCGTTCTTGGGTTCGCGCAGGATCTTGACCAGCGCCGTCTCGTCCAGGTCCTCGAGGGTGGCGATCACCGGCAGGCGGCCGACGAATTCGGGGATGAGCCCGAATTTCAGCAGATCGTCGGGCTCGCCCTGGCGGAGGATCTCGCCGGTCCGGCGCTCCTCCGGAGCGGCGACATAGGCGCCGAAGCCGATCGACTTGCCTTGCAGGCGGTCGGCGATGATCTTTTCGAGGCCGGCGAAGGCGCCGCCGCACACGAAGAGGATGTTGGTCGTGTCGACCTGGAGAAATTCCTGCTGAGGATGCTTGCGCCCACCCTGCGGCGGGACGGAGGCGGTGGTTCCCTCCATCAGCTTCAGCAGCGCCTGCTGGACGCCCTCGCCCGACACGTCGCGGGTTATCGAGGGATTGTCCGACTTGCGGCTGATCTTGTCGATCTCGTCGATATAGACGATCCCGCGCTGCGCCCGCTCGACATTGTAGTCGCTGGCCTGGAGCAGCTTCAGGATGATGTTCTCGACGTCCTCGCCGACATAGCCGGCTTCGGTGAGGGTCGTCGCGTCGGCCATGGTGAACGGCACGTCGAGCAGCCGCGCCAGGGTCTGGGCGAGCAGGGTCTTGCCGCAGCCCGTGGGCCCGACGAGAAGGATGTTCGACTTCGAAAGCTCGACCTCGCCGCCCTTCGAGCCGTGGGCTAGGCGCTTGTAGTGATTGTGGACGGCGACCGAGAGGACGCGCTTGGCGTGGCTCTGGCCGATCACGTAATCGTCGAGATGCTTGCAGATTTCGAGCGGCGTCGGGACTCCGTCGCGGGTCTTCACCAGCGAGGACTTGGTCTCCTCGCGGATGATGTCGTTGCACAGCTCGACGCACTCGTCGCAGATGAACACGGTGGGGCCGGCGATGAGCTTCCTCACCTCGTGCTGCGATTTCCCGCAGAAGGAGCAATAGAGCGTGCTCTTGGAGTCGCTGCCGCTTAGCTTCGTCATTCCGATCCTATCGGGCGCTCCGAATGGCGCCCTCTGCCTGTCCAGCCATCCTAGACCGCACTATCGCACATCCACAATGGCTTATTGATTAACGCGCATTGCCCGTCGACCGGGAGTGCCGCGCGGCGGAAAGGGTTCCGCCTCCAAAGACTTATCGAGGCAATGTGGTCCCGGTGCCCCATCGCGACAAGGGCCGCTGCCCCAAATCGGCGCAGCGCGCGGACCACGCCGATGCCGTCGCCGAAATGGCCCCGCAGATCGAGCCCCCGAAGTGAATGAAGTGGACCGGACGCGGACCTTCCGAGCGAGCCTCCGCCGCCTAGAAGACCAGTGCGACGATGATGATGATGATGATCAGAGTGCCGAGACCGATCGTGACGTTGCGGTTCATGTGAGTCCCCTTCGGATGTAGCGTTCCCGTAACAACGGGAAGCGGGGGCGGGTTCCCCGAACCCGGCCCCGCTTCCCGTTGTTCGAATGGAGCGAGAACCAGCCGTGCGGTTAAGCCGCCTCGGCTTGGTGGGTGGAATCGCTCTCGCCCGGCGCCGGCCTCTTGTCGAAGACCTCGTCGATCAGGCCGAAGACCTTGGCCTCTTCCGCCGAATAGAATTTGTCGCGGTCCATCGCCTTCTCGATCTCCTCGAGCGGCCGACCGGTATATTGGGCGTAGAGCTCGTTCATCCGGTGGCGGATCCGCAGGATCTCCTTGGCCTGGATCTCGATGTCGGTGGCCATGCCCTGCGCTCCGCCCGACGGCTGGTGGACCATGATCCGCGCATTGGTCAGGGCAACCCGCATTCCGGGCTCGCCCGCAGCGAGCAGGAAGCTGCCCATCGACGCCGCCTGGCCTATGCACACGGTTCCAACCCTGGGGCGGATATACTGCATCGTGTCGTGGACCGCCATTCCGGCGGTCACCACGCCGCCCGGCGAGTTGATGTACATGAAGATGTCCTTCTTCGGATTCTCGCTCTCCAGGTACAGCAGCTGAGCCGTGATCAGGGTCGCCATATGGTCCTCGACCTGCCCGGTCACGAAGACGATCCGCTCGCGCAGCAGCCGCGAATAAATGTCGAAGCTGCGCTCGCCGCGGTTCGACTGCTCGATCACGATCGGAACGAGGCCGTTGACGATGTCTTCATGGTCCATGGGGGGAGATTTCCTGCTCTGGGTTGTGTCGCCCACCACACATCGGAGCATAAGCTCGAAGGTTCAAGCCCCGGCCGACCGCTTTGCCCGGCGGCGCCGAAACCCCTCTCGCTCCCGTCCGTTCAGCCCTTCCTGGACGAGCAGGCAGGCAAGGAAAGCGATGACCAAGGACGCGAAGAACAACAAGCGAGGCTGCTTCATCATCGCCGCTCTGGTCGCCCTCCTGCTCGCGGCGCTAGCCTACGGCATCTTGTCGACCGGCACGGATCCCCGTTCCAATGGCATCGAGCCGAGCGGCGCCCCGCCCGCGGCCCCGGCCGGCTCCGGCGGATCCAGCGCGCACCCCGCGAACCCCGATATTTGAGCGCCGCCCCTCTCGCCTCTTGCGCAGCGTCGTGGCTTGGGCCACGTTGAAACCGTAGTGGGAGGGGGTTATGCGTCATTATCGGGTGAACAAGCTCGCCTCGGCGGGTGGCGAGGTCGTCAAGCGCAAGGACATATTGGCGAAGGACGATCGCGAAGCCGTAGCCCGGGTCGAGAATGACGCCGATTGCCCCATTTGCGACGTGTGGCGCGACGGCCAGAAGATCGGCTCCATCACCTAGACTGGCGAGGAGCGGCTCGAGACGTGCGCCTTCAGTCCGCGTTCGGCCCCGTCAGCGGCACCACGCGTGGGCCCTGCTCCTTCGAACCGCTGCGCGACCAGCGGAAGAGCCCATAAGCGACGCCCGACACCGCCGCCGTGACGGCGATCTTCTTCACGAGGCCCTGCTTGTTGTGCTTCCACTCGGAGCGGATCCCCATTTCCGCGGGGATGTTGGGAATCTTCGCCCGCGCGAGGTCCTGGACGATTCCCTCGACGACGTTGATCCGGTCCGCGCCCATCAGCATCAGCCAGTGCAGCCAGTGCGACTCGCTGTAGGTGAAGGCCGCTCGGCGGATCATTCCGCTGAGCCCGCTGGGCGGAGTCGAGGTGCCGAAGACCGCCGGCCGCCGCACATGCTCGATCGACTGCAATATCTCGACCCCGGACTGCTGTACCGGCGGGCGGGTCCACTGGCCGGAATGGTCGTCCTTCGAACGGTCTCGATAGGGATAGGTCGGATCGTTCGCGGGGTCGGCGTCGATTCCCCATCCCGGAATCGTGGTGGGATCGCGAGTCAGAGCGTTGGAAAGTTCGTTCATGGATCCGTCTCCGGTCAGGCGGCGCTGGGGACGAGCACGGGCTTGATGCAGCCGTCGAGCTTCGCCGAGAAGATGTGATAGGCGTCCGCCACGTCCTCGAGCGGCACCCTGTGGGTGACCAGGGCCTTCGGGTTCAGCCGCCCCTCCTTCACATGGTCGATGAGCTTGGGGAGGTGGCGCTTCACCGCCGCCTGATTGGCGCGCAGAGTCAGGCCCTTGTTCACGACATTGCCGATCGGGATCATGTTCCCCGTCGGCCCGTAGACTCCGACGATCGAGACGATTCCGCCCTTCTTCACAGAGTTGATCGCCCAGTGGAGCGCGATCGCGTTGCCCGCCTCGAGCTTCAGCTTGGTCCCGAACAGGGTCTGGAGCGTGTTGCCGGTCGCGTCGCCGCCGACGGCGTCGATGCAGACGTCGGCGCCCAGACCGTCCGTCGTCTTCTTCATGAACACGACCACGTCGAGCTCTCGGAAATTGTAGACCTCGGCCGGGCAATAGCTGCGTGCGAATTCGAGCCGGTACTCGATATCGTCGAAGACGATGACCCGGCCGGCGCCGAACAGCCAGGCGCAGCGGGCTGCCATGATGCCGACGGGCCCGGCGCCGAACACGACGACCGTGTCGCCTTTCTTGATCCCGCCCATTTCGGCGGCCTGGTAGCCGGTCGGCACGACGTCGGTCAGGAGCACGGCGTCGTCCGGATCCATCCAGTCGGGAATGATCGTCGGCCCGAAATCGGCATAGGGCACTCGCACATATTCGGCCTGACCGCCGTCATAGCCGCCGGCCGTATGCGAATAGCCGAAGATGCCGCCGACGGCGCTGGCCTGCGGATTCGCCTCGTGGCAGTTGCCGAACAGTCCCTGCTTGCAGAAATGGCACTGGCCGCAGGCGATGTTGAACGGGACGAGGACGTGATCCCCCTTCTTGAGGTTCTCGACCGCGGAGCCGACCTCCTCGACGATTCCGCAGAATTCATGGCCGAAGGTCATTCCGACCCGGGTGTCCGGCACCATTCCGTGATAGAGGTGGAGGTCCGACCCGCAGATGCACGAACGGGTCACGCGCACAACGGCGTCGCGGGGATGCTCGATCCGGGGCATCGGCTTTTCTTCGAGACGGACCCGATAGGGGCCCCTGTAATCCATCGCCAGCATTCGCGGCTCCTTCGCTGTCGGGCTTTCGCCCCTCAACATGCTCCGCGCGGCGATGGTTCCGGCCACGCGCGACGAAAAGCCCCCCTCCGCGGCGAAGCCGGGTCGTTCCGGTAACGAGTTGAAACGAGAGCCTTTCCGGGGTGGGGCCCCGGAACCCCATGCCTCCACGCGGGTTCAGCGGGCGAGTTTCAACCAAGGAGGCCGTCATGGCGACGAAGACCGAATCCAGGCAAGGCAACAAGTCGCGTTCGAGCGAGGGCGGCGCGACGAAGCGCGACAGCGAGGGCCGGTTCACCAACGAGCGCAGCGCTTTCTCGTTCGGCGGCGGCAATGCGGGCGTTCTCGCCGGAGCCGCGATCGCCGGCGCCGCGGTCGGTCTCGCCGCCAATTTCGGCCGCAAGTTCCTGATGCAGATGCCGGCGGCGGCCGCGGGCGACTGGTTCGACGCCTTGAAGGCGGAGCATGCCGCGACCCTCGCCGTATTCGACAAGATCGAGGCGACGAACGACAGCCAGACGACCCTTCGGACGACTTTGCTGATGAAGCTGAAATATGCCCTCACCAAGCATGCGCACGAGGAAGAAGCGATCATCTACCCGGCGCTCAGGCAGGCCAATTCCGCCCATGACGCGGATGCTCTCAACGCCGAGCACGGTTATGTGAAGACCTATCTCTACGAGCTCGAGGCCCTCGCGAAGGACAGCCCCGAATGGCTGGCCCGGGTGCGCGATTTCCGCTCGATGCTCGAGGAGCATATCCGGATGGAGGAAGACGAGGTCTTTCCGGCCTTCAGGCAGGTCATGAGCGAGGCGCAGAACGCGAAGCTCACCGCCCGGATGAACAAGGAAGGCTTCAGGTTGGCATAATCGGGGAGAACAACGACCGCGCCCCACCCCGTCGTCCCGGCGAAAGCCGGGACCTCAGGTCGGAAGGGCGCCGGCGCGGTCTCGCCGAGATCCCGGCTATCGCCGGGATGACGAACAAGCCTTCGACGAACAGGGCCGGCGGGTGTCCCCTCCCCGCCGGCCCTTTTCTTACGCCAGCTGACCGTGGCAGTGCTTGAACTTCTGCCCCGATCCGCACGGGCAGGGCGAATTCCGGCTGACATTGGGCATATCGGCTTCGGCGACCTCGAACGTCCCCGGCGGCATTTCCGGGCGGGCCGCCTGGAGCGGCGGCAGCCTGGACAGGATCGCCCCGGTGCCTGCGTCGATATCGGCGGTGTCGTCGTCCCCCGTCAGCGGATCGATATGGTGGGTGATGAAGTCCGGAAGGCCCTGCATTTCCAGGAAATCGTCCTCCGGCGGCTGCATCGTGAAGGTCATCCGGCCGAGCCTCCCGGTAACGTCCTCGCGGATCGCCGCGAGCATCCGCTCGAACAGCTGGAAGGCCTCGTGCTTATATTCGTCGATCGGCTTGCGCTGGGCGTAGGCGCGAAGGTGGATGACCTGGCGGAGGGCATCGAGCATCGCCAGATGGTCCTTCCAATAATGGTCGAGCGACTGGAGCAGGATCTGCTTCTCGACCTGGATCCAGGTCTCGGGCGGCAGCTCCTTCGATTTCTCCTCGACCTGCTCGTCGGCCAGCTTCTGTATCCGCTCTAGCAGCATCTCCGGGTCGACCGCCTCCTCCTGGAGCCAGTCGTCGATCGGAGGCTGGAGGCCGAACACCTCCTCGACCCGCGCCTTGAGCAAAGGAATGTCCCATTGTTCCGGGTATGTGTTGGGCGGGCAGGCCTCGCCGACGATGGCGTTGACCGTCTCGAGGCGCATGTCGGTGACGACGTCGCCGACGGTGGCGGCGTCCATGATGTCGGCGCGCTGCTCGTAGATGACCTTGCGCTGGTCGTTCATGACGTCGTCATATTCGACGACCTGCTTGCGGATGTCGTAGTTGCGCGCCTCGACCTTCTTCTGGGCGGTCTCGATCGCCTTGGAGATCCAGGGGCTGACGATGGCCTCGCCATCCTCCAGATTCTTGTTCATCAGCCGGGCGAACATGGTCTGCGGTCCGAAGATGCGAAGAAGATCGTCGTCGAGGCTGAGGTAGAAGCGCGACAGGCCGGGATCGCCCTGACGGCCCGACCGGCCGCGAAGCTGGTTGTCGATCCGGCGGCTCTCATGTCGCTCGGTGCCGAGGACGAACAGGCCTCCGGCGGCGATGACGCGCTGCTTCTCCTCCTCGACTTCCTGCTTGATCCGTTCGATCGCCTTGTCCCTCTCCGGGCCTTCCTCCATCTCGGCGAGCTCGTCGCCCACCCGGAACTCGACATTGCCGCCGAGCTGGATGTCGGTGCCACGGCCCGCCATGTTGGTGGCGATGGTGACGACTCCCATGCGCCCCGCCTGGGCGACGATATGGGCTTCCTGCTCGTGGAAGCGGGCATTCAGGACCTCGTGCTTGACCCCCTCCTTCTCGAGGAACTCGCCGAGCAGCTCCGATTTCTCGATCGAGACCGTGCCGACCAGGACCGGCTGGCCGGTCAGCTGCTTTTCCTTGATCGACTTGGCGATTGCGGCGAACTTGTCGTTCTGGTTCTTGTAGAATTCGTCGTCCTCGTCGACCCGCTTGACGGCGAGGTTGGTCGGGATGGTGACGACGTTCAGCTTGTAGATGTCCCAGAATTCCGCCGCCTCGGTCGCGGCGGTTCCGGTCATCCCGCCGATCTTGGGATAGAGGCGGAAATAATTCTGGAAGGTGATCGAGGCCATGGTCTGGTTCTCGGGCTCGATGTCGACTCCTTCCTTGGCTTCGACCGCCTGATGGAGGCCGTCGGACCAGCGCCGGCCCTCCATCATCCGGCCGGTGAACTCGTCGATGATGACGACCTTCCCGTCCTTCACGATGTAATCGATGTCGCGCTTGAACATGACGTTGGCGCGAAGCGACTGGTTCAGATGGTGGACGACGAGCGTGTTCTCGAAATCGTAGAGGTTGGAGCCGTGGAGCAGCCCGGCATCCTCGAGGAGCCGCTCCATCTTCTCGGTGCCGTCCTCGGTGAGGACGACCGAGCGTTGCTTCTCGTCGAGCTCGTAATCGGCCGGATCGAGCCCTTTCACGATCGCATCGACGCTCATGTAGAGCTCGGACTTGTCGTCGGTCGGCCCGGAGATGATCAGAGGCGTGCGCGCTTCGTCGATCAGGATCGAATCGACCTCGTCGACGATCGCGAAATTGAAGGCGCGCTGGACCAGCGCCTCGCGTTCGTACTTCATGTTGTCGCGCAGGTAGTCGAAGCCGAACTCGTTGTTGGTGCCGTAGGTGATGTCCGAGCCATAGGCCATTCGGCGCTGATAGTCGGTGAGGTTCGGGACGATGACCCCAACGGTCATTCCCAGGAAGCGGTAGATCTGGCCCATCCAGTCGGCGTCGCGGCGGGCGAGATAGTCGTTCACGGTGACGACGTGGACTCCCTTCCCTTCGAGCGCGTTCAGATAGACTGCGAGCGTCGCGACCAGGGTCTTGCCCTCGCCGGTGCGCATCTCGGCGATCTCGCCGCGATGAAGGACGATTCCGCCGATCATCTGGACGTCGTAATGGCGCTGGCCGAGGGTGCGCTTAGCGGCCTCGCGGACCGTCGCGAACGCCTCGGGGATGAGCGAGTCGAGCTCCTCCCCTTCGGCGAGCCGGCGCCGGAAGACGATCGTCTGGTTGGCCAGCTCGTCGTCCGACATCGCCGAGATGGTGGGCTCGAAGCCGTTGATCCTTTCGACGATCTTGCCGATCGATCGGACGTATCGGTCGTTCGACGATCCGAAAATGGCTTTGGCGACTCCGCCGAACATATCGAAATCCTGTCATGTCTGAGTGTATCGAATGCGCCCATGGCGCGCTGCGCCGATAGGCGCTCGTCAAGAAATCGGCCCGCGGCGAAGCGGGATCCGCCGATCCGCTATTCGAGCCGGCGCTCGTCGACGGGAGCTGTCTGGGGCGATTCCGGAGCGGCGGCCGGGAAGGCGGGCGCCGACAGGTCGGAACGGGCGAGGACGACGGGAAAGGCGGGTCTCTCGATCCGGGCCGAGGCCTCCGTCGTCTGAGCGGCGAGACCGGCGGCCGCGCTCGCCGCGACGGCGGTCCGCTCGACCTGGCGCAGCTCGACGGTCCGGTCCCCCGAGATCAGGCCGGTCAGGCCGGCGAGCATCGCCGAGAGGAAGAGCAGTAGTTCCAAGCGCAAATCCAGATCCGACGCCCGCCTTCGGACGCTTGACGTCGGGACATAGTGATTGAGACCGCCGCCGTCCATGGGTCGGGACGGAGATTGACGCCGGCGCCGGGGAAGGCCTAGCGCCGCTCTCATGACCGAACGTCTCGAAGGCGGCTGCGCCTGCGGCGCCGTCCGTTACCGGCTGATGAGCGAACCCTTCGATTGCGGCTGGTGCCACTGCCGGACCTGCCAGCGGGTCTCCGGCGCCCCCGCGATGGTCTTCGCCAGCGTGCCGGCCGGCGAGCTGGTCTGGATGGAGGGTGCCGACAAGGTGAAGAGGTTCAAATCCTCAAGCTTCGGTCACCGAAGCTATTGCGGCGAGTGCGGCACCCCGTTCCTGATGGAGGTCGACCACCAGCCCGAGACCGTCGACTTCAGCGTCTCGACGCTCGACGATCCCGGACGGGTGAGCCCCGGCTTCCACATCTTCTGGGCCAGCCGGGTGCCGTGGTTCGAACCGAAGGACAGGTTGCCGAGGCACGACAGGTTCCGGCCCGATACGCGCGGGCTGGAGGGAACCGAGCCTCCGGAATAGACCATGACCGCTTAGGCTTGGTTCACGCCGTCATTGCGAGGAGCAAACCAGCAGCTCCGATGCTGGAAGCTCGATTGCCGCGTCGCTTCGCTCCTCGCAATGACGGGTCAGTCAAAGACGATCACGCCCTAGCTGGCCCCCAGCTCGCCGACGCCGTGCTTGGCCTTGTAGTCGAGGCCGTTGAGCACCTGCTCGAGCCAGCCCTGGAGCTGGGTTTTGGGAGCCGCTCCGACCTTGGTCGCCGCGACCTGGCCGCCGTTGAACAGGATCATGGTCGGGATCCCGCGGACGCCGTATTTGGCCGGAGCGCTCGGGTTGTCGTCGATGTTGAGCTTCACCACGGTGACCCGCTCGGCCATCTCCTGGCTGATCTCCTCAAGCGCAGGAGCGATCATCCGGCAGGGGCCGCACCATTCAGCCCAGAAATCGACGAGGACGGGCTTGTCGGAAGCGAGCACATCCTGCTGGAAAGTGTCGTCGCTGACGGAAGTGGTCATTGAAATCTCCTGATGGGGTCGGGTGCCATTTAGGAAGCCGGGGGCGCGGGCTCAAGCACCGGCCGGTATCGGTCGAGCAGGTCGGCGGGCAGGTCGAACAGGACGGGCGCCGCGGTGTAGAGCAGCTTCGCCGCGATCGGACGGCCCGGGAAAATGACTTTCAGAGCTTCGACATAGGCCGACATCTGGCGAAGGTGCGGAACCGGGATCTGGTCGAGCGCTTCCGGGGCGCGGCGGCCGGTCTTGAAGTCCGCGACCAGGATCCGGTCGGGCCCGACGAGCAGCCGGTCCACCGAGCCGGACACGACCACGCCTTCCCCGACGACGGCGGCGATGGGGGCCTCGGCAAGGGCGCCGGGGCCGAACAGCTCGTAATGGGCGGGATCGGCGATGAGCCGACACGCGTCGGCGACGAGGCCGCGGCGAAGCTCCGGATCGTCGATTCCGGCGGAGCGCTCGAGCCAGCGCTCCGCTCGCGCCGCCCTCTCCTCCCTTGGGACTTCGGGGAGCCGCTCGAACAAGGCATGGAGGAGCCGGCCGCGCTGGGCCGCCGCCCGCATCCCCGGCGAAGGGGGCGGATCGGAGACGTGGTCCTCCCCCAGAGCCGACGGCGCCAGCGGCCGCGGCGGCCGAGCCTCGGCGGGGGCCGGGCAGCGGATCCAGTCCGGAAGCGGCCCTTCGGGCTGGATCGGCCGGGGGGCGGCCTTGGTGAAATATTCGGGATCGCCGAAAATGCGGGCCCGGCCCCAGTGCGGATCGTCCTGCCAATCGGCGCCGAGGCCGAGCAAAGCGGAGTCGAGCGCGGTCCACCAGCTCGATTGCGGCGGCCCCTTGCGATCGGCTGGGCCCAGCGCTCCGCCGATGTAGAGCCGCTCCTCGGCCCGGGTCAGTGCGACATAGAGGAGGCGCCAATGCTCCTCGCGTTCGCGCCGGTCCAGCGCGGCGAGCTGCGAGGCGATGGGCTCGGCGAGCTCGTCCTTGCGGGGGCGGAAAATGGGGATTGCGGGGCCGTCGGGGAGCGACAGGGTGGCGAAATTGGCTTGCGGGCCCCCTCCCCGCCGGTCCGGATCCGCGCAGGCGTCGGCGAGGATAACCACCGGAGATTGCAGGCCTTTCGAGCCGTGGACGGTCATCACCCGGACCGCGTCGAGGGGCGCGGAGGGATCGCGGACGATCTCCACTTCGCCGCGGGCGAACCAGTCGAGGAAACGCTGGAGCGAGGGGGCGGGATTCGACTCGAAATCGAGGGCCGACGAGAGCAGTTCCTCGATCGGATCCCGAGCCTCGTTTCCGAGCCTTTCCAGAAGCTTGCGGCGGCCTCTTAAGGTCCCGCTCAAGATCGTCTCGAAGAAGGCGTGGGGGGTCGCGTAGTCCGCCATCCCGAGCAGCTCGCGAAGGCCGTGCAGGGTGGTGGTCGGAAGTTGAGGATTCGCCTCGAATCGCAACTTTTCGCCACGAATGTTGAGCCACAGCGGACCTTCGCGGCGGAAGGACGCGGCGAAGAGCTCGTCCTGCGTCCAGCCGAAAATCGGCGAGACGAGCAAGGCGGCGAGATTGAGATCGTCGAGCGGCTGGATCGCGAACCGGGCGGCGGCGAGCAGGTCCTTGACGGCGAGCGGCGCCGACAGAGCGAGCCGGTCGATGCCCGCCACCGGAACCCCCTCGGCGTGCAGACGGGCGACGATCAGCGAGGCGAGATCGCCGCGGCGCCGGACGAGGACGAGTATGTCCTCGGGCCGGACCGGCCGCCGCTTCGACCCTTCGCCGAGCATGAACGGATTGCGGATCCAGGCCGCGATCCGGGCGGCGAGCCGGCGGGCGTAATCGCGCACCGTCTCGCTCACCCAGCCTTCCTCGCCGCTTTCCTCGCCGGCGGCCCCGTCATTGTCCTCGCTGTGCGGGAGCCAGAGCGTGACTGAGCCGGGACGCCCGATATGGTGGGCTTGGTGCGGGCTGGGCGCCCGCGGCAATCCCAGGGCCTCGAAGCCGAGGTCTTCGATCAGCCGGTCGACCGCGGCGAGGATCGGCGGCGAGGAGCGGAAGCTCAGGTCCACCGAGAGATCGAGGAAGTCGCGGCCGACCGACTCGGCCTGGCGGGCGAACCAGGCGCGGGCAAGCTCGAAGCTCGCCGGGTCGGTCCCCTGGAAGCCGAAGATCGCCTGCTTGTAGTCGCCGACGGTGAACAGGGTGCGGTGGCGCCCGGTCGCCCCCTCCCCGGCGAAATATTCGAGGGTCAGTGCCCGGACGATGTTCCACTGGGCCTCGTTCGAGTCCTGGGCCTCGTCGACCAGGATATGGTCGGTATTCTGGTCGAGCTTGAATCGAACCCACTCGCCCATCCCGGCGGTCATCAAGAGCCGCTCGGCGAGCCGGATGAGATCGTCGAAATCGAGCACGGCGTGGGCGCGCTTGGCCGCGGTCCAGGCCTCGGAATAGGCCTGCCCGGAGCGAAGCCCGGCGGCGAGGCAGGCGGTGAGCGCGGCGAGCTTGCGCATCCTGAGCAGCCGCGAGCAGCATTCGAAGGCCGAGGTGGCGAGCTCGACGTAATGTTCGTCCTGCGGCGCCTGGCCCTTGGCGAAGCTCCTGATCTCGCCGTCCGCCTTGGCCCAGACTCCGTGCAGCTTGTCGAGCAGCCCGGCCCGCTCCGCCGGGCCGGCCGACGCCCATTGCTCGCACAGGGAAGCGCGTTCGAGACCGCCCTTCGTTCCCCATTGATTGTTGAGCAGTCCGATCCGGCGAAGCGCGCCGACGTCGAATATCCCGTCGCAGCATTCGCCGGCGATCGCCTCGTCGATATCGCCGAGCGGAAGCCCGAAGGCCCGGCGAAGCCGGTCCTCGACCAGCTCGGGCGGACCCAATGACGTCATGGCGTCGGGCGCCCGGGCGCAGCGGCGGACGAAGGCCTCGGCTCCGCCCTCCCCGAGCCGGTGGCTCAGCGCCTGGATGTCTCCCATCAAAGTGGTGCTTTGATGGGGACCCGGGTCGCGGATCAGGCCCCCGTCTTTGCCCTCCTCGGCCCGGACCAGCATCTCGGCGAGCGTCTGGCGCGCAAGCAACTGCTCCTCGCGGCCCTCCAGCGGCCGGAAGCCCGGCACCAGCCCCGCCTCGGCCGGGAAGGCGGCGAGGAGGCCCTGGGCGAAGGCGTGGATGGTCTGGATCCTGAGGCCTCCGCCGGCCGAGTCGAGCACCCGGGCGAAGAGGCGGCGGGCCCTGGCGCGGGCCTCGGGCCGGTAATCCTCGCCCAGCGCCCTCAGCTCCGAGGCCAGCTCGGCCTCCTTCAGCCTCACCCAATAAGCCAGCCGCCGATGGATCCGATCCGCCATCTCGGCCGCGCCCGCCTTGGTGAAGGTGAGGCACAGGATCGAGGACGGATCGACGCCGGCGAGAAGCAGCCGAAGCACTCGGGCGGTGAGAACGTGGGTCTTGCCGGTGCCCGCCGAGGCGGAAAGCGCCGCGTGGTCACCCGGCGCGGAGGCGGAGAGCTGCTCGGCTTCGAGGAGCGCGAGGGGGCGGAGGCGGCGGGACATTGGGGCGAACCTAGGGTTTCGCCGCCTCGGCGGCTAGCCGCGAAGCGCGGCTAAGGCCGGCGGTCGGCCACGCTGACCTCCGGTGTCGGCAACCTTCAGCCCAGGCCCTCCACGTCGAGCGTCGATGCAACTTCCACCCCGGCCCGGCCGGCCATCGAGTCCGCGGCGTGAAGTACAGGATCGAACTCGATCCCAGCGTCGCGCTCGATGTTCGACAGCGGCACCTGGTATTTCTTGAAACGCTCCGGACCGAATCGTTCGATGCCGAACTGCGTCACGACCGGCGCCTGATCGAGGATGAACCCGAACACCTTGAGAGCCGCCCCCGCGCCGTCGTCGTCGGCAATGCAGACCACCTTCCAGAATCGAAGCGGGTATTGAACCGCTCCGCGTCCGAAATCCTTCGCCGGGTCGCGGGGATCGAGAATGGGTCCGGCGAGAATGCATACCCTGGTGTCGGTCCCCTTCCGGCTTTTCTGAATATGGTTCTCGAACGCGCCCCAGACGCCCTCCATGCCCCGATATGTCCTGTCGTTCCTGCCGGGGTCCGACTGGTTGAACGCTTCGTGCTGAGGTGTGCAGTTCGTCCAGTGAAAGGTGTCCGAATTGGCGTATTCTATCTCCTGTTCGGAATCCCCCCATGCGTTGTCTTCCCGGCGGACGATGTGGCCCCGATCGATATTGCCGGCGGGCTTGTAGAAATCTGCGTCGAATATCTGCATCTCGGCCGGAATGCGTCGATCCGGAACCCAGCGATCGCTCCCGAACTCGTCGCGGTTACGGGTGGACTTGCGTCGGGGAGTGTAATCGACGTTCGCGGCGGACCACATCAGAAGCCGGCGATCCCGGTTCATTACGAGCTGGAAATGATGATATTTGAGGACTCGCGGGCTGCCGTCCTCGGCCTTCAATATTTCGCCGAGCCGCTCGGCCGCAATCTCGGGCACTGGGACGACGATTTGCCCGTCGGGGTCTAGGAATGCCGGATCATAGCCTTTTCGGTTGTCGTAGTCGGGATCGAAGCGAATGGACCTTTCGGCGGCCGCGAGAGCGGGGGCTTGAGGGGAAGACAGTGCGTCGACCGGGGCGAGGGACGCTCCAGCTCCCGCCTGAATATTGATCGTTACCGGTCCGGTGAAGGTAAATTGGACGCCTGCCATTTCGATTCCCCTCGTTGCTCCACCCGCCGCTCCGGCTGCGACACTTTCAGCGACGGCCTGGCCGCCGGCGTTTCGGACGATCTCGGCAACGGGGTCGGTCGTCGTCGCAAGGAGCTGCGTAAGGATTTCGCGTTCTTCGGGCGTCCGAACCGTCAGTGACGCCAGGCGGGCTACGATGAAGCTGACCCGAGCGCCCTCGTTCGCGATCCAGCGCACCTTCTCATCGCCCATTTGGTCGGTCCATTCCGAGCCGTCGAGCGCCAGCACCTTGCCGTTCCGGGTCGCGGGTATCGACGCATGATGAAGCGCTACAAGCTCCCAATTCTGGCTGAATGCGGGAGACCCCGAGGAGCCCTCGAGGGTGTCCGTCTCGTAATGGAGGAAGCCGTCGGCATCGAGAATATCGACCAATCGATTCTGTTCGACCGCATATTGCTTCGGCCCGCCTTCCGGGTGCTGGATGATGTTGACGGGCTGTCCGCGCAAAATCTTGGGCGTGGCTTCGATGAGACCGATCTGGCCGAACTGTGCCAGATCGCGTCCGTCGAGCGACCGCGGCCTGATTGCGACAACGGCGAAGTCCAGCTTCTCGTCGCAGACGAAGAAACGATCGGGGTCCGTCTCGAACACCGTCCCCCGCTGAACCCCGAGATCGGTACGTTCGTAGAGCAAGTTCGCTCCGCAACCCACGGCGTCGGCCCGGCTCGGGAAGACGTGATGGTTGGTCAGAAGCACGCCGGGCCCGATGAGGAATCCGGTGGCGAAGCCTTCCGGCTCGATCCCAGCGCCGCCGAGGGCGACGATGCGCGCTACCGGCACGCCCGCCTTTCGCGCCGTCTCGCTCGGGGCGAAGGCAGTGAAATCCAGGGTGGCGCCCATCCGGCGTTCCATTCCCAGCGGCAGCCGATTGGCCTCGCCCAGCGCCCGGGCCAGCGCGATACCCGCCATGCGCTCTCCGTAACGCGCCCGGCGCTGCGGGCTGTCGGCGGAGCCGGGACCATGCTCAGCCAGCACCGCCTTGACGTGATCGCGCTCCTCCTGACGGTCAAGATAGCGCCCGAGCGCGGCGCGGCGGGCCTCGGCCCTGGCCTCTTTGAGGCGGTCAAAGTGTGCCACAAGCACCCCCCTGGAGAACTTGGGTAAAGGAAAGGCGAGTGCGTTTCATCCGGTTTGCCTGGCATCGCGCAGTTCGAATGAGCGCTCAATCGGCTGTCAAGCGCGGGCGAAGCCGCACTCGCCGATTCTAGTTCCGAGCCCGCTCAAAGCATGCCGACTCCCTTGATGGCGATCGTGAAAATATCGACGATGTTGGCAAGATCGTTGAGTTGCGCCTCGGACTGCCTGAGGCGTTCGAGCCGGTCGTTGAGCTTCTTCGTCGCCCGGCTGAGGCTGGCGACCTCAGGACCCGTCGGATTTACGAGCTGAGCGATCAGCTTCTGAGTGGCCGCATTTTCCGCGAGGACGGCGGCGCTATAGGCTTTCGACAACTTATCGTAAGCCGGATAATCGTTCCGCTGCAACGCAGCATCGCGGCGCGTTCGGAACTCCTTGGCCGCAGCGCTAGCAAGCAGCAACGCTTCGCCGAGCTTTTCGCGGGCTTCTTCGTCGGTAGGGTCGGCCATAGGGTCCTCCTAGCTCGCATCGTTTGAATTGGGTTTCTTCAATGCCTCGACCAGAACCGCCGCGGCCTCCTGGAAATCGGCGAGACCCTCAGCCAGCGCTTTCCTGTTGGCGCGGGGGTCCCGATAAACTTTCGTAAGTTCATGATGCGCCGCGGCGAAGGCGCGTGCCGCCTCCATTGGGTCCGACGAAGTCACTCGAATGAACTCGTCGTTGTGAGGCTTCAGCCGAGCCATATACTCGTCGAACATGCGTAAGCGGGATTCCGGCGCTCCGCTTCGGCGTGTCGCCTGACGGAGGCCCGCATTGAGCTTCTTGTTACCCCAAACAGCGATAGTTTGGGCAGCGCGCGCTCGATTTACTGCGGCCCCAGCCTGAGCCAGGCGGGCAGCAAGTCCAACGCGCTCCATCATGTTGGGCATCACCGGGTCCATGATGTCGAGGAACTGCCGAGTTGCCCGGTTGCGTTTCGCGTTGATCAACCCAGTGATGGCCGCTTTGGCGACTCCAAGCACTGCATCGACCGGCCCGCCGACGCTGAGCGCACCCAGCAGGCCCGATCCGGAGGCGAAGAGCCGGTCGCGAGCCGCGTCGGTCTTCCCCGCGGTTTCCCCGCTCGCAATGTCACTGAGGGCACTGACGTAAGCTTGGATCCGCCGCGCCGTGCCCGGGAGCGTCACCGCATCGCTCCCCATCATTGGTTCCAAAGACATTTGCTCAGGGGGACCGATTTCCCCGCGCAGCCGATCGGACCTTACCAGCCCAAGATCGCAGGGATAAACCATCCGAAGCCTGTTGAAGGCGTCGTCGGCTTTCACAGGGCTGTAGCGAGATGCCTGGATAGCCCTCACCAGATCGTCCCGCGCCGCCGTCGACTGGTCGAGACACTGCTCGGATATCTCGACTTTAGTCCCCGCCTCGACTCGCGAGCGCCATTCTTCCCTCTGAAAGGCGTATTGAGAATCCTCGTGGGCTTGGTCAGCCGAGTTCAGCGCCTCCGCGAAATCATCGGTCGCCTCCTTGAGGCCCTTAACCTGGTCACCGGCCTCGATCGAGGCGCAGCCGGAAAGGAGCAGCAAGGCTGCCATCGAACTGGTGAAAAGCAGTTTCATCTAGCCTATCCCCTCACAATATCGGCGAAATCTACGCCGATAGCGGGGCCCGTCCAGTCGGGCCCTCGGCGCGTGCCGAAATGATCCATCTGGATTTGCAATGTTTGCCACCGTCGCCCTCATCTCGGGTCGACGATGTAGCAGGACCTGGAAGGGCTCACCGTGATCGCCGTCACGCGGCTGACGAGGCCAGGCGACAGGTCGCGATCGAGTCGGCGGACAAAGGCATTCGGCACCGAACTGGCCCGGGCGCGGCTCCCCTCCGCTGCAGGGACGGGCAGAAACTCTTGGATGAACCGCGCACATCGGTTCGCCCTGCCTCACTCCTTGCAGCGATGACGCAAATCTTGCGCTCTCTAAACCGCCTCCCCCGCCGCGACCCCGCTCGACCAGGCCCATTGGAAATTGTAGCCGCCGAGCCAGCCGGTGACGCCGACCGCCTCGCCGAGGGCGTAGAGGCCGGCGGTGGCGATTCCTCCGACCGTGACTTCGGCCTTGGCGAAGCCCTCCTCCCTTCGGGGACAGTTAGGTAACTGTCCCCAAAAAAGAGGTTCTAAAGGATTAGCTTGCCGGTGAATTCGGCGATCCGCACAGCCTCGAGCTGCGAGTCGTCGAGGCCGGAGTCGAGGAAGGCGCGCCAGTCGCCGATCCGTGCGCGCAGCGGCTGCGGCGGCCCGGCGGCGCCGTCGAGGCCGAGATGGGTCCTCGCGCTCGACCAGGGCCATTGCTCCGGCCGTTCGACCAGGCCCGCCCGCACCGGGTTCAGCTCCACGTAGCGCAGGCACACGTGGAGATGCGCTTCGTCCATCGGGAAGGAAGCGAAGCGGCCCTGCCAGAGATGGCCGCGCCACCCCTGGCGCTGGTTGATCTCCCACGAATAGCGGCGATGGGCCGGCGCAAGCGCTGCCCGAAGCCCGTCGGGGCTCGCGGGGACGAGGATGAGGTGGACATGGTTGGGCATGAGGCACCAGGCCCAGAGCTCCGTCCCGCTCCTCCGGCACCAGTGGCGAAGAAGGCCGAGATAAAGCCTGAAATCGGGATCGCCGAAGAAGGTGCGCTGCTTTCGGCTGCCGCGCTGGGTCACATGGTGGGCGATTTGGGGGAGGACCAGTCGGGCGGCGCGCGGCATGGCTGCAATTGAGCGGAAATCGCAACTGCAGTCAACGTACCGCTCGATAAACGACTAGAATGGGGACAGTTAGGTGACTGTCCCCCTTCCAAGAACGGGGACAGTCAGGTGACTGTCCCCTTTCTGTCCCCTAGACGGCCTGGCCCGCCGCAACCCCGCTCGACCAGGCCCATTGGAAATTGTAGCCGCCGAGCCAGCCGGTGACGTCGACCGCCTCGCCGATCGCGTAGAGGCCCGGGACCTTCACCGCCTCCATCGTCTTCGACGACAGGCCCTGGGTGGCGATTCCGCCGACCGTCACCTCGGCCTTGGCGAAGCCTTCGGTGCCGTCGGGGGTGAAGCGCCATTGCGAGAGGCGACGCTCGGCTTCCTCCAGCTTGCGGTCGGGGAGGTCGGCGAGGTTGCCGGCCAGCGCGAGACGTTCGGCCAGGACCTCCGCCAGGCGTTCGGGGAGGCGGCGGCCCAGGATCGTCTTCATTGCCGAACGCGGGGCAATGCGCTTCGCCTCGCGAAGCCAATCGGGCGCGGCGTCCGGCAGGAAATCGATCCCGACCGACTCGCCGGGACGCCAGTAGCTCGAGATCTGCAGGATTGCGGGGCCGGACAGTCCCCGGTGAGTGAACAAGGCGGCTTCGCGGAAGCTCGCCTTGCCCGCGGTCGCCACAACCTCGGTCGCCACTCCTGACAGCGCCTGGAACAGCGCGTCCTCGCGGCTCAAGGTGAGCGGAACCAGCGCCGGCCTCGGCTCGACCACCTTGAGGCCGAAGCGGCGGGCCAAATCGTAGGCGAAGCCGGTGGCTCCGAGCTTGGGGATGGAGGGGCCGCCGGTGGCGATGACCAATGCCGGCGCCTCGACGGTGCGGGCGCCGAACTCCACGCGGAAGCGGGAGTCCGAATGGGCGACGTCGCGGACCGGTTGCCCGAGCGCCATCTCCACCGCGCCTCTGTCGCACTCGTCCTGGAGCATCGCGACGATCTGGCGGGCCGAGCCGTCGCAGAAGAGCTGGCCCAGGGTCTTTTCGTGCCAGGCGATTCGATGGCGCTCGACCAGGGCGAGGAAGTCCGCGGGCGTGTAGCGGGCGAGGGCGGAGACCGCGAAATGGGGGTTGGACGAGAGGAAGCGGTCGGGCTCGGCCTGGAGGTTGGTGAAGTTGCAGCGGCCGCCGCCCGAGATCAGGATCTTCTTGCCCGGAGCGTCGGCATGGTCGACGATGAGGACCCGGCGGCCGCGCCGGCCCGCAACCGCGGCGCACATCAATCCCGCCCCTCCCGCGCCGAGGACGATCGCGTCGTAGCGTTCCGTTTTCACGCGTCGCGCCCTTAACGGCTTCGCCGGGAAGCGCCTAGCGAATCAGTCGATCGATTTTATCGGGGCCATCCGGTCGGCCTGAGGCTGCCCAAGGGCCTTCCTTCCGTTCGAGGAAAAGCGAGGGCTTCGACAAGCTCAGCCCGAACGGGAGACGCAAGCATCGACTCTTCGACTTCCTAGCCGGGGCCTCCGAACAGCAGGACCCAGCCGACCAGAATCGTCCAGTGAAGCAGGACGCCCGGCCAGATCGAGCGGGTGGCGAGGGCGAGGCGAGCGCAGGCGAGGCCGAGGGCGAAGACGGCGGCGAGGAACCAGGGGTCGAGGCCGAGATCCGCCCAGGGAGGGCAACGATCGCCGAGAACGGAGCGGCAGAGAAGCGCCAGCAGCGGGTTGTAGAGGGTGAAGAGGAATGCCGAGAGGATTGCCGGCCCGAGGCCGCTGGCGCCGTCGGGCGGAGGCTTGAGGAGAAGTCCTCGGAACAGCGACTCCTCGGCCAGCACCGGGACGAAGACGGCGGCGAGAGCGAGGAGAGCGAGCTCGGGCGAAAGTCTCGGATCCCAGCCGACAAGTCCGCCGAACCAGCCGAGCAGTGCAAGGACCGGCAGAAGCCAAAGGGCGGTCCCTCCGAGGCGGCCCCAGGCGGGGGCCGAAAGCCAGGTCGAGACCAGGCGCTTCAGTCGGGCGAAGGCGCTCTCGGGCAGATAGGGCGACGGGGGCACGTCCGGAGCCGGCGGCCCGGCGGCGGTCTCCACCCGGTAGGTCTCCGGAAGGTTGACCGGACGGTAATCCGGGCTGGTGGCGATCCGCTCGAGGACGGAGCTGTGGACGAAGAAAGGCTCCGTCGACGGCGCCCCCTTCCAGGGCCGGTTGGGGATCGGCCGGGGCTCGGCCCAGGGAATGTACAGGCCGAGGAACGATCGGCGTCCCGGCCATTCCTTTTCCTTGATCCGCTGCGGCCAGGGTTCGAGCAGCCACCAGGGCCCAGTCAGCGACCGGTGGAGAGTCGGAACAAGCGTGGGCGGCACGTCGAGGGGAGGAGGGAGCAGTGCGGGATCGAGATCGAGCCCGGCCGCGGCCGCTTCCCCGGCCATCCACAGCAACGGGTAGCGGGAAAGAGCGCTGTCGTCGTCCCGATAGCCGCCGCCGACGTCGGAATGAACTCCGGCGAACCATACCTGGCGAACGTCCTGGCTCACCTTCCGGCTCTCGTCGCCGCCCGGCCAATAATATTGCGGATCCTTCCAATGGTTCAGCCGGAACATCCGGCGACGCTCGTCGATCGAGACCGCCTGGCGGAAGGTCTCGACGCTCGGATTGGTCCGGGTGAAGAGGAGCCTCTGGGGGGCCGGAATGAAGAAGGTGCTGGCCCTGGGGACGAGCACCGAGGCGACCGTGTCCCACACGCCGACGAAGCGGATCGCGGCCCGCCGGGTCCCGGCGACCTCGCGGAACCGGTCGCCGATCTCGAAATCGTCTTCGTCGCCCGACCTTTTGTAGGCGACCAGCGCATAGCCGCACAGGTTGAGCTGGTCCGGCCCGAGCAGTCCGAAGAAATGGATGAAGCCGCCCAGCGCTCGGGCGGTATAGGCTCCCCGGCTGAAGCCGAAGAGCCAGATCTCGTCGCCCGGCCGCCAATTGCCGCAGATCCAGGAATAGGCCTGGAGCAGATCCTCGTCGAGGCCGAGCCCCAGCGCGAGGCCGAGCACGCTTCGAACCTTCTGCCTCAGCTGGGACCACCAGTCCGGCCGGCCGATCGTGCCGACGCCCGGATCGTAATAGACGAGCTGGTCCTTGTCCTGGCGGACGGCCCGGTAGAGCTTCAGGACGTTCGATATATTGGCGCCGATTTCGTTGCCGGTACCGTCGAGAAGCACGACGAGCTTTCTGGCCATTGCGAGAGCCCCCTTTCGCGAAGCGCAGCTTGTCATGGGAGCGGGGCCGCTGTCGAGGGGCCGGCCGCCCCATTTCTAATGGATCGACTCGGCTGGTCGGGCGCCCGTTCATCGGGCGGTCAGGATGCGGACTGCAGATTTACGGGCGGGCCGAAGGTCGCCAGACGCCTGTCGGCCCGCCCGAGTCCCCTGTTCCAAGGAGCTTGTCCGTGCTCAAGCAGATCGCCCTCGCGTTCGCCGCTTCGGCCACAGCGCTCGTCGCGCTCCCCGCCCAGGCCGATGCCCGCCACCGCCACCATCGAAGCCGGGTCGTCGTCCATGTCGGCGCCGCGCCGTCTTATTACGGCTATGGCGGCTATTACGACCCTTATTACCGGCCTTATCATGCTCGGCGCTATCCGGTGCGGCACTATGGCAGCCGCTATTACGGACCGCGCTATTACGGGCGGGGCTATGACGACCGCTATTACGGCCGCAGCCATTATCGCGGCCGCTATCATGACGACGGCTACGATTGCCGGCGGCGCGGCGGCGGAACGACCGGCGCCATCGTCGGCGGAGCGGTCGGAGCGCTTCTCGGGCGCGAGATCGGCCGCAACGGCTCGAGCGGTTATTATCGCCATCGGCGCGGCGGCGGCGGAACCACCGGAGCGATCGTCGGAGGCGCCGCCGGCGCCCTCGTCGGCCGCGAGGTCGCCCGCAGCTGCTAAAGGCCGATCGGGGACAGTCGCAAGCGACTGTCCCCTTTTACTGCCGCGCCTGATGGCCCTCGACATAAAGCAGGTGGCCGGAGCGGTGGCGGGCGCGGGCTTCGCTGCCCGCCCGGTCGCGGCCGAGGACGACGAAGTTCATCAGCTGGCGCGGTCGCGGACGGCGTCGAGGTCGATCGCGCCCTGATCGCCGCCTCCGGTCGTCTCGCCGCCGTCGCCGGGCGAGGGCTCCCCGCCTTTCGCGGCCGGATCGCCGCCGTCCTGGATCCGCTCCGGGACGTCGCCTTGGTCGATTCCGGGGCCGCCTTCATTCTCGCTCATGGCCTGGCTCCTTTCGAAGCGGCCAACGCTCGGCACGGCCGGCGTTTCCTAGAAAATGAACGCTCCGGCGACGAAGGCGACGAAAGCGATCGTCCAGTCCTTGGGCTGCATTCGGCGGATGAAGTCCATTGTCGAGGCTCCTTGCTGTGTTATGGATGTAGGACAGCTGGAAGCGCGTTCAAGCCCTTCGGGTCAGATCTTCACCTGGCTTCCCATCTCGACGACCCGGTTGGGCGGAAGAGCGAAGAATTCCATCGGGCTTTCGGCGTTTCGCATCATCCAGGCGAAGAGCTTCTCGCGCCAGATCGCCATTCCGTGGACGGTCGAGGCGAGCGGGGTCTGGCGGGAGAGGAAGAAGCTCGTCTCCATCATCTTGAACGGAAGGCCGCAGCGATCGACCGCCCCCAGGGCCTCGGGCACGTTCATGTCCTGCATGAATCCGAAGTGGAGGACGATCTTGTAGAAGCCCTCGCCGAGCGCCTCGACCTCGACCCTTTTCTCGTCGTCGACATAGGGGACGTCCTCGATCGCCACCTTGAGGAAGATGGAGCGCTCGTGGAGCACCTTGTTGTGCTTGAGGTTGTGGAGGAGGGCGTGGGGGACTCCGTCGGCCTGGCTGGTCATGAAGATGGCGGTGCCGGGGACCCGGGCGGCCGAGCCGGCGGCCGACTTGATGAACAGGGGTATGGGGATGTCGCCATGCTTGAGCTGGCGATGGAGGAGCTTTCGGCCCTTCGCCCAGGTGGTGAGAAGGGTGAAGATGATGAAGCCGACCATCAGCGGGAACCAGCCGCCGCTCGGCACCTTGAGGAGATTGGCGGCGAAATAGGCCGCGTCGACCAGGAAGAAGAGGGCGAGCAGCCCCGCCGCGAGCCACTTGTTCCAGCCCCACAAGGCGAACAGCACGACGGCCAGAAGGCAGGTGTCGATGAACATCGCTCCGGTGACCGCGATTCCGTAGGCGGCGGTCAGGTTGGACGAGGTCTGGAAGACCAGGACGAGCAGGATCACCATCACCATCAGCGCCCAGTTGACCGCCGGAATGTAGATCTGGCTCGCCGCGGCGGCGCTGGTGTGGGTGATCTTGATCCGCGGAATGTAGCCGAGGTGGATGGCCTGCTGGGTGACCGAGAAGGCCCCCGAGATGACGGCCTGGCTGGCGATCACCGTCGCCGCGGTGGCGATGAGGACGAGCGGGAGGCGGAACCATTCCGGCGCGAGCAGGAAGAAGGGATTATGGATCGCCTCGGGACTCGCGATCAGAAGCGCCCCCTGCCCCAGATAGTTGATCATCAGGGCCGGCAGGACGAAATAGACCCAGCCGGCGCGGATCGGGCGGCGGCCGAAATGGCCCATGTCGGCATAGAGCGCCTCGGCCCCGGTGACCGCGAGGACCACCGATCCAAGGGAGACGAAGGCGAGCCACTTCTCCTCGAAGAAGAAGCGGACCGCCCAGGCCGGGTTGAGGGCGGAGACGACGCCCGGCGAATTGGCGATGCTGAGAGCGCCGAGAATTGCGAGGGTGAGGAAATAGACGATGATCACCGGCCCGAACATCGCTCCGACCGCGGCGGTGCCGCGCTGCTGGATCATGAACAGCCCGACGAGGATGAGGATCGCGATCGGAACCACCCAGGGCTGAAGCCCGGCCTCGACCACGACCAGGCCCTCCACCGCCGAGAGCACCGAGACGGCCGGCGTGATCATCGAATCGCCGTAGAAGAGCGCGCAGGCGAAGACTCCGAGCAGCACGAGCGCCGCCCCCCAGCGCGCCGCCTCCGTCTTGCGCGAGATGAGGGCGAGCAAGGCGAGGCTTCCACCCTCCCCCTTATTGTCCGCCCGCATCAGGATGGTGACGTATTTCAAGGTCACGACGATCATCATCGACCAGAAGATGAGGCTGAGCACCCCGAGGACGTGGAGCCGGTCGACCGGAAGCGGGTGATGGCCGGCGAAGGTCTCGCGAAAGGCGTAGAGCGGCGAGGTGCCGATGTCGCCGAAGACGATCCCGATCGCGCCTATCGTGAGCCTAAGCAGCCCCTCGTGATGATGGCCGGGCTGCGGATCGCGCGAGTCCGGCAGGGCCGGGGCAGCCGAGGCTTCGCTCATCCTTCGTCCCTTAGCTTGGCCCGGCAGGAATGGCCGAAAGGCTCGGTCCGTTCCGGCCCCGGATCGCCGGGCGCGCTACGCTTTTGACGGGTCGTGGGCAAGCCCCCGCCCGTCATCCCGGGAGGAACCCCATCAAAGTAATATTTGATGGGAACCCGAAAGCCGGGACCTCAGGCCGGAAAGGCTGTGCGGGTTTCCCGGAGGTCCCGGCTTTCGCCGGGATGACGGATCACTCCGCGACGGAAGCGGCAGCGTCCTTGTCCGCGGCCTGCTTGGCTCGGAAGACGTCGCTCCGGTGGGCCCGGGCGGCCATCGCCTCCCAGGCGCCGGCGGCTCGAAGGCAGCGGTCCCGGACATTGTCGAGCGTGGCCTTGTCGGCGTCGGCGCGCGCCTCGGCGGCGCGGGCGGAATAGAAGTCATGCTGTGCGGACATAGGCGGTTTCTTTCTTCCCCCTTGCGATGAAGCAAGGCGAGACGGGGACGTAAGCGGCCCCCGTCCCTTCATCCGCCTTGGCCGCAGGCTTCGGCGGATTTCCCTCCCCTGCCTGAAGCCGGGGAGGAACGATCGTTACGCCGACTGGATGTTGACGGCGCTGGTCTTGCCGCGGCGGTCGGTCTCGAGATCGTAGGAGACGCGCTGGTCGCGATCGAGAGTCTGCATTCCGGCGGCCTGGACGGCGCTGATGTGGACGAAGGCGTCGTTTCCGCCGCCATCGGGCTGGATGAAGCCATAGCCCTTGTCGGCGTTGAAGAACTTCACGGTTCCGATGGTCATTTCACTTTTTCCTTTTCGAATGGCGGGACGATAGCCGACCCGCCGGTGCTGCGAGAGGCGAGAAGGAAAAAGGAGCCGCAAAGCGCCAAAGACCGTTCATTTGCGACTGGTAGCGGCACTCTATGTAGGCCCGAGGGGCGAAAATAGCAAATTGGGGCCGGAACAGGGCAGGGCGAGGGAGAAAGCGGAATGACGCACGAGGCAGGCTTTTTGCCCGAGGAGATCGAGCGGGGCGAGGACCGGCCGGGCTGCCACCTTCCTCTCTGGACCTGCCTTCCACTCGCCGCAGCGGCGCTGCTCGTGTCGTACATGGTCTATCGACTGGCGATTTGGGTCGGCTTCACGGCGGCGGCAGCCATGTGATCCGGCCGGAACGTTGCAGCGGCTCGGACTTTTTGAACGACACAGGCAGGAGGCAAGCATGCGCTATCGGCGGCTGGGATCGAGCGACCTCGAAGTTTCGGAAATCTCCCTCGGCTCCTGGCTGACCTTCGGGGTCGGAGTCGAGCGCGACCGCGCCGCCGAAGTCGTCGAGAAGAGCTTCGAGCTCGGGATCAACTTCATCGACACCGCCAACGTCTACGGGCGCGGCGCGGCGGAAAGCTTCCTCGGCGAAGTGCTTCAGGGAAGGCCGCGCGATTCCTACGTGCTCGCGACGAAATTGTACTTCCCGATGACGGAGACCGACCGGGGGCTGTCCCGGGCCCAGGTCGAAAAGCAGCTCGACGCCTCGCTGAAGCGCCTCAGGACCGACCGGATCGATCTCTACCAGTGCCACCGCTACGACGAGTCGACCCCGCTCGAGGAGACGATGGCGGCGCTCAGCGAGGCGGTCCGATCCGGCAAGGTGCGTTACATCGGATTCTCCGAATGGCCGGCCGACAAGATTGGAGCCGCCGTGGAAATGGCTGGCGTCGAAAAGTTCGTCTCGAGCCAGCCGCAATATTCGCTGCTCTGGCGCGAGCCCGAGGCGGAAGTGATCCCGCTCTGCGCGGCCAACGGCATCTCGCAGATCGTCTGGTCGCCGCTGGCCCAGGGCGTTCTCACCGGCAAGTATCGTCCCGACAGCCCGCCGCCCCGCGACAGCCGGGCGACGAGCGAGGAGATGGGCGGCTGGATGGACCGGCTGCTCCAGCGGCCGGTGCTTGAAGTGGTCGAGCGGCTGAAGCCGGTCGCCGCCGAGGCCGGGCTTAGCCTCGCCCAGTTCGCCCTCGCCTGGGTGCTGAGGGAGCCCAACGTCGCTTCCGCCATCGTCGGGGCGTCGAGGCCCGAGCAGCTCGCGGAGAATGCGGCGGCTTCCGGAGCGACGGTGGACCCGGCGCTGTTCGAGCGGGCGGAGGAGATCGTGGCGGGGGTCGGGGGCTAGCCGTCATCCCGGCGAAAGCCGGGACCTCATGTCCAGAAAGGCTCGGCGGGTCTCCCCGAGGTCCCGGCTTTCGCCGGGACGACGAGCTAGCCCGGTAGCCTGCCGCTCTCCACGATCCGCTCGAACTCCGGCAGGCCCGAGTCGAAATAATGCATCCGGGCGGCGTCGAACAGGGCGAGGTAGAATCGGCCCCCGACGATGGCCCCGACCGCCCTTCCCTTCCGTTCCACCTCGTCGCCGCCGAGATGGGCGTAGTCGAACTGGAAGCCGGAATGGCCGAGGAACCGGCGGGGCCTGAGGCCAGTCATCTCGAAACGGGTCGACCCGGCGCGGATCCGGTAGAAGCTCTCGATCATCGCCGCGATCTCCGTCGGGTTCATGTCGGAGCGGAAATTGGGCACCTTGCGGTCCGCCTTGCGGCGCTGCTGGACGATGCGCTTGTCGTTCTCGAGGCCGCCTATGAAGGTGAGCCCGTCGAGCAGCGGGCCGTTCAGGGTCCAATTCTCCTCCCGCCTGATGTCGTTGGGACCTCGAGGCGCCTTGTTCCAGCGGACCGTCGGAGTGACGATCATCGAGCCCCGGGCGACGTCGTCCGGCCCCGGCGGGACCAGCCGGTAATAGCGGAACAGGCCGGGCCCGCCGAGCCCGCCGCCCGCGCAGCCCGCCGTCAGCGACAGCACCGCCAGTGCCGCGAGTATCCTTCGTCCAGGCATCGGCCGGTCCTCCTTCACTGGCTCGCCATGTGGCGGACCATCGCCGCGTCGGGCGCCCGGGGCGCGAGCGCCAGATAACGGTCCAGCGCCGCCCTTCCCTCGTCACGCCGGCCGGCCTTCAGCAAGTGATAGCCATGCGCCCGCCAGGCTTCCGGAGGTGCGTCGGGGAAGAGAATCGCTGCGGCGTAGCTTCGGCCGGCCAGATCCGAGTCGCCGGGCCCTCCCTTGAGACGCCAGACCTCGCCTTCTGAATAGCGAAGCAGCCCGTTCCAGCCGTCCTTGGCCAGGTTGCGGATGACGTACAGGCTGGCACCGGGATCGTTGAGCTTCACCTGGTCGTCGACCAGGGTCTTGCGATGGTTTCCCAGCGCCCGGAGATAGCGGTCGCGGGCCCGTTCGGTGGTCCGAGCCGTCGTCATCTCTTTGGCCGAGGCTCGAAGGTCGACCATCCGGGTCTCCGGCGCGGGGTGGGTCTCGAGCAGCGAATAGCGGCGGCGGTAGCGCTTGCCGCGCATCGCCGCGCTCGCCCGGCTCTCCTCGATCAGCTGCTGCCAGGTCTCGGGCATTGCAGAGGGATCGTAGCCCGCCTCGCTGATCTGGAGGAGGCCGATCGCGTCCGCCTCGGCCTCGAGCTCGCGGCTGTAGGAAAGAAGGGAGAGGATGGTCCCGAACTGGGCGAGCTGGACGAGGTCGCCGGCGTAGAAGCCTCCGGCCGCCCCGCCGAGCCCCGCGCCCATTGCGAGGAAATTCAAGGCCGCGGTCTTGCGCTTCATGTCGCGCCACAGGCGGATCTGGTGGCGGCGAAGGAAATGGCCGGCCTCGTGGGCGATCACCCCCGAAAGCTGGGCCTCGTCTCGCATCCGAAGCAGGAGGCCGGTGAAGACGACCATGAATCCGGTCGGCGCCATGAAGGCGTTGAACTCCGGTATATGCGCAATGTAGACCCGCAGGTCCTTCGCCGCGGGTCCGCCGACGCGCTCGGCGAGGCCGCCCAGATAGGAAGCGAGCTTCGGGTCGTCGAGCAGGAGGTTCGAGCCGGCGATCTCCTGCTCGACCCTTTCATATTGCTGCCACATGCCGAGCTCGTCCTTGGCGGACGGGCGGTGGCCGGGACCGATCAGCGGCTTCATCGAGCGAGGCGGGATCCGGGCGTCGGCGGCTCCCACCGTCCCGAGGCAGCAGGCGCAGCCGAATGCTCCCAGCACCGAGCGCCGGGTGAGTGCGAGGCTCACTGCCTCGCCCTGACGAAGCGCCCGGCCTTCATCCGGCCGAGCAGCCGCTCGACCATCTGGGCCGCGCCCTCGGGCGTCCTGATGTCCCCGAAGTCCACGCCCGGCATCATGCTCCGGGTCTGGAGGACGTTGAACCAGGCGACCTCGCCGGTCCTGAGGTCGACCAGCGAGGCGTAGGCCGACTGGCCGCCTCCGCCCTGGGGGGCGCAAAAGCCCACGAAGCAGCCGGCGATCCCGAGCACCTGGAGTGCGACCCGGCCGGTCGAGGCGAAGCTGTCCTCGGCGTGGAGGAAGAGCGCATAGTCCATTCCGGTGGCCCGGCCGAACTTCACGGCGTCCTCGCCCAGGGTCCAGTCGACCCCGCGGCGGCGCTTGGTCGGAAGCTCGGCGCCGAGATATTTGTGAAGCGCGATCGAATTGCCGACGGCGGCATGGAGCCGCTCCAGGTCCGCGACGTCCTGCTCGGCCACCCCGGGGATGCCGCCCCGGGTCTCGAGGATCCGGGTCTTGCCGCCGCGCCCGGCCTGCTGCTCGGCCAGCGCCCTGAGGAGATTGGCCCTGGCCTTCTCGGTCCAGTCGGCCCTCGGCTCGACGAGGCCGCCGGCGGTGACGAGACCGACCGCGACGTCGGGTCGCATGACGATCAGGCTGTAATCGCCCTGCGGCGGCTCGAAGTCGACGTCGGCGATCTGGCGGGTCTGGACGCAGGCGGACAGGGCAAGCGTGGAGGCAAGCAGGACGAGCGGGCCGCGAAGCATGAACTTGCTCCTCCAAGCGGGACGGAATGACGGAAAAATCGCCGCCCCTGAACGACTTGCCGCCAACGCTTCGATTGCGCGGGCGTTCCGATCCTGGCTTGCCTCCCCATGCGCAGCATTGGGAGGGGGACCAGGCTTTGCCTGGTGGAAGGGTGACGTTCAGAGGCCTCGTCAGGTCACCCCTCCACCACCTTCGGTGGTCCCACTCCCCATCTGGCGATGGGAGGCAAGTGTCTCAACAGCGTTGACAGGGTGGGCGCCGCAGGCGACGAAAAACGATGACCCTCACCCTCCATTACCACCCCTTCTCCTCCTTCTGCCAGAAGGTGCTCGTCGCCCTCTACGAGCGCGAGGTTCCGTTCCAGAGAGTGATCGTGGATCCCTCCGATCCCGAGCAGAAGGCGGCGTTCGAACGGCTGTGGCCGATGGGCAAGTTCCCCGTGCTCCGCGACGAGGCCCGGAGCGTGACCGTTCCGGAATCCAGCCTGATCGTCGAATATCTGGACCGGGCGCATCCCGGCCCGCCGCCGATGGTGCCGACGGATCAGGACTCGGCGCTGAAAGTGCGTCAGTGGGACCGCTTCTTCGACCATTATGTCGAGCATCCGCTTCAGAAAGCGGTCGGCGACTCGTTCCGGCCGGAAGGTGCCCATGATCCTCATGGCGTGGAGGAAGCCAAGGCCGTGCTCGAGCGGGCCTACGATCTGCTGGAAGATTCGCTCGCCGCGAGCGGGATCTGGATGGCGGGCGAGAACTTCACCCTCGCCGATTGCGGGGCGGCGCCCGCTTTATTCTACGCCAACATGGTCCGTTCGTTTGCCGGACGGCCGCGCCTGGAGGCCTATTACGGCCGGCTGAGGGCCCGTCCTTCCTTCGCGAGGGCGGTGGAGGAGGCTCGGCGGTTTCGGCCTTTCTTCCCCCTCCCCTGGCCGGAGGGGTGGGACTGAAAGATTTCCGTCATCCCGTCGGAAGCCGGGACCCCAGGACGCGAATACGCTGCGCCTTTCACTCGCTGAGGTCCGGCTTCCGCCGGGATGACGGGAGGGTTACGCCGCCACGTCCCACTCGTCCTGGCGGGCGGGATGGACGGTTCGGAACAGGCCGGCGCCGGTGCGGGCGGTTTCGGCGAGGGCGAGAGCGGTGCCGCAGAAGCCGCACTCCGCCGAGAGACGGCCGATATACCAGTGGCTTCGCCCGCAGGCCGGGCAGCGATTGGCCTCGCCCGGATGATACAGGACCTGGAATCCGCGCAGGGCCGGGTCGTGGGGATAGCTCCGGCCGCCTTCGATCGTCGTCAACATCGTCTCGTTCCCTCAACTCGCCGCAGCGACGGCTGCGGTGAGCCGTTCTTTTCCATCGACCGGTTGAATACAAGATTAATGTTGCGGGGGTGACACAATCGGGACCATTTAGTGGTGCTGCGGTGACACAGTTGAAACGAAGGGGCGGACTTTGCGGGTACGTGCCAGTTGACTCCCCCGTCATCCCGGCGAAAGCCGGGACCTCGGGGAGACCCGCCGAGACTTCTCGTCCTGAGGTCCCGGCTTCCGCCGGGATGACGGGAGGTTTGATGATCTATTTCGAGGATCTGGAAATCGGGCGCGAGACCGAGTTCGGACGCTACGAGGTGACCCGCGAGGAGGTGCTGGACTTCGCCCGCAAATTCGACCCGCAGCCCTTCCACCTGTCCGACGAGGCGGCCGCCAGGACCCATTTCGGCCGGCTCGCGGCGAGCGGGTGGCATACCTGCGCGATGACGATGGCGGTGATCGCCCGTTACGTGGTGCAGGAGGAGCAGGCCGGGCTCGGCTCCCCGGGAGTCGACGAGCTGAGGTGGCTCAAACCCGTCTATCCCGGCGACACTCTGACGGTCCAAAGCACCATCGTCGAGAAGACCCCGTCGCGAAGCAAGCCCGATCTCGGCTCGTTCCGCTCCGCGACAGTGGTGAGCAACCAGGACGGGGTGCCGGTGCTCAGCTTCACCTCGATCGTCCTGATCAGGCGGCGGCCGGCCTAGCCATCGTCATCCCGGCGAAAGCCGGGACGTCGGGACCAGAAGTCACCTCGGGTCTCCCGGAGATCCCGGCTTTCGCCGGGATGACGGTTCAGTTGCGCCTGTCCCGCCGGTTCTCGCGGCGAAGGCCGCGCGCGTCCTGCCGACCCTCGCGGCGAAATTCGCGCCGGTCCTGCCGTCGATCCTGGCGAAACTGGTCGCGGGTGACGGCGCCGTTGCGGAGGGCTTCGCGATCCTGGACCCGCTCGTTGCGGAACTCGGTCCGGTCGCCGCGGCGGTCCTGCCGGTAATCCCGATAATTGTCGCGCATCTCACGCCGGTCCTCGCGCCATTCGCCGCGGTCCTGCCGCCACTCGCGGCGGTCGTCCCGGTCCCAGCCGTCCCAGCGCTCCCAGCGCCGGTCGTTCCAGTTGCGCCCGCCGTAGCGGCTTCGGCGGCCCTCCCAGTAGCGGCGGTGGTCGTCGTTCCAGCGGTGCGGACGGCGGTAGCTGTCGTAGACGTAGATCCCGTATCCGGGATAATAATAATTGCCGTACCAGCCGTACCAGGGATCGGAATAGCCGCCGCCGCGGCCGTAATGGCAATCGTCGTAATAAGGGTCGCAATAGCCGGCGCTGCCATAGCCGACGGAGACCCCGCCATAGCCGTAGCCATAATCGTCATAGGCGGTGCAGGCGGAGAGGCCGAGGCCGGCGGCGAGGAGGATGGCGGCGGTGCGGAAACGAACCAGGGACATGAGCGACTCTCCCGAAAAGCGCTGGGCGGCCGCAATGCGCGCAGATCTGCCGCCAATGACCGTTAACCTTTTGGAAAGGCGGAAGTTCCCCATTCCAGCTCCTCCCCGAGCTCGCCTCGGGGAGGGGGACCGCGACGCGAAGCGGCGTGTTGGAGGGGAATTCTGAGCCGGCATCGCCCCTCCACCAGGCTTCGCCTGGTCCCCCTCCCCGAGCGAGATCGGGGAGGAATAGGTCAATCCCCCTCGAACTCGACCAGGCTGTGCACCACCATCCCAGCTTCGCGAAGCTGCGCCGCGCCGCGCAGCTCGGGCAGGTCGATGATGAAGACCGCTTCCGTTACCTGCGCTCCGGCCCGGCGCAGAAGTCGGGCCGCGGCGAGCGCTGTGCCGCCGGTGGCCAGGAGGTCGTCGGCGAGCAGCACCCTCTTCCCGGGCGCGCAGGCGTCGACGTGGATGGCGAGGCGATCGGCGCCGTATTCCAGCGCGTAATCCTCGGCGATCGTGGCTCCGGGCAGCTTGCCGTCCTTGCGGACGAGGAGGAGCCCGGCGCCGAGCCGCCGGGCGAGCGCGGCGGCGACGACGAAGCCCCTGGCCTCGATCCCCGCGACGAGATCGGGCGGGTCGCTCACCAGCGCCGCCAGCCGCTCGATCGAAGCGGCGAACCCGCGCGCGTCGAGAAGGAGGGTGGTGACGTCGCGGAAGCGGATTCCCGGCTTCGGGAAATCCGGGATGGTCCGGATCAGCGCCTTTAGGTCGTCATTGGCGGTCATTGCCTCTCCGTCATCCCGGCGGAAGCCGGGACCCCAGCGAGCGAGTGGCGGCGGCGTTCTTCACCCGACGAGGTCCCGGCTTTCGCCGGGATGACGGCTAGCCCGCGATGCCGGCGTCGCGCTTGGCTTCGTCGCTCTTCGCGATATTCTCCGGATCGAGCGGGCCCGTCTGCCGGACCCGGCGGCTTGCGCCGCCATGCCAGATGTTCTGGTAGGCGAGATAGGAGAGTATGGTGGCGAAGAGGAGGAAGATCAGGACGGCCCAGCCGGCCGCCTTGCGATTCTCGAGCCTGGGCTCCGCAGTCCAGGCGAGGAAGGCGCTGACGTCTTTCGCCATCTGGTCGGCCGTCGGGTTGGTTCCGTCTGCATAGCCGACCTGACCGTCGCGAAGCGGCGGCGGCATGGCGATGTTGAGGTTGGGGAAATAGGGGTTGAAGTGAAGCCCCTGCCCCGGCTGGACCTCCGCCGGAAGCGGCTTGCCATGCTCGTTCTTGTAGGTCTTGGGGTCGCGGTAGCCGGTGAGAAGCGAGGCCACATAGGCCGGACCGCCGTGGCGCGCCTTGGTGATCAGCGACAGATCCGGCGGGAGCGCGTTGTTGTTGGCTGCGCGAGCGGCGACCTCGTTCGGATAGGGGCTCGGGAAATTGTCCGCCGGGATCGCCTTGCGGGTGCTCGCCTCGCCGGTCTTCGGGTCGACCGCCGGGATCTCGATCTGCCACTTGTCGGCGACCGCCTTGATCTCCTCCTCGGCATAGCCGAGGTCCTCGAGGTTGCGGAAGGCGACGAAGCTCAGGCCGTGGCAGGAGGCGCAGACCTCCTTGTAGACCTGGAACCCGCGCTGAAGCTGAGGCCGGTCATATTTGCCGAAGGGGCCGTCGAACGAATAAGCGAGGTCGCGCGCTTCGAGATGGAAGGCGTGCTCCACGCTCTGCTCATGCCCTTCGCTGATATAGGCGTAGACGCCCCAGCCGAGCGACCAGCTGGCGACCGCGACGAAGCCGAGTCCGATGAGAATGCCGAGCAGGCGGACCATGTGTCGTCTTTCCCTTATTCAGCCGCGGTGGCCGGCCGGGTGCCGGAAAGGTCGACGGGCGCCGATTCCCGTTCTTCCCCGTGCAGCACGCTTTCGGAGATCGAGTTGGGCAGCGGCAGAGTCCGTTCCGTCCAGCTCAGGATGGGCAGGATTATCAGGAAGTGAGCGAAGTAATAGATCGTCGCGACCTGGCTGATCATCACATAGGGCTCTTCCGCGGGAAGCCCGCCGCACCAGCCCAGGACCAGAAGGTCGAGGATCAGGATCCAGAAGAACTGCCTGAATCGCGGCCGGTAATTGCCCGAGCGGACCGGCGACGGATCGAGCCAGGGCAGGAAGAAGAGCAGGATGATCGAGCCGAACATCGCAAGCACGCCCCACAGCTTCGCCGGCAGGATGAAATCGACCGTGAACGCTCGAAGGATGGCGTAGAAGGGCCAGAAATACCATTCCGGGACGATCTCGGCCGGGGTGGCGAGCGGGTTGGCCGGGATGTAGTTGTCGGCATGACCCAGATAATTGGGCGCGAAGAAGGTCACCGCGGCGAGCAGGACGAGGAAGACTCCCAGGCCGAAGCCGTCCTTGGCCGTATAGAAGGGATGGAACGGCAGGGTGTCCTGCGGACCCTTGACGTCGACCCCGGTCGGGTTGCCGGAGCCCGGAATGTGAAGCGCCCAGATGTGGAGGATGATCACCCCGGCGATCACGAAGGGGAGCAGGTAATGGAGCGAGAAGAAGCGGTTCAGGGTTGCCTGGTCCGGCGCGAAGCCGCCGAGCAGCCAGGTCTGCACCGGCTCGCCGACCAGCGGAATGGCTCCGAACAGGCTGGTGATCACCTTGGCGCCCCAGAAGCTCATCTGCCCCCAGGGCAGGACGTAGCCCATGAAGGCGGTCGCCATCATCAGCAGGAGGATGACGAGGCCGAGCATCCACACCAGCTCGCGCGGCGCCTTGTACGAGCCGTAATAGAGGCCCCGGAAGATGTGGATGTAGGTGACGATGAAGAAGAAGCTCGCGCCGTTGGCGTGGAGATAGCGGAGCAGCCAGCCCTGGTTGACGTCGCGCATGATGTGCTCGACCGACCGGAAAGCCTGGGGATCGGACGGTACGTAATGCATCGCCAGGATTATCCCGGTGACGATCTGGATGACCAGGGCGATCCCCGCGAGGACCCCGAAATTCCAGAAATAATTGAGGTTGCGCGGCACCGGATAGCCGCCGCCCACCGCCCCGTAGACGAGGCGCGGAAGCGGAAGGCGCTGGTCGATCCAGCGCATGAAGCCGCTCTTGGGACGATATTCTTCTGCCCAGGGGAAGCTCATCTTATGCCTCCTCGCCGACTGCGACGACGGTGTCCGATTTGAACGCGTAGGACGGCACTTCCAAATTCTTCGGAGCGGGGCCCCTGCGGATCCGGGCGGCGGTGTCGTAATGAGAGCCGTGGCAGGGGCAGAAATAGCCGCCATAGTCGCCCTTGCTCTCGCCTTCCGCCGTGCCAAGCGGAACGCAGCCGAGATGGGTGCACACGCCCATGGTGATAAGCCATTGCGGCTTGCCTTCCTTGGTCCGCTCGGCGAGCGTCTGCGGATCGCGAAGCTCGCCGACCGGGACCGCGTTCGCCGTCTGGATCTCGGCCGGGGTGAGGTGGCGGATGAACAAAGGCTGCTTTCGGAAGATGGTCTTGACCGCCTGGCCGGGCTGGATCGCCGACAGGTCGACCTCGATCGAGGCCAGAGCGAGCACGTCGGCCGACGGGTTCATCTGGTTGACCAGTGGGAAGAGCGTGACGGCCGCACCGACTCCGGCGGCGCTCACGGCCGCGATGTTGATGAAGTCGCGCCGCCTCATGGAAGCATCGGACGAGCCTTCCGGGCCAGAGCCCGGCGTCCCGTCGCTATGTTCAACCGTCGCCATAATGTCCTTCAGCGCTTCGAACAGGAATGCGTGGGGAGGAAGAGCCCGCGCAGCGCCGCTTCGAAGGGAGGAACACAAGCCTCCCCTGAGCGGCTTGGCGCGCCTGATAGACGGGTGGGCGGCGGTTTGCCAACCGTCATTTTCGTTCCTCGCCGGGCAAGGCCGGGGAGGTGGACTAGTTGAAGACTGGTAGAGGCGTAATGGGGGAGAAATCCTTCGTGTGGGGCGACCGGACGGCCGAAGCCGCGGCGACTTGGTCCGGTTCGCCAGAGCGCGGAGACCGGGAAGTCCGTCGGAAGCTCTCCGCTAGGCCGTGCGCCCGTTACGGAAGGATTTGTTCGCACAAAGCCCGCGAAGCCGGGAAGGGCCTTGGGGGAAGCCGCGCGCAGCGCCTTCGTACCTCCACCCGGTTGGGGGAATCCGTCCTCTGCCGGCAACACGCCATATGAAGGCCAGACTGAACTGTTTGATTGTCCAGACGGCTTCCTTATATCCCAAGCCGATGACTTCCAAAACGAAGACGCCGGCCGCCGTCCCTTCCCAACGCTACAGCAAGCCACCGATCCTGGAGGCCGTGATTGAATTTCGTCTCAGCGAACCCCTTTCCGCGCGGACGGTCGGCAAAGTGTCGAGAAAATTAAAGCGCGGCTATTCCACTACCAGAGAGCAAAAAGAAGTCACTTTTCAGCTTAACGTCGTGCAAGGACAGACCCACGTCAACGACGAGATCACCTATTTCGAGCATGCCTCGGATGACCAGACCGACGTTCTCGTCGTGAAACCAGAAAATCTAATTTGGTCCCGCCGCGCCCCTTATGAAGGTTGGCAAAGCTTTATCAATCGCGTTCATCGCGAGTTGCAAGTGGCCTTGGAGACAATCGGCTTTTGCCGGATTGCGAGAATTGGACTTCGATACATTAACCGCATTGACGTTCCCAGCGATAATCCACCGCAGAGCCGAACATTCCGTTATGAGGATTACATCACGATCAACCTGACCTTGCCCCCAAAACTCGACCCGATCGGCGGATACTTGTGGCGTATAGAGCGGCAGTTCCCGGAGCTGGCGTTGAACGCCACCTTGCAATCAGGCACCCTCATCCCCGAACTCCCGGAAATGGCGTCGTTCCTTCTGGACATCGACGTATTTACGACCGAGGAGCTTCCTGTCAAAATCGACGATATCGCTCCAAAGTTGGAAGAGATGCGTAAATTGAAAAACGAGTTATTCGAATTGTCGATCTCAGATGTCGCAAGGCGAGTCTTCGAATGAATTATTCCTTGCAGGCGACTTCGACCGGCGACCTGTCGTTTCGTATTGGGGAGATATCTTCGCTTCCCGCGGCGACCAGCAGCGCAGCCATAGGCGCGCTGGGCACGCAGGATATCCGCTTCCGGGACTTTTCCCTGCCGGCGCAGCATCGAAACGTCGTGCCCGCCGGGCGACCGACTTTGTCCGAGCAGCTGTTCGATGCGACGGCGGCGGCCAAGGTGTGGACCTCGAAGGTCGCGATGCACCTCGACCGGACGGCGCGCGACCGCTTTTTCAAGCAACTCGATCGCCTGCACGATGAAGATGAGTGGGTAGGCGAGGATTCGCCCGTCAATCTGGAGTCTTATAAGAGCCTGATCCGGACGTTCGTCAGCATTGGGATAAAGCGCGGACCTTCTCTGGCCCTGATGCCCAGTGGCAACCTTCTTGCGGTGTGGCAGTCAGGCACCGATCGCCTGAGCGTGGAGTTCCTGCCCGCCGACCGGGCAAGGTGGGTGCTGACCATTGCGCATGGTCCCGTCGTGGAACGCGCGGCGGGCGAAACCTCGATCACGCGAATTCAAGCGGTCTTGGCACCTTATGATCCGCGCAGGTGGCTCATTGGTAGCTAGAAAGCCTATTCCGACCGGCGATCATGTGATGCGCTTTGTTCCAAAGAATAAGCAACAGCGCGATCCCGACACCGATGCTTTTCAAGGCCTGACCGCCGCAGGGTTTGCACTGCGCGCAAGCGACAAAGGTGGCCTTTCGGTCACCTGGACGGAATTTTTCGGCGATTCGTCGCCCGCTAACATCCGGGCCGGGGCGATGGCCTACAGAAACAGCCTGGAGAGCAAGCGATTGGGAGGCCAAGGCCTCTTCGCCGTGGGTCGCGCCCAGGTCATCTTATCCACGGCTTCTGACTATCGCAAAAGAGTCAGGATTGTCCATGCTCCGGTTGCAGGAAACGACGGTCACGCGGAAATTCGACATTTCACGGATGATGATATCGAGCTGTTGGATTGCCTGGCGCGTGAAGTTTTCAACGAGGTGCATTTCGTCAGAGATCTGGAGTTACCGGATTTGTGACTATAGATATGGTCTGGATGATTGAAGGTCGCTCCGGACGGCCCTCGTCATGCCGACCCGCCTGCACCCCCCTCCCCTGCGAGTTCAGGGGGGGATTTAGGAGGTGCCTCCCATCGCTGAGCGATAATCTGCTGCACACCCCCCGGATCTGCCGATAGAACGGCCGCGTGGATGGCGCGTGAACCGGCACGATCGGACACCGGACCTATTAAATCGGCGAAGCGCCGGCAAGAATGACTTCCCGGGCTGCTCGGAGCGCGAGGCATGAAGCCGTCGACCAGAATTCTCGCATCGATCCTGATCGCGTCCGCCGCAGTTGCTCAGGCGATGGTCGCCGACACCGAAGATCGGTTTGCCGCGGCCTTCCAGCACGCGCGCCGGGAACTGCTTGCCGGCAATTATCTCACTGCGGTCGCGCTCGTCCGGCCCTTCGCCCTCACCCCGTCGGGAGAAATCAGGGATGACGGGGCATTCCAGGCCTGGGACCAGATGCAGGCCATGGTGTCCGGCGCACCGAGCCTCCTGAAGCAGGACCTGGACGAGGCGCCCGACCGACAGACGCTCGCGCTCGTCGCGGAAGCTACCTCGACGGATGCTCTGCAAGCGATCGTCGCGGCTGCCCAGCGGACTCGCGTGGTGATGCTCAACGAGAATCATCGTACGCCGTGCCAGCGGATCTTCGCGGCGAGGCTTGCTCGAGCCCTTCGCCCCCTCGGCTTCGATACGCTCGCCATGGAAGCCCTGGCGACCCGTCCGGCGCCGGTGGCCGGCGAGCTGAAACGGCGGGGCTATCCCGTGCTCAGCGACGGCTTCTACATCCGAGACCCCGCCTTCGGCTTCTTTATCCGACGATCGCTGGAGCTCGGCTACACGCCGCTGGCCTACGAAGCCGATCCGCCGGACCGGAACGATCCGGACGCGTTCGGATTTCGCGAGCGCGGCCAGGCCATGAAGTTATGGGCTTACCTTCGTGCTCATCCGCAAGCCAAGCTGCTGGTCTACGGCGGCGGGGGGCATTTGGCCGAACAACCGCTCGCGGACGGGAGCAAGATGATGGGCCAATGGTTCCGCGAAATGTCCGGAGTCGACCCGCTGACCATCGACCAGAACCGGCTTCAACCCGGCACGGCGCTTCGGCGAACCCTCATCAGGCAGCGGGTGAGTTCGGACTCGATGCTCTTTCAGGGCTCCGCTCCCCTGGTCGTCGGCAGCATCGCCGGACGGGTCGACATGCAGGTGCTGCCGATGTCGGCGGACTCCTCGGACGGCCGTCCCCGTTGCCTGCTCGGCGGCGGCCGTCGCCCGGTCAGGGTGAGAATGGGCGCTCGGTCGACAGACGAGCTTCTCGTGCAAGCGTTCGGCAGGAATGAGAGGTCCGACGCCGTTCCTCTCGATCACACGATTGTCAGGTTCGACGGACCCAGGCCGAGGTTGTTTCTGCCCTCCAGGAGCGTCCGCTTGGTAACCCGGAGAAATTGATGCGCTTCGACGGGACGTGCACCGATTCGCGCGCGGACGATCGCGCGCCTCATTCAACGCCGGTTCAGCCGCGGCGACTATTTTCGGTACGGTCGCGAAACGGAGACCGCCGATGCGCCTCATCTTACTCGCCGTCCTCCTCCTCGCCGCCTCCCCGGCTCTCGCCCAGGAGCCGGAGCCGATCGCCCGGGCCCTTGAGGAGATAGAGGCCCACCAAATTGGTATGCGAGTCGGATGCTCGATCCCGGTCCCCGCTTTGTGGAACGCCCCGCCCTGGGAGCAGCGCGCCGCCGCCGCCCGGCGCGCGGCGTTCGAGGATTGCCTGTCCGGGGTGATGCAGCGCGAGCAGGAGCGGCTGGCATCGCTTCAGCAAAGAATTGCCGACATCGAGGCCGCAGCCCCGGGCGGCGACTGGTCGGCGGTCCAGCAAGCGCTGGACTCCAAATGGGCTGAGCTCGACCGCCTCGCCTCGAAGCTGAGGAACCGCGACAATATGGCGAGCACGGCGGTGCAGGTGCTCGACACCTTCACCGGCCCCGGCGCCCCTTTCGGCCCCCGCCCCCAGCCCTACGATCGCTGCGCGCCCTATCGCTGCGATTCGAGCGTTACGTTCCCCGGGGTGAGATAGAGGCGGAGACGGGAGACCCCATCATTGCGAGCGTAGCCAAGCAATCCAGCCCCGCGCCCGCGCCGCCCACGGAAGCTGGATTGCCTCGTCGGGTCGCTCCTCGCAATGACGAAGCATGCGCCTAGCCCTCCACCAGCCCGACCAGGCCGGCAACGTCGGAACCATCCTCCGCCTCGCCGCCTGCCTCGGCGTTCCGGTCGACATCGTCGAGCCTTGCGGATTTCCCTTCTCCGACCGCGCGCTGAAGCGGGCGGGGATGGATTATGCGGAGATTGCAGAGGTGATCCGGCATTCGGGGTGGGAGGCGTTCGAGGCTTGGCTGCCGGGACGGCTGGTGCTGTTCACCACGGCGGGCGCCCTGCCCCTTCCCGAGGCGCGCTTCGAGGCGGGCGATACCTTGCTCTTCGGCTCCGAAAGCCGGGGCGCGCCGGAGGCGGTGCACGCGCGGGCCGAGGTCCGGGTTCGGATTCCCCAAGCCTCGGGAACGCGCTCGCTCAACCTCGCCGTGGCGGCCGGAATCGGGCTCGCGGAGGCGCTTCGGCAGACCGGAACGTGGCCTTCGGCTTAGCGGCCGAACTCGATCCGCGGATTTGCGGTCGCGACCGGATTTGCAAGCAGTCCAGAATCATCCCGGCGATGGCCGGTATGACGGCCTCGATGATGCGACAATCGTCCGGCTGGAGCGTTGGAGCGGGATGAGCGACGAGATCGGCGATCTGCGCCGTCGGATGGAGGAAGCGGCGGAGGCGATGGACTTCGAGGAGGCGAAGCGCCTTCGCGACCGGATCGCGCTGATCCGCGGCGGAGCGAGCCGGGACGAGGCGGAGAGCGCCGACACGTCCGGCCTGACCCGGCAGCAACCGGGCCGGATGGGGCTCGGCACCAGCCAGCAGCGGGTCAAGCCTCCCGAAGGCTGGGCGCCTCCCCGCAAGCCCGACCCGATGACCAGCAGGCGCTCACGCCGCAGGGGCAGGCCGTAGTGCGTGCGCGCCTCAGGTCGATCCACCCGTCATCGCGAGCGCAGCGAAGCAATCCGGAGCGGACTTTCCACCGGCCCCGGCGACCAGAGCGGGGACGGCCGAGCGGGCCGTCCCCTGCCCCGCTTATCTTTCAAGCAGAGCCTTGAGCCGGTCGAGGTCCTGACGGGCCTGCACGCCCGGCTCCCTCTGGAACAGCTTGGCGACGACCCGGCCGAGGGCGCCGGCCGGCGGATCGTAGGAGATGGTGGCCCGGACGTTGGTGCCGAGTCCGTCCGACGTCTCGATGAACTCGACCCGGCCGCGATTGGGGACGCTCGCCCCTTCCTCGGACTTCCAGGCGATCAGCCGGCCCGGAATGTCCTCGGTGACGAGGCTGTTGAACTCGACGCTGGCGCCGGCCGGAGCCTTGATCTTCCAGTGCGAGCGGACCTCGTTGAGCTTCGTCACGGATTCGATATTGTCCATGAACTGCGGCAGGTTGGTGAAGTCCCTCCAGAAATCGTAGATCTGGTGCGGCGGGCGGCCGATGATGACCGATTCCTCGACGGTGGCGCTCTCGCTGCGCGTGCTTCCGCCGGAGCCGCGGCCGGCGAACATGAAGGGGACCGCCGCGCCCACCAGGGCTCCGGCAAGGGCCGCTCCGGCGACGACGGCCGCGCTCGGGCGGGTCTCGACGAGCTCGATCTCCCGGTGGGTGGAGGGGGTGCTCTCACGCCATTCGTCCGACCGGTGGCTGCCGGCGTCGCTTCCGCTCGTCGTCGTCGTCGTCGTCGTGGCGCCGGCGCCCGCGGGAAGGGAAGTCGAATCTCGAGTCATAGAGGGTCTCCATCTGGCCGAATCGATTGGGAGCAGCCGAATCCCGGCCGCCTTCGATCCGCCAAACGGCGCAGGAATCGCTGCGTTCCCCGGCCCTTGCGTAAATTGCGCCGGAAGGTTCCGGCCGCCCGCCACTCGGAGCGAAGCTTCCGAGAGCGCTTGCAAGTCGAGGCCTCGGGCGGCATCCGGACGCCATGATCGAGCTCGACCAAGAACAGCGATGCGCCCGAAGCTGGTTCGAGTCCCTTCGCGACCGGATCTGCGCCGAGTTCGAGGCGATCGAGCGCGAGGCGGGCAGCGAGGCGCTGTTCGAATACACGCCCTGGCGGCGCCACGACCCGGACGGCTCGCCGGGCGGCGGCGGGGTGCGCGGGATGATGAAGGGGCAGGTGTTCGAGAAGGTGGGGGTCAACGTCTCCACCGTCGCCGGCCGCTTCAGCGAGGATTTCGCGGCGACGATCCACGGCGCCGGGGAGGATCCGCGCTTCTTCGCCACCGGGATCAGCCTCGTCGCCCACATGGCCAACCCGCACGTGCCCGCGGTCCACATGAACGCCCGCTTCCTCGTCACCACGAAGCGCTGGTTCGGAGGCGGCGCGGACCTCAACCCGCCGATCCCGTACGAGGAGGATACGGCCGACTTCCACGCCCGCCTCCGCGCCGCCTGCGCCGCCCACGATTTGACCTTCTACGACCGCTTCTCGAAATGGGCGGAGGAGTATTTCTACATCCCTCATCGGGGAGTGAATCGCGGAGTCGGCGGGATCTTCTACGACCATCTCGAGGGTCCGTTCGAGCCGAGCTTCGCCTTCACCCGCGACGTCGGCGAAGCCTTTCTCGAAATCTTCCCACGGCTGGTCCGGAGGCGGATGAAGATCCCGTTCAATGAGGCCGACAAGGCAAGGCAGCTCGAATGGCGCGGCCGCTACGCGGAGTTCAACCTCATCTACGACCGCGGGACCCTGTTCGGCCTTCGCACCGGCGGCAATGTCGACGCAATCTTGATGAGCCTGCCCCCGGTGGCGACCTGGAGCTGAGGGCCTGCACGGAGCCAAGCCGCCGATGCCGCGTTGAGCCGGTACATAAAAACGGAGGAATTCATGCGAATCATTGCACTGGCCGCTGTGGCCCTCGCCCTTTCCGCCTGCGGCGGCGGTGAAAGCGGCAATTCGGCGGAGGGCGCAAACACCCTCGGCACCGACAATCTGATGATGGACGACAACCTTATGCTGGACGCCAATGCGTCGATGAACGGCATGGGCGGAGCGGGCGGAATGGACGCCAACGCGTCGACCAACGGCTCCACCGAGAACATGATGATGCAGCAGGATGCGACCAGCAACGACGCCGACACCAACCTGGCCAACGGCCTTTAGGTTACCTGAGCTGCTATCACGCAGGCAGCGAAGGGGGAGCGCCCGCTGAAAGGCGGGCGCTCTTCGTTGCGAAGAAGGCGATCCCGGCAGGGATGTCATTGCGAGGCATCGTTCGGCCTCGACCCGGAGGGACCGATGACCGTCACCATCACCGCATTCGAATCGTCCCCCGACGAGGGCCAGGGAATGGCGCGCGACATGCGCGTGCGCTGGGCGTTCGAGGAAGTGGGACAGGCCTACGACGTCCGGCTGGTCTCGTTCGAAGCGATGAAGCGGCCCGGGCATCTCAGGCTCCATCCTTTCGGCCAGATCCCGACCTATGAGGAAGGCGATCTCGCCTTGTTCGAATCCGGCGCGATCATCCTCCATGTCGCACAGCGCAATCGGGGCCTCCTGCCCGACGACCCGAACGCGAGGGCGCGCGCCGTCGCCTGGATGTTCGCCGCACTGAACGCGGTCGAGCCTCCGATCGTCGAGCTCGAGGCGGCCGAAATCCTGGAAGGCGACGAGCCCTGGTTCGGCCAGCGCCTGCCGCTCCTCCACGAGCGGATCCGCACCCGCCTCGGCCAGCTCGCCGCCCGACTGGGCGATTCCGAGTGGCTCGACGGCGGCTTCAGCGCCGGCGACCTGCTCATGGTGACGGTCCTTCGCCGGGTGGAGGATACCGGCCTCCTCGAAGACTATCCCACCCTCGCCGCCTACATCGCCCGAGGCGAAGCCCGCCCCGCCTACAAGCGCGCCTTCGCCGCCCAGCTGGCGGTGTTCAACGAAAACGCGGCGGCCCGCTGACGGAGTTCGGGCTTCAGTCTAGTCGGCTGGAGCACGATCATTTTTCATGATTCAGTCCTTCATTCCGGGCGAAGCGAAGCAATCCGGCGCGGTCTCCTGGGCCTGCTGGATTGCTTCGTCGCTTCGCTCCTCGCGATGACGGCCAATAAAAAACGATCAGGCCTTTACGACCGTCTGGAAATCCCAAGCCCGTCCAGCTCCGCCCTGACCTTGGCGCCGAGCTGGTCGTAGGTGAAGGGCTTGCTGATGAGGGCGACTCCCTCGTCGAGCCGGCCGTCGTGGACGATCGCATTCTGGGTGTAGCCGGTCATGAAGAGGATCTTCAGCCCGGGACGAAGCTGAAGGGCGCGGGTCGCGATCTGGCGGCCGTTCATCCCGCCTGGCAGGACGACGTCGGTCAGGAGGAGATCGAAGTCGGGCCCCTCCTCGATTGCTGCAAGCGCTGACCGCCCGTCCGCCGTCGCCAGGACATCGTAGCCGAGGTCGGTGAGGATTCCGGCGATATGCTCGCGCAGGTCCTCGTGATCCTCGACGAGAAGAATCCGCTCGTCGCCGGAGATCGCCTTCGGCTCCAGGCGTGCCTCCGACCGTTCCGCCGGAAGCCCGGCGCGGCCGCGCGGGAGGTAGATCTTGACGGTCGTTCCGACGCCGGGCTCGCTGTAGATCCGCACGTGCCCGCCGCTCTGCCGGACGAAGCCGTAGACCTGGCTCAGTCCGAGCCCGGTCCCCTTGCCGACATCCTTCGTCGTGAAGAAGGGCTCGAACACCTTTTGCTGGGTGTCGACCGTCATCCCGCAACCGGTGTCGCTCACGGCGATCATGACATATTGTCCCGGCGCAAGACCCTCCGGAACGCCCGCGACATAGGAATCGTCGAGGCTGGCATTGTGAGTCTCGATGGTGAGCCTTCCGCCCGGCCCCATCGCGTCGCGCGCGTTGACGGCCAGGTTCAGTATCGCGTTTTCGAGCTGGACCGGATCCGCTTCAACGCTCCACAGCCCCGCGCCCAGCACCGCCTCGAGCTCGACCTGCTCGCCCAGCGTCCGGCGAAGCATGTCGGAAATCTCCCGGATCAGCCGGTTGATCTCGAGCGACCGGGGTTGCAGCGGCTGCCGGCGAGCGAAGGCGAGGAGGTGCTGGGTGAGCTTGGCCGCGCGCCTGGCCCCTTCCATGGCGGCGTCGCGGGCCCGGCGGATCCGCTCCGTTCCGGGACCCGGAGGCAAGGAAGGAAGCTGCCGGTCGATCAGGTCCAGGCCTCCGATCACCAGGGTCAGCAGGTTGTTGAAGTCGTGAGCCACTCCGCCGGTGAGCTGGCCGATCGCCTCCATCTTCTGGGATTGCCTGAGCGCGTCCTCGGCCTTCAGCCGCTCCTCGACCGCGGCGGCCACCCGCTGATCGAGCTCCGAATTGAGCCGCTGCAGCTCGTCTGCGGCGCGGCGCGCCGAATCCCGCGCCGCAAGCAGGTCCTGCTCGTAGCGGCGCCGGTCGCGGGCATCGAAGACGGTCGTGAGATTGACGACCGGAACGCCGCCCGAATCCGTCCTCTGAACCGTGTTGACCAGCGTCGGAAGCCGATCCCCGCTTTTGCACAGGAAATCGAGCGCGACCTCGCTGATCGAGCCCTGCATCCGGAGCAGCGGCGCGAAGTGGGTCTCGTGGTAGATCCGCCCGGCCAGGGTCAGCTTGTCCTGGAAGCGGGTCCCGCAAAGCTCTTCCGCGCTAAAGCCGGTCCAGCGCAGGAAGGTCCGGTTGGCCCGGACGATCGTCCCGTCGGGCCGGGTCGCGAGATAGCCGCATGGGGCGTCCTCGTAGAGCGTTTCGTCGTCGAAGCCGGGGAGCTGGGAATCGGCCATCGCCTTCAGATCCACGCGCGGATCGCCTCGACCGTCTCCTCGGGGGCGCTCAGGTTCGGGCAGTGGCCGGTCGCCCCCAGCTTGACCAGCCGGCTCCCGGAAAGGCGCTCGTGGACATAGGCTCCGACCGAATCGGGCGCGATGAGATCGTCGCTGCACTGAAGGATCAGCGCCGGCAGGGTCACCCCTTCCAGATCCTTGCGATTGTCCGACAGGAAGGTCACCCGGGCGAATTGCTTGGCGATGTCCGGGTCCGTTCGGCAGAAGCTGTTGTTCAGCTCCTCGGCAAGCTCGGGCCGGTCCGGATTGCCCATGATCTGCGGGGTGAGCGCCGCGGACCATCCGAGGAAGTTGCTGTCCATGAAGGTCATCAGCTCCTCGATATCGGAGCGTTCGAACCCGCCTGCATAGTCGCCGTCGTTGATGTAGCAGGGCGACGGGCCGATCAGGACGAGCCGGCCGAAAAGCTCGGGAGCGGCGCGGGCGGCCAGGATCCCGATCATCGCGCTGACCGAATGGCCGACGAATATCCCGCCGGCGATTCCGAGGGCGCGAGCAATCTCGACCACGTCGTCCGCATAGCCCTGGAGCGTGGAGTGGCGATCGGGATCGTAGCCCGAGCTGTCGGCCTTTCCGCAGCCGACATGGTCGAACAGGACGACCCGGTGAGTCTCCTCGAACCGGGGGGCGACGAATCGCCACATGTTCCGATCGCAACCGAAGCCGTGAGCGAACATCATGAACCGGTCGCCTTTGCCGGTGACGCTGACATTGTGGCGGCTGAGGGCATCCATGCTTTCACTCCCGCTTGGAGAGGTCGGCCCTACCGGGCTCGAAAGCCGTTGTCATGCGGTGGCGCAAAGCTGCGCATCACTCCCCGAGCTTGCCTCGGAAAGAGGGACCGGGCGAAGCGCGGTGGAGGGGAAATTCAGGCTCAAATTCACCCCTCCAGCATGACGCTTCGCGTCGCGGTCCCCCCTCCCTCAGCAGGTTGGGGGAGGAATTAAGGCGGGCCGTATCAGCCTCCCGAAGCCGCCCGGATCGCGGAGGCCACGGCTGCGCTGGCAGTGTGATGCACCATATGGCCCGCCCCCTCGACGATCAGAAGCTCCGCCTTCGAAAGCGTCTCCGCCAATCGCTCCGACTGGTCCCTGGTGCTCACGACCTTGTCGCCGTCACCCGCAATCAGGGTAAGCGGAAGGGTGAGCCCGGCCAGGCGCGGCGCGAGCGAGGCCGCTGCGGGGACGATCAGCGCCGCTTCCGCTGCGGCCGCCCGGATCTGGGACGGACGAAGGGTCATCTCGAACGGAAAGTCCGACTCCCACCCGTTCGACACCGGGGCCGGGCCGAATATCTGGGCTTCCAGGGTCGGCCTCATCGCCGCTCCGAGGAATGGCGAGACGGTATAGCGGATCGCGTCGCCGATCCCCAGGATCGCGGGCGGAGAGCCGAGTACCGCGTCGACTCTGGCGGAGGGATAATAATAGCCGCCGATCAGCACGAGCGATGCCACCACGTCCGGGTGGTTCAGGCCCATTTCCGCGGCGACCATGGTCCCGAAGCTGTGGCCGACGATTGTCGCCGCCGTAACACCCATCGCCTCGAGCGCGGACGCGATCAGCCGGGCCTGCGCCGCGGGAGTCCAGACCGTCATCCTCGGCCGTTCGCTGTGGCCGAAGCCGGGGCGGTCGAAGGCGATGACCCGGTTGGTTTTTGCAAGGGCGTCGAACACTCCGGAGGCGAGCCAATCCTGGATCATGGTCGCATTGCCGTGGAGAAGGACGACCGCCGGACCGCTTCCCCGCTCGAGATAATGAAGGCCCACCCCGTCGATCTCGATGAAGCTTCCCGCCGGCGGATTGGCCTCCTCCGCCCGCCGGGCCCGGACCGCGTTGAACGCCGCCGCGCCGACCGCCGCAGCGCCGGCCGCCCCGGCGCCCCACTTCCAAAGCGATCGGCTCGCGCCGGAGGAAGTCTTTTCGCTCGGGCGAACGGGAACCGGGGCATTGCTCATGGACATACTCACGTTTGGAGGGTGGGCCGCTGGGGCTTCCCGAGATCAACGTGCTGCACTGCACAATGGTTGCGTTCTCTCTTCAAGTGCCGGGCGGCGGATCGGGAAAATCTTTTTTTGCTCCGCGAAGATTCCCGCTCCGTTGTTTTCACCGCGGCCCCGCCCATATCGGCCGAAGCGCAGGAGGAGGGGTTCACGGTGCCGACGACGAGGACGGCACAGGATCGGGCAAGCAAGGGGCCACTCGCGGCTCTCCTGATCCTCTTGAGCCTGTTCCTCGGGTCGGCGACCGCCGCCTCGGGCGCCGACCTTCAGGGACCGGCGACCCGCCTCGGCTCCAGCCGCGGCGGGCCCTCGGCCGCCCTTCTCCCCGCCGGAACCCGCAATCCTCTCGACGACGAGGCTCCCGGCCCGGGCGCCGGCTCCGCCCTTCCGCCGCCCACCGCGCCGGGAATCGTCACCGAACGCCTCTCGAGCAGACCGGGCGCCGAATTCACCTCCGGCAAGCCGGCCGAAGCCGCTCGCCAGCCGGCCGCCTCCTATCGGGCAAGGGCCCCTCCAGCAGCCTGAGAAGCCGCCCGGCGCGGCCCCTCGGAAACGAAACCTGCCTTTGCCGGCAGTCATTTTCAGCTGGAGAACAACCATGTCATCCACGGCCTACAGACTCACGCACATCCACCGCCGACTCGACGAGGCGATCACCCGGGAAATGACCCGGCGCCTCCCCGACAGCCTCAAGCTCCTCCGGCTGAAGAGGCTCCGCCTGGCCGTCAAGGACCGGCTGACGGCCCTGATGCGAAGGCGCGTCGCGGCCTGAGCTGCGGGAAACCCCTCCCCGGGCGTGCCCGCACGCCCGGGGAGGATCCCGGCTGTCACGCCGCCGCGGCCAGGCCGCCGGCGGCGAGGTAGCGTTCGTAGCCGTCGAAGTTGAAGCTGGCGAGATATTCGGCCTGCATCTCGCGCGTCAGAACCTCGACCATGAAGCTGCCTTCGACCCAGAGTTCGATGACCCGGAAGGGCCCGCGCGAGCAGACTTTCGCCGGCGCTCCGAACCGTCTCGCGATCCCCTTCACGTCGCCCATCGCGAGCTCGGTCGCGATCGCGACATGGACCGGTCCGTTGGGCGAAGGCGGCCCGCGACGGGACTGGGCGCCCGCCGGGCCGTCGCCCTCGTAAAGCTCGGTTCCGATCGGATAGACCTCGATCGCGCTTCCGCGCTCGTCGCCCGCCATCGCGATCCAGCTCCCTTCCGCGACCGGCGGAAAGGGATAGGCCCGCCCGCCCCAGATTTCCGCGATCAGCATCGCCGCCTGCCTCGGCCGCCGGGCCGCCATCGAAATATGAAAAAGCATTGCAATCCTCCGTGGAGCCGGGCTCCGAGTCGTCGAAGGCGCCATGCTTCGCGCCGCTACGTCTCGGCCCGATGCCGCTCCGCGGCGAAATTCGTCTCGATTGTGACAGGAAACGGGCCGAGAGCCGGTACCGAGTTCCTGCAATGCTGCCGTCGTGCTAGCTTGGTCCGATGTCGGTGCTGCTCGCCCTTGCCATCATCGGCTTTGCCGCGGCCTTCCATATCCATTGGGCGTTCGGCGGCCAGGCCGGCTACGCGGTCTCGCTCCCCCAGCGCCCCGACGGGGCTCCGGTGATGGCGGATCGTCTTGCGTGGTGGCGCGTCGCGGCCGGGGCGGTCGCGCTCGCACTCGTCGCGCTCGCCTTGCTCCTGCTCGCTCATGCCGGCCACCTGCCCGAGCTTCTCCCGCCGAGGCTCGCCCGCGCCACGCTCCTCGCGGCCGGTGCGGCCTTCGTCTCCCGGGCGCTCATCCCCAACCGCTATGTCGGCTTCTTCAAGTCGCTCCGCACGACCCGCTGGGCCCGCTTCGACACCTACCTGTACAGTCCTCTCTTCCTCCTCCTCGGCCTCATCCTCCTGACGACTGCGACGGGGCGCTGAGATGAGCCTGACCCCGCTTCCGCTTGGCCATGTCGGCGCGGTCGTCACCTACCTGGAGATGACGAAGCGCCCCCCGCTCCGCCCCCTGCCCGCCTCGCCGCTTCGCCTCGAACGCTGGCGCGAGCCCGAGCCCGCGCGCTACCGCCTGCTCTTCGAACGGGTCGGGGCGCGCTGGCTCTGGTACTCCCGGCTCGCCATGGACGACGAGCGCCTTCGCTCGGAAATGGCCGAGGTCCATGCGGTCGTCGACGGCAAGGGGATCGAGGTCGGAATGGTCGAGCTCGACTTCCGAACCCGAAGCGAAGCCCTGATCCGCTTCCTCGGCCTCGTCCCCGAGCTCGCCGGCAAGGGCCACGGCGCCTGGCTTCTCGCCAACACCCTCGCGCTCGCCTGGCGCCCCGGAGTCGAGCGGGTCTCGGTCAACACCTGCACGCTCGACCATCCGGCCGCGCTGAAGGCCTATCTCAACGCCGGCTTCACCGCAGTGAAGCGCGCCTTCGAGAGCTTCCCCGACCCCCGTGTCGCTGGCCTCCTTCCCCAAGGCTGCGCGCCGCAAATCCCGCTGATCGGGGGCGGCGGCGGAGCCGGTCGGTCCCTCCCCGAGGCGGAGCCCGCCTAGCCGGCATCCCCTCCCGGCGTCGAGGCGGCGGCTGTTCCCCGGCTCAGCGTGCGATAGATTGCGGCGCCGAGGACCAGGACCAGGGTCGTCATCGCGGCGTTGCCCGCGGTCCTGACGATGAGGACGAGCAATTGCCCGATATCCTGCCCGGCGACGAGGATGAAGACGATCCCGAGAAGCGTGGTCGCCACTCCGACGACGATCGCGGCCGCGACGGCCACGATCAGGATCAGCCCGACTATCGCCCAGCCATGGCCCCGGGTCAGCGCCCAGCAGCGGCGAAGCGCCTCGAGCGGGTTCCTGTGGGCCTCGGCGACCACGACCGAAGCCAGCGGGCCGAGCCGGCCGAGCAGATAGAGGCCGGGGACGATCAGCAGCAGGAAGCCGAGGGCGACGGCGAAATTGCCCAGGACGGAGGCCGCGAAAAAGGAGAGGAGCAAGGCGAAGGCGGCGGCTATGGCGCCGCCGACGCTGATCCCGCGGGAGAAGATCAGAAGCAGGATCGCGACCTCGCCGACCATGTTCACCAGCCTGGTGAGCAGCATCCAGTGCCAGTTGGAAGTGAGATATTCGGTCCACAAGGCACCCAGCTCGGCGAAGTTCCGGGGCTCGGGCTGGGGCAGGAGATAGGCGACCAGGAGCCCGGGAAGGAAGATGAACACGCCCGCGACGGTGGCGATCAGCGAGGCGTGGCTGCGCAGCAGGGCCATAACCTCCGCCCAGACCGCGCTGTAGGATAATTTCATGATCTCTCGAGCCCCTTCTTTTCGCGGGCGAGCATAGAGGCCGGGCCGGGGGTGCTCAAGCTCCGCCTTGCCGGGCGGCGGCGCCGGTCGTGCCGGCGGGGCGCCCCCTTCACCCGGCCCCGGCCGGCGGCCGAGCGCGCATCCGCAGGCCCAGATTGTCCAGCTTCCTGTCGAGCAGGGCGATCGCCTCCTCGAACGTCCAGACCCGCTGGCGGCCGGGGCTCACCTTTCGAAAGCCGAGCCGCCCGTCCCGCCGGTCCCAGCGGTCGAGCAAAGCCATCGCCCGGTCGAACTCCACGCCCTCCTCGGCGACCGGAATCGGGCCGCCCGTCTCCTCGGCCTCCTCGATCGCCGCCCGAAGCCGCTTTTGCGCCTCGAGACGCTGCCGCACCGCCTCCGCCTGGAGCCAGCGATAGCCCTCCTCCAGCGCCGCCTGGAAGGCCTCGGCGAACGCCGGGTCGCTTCGAACATGGTAATGGACGGTCCGCTCGCAGATCCCCGCCGCCGCCGCGGAGGCGGCGAGATCGCAGCTCTGCGCGAAAAAAGCGAGGAAGACGCCCTTGCGCTTCCCTCGAAAAATCCAGGGCCTGCCGCCCTCCGATCACCTTGAACACCTTCCGCAGGTCCGGTTCGTCACCTGTCCGGAAGTCGCGCCGTCGGCCGAACGCTTGCACCTTCCTCCCGGCGTCCGGGCGCCATTTTTCAAAGAGACGGCGCGACGGCGCGACGGCGCGACGCAGGGAGCCCTTTTCCTACGTCGCGCCTTTGCGCCGTTGCGCCGTCCCTCGAAAAGTCCAGTATCCGCCGACGGCGAGAAGAGATGCTCGATGCAATGGCCCGGGCCCGGTCCCCCTCGGACGAAGCCGTCTCCACCCACCCGTCACGTCATCAGCCGCCGAACGTCCCGCCGAAGCGCCGCCAGGCAAAGCTCGCCGCCGCTCAGCGACCCGATCTCCTCATCGATGGCGAGCTCGATTTTCAAAGCCAGAGCCGCAAGGTCCGGCGCCCGAACCTTCATCACCCGCCGAAGCGCCTCCGAATGATCCCCCAGCCGGGCGAGATAGACCGCCTCGAGCGCCTCCTCCTCCTCCGCCGGCTTCCCCGCCGTCGCCCGCTCGATCGCCCGAACCTCCGCCTCGACGGCCCGGAGCCGGTCGAGCGCTTTCGTCCACCTCGCGCGGTCCCTCCCCTCCCCGTCATTGCGAGCGGAGCGAAGCAATCCAGCCCGAGGCGCGGCGCCGCTCTGGATTGCTTCGTCGCTTCGCTCCTCGCAATGACGCGGCAAAAGCGGAAGCGCGACGACCGCGCCTAGCAGCGCGCGACGCGACGGGTTATGCTGCCCAGCAGCCATCCTTCGCCTCCTTCACAAGGCGGTGCGGTGGTGAGAGCCGGAGCACGACCCGCTCCGACCTGAATACTCGTTAACTCATATTCGAGGACGCCGCAATACCCGTTAACGAGAAAAGAGGCCGAGGTCGCCCGAAAACCGGAATCGGCCCGGTCGTCGGAGTCCGCCTTTATCCGGAGATGCAAACCGAGTTGGACGCTTGGATTGCGGAACAGCCGGATCCTAAGCCGTCCAGGCCGGAGGCGGTAAGGCGGTTGATTGGGGTGGCGCTTGGCGGCAAGCGCGCGATCTAGGATCCCCATCCCAAACCTAACAGTCCTTTGATTGAATTTCAGTTTGATTTTGACTTCGCGACGGCACACAATCGCTTCTTTTGGAATACCATCTAATGACCTTCCAAAACATCACGATCTCCGGATGGCGCCAATTCGAGTCGATCAACGTGGATTTGCACCCACGCCTAACGACTATTACAGGCGCAAACGGTGCTGGGAAAAGCACAATTTTGCGTGTTCTGGCACAGCATTTTGGCTTCCAAAATATTATGCTTGCGACGCCCGCAGCGACGAAAAGTGGAGTGTTCCAATACTTTGCGGGCGTTTTCAGACGGAAATCTCAAGATTTACCGCATGTCCCTCAACCCCTTGGGTCGATCAGCTATAGCGATGGCCGAACGGCTAAGCTGATGGTGCCAAATGCCGGCGGAGTTCAGTACAACATCAACGTGGAGGGAATGTCACGGGTGGATGGGCTATTTATCCCTTCGCATCGCCCCACGAGCGTATACCAGCAGGTAGCAAACATTCCTACGAATGCCATAACGGCTGAACAGGCATACCAAGCATATAACCAAGAGGTGTCGAACCGCTTCAACAACAGCCACTCACAATATAGCCCTACCTATCGTATTAAAGAAGCAATTATATCGATGGCTACCTTTGGGCCGGGAAACCTGCATGTGCGCCCAAATCGGGAGTTAGAGAGAACGTTCAATGAGTTTGTTGAGGTTCTAAGAAAAGTTTTTCCTGACACGATTGGATTCAAAGGTCTTGAAGTCAGAATTCCTGACGTGGTTATTTCAACTGATACAGGTGACTTTGTCATAGATGCAGCATCGGGTGGGCTTATGGCATTGGTAGACCTCGCTTGGCAAATTTTTCTGTATTCTCGCGGGCGGAACGATTTTGTCGCTATCATCGATGAGCCGGAAAACCATCTTCATCCGTCTATGCAGCGTAGCTTAATGGGAAGCCTGGTCGCGGCGTTTCCGCAAGTCCAGTTTGTCGTGGCCACCCATAGCCCCTTCGTCGTTTCGTCCGTCAAAGACTCCTACGTCTACGTACTGCGCTACGATGAGGAACTTGATGTTTATCGTGACGCAGGTCGCGCGCGAGTGGTATCGCAGCGGCTTGATACCGTGAATAAAGCTGGAACTGCTTCAGATATATTGAAAACCGTCCTCGGTGTTTCCGTGACGTTGCCCATATGGGCTGAAAATGAGCTTGATGCGATCTCTGGTGAGACACCCGTTATTTTAGACAATGCGGGTATTCGAAACCTGCGACATCGCCTGGAGGGTGCCGGGTTGGGGGAGTTTTATCCTGAAGCTCTCGCGCGGATTGCGCAGCGCCAATGATCCGGATTACGAAGGGCGCAGAGCCGCAAATTCTGCAAGACAAAGCGGTTGAGTGGACTGAGGCGATCCTCGACAAGTTAGTCGTCGGCCAAGATCCGACGACCACCGAGAAAGGCCGCTACAGGCACCCAGACGTAAAGGCAGCTCTCGTTGCTGAAACGAACGGAAAATGCGCCTACTGTGAGAGCAAGTTTCTTCATGTCCACCACGGCGATGTGGAACACATGTATCCGAAGTCGCTAGATGTTCTGCAATCCTTCAGCTGGATCAATCTTACACTAGCATGTGAACGATGCAACCAGAATAAAAGTGACAATGATCCTTACCTAGAGCACATCATTGATCCTTATGCCCTCAACCCGGAAGAGCATCTTACTTTCCTTGGCGCTTTTGTTGTTTCTCGCGGCACTGTCCTGGGTGAATGCACTAGGGAGTTGCTGAAGCTTCATAGGGCAGACCTCAACGAAGAGCGTGCGAAGCAGCTTGACTTTATAGTTCGATCGTTTCGCCAGTTCAGCGACATTAGCCTGCCGCTTGTGACCCGCCGTACAGCCTACCAAGATTTCGTAGATTCGGAAACATCGCCAAGGGCTCGATACTCAGCCATGAACAAAGTGGTAATTGATCAGCTAAGTAGTGATCTCCCCCCGGATGTGACGACGTGAGCAGGAGACTTAGTGACAGGGTGAAATCCGGGACGAAATCCGGGACAGTATATATTTTTCGCACCTCGTTGCATTGGCTCTCGGGGCCCAACGCACCGGCCTGAGCGAACTTGGGCGACCTGTCCGTGAGTTTCACGCCGTCCACACCTTTTCGTGCCTTTGTGACCTTAGTGGTCTTTGTGCGAACCCATTGCCCCGCACCACCTTCGATCCCGTCGTGCGCAGGCCGGACCTTCGCGGTCCCCGTCCGGGACCGACCTAAGACCACCCCTCACCCATGCACCGTCTCCCCCCGCTCCAGCATCGCGACAAACTCCGCGATCTTCCGCGCCCTAGTCTTCGGCTTCTTCACCGCCTCAATCCGGTAGAGGATCGCGTAGCGGTTGGCCCCGGTCAGAGTCGCGAAGAAGGCCGCCGCCGCCGGGCTCCGATCCAGGGCGGCCTGGAGGTCGGCCGGAACCTCGGCCTTGCTCGCCGGGGCATAGGCCGCCTCCCACCGGCCGTCCGCCTTGGCGGCCTCGATCTGGGCGAGCCCGCCGGCACGCATCCGGCCGGCCTCGAGGAGCTCGGTCGCGCGGGCGCGGTTGACCTGGGACCATTTGCTTCGCGCCTTGCGTGGCGTGAAGCGGACGAGCCAGTGGCGGTCGTCATATTTGTCGAGCTGGCCGTCGATCCAGCCGTGGCAGAGCGCGGCGTCGATCGCCTCCGCCTTGCTCACGCTTGCAACGCCCGAGCCCGCCTTGGCGAACTTGATCCACAGCCCGGCGGAGCCTTCGGGCTGAGCCTCGAGCCAGCGCTCCAAAGCGGCGGCATCGGCAAAGGCGAGGATGGGCAGGCCGGCGCGCTCTTCGGCCATCGGTACGGACTCCCTGAGATCGGAACGTGACTTTCCGCGAAGCTATAAGCCGAGCCGAGAGACTTTTTCTACGTCGCGCCTTCGCGCCTTTGCGCCTTCTCTCAAAAAATTCCAGCCGGACCCGCCATGGAGAAAGAATCGCGCGATGCGAGGCGCCCGGCCGCGACACCGATGGACCAGGAGGGCTTGAACCGGCAGGCGTCCTGGGCCCACGAGCGCCGCCATGAACTTCACCGCGCTCCTCGTCGCCTCGCTCTCCAACCAGCTCACCGCCGTCTCCGGATGGCTCGACAAGGCGGAGGCGTTCGCCGCCCAGCGCCCGGGGGGACCGGATGCGCTGCTCGCCCTTCGGCTCGCGCCCGACATGTTTGCGCTGACCACCCAGCTGCGCTTCCTCGCCTTCCAGGCGCAGGAGCCCGTCTACCGGCTTCGGGGCGAGGCGGTGCCGGAAGCCGTGCTCGCGATCCGGCAGGAGGGCCGGGACGGCGGCGAGAGGCCCGGCAGCTGGGCGCAAGCCCGGGCACGCGTGGCCGAGGCCGCGGATTTCCTCGCCGCGGTCGGCCCAAGCGAGCTCGACCCGGCCGCCGATCGGGCGATCGTCCACGAGCTTCCCAACGGAATGATCTTCGACATGACCGGCGAGCAATATGTCCGCGACTGGGCCCTGCCCCAGGCCGCCTTCCACCAGATGACCGCCTACGCCCTCCTCCGCCAGGCCGGGGTTCCGCTCGGCAAGGCGGATTACGTGCCGCACATGTTCGCCTATCTGAGGCCGGGCACCGCCCCTTCGGCCTGAAGCATTGAGGGATCAGGTTGAATCACCTGAACCCGCTCGCCCTGAGCCTGTCGAAGGGTCTTCCCTCCTGGTTTATCAGGGGAAAAGAGAGGGCTTCGACAAGCTCAGCCCGAACGGAAACAGCCAACCTGACAACCGAATGCTCCAGGCCCGGATTTTCGACGGCCGGGCACCGCCTTATCGGCCTTGGACGCGTCGGCCGCCGCGCAGGCCCGTCGGCACGACCCGGGGCGGTTTCAGTCCGCCGCGAGCGGCATCTCCATCTCGAAGCGCTCGAGCTCCTGATCGCCGACTCGCACCCGCTCGCGCTTGCGGATCGTGAAGCCGAGCTTGGCGAAGGCCGGCTCGGCGGCCAGGCTCGAATGGGTCCACAGCCGGGCCTCGCCCTTCGCGGCGGCTCTTTCGATCAGGCGCGAGAGAAGTTGCCGGAAGAGGCCGCAGCGGCGCGCCTTCGGCCGAACGAAGGCGAGATCGACATAGCCGCCCTCGGCGAGGGTCGCGAAGCCGGCCGCCGCGCCGTCCTGCTCGGCGACGATGACGTCCTGCCCGGCCAGGCGCTCGGCCCACGCCTCGCCGGGGGGGCGCGCCGGGACCCACGCCGCCCGCTGCGGCTCGGAATATGGGCTTTCGCCGTTCCTAACCGAATCGAACATGATGTCGGCCAGCACGTCGCCGTCGCCGGGGCAAGCCCAGCGAAAATGGCGGGCAGGATTCATTCGGCTCTCCCGATGCGGCGCGGTGGAGCGACTTTGCGCCGGATCGGGGAAAGTCCGCAATAGGCGGGGCGGCGGGCGTCGGTCCGGCGGCGGAGCCGGCCGGCCGCGAGCCCGGCAATTGCGGCGGTAGTGGGACCTTTGCATAAGTCGCTGGGTGCTAGCCCCTCCCCTTCAGGGGAGGGGTTGGGGTGGGGGTTGTCTGCTCGCCTTACCGGCGTCAGCGAACATTCTCCCCCACATTCCCCACCCCAACCCCTCCCCTGCACGGGAGGGGCTTTGTCTGCGAGCGCTTCGCAGGGGTTATGCAAAGGTCCCGCGATAGTAGGGACTGTGACCCGGCCACCGGACGACACCACCACCGATAGGCGCGCCGGCTGTGGCAGCCGGGTCTGTCCAAGACCGTAATCCCGGCCGCTGCAGTTGCCCCCGGGCCGGGAGCGCGCCAGTTGGTGACAGAGACGGCGGGGCGGCGTTTTCCGCATCCCTTCGCGGTCCCGGTCCGGGACCGGCTCCAGACCGCCCTTTTTCTGCGTCGCGCCTTCGTGCCTTCGCGTCTTCTCTCGAAAAATCCAGGACGTGCCGGCCGTGGAGGAGATGCGCGTGAGCATTGCCCTTACTCGATACGGCGAGGTCGATCGACTTGCGGGATCGGGGGAATGTCCGCGATCGCGGCCGGGCGGGCCTTGGCGCGGCATTTGCACCCCCCGCCCGCCCGGCGCGGGCCGCCTGGCCCTCGCTCCCGCTCTTGCCCTTCCCTCCCCGCAGGGCGAAGGAGGCCGAGTGAGCTCGGACGACGGCATCGAATGGCGCGTGACGCCGGGGCTGAGCCCCTATCCGCAGACGCTGGCGGCGATGGAGGCGCGCGCCGCCGCCATCCGCTCCGGCGAGGCTTCCGAGCTGGTCTGGCTGCTCGAGCACCCTCCCCTCTACACGGCGGGGACCAGCGCGGATCCGGCGGAGCTGTTCAACCCCGAAGGCTTCCCGGTCTTCGCCGCCGGCCGGGGCGGGCGCTATACCTATCACGGGCCCGGGCAGCGGGTGGGCTATGTGCTTCTCGACCTCGACCGGCGGGGGCGGGACGTCCGGGGGTTCGTCCATTCGCTCGAAGGCTGGGTGATCTCGACCCTCGGGCGGCTCGGGGTCGAGGCCCGCCGCGCCGAGGGGCGGATCGGAATCTGGGCCGACGGTCCGACGGGCGAGGCGAAGGTGGGCGCGATCGGGGTGAGGGTGCGGCGCTGGGTCACCTACCACGGATTCTCGGTCAATCTGGCCCCGCAACTTTCCCACTTCTCAGGGATAGTGCCGTGCGGTATTGCCGACTTCCCAGTGACCAGCCTCGACGAGATGGGAGCGTCTTTCGGACTCGACCGTTTCGACCTGGTGCTGCGGGATGGGCTCTGCGATTTCCTGCGTTCCCTGGAGGGGGGGCGCGAGTAAGGCTTGAGAGCATTATCCTTTCCGTTTATTGTGCAAAACTGATTTGGGAAAAAAGGGGCCATCCCGTCCAAATCGTCAACCTAGGGAGTTTCTAAATGCGTGACCTTCTTTCGAAAGTGATGACCGGTTCGATGGTTGCCGGCGCGGCCCTGCTCGTCGCGGCTTGCGGCGGCGGCGAGGACGCGGCTGCCAACAACACCGCGATGAACTACACCGACGACGCCCTCATGGCGAACACCGGCGACGTCACCGGCGTCGACGCGCTCAACGCGACCACCGACAGCAACGCCCTCGGCACCGCTGCGGACATGAACGCGACGACGACCATGACCAACACCACCACCACCACCAACTCGTCCGACGCCATGATGAACACCGGCACCGGAACGGGCAACACCACCGGAATGTAATCGGCGGTTACCGGTTCTTCGGAAAGGGCCGTCCGGGCGACCGGGCGGCCCTTTTCTTGTCCGGGGAGTCTTTTCATATGGGGCTCAGACGCTTAGGTATGACGAGCCGTGCCGCAGCTAAGACGGGCACGGTGCGTGAGGCTTTATTGCGAGGCGACCCCTGCTAAGCATGGAGCAAGCGTTTCCAGCGCTCGAGGGGACCTGCATGGCCATCAGGATGAAGACCGGCTTCGCCGCCGCCGCCGCGTTCGCGGCAATATTGGCGGCCGCCCCGGCGCAGGCCCAGCTCTTTCTCAGCACGCCGGACATTCGCTCGGCGCCGATCGAGCCCAGCGACCCGCTCGTGGGACTTCCGCTGCCGGGCGCGACCGCCGCGGAATATCGCGCCAACGTGCTCTGGAATTTGCGCGCGGGCCTCAACGTCGCCGCGCTCCAGTGCCAGTTCTCCGATTATCTGAGGGCCGTTCCCAACTATAACGGCCTACTCGCGCACCACAGCGTCGAGTTCGGCGCCGCCTACACGGCGCTGAACAATTATTACAAACGGACCCTGGGGGCCAAGGGGCAGAAGGCCTTCGACGATTATTCGACGATGACCTACAACAACTGGTCCGCGGCCCAGGCCCAGCAGATCTTCTGCCAGACGGCCACCAACGTCACCAAGTCGGCGCTGGCCGCGCCCAAGGGGCAGCTCTTCCCGCTCGCCCAGGCCCGGCTTCGCGAGATGAGAAACGCCCTAGTGCCCGCCTACGAACCGCGGCTGGCCTACCGCCCCTATCTGATCCGTCTCGAGCCCCTGCCGCCGCTGGCGGCCGCCTGCTATTCCAAGAAAGGCGTGCTGCGCCGGGCCTGCGGCGGGACCGCGAAGTAACCGTCGTCCCAGCGAAGGCTGGGACCCCGGCGGGTAAAGACCGCCGAGCCTTTCGCCCCCCGGGGCCCCAGCCTTCGCAGGGGCGACGGATCAGGGCATCCCGATCAGCTTATGCGCCTGGAGGCCGAGCCTCCAGCGCGGGTGCGCCATCACATAGCCGATCGCTTCCGAAAGCGACTCCTCCCGCTCCGGTCCGTCGAGCGGCTGGATGATGAAATGCCGGAAATCCCAGGCGAGCAGAGCCTCCGGATCGATCCCGGCCTGTGGCCAGACCAGTTTGAGCTCGTCGCCGGAGCGCTGAACCACCTCCGTGCCGGCCTTCGGGCTGACGCAGATCCAGTCCACCCCGGCCACGGCCGGCAGGGTGCCGTTGGTTTCGGCCGCGATCTCGAAGCCCGCCGAATGGAGCGAGTCCACCAAAAAGCGGTCAAGCTGAAGCATCGGCTCGCCCCCGGTGACGACGACGAGCGGCCGGTCTCCGGAGCCCCACAGCTCGAACACGCGCTCCGCCAGCGCCGCCGCCTCGTAACGGCCTCCATTCTCGCCGTCGGTTCCGACGAAGTCGGTATCGCAGAACCGGCATTGAGCCTCGGCCCGGTCCTGCTCCCGCCCCGACCACAGGTTGCAGCCCGCGAATCGGAGGAAAACCGCCCGCCGCCCCGCCTGCATTCCCTCCCCCTGCAGGGTCAGGAAAATCTCCTTGACCGCGTAGCTCACGGGCGGGCCGCATAATGAGTCGGATCGGCGAGGCCCGCCTCTTCGAAGCCCTTCGCCCGGAGCCGGCAGCTGTCGCACAGGCCGCAATGGCGGCCTCCGGGTGCGGGATCGTAGCAGGACCAGCTCAGGCCCGAGTCGAGGCCGAGGCGGTCGGCTTCGCGAACGATATCCGCCTTCGTCAGGTGGAGAAGCGGGGTTGCAATCCGGAAATTGCGGCCTTCGTCGCCGGCCTTGGTGGCCAGCGCCGCGAGCCGCTCGAAGGCCTGGATGAAATCCGGCCGGCAGTCGGGATAGCCCGAATAATCGAGGGCGTTCACTCCGATATAGAGGTCGAAGGCCCCGGCCGCTTCCGCCCAGCCCAACGCCAGCGAGAGGAAGATGGTGTTGCGCGCCGGTACGTAGGTCACCGGAATTTCATCGCCCGGCCCGGACTTGGGAACGGCGATGTCGGCGGTGAGCGCGGAGCCTCCGAACGCGCGCAGGTCGAGTGGAAGGACGACATGGCGCTCGGCCCCGAGCTCGGCCGCGATTCGCGCCGCGGCCTCGAGCTCGACCCGGTGACGCTGGCCGTAATCGACGGTGAGTGCGAGGACGGAAAATCCCGCCTCCCTGGCCAAGGCGGCGGCAACCATGGAATCGAGGCCTCCAGAAAGGAGGGCGACGGCTTTCGGTGCGGGGGAAGACATGACCGGGGCGGCTAATCCGACGCAGCCGACGGCGCAAGCGGCGCAAAAGAACGGGCCGCCCGGTGAAGGGCGGCCCAGTTTAGGCCTTGAGGCCCTGCTAGGGAGGAAAGCGTGCCCACAATCGGCACACTCTCTCTTTACATGGATCAGGTAAACAAGGGCTTAACAACCGTCACCCGGGCGAAAGCCGGGATCCCGGGGGGTGAAAAGCGCGGCGGCAAGTTCGCGCCGGGACCCCGGCCTTGGCCGGGGCGACGGAAATCAGCAGGTCCCGATCTTGCGGGCCTCGGCCCGATAGGAAAAGGGGCGGCCGTCGACCAGACCCTGGGTGTCGATGCGAGCGAGGCGCGGGGTTTCGACCCGGATGCTGGTATGGCCATAGCCGTGGCCGGGACAGCTGTACTGGACCGTGGCGCCGTCCTTGTCGCTTGCGACGACTTCCTGTTCGCAGTTGATCCCGCCATGCTCGAGCTGAATCAGCGCGATCGGATCGCCCAGGCAGATCGAACGGGGCTGCCCGGTCGAGTCGCGAAGCTGCCAGCGCCCGCGCTCAAGCTTCGAGAAAAGCCTCGAGCTCCGGAAGTGCGAACGCGAATGCCGGTGCGGCGACCGCAAGCAGGCCGGCCAACCCAAGCGCCCCCCGGCGCACTCGACGTCGCAGATACGACATGGTCAGCCTCTATCATTAAAAATCGACCGTATAGAGATGGTCGCCCCCGAAACGATTTCAATCCTCCAGGTCGCTTAGGGAAATTGGGAAAACCTTCGAGCAGAACTCGCAGTCGACGTTGATGACTCCGTCCTCGCCGACCATCTCCGCCCGCTCCGCGACCGCGAACCGGGCGAGCACTCCGCGGACATGTTCGAAATTGCATCGGCAGCCCTTCCTGAGCGCGATCGCCTCGAGGACCCGCACCTCCTCCTCGTGGAACAGCCGCCACAGCGCCTCGCCGAGCGGCAAGGCGGGATCGGTCAGCTCGTGGCCCTTGATGGTCTCGGCGAGGATCCGGACATGCTCCCATTCGGGATCGTCGAGCCGGGTATGCAGTCGGTCGCGCCCCTCCTCCCCTTCCGGGAGATGCTGGACGAGGATTCCGCCGGCGATATGGCCGGTGTCGTCCGCGGCGAGCCGGACGACGCTCGGCAATTGCTCGGACTGACTGAAATAATTCTGGGCCGCCTCCCCGAGAGAGCTTCCTTCGAGCGGGACGATCCCCTGATAGCGCTCTTCCGCCAGCGGATGGTCGAAGGTGATGGCGAGATAGCCCTTGCCGAACAAAGCGGCAAGGTCGCGGTGCGTGGGAAGCTCGCCGAGCCGCGCCGGGTCGAAGCGCACATAGCCCCTGAGCTCGCCGTCGCGATAATCGACGACGAGCAGGTCGACGACTCCGCTTTCCGTCTGAGCCTGGATCGTCAGTTGGCCTTCCGCCTCCTTGAGCAGCGAGCCGAGCAGCGCTGCAAGAACCAGCGCCTCGGACAAGGTTCGGGCGATCGGCGCCGGATAATCGTGCGCCGACAATATCTCGCCGAGCAGCGGCCCGAGCCTGACGAGGCGGCCGCGGGCGTTGCGGCCGGGAATGGTGAAGCCGAGCGCCTCGTCGAGATTGGCGGAGCGCACGCGGGTATCGAAATCGGGGGAGGTCATGGGGCGGATGTGGCTAGGATGGGGGGGCGGTTCAAGCTTTCACCCGTCATCCCGGCGAAGGACGGGACCCCAGGACGAGAAGTCACGGCGGGTTCTCCCCGAGGTCCCGGCTTTCGCCGGGATGACGGATGCTACGCCGCCGCCGGCACCACGTACCGTCGTGCCGCCTCGGAGAGCCGCTCGACGAACTCCGTCACATGCGCCTCCTCGATCACCAGCGGCGGAAGCACGCGCATGACGTTGTCGCCCGCCGCGACGGTGAGCAGCCCGTGCTCGCGCAAATAGCCGACGAACGCGCGGCTGTCGGTCTTCATGCGCACGCCCAGCATCAGGCCCACACCGCGAACGCTCTCGAACAGATGATCGTGATTGGGGATCATCTGTTCGAGCGCACCGCGCAGCCGCTCTCCCATTCGGGCGACCCGCTCCAGAAACTCGGGCTCGGCGACGATGTCGAGCACCGCCTGGCCGGCGGCCATCGCCAGCGGGTTGCCGCCGTAGGTCGAGCCGTGGGTACCGACCACCATGCCCGCCGCAGCCTTCTCGGTGGCGAGGCAGGCGCCCATCGGGAAGCCGCCGCCAATGCCCTTGGCCGAGGCGAGAATGTCGGGCTCGATTCCGTAATGCTCGTAGGCGAAGAGCTTGCCGGTGCGGGCGACGCCGCACTGGACCTCGTCGAGGACCAGCATGAGATCGTTCTCGTCGCACAGGCGCCTGAGGCCGCGCATGAACTCGGGGCTTGCGGGGCGGATTCCGCCTTCGCCCTGAACCGGCTCGACCAGGAAACCCGCCGTGTTCCCGTCGACCGCAGCCTCGGCCGCTTCCAGATTGTCGAACTCGACGACCGTGAATCCGGGAAGCAGCGGCGCGAAGCCGTCGCGGAGCTTCGACTGATCGGTGGCGCTGATCGTCGCCATGGTTCGGCCGTGGAAGGCATTGGTGAAGGTGATGAGATCGTGCTTCTCGGGCCGGCCGTGATGATGGTGGTAGCGGCGCGCGGCCTTGATCGAGCATTCGACCGCCTCGGCGCCCGAATTGGTGAAGAAGACGGTGTCTGCGAAGCTATGGTCGACCAGGCGCTGGGCGAGGGCCTCGCCCTGCGGGGATCCGTAGAGATTGGAGACGTGGATCAGGGTCGCCGCCTGCTCCTGGATCGCCTTCGTCAGATGGGGGTGGCCATGACCGAGCAGGTTGACGGCGATCCCGCTGGCGAAATCCAGATATTTCTCGCCGCCCTCGCCATAGAGATAGACCCCCTCCCCTCGCACCGGCCGCACCGGTGAGCGCGGATAAACGGGCATGAGCGGCGTGATGGCCATGACGGACTCCGAAGCTGGAAAAGTAGAAAGGCGACCCTGCCGGGCCGCCTTTCTCCCTCTAGAGAGGGGACGGGCGCCGCGTCAATTCGCGCCGCCTGCCGATCGAGTCGCCTCAGTAGCGGCGGCCGTCCCGGTCCTGGCGCTCGATGCGCAGGCGCTGTTCCAGCCGGTTGACCTGGCCCCTCAGCATTCCGAACTCGCGGCCGCTAATGCCGTTGCGGCCGGCCCGCTGGAGCTGCCGCTCGATCTGGTTCGCCTCGCGGTGAAGCCCGAAAGCCTCGCGCTGCGAGATGATCCGGCGCTGGGCCGAACGATCGATCCGGCTCTCGACCCGGTTGAGATCCCGAAGCAGCTCGTTGATGGCCTGGCGGGAGGGGCCGCCGCGGTTCCAGGCAACGTTGCCGCGTTCGCCGTTGTGGTAGCCGCCGTGCTGAGCCGCGGCCGGAGCGACGCCGACGACGGTGGAAAGCACCAGAGCGGGGATTAGAAACTTACGCATTGTCTTGCTCCTTGGTTGATAGGGAGCTTCTACGACTCGGCCGCTGATGTGGCGCTGAACGGAGTCGACAGCGTCCGTTCAGAAAAACTAGGGGTTTTATGAACGGCACTGGTCTCTAAAAAATCGCGCCGGCGAGCCACACCGCTAGGTAGAACAGGAGGAGCAGAGTGCCTCCAGCCGCAACCAGCATGCCCAGCGTGGCCGCCCGTGATATTCCCTTGACCAAATAAAAATGGCGCGGCCGCTCCGGAATGCACCATTTCGGAGCCTTCAGAAGCTCAGGCTTTGAGCTTCCAGCCCGTGCGCAGCATCGCGTAGGTCACAATCCCAAGGCCGAGATTGATCCCCAGAAGCAGCAGCGCACCCAACAGGATCGGCGAATCGGCCGCGCCGAGGAAGCCGTAGCGGAAGCCCGAAATGACATAGAAGAAGGGATTGCCGTGGCTGATCGCCCGGAAGGCCGGGGCCAAGCTGTCGATCGAATAGAAGGTGCCCGACAGCAAGGAAAGCGGCGCCACCACGAAATTGGTGACCGCGGCGGCATGGTCGAACTTCTCTGCCCAGATCGAGGTGATGAGGCCGAAGAAGGCGAGCATCATGCTCCCCATCAGGCCGAACCAGAGCACCGCCCAGAGGTGGACCGGCGCGACATGCACTCCCGGCCAGAGCTGCATGGCGAGGAACACCGCGAAGCCGACCATGGCGGCCCGGGTGATTGCGGCGCCGATCAGTGCGGTGATCAGCTCGGCCGTCGACAAAGGCGGCATCAGATAATCGACGATATTGCCCTGGATCTTGCCGACGAGGAGCGAGAAGCTCGAATTGGCGAAGGCGTTCTGGAGCATCCCCATGACGATGAGGCCTGGCGCCAGGAAATCGGCGAAATGGAAGCGGGCGCCGCTGAGATCGACCATTCGGCCGCTGCGGCCCAGCGCCACGCTGAATATGATGAGAAAGAGCAGGGTCGTCAGGGCCGGGCCCCATATCGTCTGAAGCTGGACCTTGAAGAAACGCCTCACCTCCTTCACATAGAGGGTCCTGAGGCCGCCCCAGTTCACGTTCCGGATCACCGGGACGCCCGGGGCAGCCCGCATCCAATTCGAAGGCTGGTCGTTCACCGCGCCGTCGCTAGAGGCAGACGCCGTGAGCCGCAAGCACAGAGCCGCAAGCACTTGAAGGAAGGCGCCGCAATCATGTCCTGGACCGACGAACGGATCGACCGGCTGAAGGAGCTCTGGACCCATGGCATGACGGCGAGCCAGATCGCCGACGAGCTGGGCGGAGTCTCGCGCAACGCCGTCATCGGCAAGGCCCACCGCCTCGGCCTTCAGTCGCGGCCTTCCCCGGTCAAGCCGAACGAGGGCGCCGCCGAGGCCGCCCCGTCTCCCTTCGAGCCCGAAGTCGAGGCCGAGAGCCCGACGGAAGCCGAAACCGAAGCGAAGCCCGTGGAGGCGGCCGACGCTGAGCCGGAGGCGAGGGAGCGCCCCGAACCCACGGCCGCCCCGCCCGCTCCTGCCGAACCGGCGGCTGCGCCGGCCGCCGCGCCGCAGCCCCAGATTCGCTCGATCGGCCCGGGCGGCTTCGTCCGCCAGGCGCCCGGCGAGCAGCAATCGCCGATCCCGCCGGCCCCGCCACGCCGGCTCGTCCCGGCCAAGCCGAGCCCCGAGATCGCCGACAAGACCGGCCTTCTGGATCTCAACGAGAAGATCTGCAAATGGCCGATCGGCCATCCCGGCGAGCCCGATTTCCATTTTTGCGGAAACCAGGCCAATCCCGGCTTTCCCTATTGCGTCGAGCATTGCGGGGTCGCCTACCAGGCGCAGATCCCCCGCCGCGACCGCCGCCCGCCGCCGCCGCTTCCGTTCGGAGGCCCCAGGATCCGCTGAGCGCACAGATGGCGCTGTTCCTGGTCTGGCACGACGAGGAGAGCGTCGTCGCCCAGGAACTGCGCCTGGCGCTCGACCTCTTCGAGCTGCGCCCGGGGCTGATGCTCGTCGACTGCGATCTCTTGCTCTCCACGCTCTACCATCGGATCAAATGGGCGCTTCCCCCGGGCGCGGCCCTGCTCGTCGCACCGCTGGGCTCCGCGCCGAAGTTCAAGCGGATGGAGAACGGCGCCCTGAAGTGGATCCGGCGCCGGGCGCTCGGGGCCGAGGCGGCTAGGGCCGGCGGCGATGTCGCCGACGACCCCGACATAGCCCTTCCGGCCCGGTAGAAACTGCTTTTGTTCACCGGGATCAACAACCTGGATCAGCGTGATTTCGCGGAACGCCGGCGGTCCCTCGTCCGTTTTGATACCTGTCCGAAACAACCACGGGCTGCACGCCTAAATGTCTCAGGAAGAACAGGAATATTATGAACTCCGGGCCGAGGCGGAGATTGCGCTCGCCCAGGCAGCGGCGCATCGGCGGGCCGTCCAGGCCCATTACGAGCTCGCGTCCGCCTATCTCGACCGAATCCACGGCGACCAGCCGAAAGCGTCCGGCGGCCTTTTCGCCTGACCGCCAGGCAGGCACCCCGATGATCGCATGCCTGTGCTGAAGATCCTGTTCGCCGCTCTCCTTCTCCCGCTTGCTGCGCTTGCCGTAGCGGGCGACGATGCCGGGCCCTCGGGCAAGGCCGCCGCAACGCCCTCGCTTGAGCCGTTGCGCGGGGCGATCCGGCCGATCGCGGGAACGGAGAATGATTTTTCGGACATCGCCGCAGCGGCGGCCGCTGCCGGAGCCCGCCGCATCCTGCTCGGCGAATCCACCCACGGCACCCACGAATATTATCGCGAACGCGCCCGGCTGACCGAGCGATTGATCCGCGATCACGGGGTGAACGCCGTCGCCATCGAGGGCGACTGGTCCGCAACCCAGCGGGTCAACCTCTACGTGCGCGGGCTCGGCGCTGACCGGAATGCCGACCAGGCGCTTCGCGGCTACACAAACTTCCCGGCCTGGATGTGGGGCAACCGCGATTTTCGGGACTTCGTCGAACGGCTTCGAGCGCTCAACCTGGAGCGGCCCGCCGAGCGGCGGGTCGGCCTTTACGGAATGGACGTCTACGACCTGTTCGATGCCGCTCGGGCGGTCCAGGCCTACCTCGCGAAGGCGGCGCCCGGCGCCGCCCGGCGGGCGGCTGGGCATTATCGCTGCTTCGCCCGGCACCGCGGCGACCGGTGGGCCTATGGCCTCGCCACCCGCAATTCGCGCAATTCGTGCCGGACCCAGGCCGAGGCCGTGCTCGCCGAGGTCCGCCGGCTGCCCCGCCCCGCCGATCCAGTGGCGGCCGAGGCGCATTTCGGAGCGGTCAGGAGCGCGGCTTCGGTGGCTGCGGCGGAGGAATATTTCCGGACGGCTTCGGTCGGCTCGCTGGCCTGGAATGTCCGCGACCGGCACATGGCCGACAATGTCGACGAGATCGCCGAACATGTCGAAGCGAGCTTCGGCCGGCCGGCGAAGCTGGTCCTGTGGAGCCACAACACCCATTCCGGCGACGCCCGGGCGACCTTCGCGGCCGATCGCGGCGAGCTGAACCTCGGGCAGCTGATGCGCCAGCGGCACGGCAACGCAGCGTTCCTGGTCGGCTTCTTCAGCCATTCCGGCACGGTCTTCGCAGCCCCCGAATGGGACTCCCCGGGCAAGCGCTACGACATGCGGCCGGCGCTTGCCGGCAGCTATTCCGCGCTTTTCAACGCTTCGGCCGTCCCGGCCTTCTCGCTGCTCATCCGAGGCAATTCGGCGGCGTCGAAGCTGCTTGCCGGGCCGATGCTGGAACGGGCGATCGGAGTCGTCTATTTGCCGCACAGCGAGCGGAGCGCCCATTATTTCGATGCCAAGCTGGCCGAACAGTTCGACGCGATCGTCTATTTCGACCGGACCCGCGCCGTAACGCCTCTCTAGGGCGCAATGGCCGCTGGAAGCGCCGGAATCCATGAACACGGGCGATGCTGGCTTTCGCAGGCGGTGTTCATGGATCGCGGATCAGGTCCGGGATGGCGCCCTCTTCTACGTCGCGCCTTTGTGCCTTCGTGCCTTCTCTCAAAAAAACAGGTTCGCACATTGTCTGAAGGAGAGCACCCGGATGCACTGCCGCCCTCCGCTCACCCTACCCCCAATAAGCCCGAACGAAGAACACCACCGTCGTCGCCCCGGTGACAAGCAAAGTCCAAACCCGAACCACCCAAGCCGAAAGCCGCTTCCCCACCAGCGCCCCCAGCCATCCGCCCAGGGTGGACCCGAAAAGCATCGGAACGCACGCCCACCACCAGACCATCGCGAAGCCGATGAACACGAAGGCCGCGGCGAAGTTCGCCACCGCCAGCAGAGCGGTGCGGATCGCGAACAGCTCCCTCGGCCGGATGTTGGCGAGGAGCCCGTAGACCGCCGTCATGATCAGCCCGACCCCGCCGCCGAAATAGCCGCCATAGATTCCAAGCAGCGCCTGGACCGCGATCAGGGTCGGCCGCCCGATCGCCACCCGCGCCTGCAGCCAGTCCGCGGCGCTCCGTCCGAACGCCATCACCGTGAAGGCGAACAGGAGCAGCCACGGGATGATGATGTCGAACGTCTCGGTCGGAGTCAGGACGAGCAGCAGCGCGCCCAGAAACCCGAAGCCGAAGGTCAGCGCGGCGAGCAGCCGCACCGACAGCCCGGCCACCGGCCGAAGCTCGTCCCGATAGGTCCAGGCGCTCGCCCCCGCCCCGGGAAGCAAGGCGACGTTCGACGTCGCGTTGGCGGCGTTCGCGGGCAGCCCGAGCGCGATCAGCGCCGGCAGCGTCGCGAACGTCCCGCCCCCCGCAAGCGCGTTCATCGCCCCGCCGAGAACGCCGGCGCCGGCGGCGAGCAGGATCGAGGAAAGATCGGCGGTCACGGTGCCCCCTTAGCGGCTTTGCGGCTTCGCGTGAGTCAATCCTCGAACCTCCCGCCCACCGGGCGCATGAACCGGTTTCACGCAAAGCCGCCAACCCGCAAAGAGGACCGGTTGTTAGCCACCCGCTTGACGCCCTCCGTGAAGGTCGCCCCGCCCGCCCCCCGTTTGATGAGGCCCATGCCGGGTGTTAGCTTGCCGGGATGACTCGTTCGCCGGCCAATCCCGCATCGCATTTCACCACCGCCGCCGCCCCTCGGGCGCCGGTGGCCGGCCGAGCCTGCGGAAGCTGTACGCTTTGCTGCAAGACGGTCGCCGTCGCCGCGCTGGCCAAGCCCGCGGGTGTGGCCTGCCCCCATTCGCTGCCGCGCAAAGGTTGCGCGATCTACGATTTGCGTCCGCCGGGATGCCGCGATTTCTATTGCGAATGGATGCTGTCGAAGGCGCTTGGGCCGGAGTGGCGCCCGGACCGGGCCAGGTTCGCTCTGATGATCACCCTGACCGGCCATCTCGCCGCGTGCGTCGATCCCGCCTTTCCCTCGGCCTGGAGGCGCGCGCCTTATTATCAAAGCTTGTGGCGGTGGGCTCGGGAATGCGCCGAAGACCCACGTTCCTCCTGGCCGGGAGTGGACGTGTGGATCGCGGATCGCTGCATCATCGTCCTGCCGGACGGCGAGAAGGACCTCGGTATCGTCGCTTCGGACGAAGAGGTCCGGATCGACCGGACGATGACGGCCGCTGGCCCGGTCTACATGGCCTCGAAGTTCACCGCCCGGCCCGGTTCGCAATAGCCGGACGCACGTCCCGACTGGCTCCTGGCGGCTTACCTCGAGGCCCGACGCCAACCCGGCCGAACGCACCTGTGGATAGAACAACCCCGGAACCTTGCCCCAGGCGCGCCCCTCCCCCTATACCTCCCCCATGTCAGACCTGTTCGCGTCCACCGCCGCGCCTTCCGCCGAATATGACGCCCATTCGATCGAGGTGCTGGAGGGGCTCGAGCCCGTCCGGCGGCGTCCCGGAATGTATATCGGCGGAGTGGACGAGCGGGCGCTCCACCATCTCGCCGCCGAGGTGCTCGACAATGCGATGGACGAGGCGGTGGCCGGCTTCGCCACCCGGATCGAGGTGATCCTCGAGGCCGTCGAAGGGACTGCCGGGCGGCTCACCGTCGTCGACAACGGGCGCGGGATCCCGATCGACGAGCATCCCCGCTATCCGGGCAAGTCGGCGCTCGAGGTGATCCTCACCATGCTCCATTCGGGCGGCAAGTTCTCGAACAAGGCCTATGCGACCTCGGGCGGGCTCCACGGAGTCGGGGTCAGCGTCGTCAACGCCCTGTCGAGCGAGACGGTGGTCGAGGTCGCCAGGAACAAGGAACTCTACCGGCAGATCTATTCGCGCGGGGAGCCGATTTCGAAGCTGGAGCTTCAGGGCCCCACCCAGAACCGCCGCGGGACGAGCATCGCCTTCGTCCCCGACACCGAGATTTTCGGACCCGAGGCCCGGTTCAAGCCGGCACGGCTCTACCGGCTCGCCCGCTCCAAGGCCTATCTGTTCGCCGGGGTCGAGATTCGCTGGCGCTGCGATCCCTCGCTGATCGCGGACGAGACGCCCGCCGAGGCGGTCTTCCAGTTCCCGGGTGGCCTCGCCGACCATTTGAAGGAGCAGATCGGCGAGCGCAACTGCGCGACCAGCGACTTCTTCACCGGGCGCCAGGACTTCCCCGGCGGCTCTGGCCTCGTCGAATGGGCGGTCGCCTGGCCTTTGTGGAGCGAGGGCGGCTCCTCTTATTATTGCAACACCATTCCGACCCCAGACGGCGGAACCCACGAGCAGGGGATCAGGGCGGCCCTGACCCGCGGGATCCGGGCCTTCGCCGAGCTCACCGGCCAGCAGAAGAAGGCCAAGGAGGTCCAGGCCGAGGACGTCGTCGGAGGCGCCGAGGTGATGCTCTCGGTCTTTGTTCGCGACCCCCAGTTCCAGAGCCAGACCAAGGACCGGCTGACCAGCCCCGACGCCGCCCGGCTGGTCGAGGCGGCGGTGCGCGACCATTTCGACCATTATCTCGCCGACAATATGGAGCGCGGCCGGGCCCTGCTCGGCTTCGTCCTCGAGCGGATGGACGACCGCCTGAAGCGCCGGGCGGAGCGCGAGATCAAGCGCAAGACGGCGACCAGCGGGCGCAAGGTGCGGCTTCCCGGCAAGCTCACCGACTGCGCCAATTCCGACGACCCGGCAGGGACGGAGCTGTTCATCGTCGAGGGCGACAGCGCCGGCGGCTCGGCCAAGCAGGCTCGGAACCGAAAGACCCAGGCGATCCTTCCCATTCGCGGCAAGATATTGAACGTCGCCTCGGCCAGCGCCGACAAGATCCGCGGCAATCAGGAGATCGCCGACCTCACCCTTGCGCTGGGCTGCGGAACGAAGGAGCGCTGCGATCCGGCGCAGCTCAGATACGACCGGATCATCATCATGACCGACGCCGACGTCGACGGGGCGCATATCGCCACTTTGCTGATGACCTACTTCTTCACGGAAATGGGTCCTATCGTCGAGCAGGGCTGCCTCTATCTGGCCCAGCCGCCGCTCTACCGCCTGTCGTCCGGACCGACCGTCGCCTACGCCCGCGACGACGCCCATCGCGGGGAGCTGGAGGCGAGCCTGTTCAAGGGCAAGAAGGTCGAGATCAGCCGATTCAAGGGCCTCGGCGAGATGAACCCTTCGCAGCTTCGCGAGACGACGATGGACCCCAAGAGCCGCTCCCTGATCCGGGTCACCCTCCCCGACGGCTACCAGCAGCAGCACCCGGTCCGCGACCTGGTCGACCGATTGATGGGAAAAAATCCGGAGCACCGCTTCAACTTCATCCAAAGCCACGCCGCCGAAATTGCGGAGGAGGAAATCGACGCATGAGCGGGCGTCGGGCCTGGTGGCGCCGGCTGCTGGGCCTGCTGCTTCTTCTCGGCGCGGTCCCCCTCTCGGTTGCCCAGGCGGCGGAACCTTCCGCCCAGTTCAGCCGCCGCGCCAACGAACTGGTTCGGATTCTGAACGGTGACATTCCTCCTCGGCAGTTCTTCTCTCCGGCCTTTCTGGTCAGGATACCGCCGGCCGAAGTGGCCGAAGTCGCGACCCAGCTGAAATCGAGCTACGGCAAGGCTCTGAGCGTCCAGCGGGTGGAAGCGGAAAGTCCGACGGCCGGAACCGTCTTCGTCCGCTTCGAGCGGGCGTTGCTTCGGCTTCGGATGGCCCTGGGTGCGGAACCGCCGCACCTGGTCGAGGGGCTGCTCGTGGCCGGCGCCGAATCCTCGGCCGCCGATGTGGCGGCGGTGCTCGGAGCGCTGTCCGGACTTCCGGGAGAAGTCTCGCTGGCCGCCGCCCGGCTCGAGGAATCGGGGCCCGTCAATTTCCTTACCGAGAAGGCCGATCGGCCGCTGGCGATCGGCTCGGCCTTCAAGCTGTTCGTCCTGGCCGAGCTGGTGCGGTCGGTGAAAGCGGGCGAGCGAAAATGGAGCGACGTCGTTCCGCTGGGGGCCCCTTCCCTGCCCTCGGGAATCGTCCAGGACTGGCCGAAAGGCTCGCCCGTCACCCTCCACAGCCTTGCCGCCCTGATGATCTCGAAAAGCGACAACAGCGCCACCGACACCTTGCTGGGCGTGCTCGGGCGGGACAAGGTGGAGCGCCTGCTGCCGGAACTGGGCATTCGAGCGCCGGAGCGCAACCGGCCCTTCCTTGGCACCCGCGAGGCCTTCGCGCTCAAATTGGGCGATCCCGCCCTTCTGACGAAGTGGAAAGCGGCTGACGAGGGCGGGCGGCGGGCATTGCTGGCGGAGCTGGATCGGGTCGAGGCTTCGACTCTCGATCCCACCCGGCGCGGCGGCCGCCCCGCCGACATCGCTACCGTCGAATGGTTCGCATCCCCGGACGACCTCGTCCGCACCCTGGACTGGCTGCGCCGGAACGGCGACCGAACGGCGCTCGACCTGCTCGCGATCAATCCCGGCCTAGGACCGGCGCCGGCGAGGGACTTCGACTATTTGGGTTTCAAGGGAGGTTCCGAACCCGGCGTCCTCAACCTGAGTTTCCTCCTGAAGACCCGCTCCGGCAGGTGGCTGGCCGTATCGGCAACCTGGAACAACCAGGCCGCGGCGCTCGACGAGCCCCGTTTCGTCGCCCTGATGACCCGGCTGGTGACGTTGCTGAAGTGAAAATCCTCCCCTGCATTTGCCCGGGAGGGGGACCAGGCGAAGCCTGGTGGAAGGGCTCTTTCAGACTAACCCCTCCTCCGCCCTTCGCGCGGTCCCCCTCCGCGAAATCGTGGGGAGTATGGCGCTACCGCCCGCTCGCCTCGCGGGAGCGGCGAAGCGCGTCGAGCTCCTTGGCCTGCTTGTCGCGCGCCGCGCGCACGGCGGCGACCATCTCGGCTTCCCTTTCGCAAAAGGCGCGCCCGACCGAGTCGAGCTTGCCGGCCTCATCGATGCAGCGCTCGGCGGCGACCCGCCGGGGCAGCAGGTCGACGGGCTCGATGGAGGAGTCGCCGCGCTCGATCACCGGCCTGATCGCGGTGAAGAAGCTCCGCCAGCCTCGGCGGCTGCGGGCCTGGGCCAAGGCCTGGGGAGTCGCGGCGGCACCAACCGGCGCCGCTGAGTCCAGCCCGGCAAGCGGGACCTTGTCCAGCCGGGCGAGGGCCTCGTCGAAGCGTCCAAGCTCGCGCAGGGCGTTGATCGCCCGGCCTTCCATTCCGATCCAGGTGAGATCGCCGGGACGGGGCGGAACCTTGGCGGAAGCTTCGACCAGCTCCTCGAGATAGCGCTTCCTCAGCTCCGGTCTGGCCTCGGCCTCCCAGCTCGCCTGGAGCAGCGCCCACAGATAACGCTCAGGCGGCAGGCCCATCTCGCGCATCAGCCAGTAAGCGCGGTAATATTGGGTCCCGTCCTTGCGAAGCGCCCGATAGGCCTCGGAGGCGACCAGGGGCTCCAGCTTGGCAACCTCGCCGGCATCATATTCCTTGAAGAGGACCAGGCCGTTGTCCGGACATTCGGGAAGGGCCAGCGGGAACTTCATTCCGCCCACCGGCCGCCCATCCGGCCGCTCGCCGGCCACGACCGGCGGCGCAACCGGCTGGAACTGGAAGCTTCCGCCCCCGATCGGGCAGGTCATCTTCCTTGCGGCGACAGGCGCGGCGGCCACGGCCGCGCCCGGAAGGGCGGCAGCGGCGAATGCCGCGGCAAGAACAAGCTTACGCATCGATATGCTCCCGGGACGCGGTCCCTTTTAGCTGGTTACGGCCGGCGCGACGAGGGGGAAGCGGGGGATCGCGGCGTCGAACGCGCTCCCGTCGGCCGCCACCATCCGGTAATGCCCCTCCATCCAGCCGGTCGGAGTGGGCAAAGGGCAGCCCGACACATAATCGAAGGAGCCCCCCGGCTCGATCACGGGTTGCTCGCCCACGACGCCCTCGCCCTGCACCTGGTGACGGCCGCCGCGGCTGTCGGCGATCGTCCATTCGCGGCTGATCAGCTGGACGGCGCGAGCCGATCCGTTTTCGATTCGGACGTGATAGGCCCAGAACCAGCGGCCTCGGCCCGGCTCGGACTGTTCGGGAAGGAAGCTTACGGAGACCCGGACCGTGACGTCGCCGGTCGCGGCGCTATGGGGAAAGAGGCTTTTCACGAGCGCTTCCCTCTACTTATCGGCCGCACGCGTCAATCGCTTGCGCGCCCGCGCTCGATCCGCGACAGAGCCCCGATGGCGCAGGACTGGACCCCGGCGAGCTGGCGAGCGCTCGAAGCGCGGCATCAGCCGGACTATGCCGATCCCGCGGCCCTGGACGAAGTCCTTCGCGAGCTCTCCGCCTATCCGCCGCTCGTGCCGAGCGCCGAGGCCCACGAACTGAAGGCCGAGCTGGCCGACGCCCAGTCAGGCCGCGCCTTTCTTCTCCAGGGCGGCGATTGCGCCGAAAGCTTCGCGGAATTCTCCCCGGACAACATCCGCGGCACCTTTTCTCTGATCGAAGCCATGGCCCGGCGCCTGGCTTCGGCGAGCGGACTTCGGATCGTCCGGATCGGCCGGATCGCGGGCCAGTTCGCCAAGCCGCGCTCGCGCGAACTGGAGTCCCGGGACGGGCGGAGCCTGCCCATGTATCGCGGCGACATCGTCAACGGCCTCGCCTTCGACGAGTCGGCCCGGCAGCCCGATCCGGAGAGGATGTTCAGGGCCTATGGCCAGTCCGCCGCCGCCTTGAGCCATTTGCGAGCCTTCGCCGGGCCGGAGCCCATCTACACCAGCCATGAAGGCCTGCTCCTCCCCTACGAGCAGGCCCTGACCCGGCGCGACGGGGCCGGCTGGTACGCAAGCTCGGCCCATTTCCTCTGGGTCGGCGACCGTACCCGCTTCGAAGGCTCGGCCCATGTCGAGTATCTGCGCGGGCTCACCAACCCGATCGGGATCAAATGCGGTCCCGCCCTCGGCGCGGACTCGCTTCTGAAGCTGATCGAGGCCCTGAATGCGGCGCGGGAGCCCGGGCGGATCACCCTCATCAGCCGGATGGGCTCAAGCGAGGTCGAACGGGCCCTCCCGCCCCTGCTCCGGGCCGTCGCCGCGGAAGGTCATCCGGTGCTTTGGACCTGCGACCCGATGCACGGCAACACGGTCCGGACGGCAAGCGGCTACAAGACCCGTCCCCTCGGGCGGATCCTCGGCGAGCTCCGCGCCTTCTTCGCCGCCGCGCTGAGCGAAGGGGTGCGCGGCGGCGGGATCCATGTCGAGATGACCGGGCGCGACGTCACCGAATGCACCGGCGGCGCCCATCCCGTGACCGAGCAGGATCTCGCCGCCCGCTACCATACCCATTGCGATCCCCGCCTCAACCGCGCCCAGGCGATGGAGGTGGCGGAGCTGGTCGCGGCCCACCTCGCCCGCGAACGCGGCGCCCAGGCGGCCTGACCGGCTTCGCCGGAGGCTTTGATCGTTCACATTGTCAAAGAGCCGTTGCGACCCGGCACCCGAGTCGCCGTCCCTTTTAGTAGGAACTTTCCTACAATGCAAGAACATTTTAGCAACATTATCCCGCCCGCCCGACTTTCAGAATCCCCGCGGGGCACGGCCCGAGCAGGTCGCGAGCCGAAGCGCTTCCGTCGAGCCAAGCCCCCCATTTCTCGTGCGCCAGGACCGCGACCTGCCGATGATGGTAGGGGGCGACGTCCGGCCCCGGCTCGGTGGTCAGCATGGTGAAGGCTTCGCCGGCGTCGGTCGTCCGCCACAAGCCCGCAATGCAGAACCAGTCCCGGCCGGGCATCGTGAACAGCCACCGGTCCTTGCGCTTGTCGGCTCTCGGCGCCTTCGGGGTGGTGAATTCGTAGAAGCCGTCGGTGACGATCAGGCACCGCCCGCCCCGCTCGCTGTTCCCGAACTCGCGGCCGTCGGAGCGGAAATTGTAGACCGGCTTGCCGCCCGGCCCGGGCCAGCTCCAGCGAAGCTGGACGAGCTCGGACGCGCCCTCGCCGGGCTTCCAGCGCAGGATCGGCGCCTGGTCGGTGATCTTGATCTCCTCTCGAGGCTGGAGGTTGGGCGGGCCGCCGGGGAAGCTCAGGGCCATTCCGAGTTGCTCGAAGGTCCTGGCGATCGCGTCGGGCGCGACCTTGTTGCTGTAGAGGTTGCACATGGCGCCGCCTCTAAGCGCAGCTTCGCGGCTCCGCCAGCTTGACAGCGACAGCCGCTGCTCCGATATGCCCGGCTCCACGCGCGACGGCCCCTTCGTCTAGCGGTCCAGGACGTCGCCCTCTCACGGCGAAAACACGGGTTCGAGTCCCGTAGGGGTCACCAGCGAATCAGTGATTAAGTGTGATCGCGCCAACCTTGATCGCCGGGATCCGGCCGTCCCGGATGGGCTCATAAAGCTCGGTCTCTCCGCGACTATCCAATGCCATATCTCGCATCGGCCCTGTTACTCGGCATATTCGAAGCCTGCGGCTTGTCGGGAATAGCGGGCTATCAAGATGCCCAATATTGGGCCTCAAGCGAAATAGTCGAAGCGCGGGTTGAGCATCGCCGCCGGCGGCCGCGGGGGTGCTCTCGCCTCCCTGGGCGTCGAACCCGGCCATCAGCTCGACGATCTTCGCCAGCCGCAGGTCGGGAGCGGCTTTCGGCCGATGACGTCCGCTGCCGCTCCGAGATGAGCCTCCGTACCCGTCACCAGATCCGAATCGAGGCCCGCCTCCAACGACAAGGGCATCGCCAAGCGACGGCCGACCCCCGGCAGGGGCTCCGCTATCTCGGGCCGGCCGTTGACGATCCGCTCGTAAAGAGGCTTCACGTCAGAATAATCCCAGGCCTGGCAAATAAGACAGCCGCTTCTTAATTCTGCTTTCGAGGTCTATCGGCGGTTCGGGAGCGTCGGCCCGCTCAGGCTCGCCGGAAGGGTGGACGGGTCGGCGAAGTCGATCGACCGGGGCGGGAGCGCCGGTCCGCGTGGCGCGGGCCGCCTGGGCCGGACATCGACGGCGGGAGAAGCGGCGGGCGTCGGCGTGTAGGGTGACTGGGCGGCCCGTACCACCGGCGCCGAGGCCGGACCTGTGGATGCAAATTCCTTGAGGACGAGGCGCTCGTCCACGCCAGCGCGGATGATGAGCACATGGTCGGGGCCGACCTCCTTCAGCACGATGCCGGGCGCGATCACTTCGCCGATGCCGAAGCTTCTTTGAGCCCCGGCGGACAGGCTGATGATCGCCGATCCACCGCCCGTTCGCCGGTCCTGACGGAAGCCGTGGAGCGTCAGGTCGGCCGCTTCGACCGGAGCGGCCGCGCCCGCGGTGGCGGTGAAGAAGGGATCGAAGCTTGTAAGCAACGTCGCCGGCTGCACTTGCGGCGGCCGAACGGCCCGGCCCGGCCGACCCTCGATCGGCGTGACGATCACGCTGTAGAGGGTCGCGCACTGGTAGGCGATGAGCGCGGCCAGGGCGATGCCCGCGGCGCGCGGGAGGTGATGCCCCGGATAGCGGTCGATGTGGCGCCAAAGCCGCCGTGCGGACTGCCGGAGCAGCGGCAGGGGAGTCGGCGAAGAGCGGCTTCGTAGCTTCCGGTCCAGCAGCAAGCCCGGCCGTGCTTCGAGACGGCCGCGCCCATAATCCGGGAGTATGGAAGCGCCGGTCTCAACGGAGGGAGTGGGCGGGCCGGTCACAGGAAGTCGTAAAGGAGCTTGAGGTTGAGACCGATGATGACGAAGGAGACGGCCCAGGCCGCGGCCGTCAGCCACGCCGGGTTGACGAGGGCGCCCATCTTGGTCCGGTCGCTGGTGAACTTGACGAGCGGCACGACCGCGAACGGAAGCTGGAGGCTGAGGATCACCTGGCTGAGCACGAGCAGCTTCGCCGTGCCGCTGGCGCCGTAGAGAATGGCCACGGCGGCGGCGGGAACGATCGCAGCCAGCCTGGTGATCAGGCGGCGGAGCCAGGCCGGAAGGCGGATGTCGAGAAAACCCTCCATGACGATCTGGCCGGCCAAAGTCGCGGTGATCGTTGAATTCTGGCCCGACGCGAGCAGCGCGATCGCGAAGACCGTGCCGGCGAAGCCCACGCCCAGCATCGGCGTGAGCAGCCGATAGGCGTCCTGGATCTCCGCCACTTCGGTCGCTCCCGAGGCGTGGAAGGTCGAGGCGGCGAGGATCAGGATCGAGGCGTTGATGAACAAGGCGAATCCGAGGGCGATGCTGCTGTCGATCGTGGCGAAGCGAACCGCCTCCCGCCTGCCCTCTTCGGTGCGCTCGAATCGACGGGTCTGAACGATCGAGGAATGGAGGTAGAGGTTGTGGGGCATGACGGTGGCGCCGATGATTCCGATGGCGATGAACAGCATCGCCGGATTTGTGACCACCTCCGCGCTCGGAACGAAGCCTGAGGCGATCCCCGCCATCGCCGGCTGGGCGAGGATGAGCTCCACGAGAAAGCAGCCCGCGATAATCGCGAGCAGCGCGATGACGAACGCCTCCAACCGCCGAAAGCCGTACCGCTGCAGCATCAGGATGAGAAACACGTCGAGCGCCGTCAGGAACACGCCGTAGACGAGCGGAATGCCGAACAGCAGCTGGAGCGCAATCGCGGTCCCGATCACTTCGGCGAGGTCGCAGGCGACGATGGCGAGCTCGCACAGCACCCACAGCATGTAGCGTACGGGCCGGCTGTAATGGGCTCGGCAGGCCTGGGCGAGGTCGAGGCCGGTGACGATCCCGAGCTTCGCCGCCAGCGACTGAAGAAGCATCGCCATCAGGTTGGAGAGCAGGATGACGGAGAGCAGCGAGTAGCCGAAGGCGGAGCCTCCGGCGATGCCTGTCGCCCAATTGCCCGGATCCATGTAGCCGACCGCGACGAGATAGCCGGGACCCGCAAAGGCCCCGAGCTTCCTCGACCAGTGCGCGCCGGACGCGGGGATCGCGACTGAGCGGTACACTTCCGGAAGGCTCGACCGGATCGCCGGGCCTCCCATTTCGGGGAAGTCGATCGCGGCGACGGCGGCCGCGGGCGGTGGCGTCATACCCGTCTGGCCCCCTTTCGGTCCCCCTTTTCGGTCATCTCAGCCGGCGGTGCTGGTCTTGATAGTGCCGTTCACACCGGCAGGGAAGAACCCGCCCTGGGTTGCGGCGGCGGCCGTCAGGAAGACGATGTTGAGCACGTCCCCGGCGCTGCGGCTGTAAGCAAGCCCGTTCGCATCGGAGGGAACGATGTTCGACTGATCGCCGCGCGGCGCGATGCCCTGGTCCTTGTCGCTGGGATCGTCGAGGCTGTCCCGAGCGTCGGAAATACGCTCGGTCGCAGTGATCAGCGCCGGAGTCTGGATCCCCTTCGTGTAGAGCTCGGCCCGGATCAGCCCGGCATGATAGGCTTCGGCAGCGAGGATCCCCGCAGCGGCCTCCAGGAAGGTCTTGCTCGTGATCAGCGCCGAGGCGCCCTTGTAGGCCGTCACTCCGACATCCTCGAAGATGTAGGCGCCGAGCAGGAAGTTCTCGTCCGACGAGTAAGGATCAAAGGTCTGACCGGCCGTGATCAGTCCCGCCGCCCGGGCAGCGGCACTGAACGCGCCCCCCGCCGAGATGTCGAGAGCCGGCTGCGCCACCGCCGTCGCCCCGATGGCCTGGCGCAGAAAGGCGACATGGGCGCGTTCATCCATCGCAATCTCGCGCGCTTCCAGCTCGATTCGGGAATCGAGGAAGGGCACCTTCCGACCCCCGGTTACCTGGCCGCGTGTCCCGGTGCCGCCGAGCAGGCTCTCCGGCAGCGGGGCTCCAAAGGCGGCGAAGGCATAGAACTGCGCCTCGAGATATTCGAGGTTGAGCGCGAAATTCAAAATGTCGCCATCGGTGATCGCGCCAGAAGGAGGAGGTGGCGGCGTGGACGTGGGGGGGGGCGGCGGGGCTGGCGGGTTCGAATTGTTGCCGCCGCCGCCGCAGCCGCTGAGCATAGTTGCTCCTGCCGCTACCATGGCCGCAGAGCTGCTGCTCCGAAGGAAGGCGCGACGCTCTTCCCGCCGCCTGTCGCATGCTTCCAGGACTTCAAGCACCTTCTCGTCGTTGAGATCGTTGTCGGTCATGTCGGCCTCCCGTAACTGGTTCTAATCGCGAAGCTCAGCTGGCCGAGCTCATTCTGATGGAGCCGTTCACCCCATTGGGAAAAAAGCCGCCCTGCGACGTCGCGGCCGCCGTCAGGTAGACGATGTTGAGCACGTCGGCGGCGCTTCGGCTGAAGGCGAGGCCGTTGGCGTCGAAGGGCCCGATGTTCGCCGCATTGTCGCGCTGCGCGATGCCCTGATCCTTGTCCGTCGGATCGTCGAGGCTGTCGCGGGCGTCCGAGATCCGCTCCGTCGCCATGATCAGCGCCGGCGCCTGGATGCCCTTCTGGTAAAGCGTCGTTCGGATCAGGGCCGCATGATAGGCTTCGACCGCGAGGATTCCGGCGGCCGCTTCGAGGAAGGTCTTGCTGTTGATCAGCGGTGCCGCGCCTTTGTAGGCGGTTACGCCGACATCCTCGAAGATGAAGGCTCCCAGCAGGAAATTCTCGTCGCTGGCATAGGGATCGAAGGACTGGCCGGCGCCGATCAGGCCGGCGGCGCGCGCGGCGGCCGAGAAGGCGCCGTTCGCATCGGAGCTGATGTCGATCGCCGGCTGGGCGACCGCCGCAGCGCCGAGCGCGCCCCGCAGGAACTCGACGTGGGCGCGTTCGTCCGCGGCGATCTCCGCCGCATATTGCGACACCTTGGTGTCGGTGAAGTTCACCTTCCGCCCGCCGTTGACGGCGCCCTGCGTACCCGAACCGGTCAGGATATTGGCCGGCAGGCCTGTGCCGAAGAAAGCGAAATAGTAGAATTGCGCCTCGAGATATTCGAGGTTCAGGGCGAAGTTGAGAATGTCCGGGTCGGATGGCGCGGACTGGGCGTGGAGCGGCCTGCCGTCCAGAGTCAGAATGAGCGGCGCCGCCACCGCCGCCGTCGCCGCCATCTTGAAGAAAGCGCGCCGGTCGTCCCGCCGCTTCGCCCGCGCCTCCATGACCTCGATGAGCTTGGAACCTTCGGTCATGGTCGCCTCCCAGTTTGATCTGGATCATGAAAGTCCCCGCCCGCGCCAGCCGTTCCGCTGCGTTCCCGGATAGGACCGTAAAGGCACCCAAGCGAACCGGTTGCGCACCCGCCGCTGATTCAAGCCGCCGCAAGCAAAAAGAAATGCTCTCGTCCGCGACAAGCGCGGGCACGTGTTGCACTAGGAACGAACTGGCGAGCGGGCAGTCGCTCAGCGAGGGGCATCTGCGTCCCGGAGGGGAGCCAAGGCCGCTTCGAACGGCACCGGCTCGGGCAGCTCGCGGCTGTTTCGATAGCGGCTCGGATCGTCCCCGAAGCGGGCCGCGAAGGTCCGGGAGAAATGGCTCCGGCTGGAATAGCCCACGGCGGCGGCGATCGACTTTACCGGGAGCTCGGACCCGGTAAGCATTCGGGCGGCGGCACGCATCCTTACGGTCTGCACGAATTCCATCGGCGTGCAGCCGTAGCCCGCCGAGAATTGCCTGTTGAAGGAGGAGCGGCTCATGCCGGCGAGCGCGGCGAGGCTGGCGACGCTGTGCGGATCCGCGGGGCTGGCAAGGATCGCGGCGACGGTGCGGCCGAGCTGAGGATTGCTCAGCATGGGATGAAGCAGCGAATCGCCGGCCCGGCGGGCGAGGTGGCTGCGAAGGGCCGCAATTAGGATTTGCTTCATAAGCGCCTCCACCATCGGCTTCGTGCCCGCGCCCGGATGGCGAAGCTCGACCGCTATCGCCTCGAACAGAAGCGGAAGCGGTCCGCCGTCGCATTCTTCCAGGAGCGGGCGGTCAAGATTGTCGAACAGGCCGGGCGCGCCGCTAATGCCGACCGACATGGAACCGCAGCCGAGGACCAGGCCCGGCGCGCCGCTCGCGGAGGCACGGAATTTGACGAGGCCGAGGGCGAGCGGACAGCCCTCGTCGACGTCGACGACGCTCAAGATCGGCGCGGGGCCCTCGATCCGCTTCGCGAGATTCCTGGGCACGAGGAGAACGCGGCCGGGCCGAAGCTCGTAGCGGCCGTGCTCGCATTCGACCGCCCCTTCGCCTTCGAGCACGAAGTGAACGAGCATCGAGCCGAGAGGCGGACAGGCGAGCGCGCAATTGCGGTCGATCTCGCACATCGCAAAAGCCTCGAGGTGGACGTCCAGCAGGTCGAGCAGCTTCTCTGGCGCAGGGTATGGCATGCATCCTCCGGCGTGCCCTAAGCGGAGTTGGCGGCGCGCATTATGAATTACGCGGACAGCGGCCGAGTAGATGCAAAAATTGGCTAACCACCGGAACCGTTTGGGTTCGTCACCTTCTTTTTCTTATGGGAGGCAAGTTCTCGCGGCGACGGTTCGTACGGGAGCGTACGCAGGCATGTCACAAATGCTCCATTCGCCCTGACCCGCTTGAGCGCAACGGCGGGAGAGAATAGACGCTTCGCACCTGCCATGACCGTCATCGCCCAAGGCTCCTGCCGAAACCTTCTCCTTCGATCCTTGCGGGAGGAAGATTTTGCACTGCTCGCGCCCGGGCTCAGCAGGGTTTCGCTCTGCTCGAGCGAGGTGATCGCGACTCCCGGAAGTCCGATAGAAGCGGTCTGCTTTCCGGAAATAGGGATCATCACCCTCTCGGACCTCGCCGAAGATGACAGTCGCATCGGCATCGGCCACATCGGTTACGAGGGTTTCATAGGCTGGCCCGCGCTGCTCGGCTGCGACCGCTCGTCGCACGAAGCGCGGATCACGGCCGAGGGCGGCATCGCTCGTCACATCGCGCCGGAGGCGCTTCGGGAAGCCTGCCGAGCCAGCGAGACGCTTCGCGACCTGCTGCTCCGTTTCGTGCAATCGTTCATGGTCCAGATGGGGCACACCATCGTCTCCAGCCTCACCCAGCCCGTGGAGGTGCGCCTGTCCCGCTGGACGCTGATGACTCACGACCGTGTCGACGGCGACGAGATCAGGGTCACTCATGATGAGATCGCTGTGATGCTTGCGGTGCGCCGGGCGAGCGTAACCGATGCGCTCCACCTCCTCGAAGGCGAGGGCCTGATCCGCGCCCAGCGCGGCCGGGTCCAGGTTCGCGACCGGCACGGCCTGAGGCGGCTCGCCGGCGGCACCTACGGGGTTTTCGAGACCGAATATAGCCGGCTCATCGCCCCCTTCCCGCGTCACGACCAGGAATCCACGGTGATCTGAGAGGTCGGAGCGTCGAGGTGCGCGGCTCGGGTCAGCTTTGAGAAGGCGCTGAAAAGCGAAAGCCTTTTGTAAATTGAAGTGCCTACGTTGCCGCGGATCGGCCACGAGGCTGAAATGAAGAGGACGTTGGCCGGAAAATCCGGTGCCGGCGTCGGGCTTTCGCGGTTTGCTCGCACCGCTCGAGGCGGTCCGTCACAATAGCGGGGTCGTCGAGGTCCGCTGCTTCGTCCCAGCCGATCCCGAGCGATTCACATCAGGCGTCACCGGTCGTCTGACCCGAGGTGCGCGGCGAAGTCCCCCGCCGCCAACGCGCGTGGACATGATCACGTCGGTCCTCGGTGGACGTGCGAAAAAGTCGCCGGCCAGGAGCTATGGCGCGGTCGCGGCGAACGACCGAGGGATTGGTATGCACTGAGCGCGACGCATCCGCCCGAAGCTCGGATCAGGCTCGGCCGATGCGCCGGGGTGCGAATAATCCAGATTACGAAGTCATCTATCGGAACGGCGCCCGGTCGCCGGCCGACGCCGCTCGTAGCGGCGCCTGTTCCGCGGGGGCGCGCCGATCAGGACTTGTCGGTCAGGTCGGCGCGCGAGCCCACGGTCAGCTCGGCGGATCCGGCCTGCAGATGCGTCAGCCTGGGGGCGTCCCAGGCTTTCTTCTGCAGGGTCGGCTCGAGCTGGGCTTGGGCATGTGTGTCGAC
>DASVSX010000086.1:0-33228 GCA_036387875.1 Allosphingosinicella sp. | reverse complement strand
TTCCTCTCCCCTTTTACCGGGGCAACCGGGTTACCGATTGAGAAGACGCAGACGGGTCGGGCAAAACCGCCCCGCCGGTGAAGGGCCATATATGGAGGCTGTTTGCCCCCGTCAATGGCTTTTTTCGGAAACTTCCCAACTCCGTTTCGGCTGGCCGGACCGAGATCCGAGCATCGCCGCCGCATCGTTTCCGCGGCCTGAAGCCGGGCGCCGATGCGAAGCTGGAGGGTTTCCGAAAAACCGCAATCCGTTTCCGGGCCGCGCCTTCCTTAACCTATGTAGTCGGGGCTGATCCCGCCTTCAAGGCCCTCGTAAAAACTTTTTTCAAAGATGTCAGCGACTTAGAACCCGAAGGTGCCGGTCGCCGCCGACGAGGGGCTGATCTAGGTAAGGTTCCGCCGGGTGGCAACCCCCCGAATCGCTGCAATATCGAAAAATTCAAAAAAGTGTCACGCGCCCTGGATATAAGCGCGCATCGCCTCCGCTTCCTGCTCGATCCGGCTGATCCGGTAGGCGACGAGATCGCCGATCGAGACGAATCCGACCAGCCTCCCCCCGTCGACCACGGGCAGATGGCGGACCCGCCGCCTGGTCATCTGCGACAAGGCGGCGAGCACCGGCACCTCCGATTCGATGGTGATCGCGGGCGCGGTCATCACCCGGCTGACCGGCCAGTCGAGCATCGCGGCGCCGTCGCTGGCGAGACAATAGATGACGTCGCGCTCCGACATGATCCCCACCACCCGCTCGCCGTCGAGCACCGGCAGGGCGCCGATTCGCTTGCCCGCGAGCAGCGCCACGGCGTCGCGAACCCGAGTCCCGGCCTCGACGCTGACGATATCCCGGGGCTTCCCCTCCAATATGGCGGCGATGGTCATGGGCCTCGACTCCTCTTTTTCGCCCGACTCGGGTTGAATCATCCCATGGGAGAGGCCCAAATGCAAAGCATGCCCCGCCACGACCCGATCCCGCCCAAGCCCGAGGCAAGCGCCCTCGCCTGGTCCCGCTACAAGCATATGATGAAGTGGATGGCCCTGGCCTCGGCGATCGCCGCCGGGCTCGCCGTGGCCTATCTGAAGGCGACGAGCGACGCGATGCCCTGGCAGATGGTGGTGGCGACGGTTGCCGGCGTAGGGCTGTCTGTGCTGCTCGGGACCGCGCTGATGGGCCTCGTCTTCCTCTCCGACCGAACCGGACACGACGAAGCGGCCTCCGGCAAGGAAAGCGGCCGATGAGCGAGGCCAAGAGCGAGCCCATCCTTCGAGTGGTGCCGCGGCCGGGGGACATCAACGCCAACGGCCATATCTTCGGCGGGTGGGTGCTCAGCCAGATGGACATCGCCGCGGGAATCGTCGCGTCGCGCCGGGCGGACGGCCCGGTCGCCACCGTCGCAATCGAGGCGATGGAGTTCATCGCGCCGATCCTGCTCCAGGACATCATCTCGGTCTATGCGCGGATCGAGCGCACCGGCCGCTCGTCGATGGCGATCAGGATCGAAGTGGTCGCCGACCGGGACCGCGGCAGCCGGCAGGTCAAGGTCACCGAAGGGGTCTTCACCTTCGTGGCCCTAGACCCGGGCAACCGCCCAAGGCCCCTGCCGAGCGTCTGAAAGGCCGCTCAGCTCGTCGTATAGGCGCCGACGTACCAGCCGCCGCCCTGGTCGATGCACCATTCGGTGGTGACATCCTCGAAGGTGCAATAGACCCGGATCGACAGGCCCCCGCCGCCTTGCCAGCATGTCGCGGACACCGCTTCTCCGCTCGCCTTGAAGCTGCTGTCGGCCCATCCGTTCCCGTCCCAGCAACGTTCCGTCACGTTATAGCCGTCGGTCGAATAGACCCGGATGTGGACCTGCCCGCCGGAGTCGAGCCAGTTTACCGTCGCGGTCGAAATCGGCGTGCTCGGAGTCGTTGCCATTCGGTCCCTCCCTCATTTTCGTGGATCCGCAAACGACCGTCGACTCGGCGCGGACCATGAAAGGGTCGGACATGCGGCGACGATAGGCAAGAATTTTATTACGGAGATGAAACTAGTGTCCGTCGCAGCGTCGGCTTGTGACGGGGACGGAAAGCCTGTCGCTTTCGTCGCGCATGCGAGAACGACCGGCCCGCCGGCAAGCGCGGCTAGTCGCGGGTCTTCCACCGGTAGCGGAGGCTTTTGCTTCCGTTCGACGGCACCTTGACCCGCCACAGCCGCCGGCCGTCCCGTTCGGGCAGGCGCGTCCCGATCGCCTCGGCCGGGCCGGTGCCCAGGTTTGAAATCTCGATCTCCGCCACGACGGGATGGGGCTTGGCGTTGGTGACCGTCACTTCCCATTCGTCCCACTCCGGGCCGTCCCGCTTCTTGAGTATCGCGGCGACGATGTCGGTGGAGACCCCGGTCCTGAGCTCCACCGGCTCCCCTATGGCAATGTCGTCAATCTCCCCGCGGCCGACGAGGACCCTGCGCCCCGAACGGGTTTCGTAAAAGTCGACTCGCCCGGCCGGAAGGGGCAGGCCGAGCCTCTCCGACTCCCGGTTGCGAGTGACGAGCGTGGGGAGAAGCCCGTGAACGCCGGGCCCCGAGACGATCCAGCGATAGGCGAGCCGGACCGGAATCCGGGTTCGGCGGAGCAGGGCCACCTGCTTCTGGCTGTTGGCCGCGACGCTGACCGGTTCCGGGATCCGGTAGAGCTTGAGGTCGCCGAGCGATTCTTGGACGGCCATCAGCATGTCCTGGGCGATCACCGCGGCCGGGGACGCGGATTCGAGAGCGGCGCGGGCGACCCGGGAGCCGGTGACCATGATTTCCATCGGCGGCGGCGGCGGGGGCTGGAATTCGGTCAGGTCGCTCGTGGTCGTGCCCTGAGGCCAGCATTGCAGGTTGAGCGGCGGCGATTCGGCCAGGCGGCGCTCCGCCTCCTCCCGGTTGAGCCGGCCCGCCACCGCCTGAGTCTCTGCCTCGACGAAGCCGGTCGGGTCCCCATTGGCGAGGGTCAGCCAGGCGAAGAGGTCGATCCGGCTTCGGTCGCTCGAGACTTCGGCGATGTAATCGGCCTGCCAGTCGAAGCCGGCGGCGAGGTAGGACAAGGTGATCGTGGCCCGGGCGGCCGCTTGGCTCCGGGTGCGCACGGAGAGGGTCGGCTTGGCCGAAAGCCCCGCCGGGACGCGGTCGTAGACCAGGGTCTCGGGAAGGCCCGAGCAGCGCAGCGCCTCGATCCCCTCGGGAGTCTCGAGCACCACCGCACCGCCGGCGCCGGAGCGGATCACCGCCTCGGTCTCGCTGACCTCGCCGGTGGCCCGGGAGGTGCGTCGGATATGGACCCGGCGGCCGAGCGAGGCGTCCAGCAGGCTTCCGGGGGAGAGCAGCCAGCTGTCCTGATTCTTCTCGACCACGCCTTGCGGGAGGCCGGTGACGATCGCGCTTTCGGGCTGGATCCCGCCGGCGACCCCCTCGAAGCGAATGTCCGAGTCGCCGGCCGGGATGTCGACGGTCCGGCGCTCGGTGATCAGCGCGTAGCCGTTCAGCCAGCCCAGGTTGAAAGGCTGGGCGGCGCCGCGGTTCGGATCGCGGTAGACGGTGACGGAAACCTTTTCGGGCGCCGGCGAGACGGACACGGCCTGACCGGCCGCCGGCGCCGCGGCCAGGAGGGTCAGCCAGGGGAGGAGGCGCGGGAGCCCCATTGGCCGGATCAGTAGCGGGTGTCGAACGTGGCGGTGACGACGGCCTCGCCATTGGCCGGAACGGAGACCCGCCAGAGAATGTCGTCGGCCGAGCGGCGCTCGCCCGGCTGGCTCTGTTCGACGATTCGAACGTCGCCCCACAGACCGTCCTGGACGAGATCGACGACGACCGGCTGCGGCTTGGCGTTGGTGAGGGTGTAGCGCATGGCGGTTCGCCAGCGATCGTTACTCATCCTCTCGCGGCTGACGACGACCGGCTGAACCTTCACGTCGAAGGCTTCGCCGGTCTTGATCGCGATGTCGGATCCCATCGGCGTGTGGCCGATCTGGTTCTCGCCGACGAACTGGGCGTTGCCGCGCGAATCCTTCTGGTAGACCCGGACCGTTCCGGCCGGAAGCGCGTCGCCCAGGCCCTGGTTTCGCGAGCTCGAGAACTGGAGCACGGTATCGGCGCTTCCACCATTGTCGCGGGCGCCGAGCCAGGAGTTTCGATAGGTATAGGCGCGGCGGGCCGCGGCCGCGCTGACGTCGAGGAAGCTGACCTGCTTGGTCTGCTGGTTGGCGATCGTGGTCCGCTCCTTCAGCGGATATAGGTAGAAATCGCCGAGGCTCTCGCGGCCCGGCGTCTCGGTCCCCGGGCGGTTGCCCGGCGGCGGCGGCGGACGGTACCGCCGGTTGTCGTAATAATTCTCGCTCCGCCCGGCGATGTTCCCGGCGACCAGCAAGGTGTCGGCGTTGCTGAACGTCGTCCCGGTCGTGTTGGTCAGGGTGATCCAGCCCTGGACGTCGATCCGGCCTGCCGCCTCGTCGAACAAGGTGACGTAGTCGGCCTTCCAGCCCATTCCGGGAGTGAGGTAGCTCAAGGTCACCGGCCGGGTCCCGGCCCGCGCGGCCTGGACGGTGACGGACAGCGTCGGCCTCGCCCGCAGATTCTCCGGCACCTTGTCGAAGATGACCCGGACCGGAAGGCCGTCGTCGCGGAGCACCTCGATCCGCTCGCCGATCTGGAGGACGACTCCGCCGTTCACCGCCAGCACCTTGGCCCTCTCGCGCTGCTCGGCCCCGTTAGCGGGATTCGTGCGCACCAGGGTGATCGTCTCGCCCACCGCCTTCTCCATCAGCTTGGAGGGGGAAAGCAGGTCGAAATCGAAATTCTGCTCGACGATTCCGACGTCGGAGCCGCTCAGAGTGACCGTCTCCGGGCTGATCTGCCCGGACACGTTGGGAAATTCCTGGCGGGATCGGCCCGCGGGGAGGTCGAGCCGGCGGGTGTCCTGAACGAGGGCCAGATTCTGGTTGTAGACGGTGACCTTGAGGTCGGCCGGCGCGCTTTGCCCGAATGCGGGCGCTGCCAGGCAGATGGTGAGCAGGAGGATCGAGCGGCGCATTCTGAGGCTCCCTGGCTTCGATGTCAGGCAGCATGTTACAATGTTACCTGATCGTCAACCGCTCAGAAGCCCTGGACCGCAACGAAAAACGGCGGCCCTGCCCCGGGACCGCCGTTCTTCTTACCTGTCTTTCGAAGCTTCAGGCCGCGGGAGCGATCTCCGCATCGCCTTCCTCGGCGCGGGGACGCCGGGTCCGGCGACGGGGAGCCTTAGCGGGCGCGTCGCCTTCCACGACCGAAATGGCCGGCGGAAGCACGTCGAGCGAAATCGTCCGCTCGTCGGAATCGTTATGCGCTTCGACACGGGGCTCGGGGCGTTGGCGGCGGGGACGCAGGCCTTCGGGCCGGCGCTCGCCATTGCGCTCCTCGCGCGGCTGGAACTCGCGGCGCGGATGCTCGGCGCGCTCCGGCTGCTCGGCGCGTTCGGTCCGGTCCGGCCGCTCGTTGCGATCGGCACGGTCGTTGCGCTCCGGGCGATCGTTGCGGTCGGGGCGGTCGTTGCGGTCGGTCCGCTCCGGACGCTCGTTGCGCTCGGGCCGATCGTTGCGCTCCGGACGGTCGTTCCGTTCGGCCCGCTCGGTGCGGTAACCGCGATCCTCGCGATTGCCGCGGTCGTCGCGATTGCCGCGATCGTCTCGAATATCGTCCTCGTCGCCGTCGTCGCCGTCCGCGGCCATCGAATCGTCCTGATCCTCGTCCTCGTCGGATCCGTAATCGTCGCGGGTCCGGCGCTGCTCCTCGAAGCGGGCTCGGCTCTCGTTCAAGACCCGATAATAATGTTCGGCGAACTGCAGCCAATATTCGGACTGCACGCGGTCGCCCTGAAGCTGGGCGTCGCGCGCCAAAGACTTGTATTTCTCAAGGAGCTGGGCGGCATTGCCGCGAGAGCGGTTGTCCTGCCGGTTGCCCACATTGGGCGACTGGTTCGGCGAACGGGGTCCGCTGCCGCCGCGGCCGCGCCGGCGGCCGTTCTGACGATTGTTTATCAAATGTAGGTCCTCGTCCTCGTGGTCCTAATTCATGCCACCGTGACAACCGGGCCCCTCCCGGCCGCAAACTTTAGCACGACACCCGGGCAGGGCCGCTCGCGCGGCCTCCGCCACCTCACGCTGCGAACGTCCGAGGACGCCTGAGCAATCGGGGGTCGGCGACGGCTGGCCTCACGCTCGCTTAGCTGTGAAGAGCCCCGTCCCTGACACCCTATGTAGCTATGCCCGCAACGAAATCCAAGCGGAATTTAGATGACGTGGATTAACGGCTTAGCAGCAGGCAGCGCTCGATATTCTTGAGGTCGCGGCGTGACTTTATCGTGAATTCGGCGGGGTCGAACAGGGCCGCCACGGCTTCGAGCTGGCCGGCGCCGAGCTCCAGGCAGGCGAGCCCGCCCGGCGCGAGCAGCCGCGCTATCTCCGGAGCAAGGCGGCGATATTCGGAGAGGCCGTCGGCGGCGGCGAAAAGGGCTTCGGCCGGCTCCCAATCGGCCACGTCGCGGGGAAGGTCCGCGCCAGTCTGGACATAAGGCGGGTTGCAGAGGATGAGGTCGAACGCCTCCCCAATCCCCTGCCCCCAATCGCCCTGACGGAAGACCGCCCGCGACGACAAGCCCAGGCCCTCGGCATTGCGGGCGGCATAGTCGAGCGCGGTTCGAGATGCGTCGATGCCGAGGCCGGATGCTTCGGGCCACTGGTCGAGCGTTGCCAGCAGCAAGGTGCCCGGTCCGGTGCCGAGATCCAGGATGCGCCTGGGCCCGACGGCGCCGAAATGGGACAGCGCCGCTTCGATCAGGGTCTCGCTGTCCGGCCGGGGAACGAGGACTCCCGGGCCGACTTCCAGCTCGATCGTCCAGAAGCCTCGGCGGCCGGTGATGTAGGCGACCGGCTCGCCGGCCTCGCGGCGGGCGAGAAGCGCGGCGAAGGCGGCGGGCGTGTCCCGGTCCATTTCAGCCAGCAGCAGCGCCTCGCGCTCGACCCCCAAGGCGTAGGCCATCAGCAGCTCGGCGTCGAGGCGGGGCGTGTCGCTTCGAGGACCGAGGCGGGTGGTTGCGGCGGCGAGGCTTGAGGCGATGCTCGTCCTCCCTGTCGCCGAAGGCGATGGGGAGGGGGACCGGACGAAGTCCGGTGGAGGGGCGTTGCGGCCTGCGCCAGCCCCTCCACCGCGCTTCGCGCGGTCCCCCTCCCCATGGGGCTCCGCCTTATGGCGAGGACTAATTGTCATCCAGGCTCGACAGGCGCTCGGCCTCGTCTTCCGAGATCAGGGCGCCGATCAGCTCGTCGAGCTGGCCTTCCAATATTTCGGGCAGGCGGTGGAGGGTGAGGTTGATCCGATGGTCGGTCACCCGCCCCTGCGGAAAATTGTAGGTTCGGATGCGCTCCGAGCGGTCGCCCGAGCCGACCATCGACTTGCGCGCTCCGGCGCGTTCGGAGGCGAGACGCTCGCGCTCCTGCTCGTAGAGCCGGGTTCGGAGCACCTTGAGCGCTTTGGCCTTGTTCTTGTGCTGCGACTTCTCGTCCTGCTGGATGACGACGAGGCCGGTCGGAAGGTGGGTGATTCGAACCGCGCTGTCGGTGGTGTTGACCGACTGGCCGCCCGGCCCCGAGGAACGATAGACGTCGATGCGCAGGTCCGAGTCGTTGATCTGGACGTCGACCTCCTCGGCCTCGGGAAGCACCGCCACCGTCGCCGCGGACGTATGGATTCGCCCGCCGCTCTCGGTCACCGGAACGCGCTGGACCCGGTGCACCCCGCTTTCATATTTCAGCCTGGCGAACACGCCTTGCCCCCGGACCGAGGCCACGACCTCCTTATAGCCGCCCACTTCCGCCGAGCTGGCCGAGATGAGCTCGACCTTCCAGCCCCGGTTCTCGGCGTAACGCTGGTACATCCGGAACAGGTCGCCGGCGAACAAGGCGGCCTCGTCGCCGCCGGTGCCGGCCCGGATCTCGAGCATCGCCGGCCGCTGGTCGGCGGCATCGCTTGGAAGGAGCTTGAGCGCCAGCGCCCGCTCCGCCTCGGGCAGCTCGGCCTGGAGGGCGGCGAGCTCCTCGCCCGCCATGTCGCGGATATCGGGGCTCGGATCGGCCAGCATCTCGGCGAGAAGCTCTATCTCGGCCCGGATCCGCCTCACCTCGCGCGCTGCGACGGCGACCGGCTCGATCTCGGCATAATCCTTGGAGAGGCGCACGAACTCGTCGGGCGCGACTCCGCCCGCCGACATCGCGTTCTGAAGCTCCTCGCGCCGCGCCTCGATGGCGGCGATCCGTTCGGCCGAGATCGAGGTCATGACCCGAGCTTGTCCGCCGGAGCATAAACGGTCCAGCCCGCCATCGGGCCGCGCCCCAGCCGGGTCAGCCGCCCGTGCAGCTCATCCTCGAGACGATCGTCGAGCCGAAGGCTTTCCTGCGCTCCGCTCGCCAGGTCCTTCACCTTGACCTCGCTCCGGGCCAGCTCCTCGTCGCCGACGATGAGGGCGATCGCCGCCCCGGATTTTCCCGCGGCCGACATACGCTTCTTCATATTGCCCCTATAGGCCATCTCGCAGGAAATTCCGCCGCGCCGCAGGTCCGCCGCCGTTCCGACCATGGCCGCTTCGGCCGCCTCGCCGAGCGGGACCAGGGCGACGTCGACCCTCGGCGCGGGCGGAATTTCGATCAGCATTCCCAGGCGCTCGATCCCCGCCGCCCACCCGACTGCGGGCGTATGAGGGCCACCCAGGCTCTCCATGAGCCCGTCGTAGCGGCCGCCGGCGATCACCGCGCTCTGGGCGCCGAGATCCTCGGTGACGAATTCGAAGGCTGTGTGACGGTAATAATCGAGGCCCCGGACGAGCCTCGGGTCGCGGGTCCAGACGATCCCGGCGGAATCGAGGCCGGCGGTCACCCTGGCGAAATAGTCGGAGGCTTCCGGAGTCAGGAAATCGTCGACGATCGGCGAGGAGTCGACGATCGGCCAGTCCTGATGCTCCTTGCTGTCGAGGATCCGAAGCGGGTTCTTGTCGAGCCGCGCCCGGCTTTCGGCGGAGAGGTCGTTGCGGTGGCCCTGGAAATACTCGACCAGCGCCGAGCGCCAGGAGTCGCGGGTCGCCGGATCGCCGAGCGTGTTGAGCTTCAGGTCGACGCGCTCGCCGATCCCGAGCTCGGCGAGCAGCTGAGCGCCCATGGCGATCAGCTCGACGTCGGACGCCGGCTCGCCGGCGCCGATGATCTCGGCGTCGAGCTGGTGGAACTGGCGGTAGCGCCCCTTTTGCGGCCGCTCGTAGCGGAAGGCGGGTCCGTGGGTGGCAATCTTGACCGGCGCGTTCTGCTGCCAGCCTTCGGAAAGATAGGCGCGGCAGATGCCAGCGGTGAATTCCGGGCGCAGGGTGAGGCTGTCGCCGCCGCGGTCCTCGAAGCTGTACATCTCCTTGGAGACGATGTCGGTGGTCTCGCCGATCGAGCGTGCGAAGACCGCCGTGCTTTCGAACACCGGCATTTCGACCCGGCCGAAGCCGTAGAGCCTTCGAACGCGCTCGAACGACGCGACCACTCTCTGGAAGCGGTCCGCCTCTTCGCCCCAGATGTCCTGGGTGCCTCTTACTCTCTGCGGCCCTTTGCTCATCGGCGGGGACTTAAGGGCCATGCGCGATGGTGGCAACGGCATACGGTCCGACCTAGTCCTCCCCCGCATTTGCGGGGGAGGGGGACCACCCGAAGGGTGGTGGAGGGGCCTCTCAAGGTCTGGAGAACCCCTCCACAAGGCTTCGCCTGGTTCCCCTCCCCGCGAAATCGCGGGAAGGACTAGCGGAGCAAAGGCTGGACGCGGCGTCTTCGAAGCGGCATCGGAGGCAGCGCCCCAAAAGAAGAGTCCGTCATGCGAATCCGTCACTTAGCCCTGGCTTTCATCCTCGCCGGGACCGCCGCCTCGTCGCAGGTTCCCGCCAACTTCACTCGCGCCCGGCCGCTTGCGCGCGTCGACTCGATCCCGGCGGCGCGGGACGTGCCGTTCCCGGGAACGATCCGGCTGCGGGTCGACGCGACCGACACCGAGCGTCGCATCTTCCGGGTGCGCGAGACGATCCCCGTGCAACGGGCCGGGGATTTCGTCCTGCTCTACCCCAAGTGGCTGCCGGGAGCGCATTCGCCGAGCGGACGGATCGGCAACGTCGCCGGCCTCAAGATCAGCGCCGGCGGCCGGCGGCTCACCTGGAGGCGCGACCCAACCGACGTCTATGCCTTCCACGTCGACGTGCCCGCCGGCGCCAAGGCGATCGAAGTGGAGTTCCAGTACGTCTCGGCCACCGCCGAGGCGCAGGGACGGACTGTGCTGACGCCGGAGCTGGCCAGCATCCAGTGGATCGCCAACTCGCTCTATCCGGCCGGCTATTACGTCAGAGGCATTCCCATCCAGGCCACGTTGACCGTGCCCCGGGGATGGCAGGTGGCGACGGCGCTGAGGCCCGAGAGCGGCGGCGGCACATCGACCATCGCCTATCGGACGGTGCCTTACGACGTGCTGGTCGATTCGCCCGCTTTGGCCGGCGCCCATTTCCGCAAATGGGAGCTCACTGCCGACGTCACCTTGAACGTCGCCGCGGACCGGCCGGAGGAGCTCGAAGCCTCGGACGAGACCGTCGCCCTCCACCGGCGCATGGTCGAGCAGGCGGTGAAGCTGTTCGGCGCGCAGCATTACGATCATTACGATTTCCTGCTGTCGATCTCGGAGAATCTCGGAGGAATCGGCCTCGAGCATCACCGGAGCTCCGAGAACGGGGTCAAGACCGGCTATTTCACCGACTGGGCGAGCGCCCAGCGCGACCGCAACCTGCTGCCGCACGAATTCACCCACAGCTGGAACGGCAAATATCGCCGCGGGGCGGATCTTTGGACCCCCGACTATCGGATGCCGATGCAGAACAGCCTGCTCTGGGTCTACGAAGGGCAGACGCAGTTCTGGGGCTATGTGCTCGACGCCCGCTCGGGGATGATGTCGAAGCAGGAGACTCTCGACGCGATCGCCGCAACCGCGGCCACTTACGACCAGGCGACTCCGGGGCGCAGCTGGCGGCCGCTCGTCGACACCACCAACGATCCGATCATCGCCCAGCGAGCACCCCAGCCCTGGCGCGGATGGCAGCGATCGGAAGATTATTACAGCGAGGGCATGCTGATCTGGATCGACGTCGACCGGATCCTTCGGGAGCAGTCCGGAGGGCGCCGGTCCCTGAACGACTTCGCCCGCCTCTTCTTCGGGGTCAACGACCGCGATTACGGCGAGCTCACCTATACCCTGGGCGACGTGGTCGCGATCCTGAACCGGCTCCAACCCTACGAATGGTCGGCCTATTTCGACCAGCGCCTTAACGCCTATTCCGAGCGCGCGCCGCTGGAAGGGATCAACAAGGGCGGCTATCGGCTGACCTACACGGACACGCCTACCGACTGGTTCAAGTCGGGCGAGAAGAAGTCCAAGGCCGTGGACCTGACCTATTCGGGCGGGTTCAGCGTCAGCACCAAGGACGGCGCGATCACCGCCGTCCTTTGGGATTCACCGGCCTTCGACGCCGGACTGACCGTGGGAGCCAAGATCCTAGCGGTCGACGGACGGACGTTCGACGGAGACGCCCTCAAACGGGGAATCGCCGCGGCCGGCAAGTCGATGGCGCCGGTCCGGCTCCTCGTCCAGAGCGGCGACAGCTTCCGGACCGCCGAACTCGATTGGCACGGCGGCCTTCGCTACCCGCGCCTCGAGCCCACCGCCGGGGGCAAGGGCACGCTCGACGCCTTGCTTGAACCGCTCCCCTAAAAAAGGATTCGCCATGCGCTCCGCCTGCCTCGCCTTTGCCGCCGTCCTTCTCTCGAGCGCGGCCGTCGCCGCCGACCGCGCGCCCGCCTTCAGCTCCGCCGAGAGCGCCGCCGCCAACACAAGGGCGGCCCTGAAGCGGATCAAGGCACTCAATCCGCGGATCAACGCCGTCATCGCGGTCGATCCCACCGCGATGGACCAGGCCCGCAACCTCGACCGGATACGCCGCGCGCGCGGGCCGCTGTTCGGAATGCCGGTCCTGATCAAGGACAATATCGAGACCCTTGGGCCGCTTCCGACCACCGCGGGCAGCCTCGCCCTCGCCGCGAACGTCACCAACCGCGACGCCCCGCTGGTCGCCCGGCTTCGCCAGGCCGGCGCGGTGATCGTCGGCAAGACCAATCTGTCCGAATGGGCAAACATCCGCTCGAACAACTCCATCTCGGGCTGGAGCGCAATCGGGGGCCAGACCCGCAACCCGCACGCGCTGAACCGCAACGGCTGCGGCTCGAGCACCGGAAGCGGCGCCGCGGTGGCGGCCGGGATGGTTCCGGCCGCGATCGGGACCGAGACGGACGGATCGATCACCTGCCCAGCCGCGATCAACGGAATCGTCGGGTTCAAGCCCACGGTCGGACTCGTCAGCCGGACCCATGTCGTCCCGATCAGCCACAGCCAGGATACGCCGGGGCCGATGACCCGGACGGTCCGCGACGCCGCCCTCGTCCTTTCCGCAATCGCCGGAAGCGACCCGGCCGACCCGCAGACTCGCGAAGCCGACTCGCGCCGGGCCGATTACGCCGCGGGCCTCACCGCCGATTCCCTTCGCGGCAAGAGGATCGGAGTGATGCGCTTCGCAAGCGGCTTCGGGACCGGCGCTCCGTTCGAGGCGGCGCTCCAGACCCTGAGGGCGCAAGGCGCGATCCTGGTCGAGATCGCCAAGTTCGACCGCAAGCCCGAAATGGGCGAGGGGGAGTTCAAGGTGCTTCTCACCGAGCTCAAGGCCGATCTCAACGCCTATCTCGCCACCACTCCGCCGAGCGTCAGGACCCGAACGCTGGCCGAAATCATCGCCTTCAACAAGGGTTCGGCGCGCGAGCTGGCCTTGTTCGGCCAGGAGACGTTCGAGGAAGCGGAGAAGACCAAGGGCCTCGACGACCCGGACTACAAGAAGGCGCGGGAGACCAGCCTGAGGCTGGCCGGGGCCGAGGGCATCGACAAGATGCTGAAGGACAACAACGTCGTCGCCCTGGTCGGGCCGACCATGCCTCCGGCCTGGCCGATCGACGCGGTCAACGGCGACCAGATTTCGGGCGGGGGCGCCGGGGGCTTCGCCGCGGTCGCGGGCTATCCGCACCTCACCGTTCCGATGGGCCATGTGAAGGGGCTTCCGGTGGGCCTGAGCTTCATCGGCCCGAAATGGTCGGACGGGACGATCCTCTCGCTGGGCTATGCCTATGAGCAGGCGTCGAGGAAGCGGGTGGAACCGCGCTTCCTTCCCTCGATCGAGGAAAGCCCGGAGATCGCGCCATTGTTGAGGCCGATGCGGCGCTGACCGTCATCCCGGCGAAAGCCGGGACCTCGTGGAGACCCGCCTGTGCCTAACCGGCCTGAGGTCCCGGCTTTCGCCGGGATGACGGTTTAGGGCTTTTCTTGGCGGCGCCTCTCGCTCCCGCTTCCACCGCCAGCGCCGCCCAGCGCTGCATCGCCTTGAGATCGTCGTAGACGTCCTGCGGGGCGCGCCGGTCACCGCGCCGAGCGGCTCGAGCGCCTCCTGCACCCAGGCGTAGAGCCCCTCGTCGGATGAAGGGGGGCCGCCGCGTCCCCCGGACGTGACTGCGCAATCCGGGGGATTGCGCGCTTCCCTTCATCATGCCGCCGTCAGCCGTAAACCGACGATGCAGGCGATGAGGGCTAGGAGGAGCAGGATGCGGATCGAGTTGACCGGTTCGCCGAACCACAGGATCCCGACCAGCACGGTCCCGGCAGCGCCGATCCCGCCCCAGATGGCGTAGGCGGTGCCCATCGGGATGTCGCGCGCGGCGCGTTCGAGCAGGCCCATGGACAAGGTCACCGAGGCGAGGAAGCCGAACGCCCAGGGCAGGTTGCGGAAGCCGTCGACGGATCGAAGGCAGGTAGTGAAGCCGACCTCGAAGAGTCCGCCGACGATGAGAAGCAGCCAGGCCATGATGAGAGTCACTAGTGACAGTCACCACCGGCTGTCACTCCCTCAAGCGCCGGGCTCGACCGCGGGCATCGAAGCCCGGCTTGGCCGGGTTGCGACCCAGCAGGCTCCGACGATCATCGCCGCCCCGACCAGGGTAAGGGGCTGGATCGGCTCGGCGAAGACCAGCCAGCCGAAGATCGCCGCCCACAGGAAGCCGGTATATTCGACCGGCGCGAGCCGCTGCGCCTCGGCCCGGGCATAGGCCCAGGACAGGAGCATGAGAGAACCGAAGGCGAGCGCGGCGGCGGCCAGGATGGCGGGCAGCTGCCCGACCGGTGGCGGCACCGCCAGGAACGGCGCTGCGAGGACGAAGCACAAGGTCATGATGAGGGCGGTGAAGAAGGCGATCTCGACCGGCCCCGCGAGCAGCGCCTGCTGGCGCATCAGGATGATGTTCCAGCCGTAGAGGCCGGCCGAGACGAGGATGGAGATCGAGCCGAGCAGCGCCTCCCGGCCGAGCTCGGCCTGCGCCTGGCCCGCGAGGATGACGACGACTCCGGCGAAGCCGAGCAGCGAGGCGAGGATCGCCGCCCGCTCGATCCGCTCCTTGAGGAGAACGGCGGCGAGATAGAGGGCGATCAGCGGAGCGACGAACGCGAGCGCGATCGCCTGCGCCATCGGAACCCGCGCAAGCCCCCAGAAGAAGGTCATGGCCATGACGCTGCCCATGATCCCGCGGATGAGGTGCACCCGGAGGGCTGCCCGGCCCGGCCTCGACGACCGGCGAAGAAAGAATACGGCGCCCCCGATCGCTGCGCCCGCAAGGGTGCGCCAGAGCAGCGCGTTATAGGTGCCGACGGCGAGCGAAAGGCCCTTCATCAGGGCGTCCATCGTGGAGAAGAGCGCGATCCCGGCCGTCGCCACCGCGAAGGGGACGATGGGCCTGGGATGAAGCTGGGGAGCGCTCATGGCGCGTCCGATAGCGGGCGCCGGGCGGCGGCGCTACTGGAGGCGCATATACTCGCCGCTCATCTCAACGGAGGAGAGGCGGGACAGGTAGGTCTGGCCGAGCAGAGGCTGGTCGAGCCCTTCGGCGATCGCGCCCTCCACCCGGCGGACCTCCTTGCCGTCCACCGATACCCGGTCGAGCGTGACCGTCTTGCCGCGCACCGGTCCGGAGGCACCGGAGCCGATCACCTGGAATTCGCTCTCTTCGAACGGGATATTCAGGCGACGGGCGGTCTCGACCGGGAGAACGACTCCGAAGGCGCCGGTGTCGATCACGAAGTTGACGAGCTCGCCATTCACTTCGCCGTCGGCGTAGAAATGACCGTCCCGGCTGCGCTCGAGCAAGGTCTCTTTCCCCTGGCCGCCCGATGCCGCGACGACCGGAAAGGACGGCGCCCGGGCGCTCGGCCATAACAGACCGATACCCGCGCCCGCGGCGACGACGAGAAAGAAGATCTTCTGCACGGGCGAAGGCTAGCGCAAGACGGTGAAGGAAGCGTCAAGGGGCCGTGATCGCGGCGGAAGCCGGGACCTCAGGCCGAAAGGTCTCGGCGGGTCTCCCTGAGATCCCGGTTTCCGCCGGGATGACGGAATCACTCCGCCGGATGGACGTGGGGGTGGCGATATTGCGGCCAGGCGTCGCGCGTGACCTTCAGCGAGGAGCGGAAGAAGAGGAAGGCGATGACCGCGGCGATCGCGATGTCGGGCCAGGGCGAGTGGGTGAACGAGACCAGCACCGCCGCCGCAAGGACTCCGATATTGGCGAAGACGTCGTTTCGGGAGCATTCGAACGTGCTCGACAGGTTCACGTCGTGGCGGCGGTAGGGCCAGAGCAATCCGACGCAGCTCAGGTTCGCGAGCAGGGCCATTGCGCCGAAGACCAGCATGATCCCGGAAGCGGGCGGATGGCCCCAGACGATCTTGAGCACGATCTCGACGACGACGCCAAGCCCGAGGGCGAGAATGAAGCCGGCCTTGACCAGCGCCATCCCGGCCCGCCACCTGAGGCTTCGGTTCAAAGCGTAGAGGCTGATTCCGTAGACGAGGCCGTCGCCGAGCATGTCCACCGAATCGGCCATCAGGGCGGCCGAATCGGCGATGATCCCGGCTCCGAACTCGAGCACGAACATCATCAGGTTGAGCATCATCACGACGACGAGGACCCGGCGGATGTCCTTGTGAAGGGCGATCCGCTCGAGCTCGTGGCCCTTTTCGTGGCAGCAATGGGCGCTCATTCCGCCGCGTCCGGTATCGGCGTGTCGATCATCGCACTTTCGATCTCGGCGGCCTTGGCTTCGACCAGCCGGACGATGTGATCGACCATCTCCTCGTCGCGGACGTGATGGTCGGTGACCCCGGAGAGATAGACCATGTGCTTGCCGTTGCCGCCGCCGGTGATGCCGATGTCGGTCTCGCGCGCCTCGCCGGGGCCGTTGACGACGCAGCCGAGGACGGAAAGCGACATGGGCGTGCGTATATGCGACAGCCGCCCTTCCAGGGCCTGAACGGTTCTGATCACATCGAAGCCCTGGCGGGCGCAGCTCGGGCAGGAGACGACCCGGACCCCGCGGTTGCGGATGCCGAGGCTCTTCAGGATCTCGAAGCCGACCTTGACCTCCTCCTCGGGCTCCGCCGAGAGCGAGACGCGGATCGTGTCGCCGATCCCGAACCAGAGCAAAGCGCCGATTCCGATCGAGGACTTGACGGTGCCTCCGGTCAGCCCGCCGGCCTCGGTGATCCCGAGGTGCAGCGGGCAGTCGACCGCCTCGGCGAGCTGCTGGTAGGCGGCGACTGCGAGGAAGACGTCGGACGATTTGACCGCGACCTTATATTCGCGAAAATCATGGTCCTCGAGCAGTCGGATATGGTCGAGCGCGCTCTCCACCAGCGCTTCCGGGCAGGGCTCGCCATATTTTTCGAGCAGGTGCCGCTCAAGGCTTCCGGCATTGACCCCGATCCGGATCGCGCAGCCATTGGCCTTGGCCGCGTTGACCACCTCGCGGACCCGGTCGGGCGAGCCGATATTGCCGGGATTGATCCGAAGGCAGGCGGCGCCGGCATCCGCGGCCTCGAGCGCCCGCTTGTAGTGGAAATGGATGTCGGCGACGATCGGCACGCGCGCGGCTCGGACGATCTGGCGAAGCGCGCGGGTCGAATCCTCGTCGGGACAGGAAACCCGGACGATGTCCGCTCCCGCCTCCTCGCAGCGCCGGATCTGGTCGACCGTGCCGCGAACGTCCGCCGTCACGGTGTTGGTCATGGTCTGCACCGTGACCGGCGCGCCTCCGCCGACCGGGACGGAGCCGACCATGATCTGGCGGGACGGACGGCGCGCGATGTCGCGCCACGGGCGGATGCTCATGCGCCCCATATAGGCGGTTGAAAGGGCTCGCGAAAGCCGCACCGAAATGGAGGGAATAGGTGGGTTTCGTGCAGCAGCAAATTCCTCCCCCGGATTTCCCGGGGGAGGGGGACCGCGCGAAGCGCGGCGGAGGGGTCTCTTCGGAGGCCCGAAAGAGCCCCTGCACCATGCGTCGCATGGTCCCCTCCCCTGCAAAATGCGGGACCTTGCATAAGTCGCTGGGTGCTAGCCCCTCCCCTTCAGGGGAGGGGTTGGGGTGGGGGTTGTCTGCTCGCCTCACCGGCGTCAGCGAACATTCTCCCCCACATTCCCCACCCCAACCCCTCCCCTAAAGGGGAGGGGCTTTGTCTGCGAGCGCTTCGCAAGGGTTATGCAAAGATCCCGCAAAATGCAGGGGAGGATTTGTCTCGCTACAGGTAGAAGTCCGTGCCGAACAAGGTGAGGCTGCCGGTGAAGACGATCTCGAAATCCGCGACCCCGTCGCCCGTGAAATCGCCCTGCACCCGGGTGTCCGTTCCGTCGAACATGTAGCGAAGCTCCCCGGCGGCGCCCGAAAAGGCGGCGGTGCCGATGAAGCTGAACGCCTGGTCGCCCGCGGCCCCGCTATTGGCGTCCAGATCGCGCAGATCGACCTTGTCGAAGTAGTTCGCGAAATCCGTGATCACATCGGCCGAGGCTCCTGTCCCGGTGTCGCCCGGCCCGAACCGGAACAGATCGCTGCCGGTCCCGCCGCAGAGCACGTCGGCCCCGGAACCACCGACCAGCATATCGTCGCCGGAGCCGCCGTGGAGGACGTCGGCGCCGCCCTCGCCGTACAACTCGTCTGTTCCGCCTTGGCCGTCCATGATGTCGTCGCCGCCGCGGCCCGTGATGATGTTCCCGACATTGCTTCCGGTGAAGTTGAGCGCGGGGTCGCCGGCGCCCCAGAAGCTCAGATTCTCGACATGGTCGCTGAGCATGTAGTTGGTGAGCGTGGTGTAGACCGTGTCGGTACCCTCGGCGATCAGCTCGGTGACGGTGTCCCCTTCATATTCGACGTAGAAGATGTCGTTGCCGAACCCTCCGTACATGGCGTCGGAGCCGGCGCCGCCGTTTAGGATGTCATGATCGCCGTCGCCGTGGAGCTCGTCGTCCCCGTCGCCGCCGTTCAGAGTGTCGTGGCCGTCGCCGCCGTGAAGGTAATCGACGGTCGTGCCGCCGTTGATCTGGTTGTCGAGCGAGTTGCCGGTGCCGGTGAACATGAAGTTGGTCGAGTTGGTCAGCTTCTCGACATAGGCCGGGAGGGTGTAGCTGGCGAGATTGCGGATCCGCACCTCGTCCGTACTTCCTCCGCCTGCGACCTCGATCACCGTGTCTCCGGCATTGTCGACGTAGTAGATGTCGCTGCCGTTGCGCCCCTCCATGACATCGGCGCCGGGGCCGCCGTCGATGACGCTTTGGGTCCCCAGGGCTCGAAGCTCGTCGTCATAGGCGCTTCCTACGAGGTTCTCGATGCTTGTGAAATAATCGTCCGCCGCTTCCCCGCTCAGGGTCCAGGTCAGCAGGTCGACCCCGACCGCGGCCGAGGCATAGGCATAGGAAAGCGTGTCTATGCCGCTTCCGCCGAGCACCGACTGGGCGCCGACGCCCATGGTGAAGACGTTGTTGGCCGAATTGCCGGTGACGGAGATCGACCCGGAATAGAAGCGCAGGTCGGCATTCTCGACGTTGGTGGGGATGGTGTAGCTCGACTTGCGGACCTTGACCGTGTCGGTGCCCTCGTTCGCATATTCGGTGACGACGTCGCCCGCGGTGTCGACGTTGTAGACGTCGTCGCCGGTTCCCCCGATCATCACGTCGTTGCCCTGCCAGCCGTCCAGCTCGTCATTGCCGGCGCCGCCGTCGAGATGATCGTTGCCCGCTCCGGAGAAGAGGAAGTCGTTGCCGCCTTTGCCCTCGAGCCAGTCGTCGCCGATGCTCGAGCCGATGTAATTGTTGCCGTCGCTTCCGAGGATCGTTCCGGACACCATACCGGAATAATGGATTTGCTCCAGATAAGCGGAGCCGGCGTCGAAATAAGAAATCGTGACGTAAACGATGTCCGTATCTGCGTAACCGGCCCAGGAATCCAGGATCACGTCGCCGACATCGTCGACGTAATAGGTATCGTTACCCTCGCCGCCGGCCATAGTATCGGCCCCCGTCCCGCCGTCGAGCGTGTCGCTGCCGTAGCCGCCGATAAGCGTGTCGTCGCCGCCGAGGCCGTAAAGGAAATCCTCGCCGTTATCGCCGTAAATCACGTCGTCGGAGCTGGTTCCGGTTAGGGAATCGTTGGCAATCGTGCCCTGGATGTATGCCATGGTTGAGCCCCTTCACTATTGCTGCCGCAAAAGGCGGTGCAGTGAAGCAAGCGTTACGCCCGATCCTTGCTGAAATCTTTTCGCCAGAGGGGATTAGATCGGAAATGAACCAATTAGTTGTGGAAGGTCCGGCAGGGGCCGCCCTGCCGGACCGCTTTGAGTCCTGGAGCATGATCGCTTCAGGTTGATTCGCTTCGTCATTGCGAGCGCCGCCGCAGGCGGCGTCGCTTCGCTCCTCGCAATGACGGGTCAATAAAGAGCGATCATGATCTAGAGGATGAAGTCCGAGGCGGCGAGGCTGACGCTTCCGTCGAAGCGGATCTCGAAATCCGCGACGGAATCTCCGTTGCGGTCGGCCTGCGCCCAGGTGTCGACTCCGTCGAAATAGGTTCGAAGCTCGCCCGCCGTCCCGGAGAAGGCGGCGCCTCCGATGAAGGTGAAGGCCTGATTGCCGGCGACGTTGCGGTTCGCGTCCCAGGCCGAGACGTCCACTATGTCGGCTCCGGTGGCGAAATCGGTGATCCGGTCGGCGGCGGCGCCGGTGCCGCTTTCGAAAAAACCGATCCGGATGAAATCCGAACCGGCGCCGCCCGTATAGATGTCGGCGCCGGAGCTCCCGTCCAGATAGTCGTTGCCGTCGCCGCCGTTCAAAGCGTCGTTGCCGCCGCCGGCCTGAAGCTCGTCGTCGCCGTCGCCGCCGCTCAGGATGTCGGCGCCGCCGCCGCTCCTGATGATGTTGTCGAGCACGTTGCCCGTCGCGGTGAAGCTGCCCGAGCCGTTCCACTGGAGAATCTCGACCTCGTCGGGCAGCGTGTAGGTGGCCAGGCTCGAATAGACGATGTCGAGGCTGCCCTCGCCGCTCAATTCGACGACGACGTCGCCTATATCGTCGACGATATAGGCGTCGTCGCCGTCATTGCCTTCCATATAGTCGGCGCCGAGGCCGCCCACGAGCGTGTCGTGACCGAGGCCGCCATAGAGGCTGTCGTCCCCGTCATTGCCGTACAAGGCGTCGTGGCCGTCGAATCCGTAGATCGTGTCGGCGCTGCCGGTGCCGTTCAGCGCATCGTTCGCGCTCGTGCCGTTGATGAGTGCCATGTTCGGAGCCCCTTCGCTCGAGGCGCCGCGGAAGGCGGCGCGGTGGAAGGGACTTTACGCCTCCGGCGAAACGAAATCTGTCCCGGACAGGGATTCGGGTCCGAAACGAACCAATTTACTTTTTGCCTTCCGAAGGCGGGCGCCCTCGGGGCCGCTGCTCGGGCGGGGCCAGCTTCACTCCCCGCCGCTGAAGCGCCTCGCGCAGAAGGCACTCGATCTCGGCGTTGACGCTTCGAAGATCGGTCGCCGCCGCCCGCTCGAGCGCGGCCCACAAGGCCGGCTCGATCCGCAGCGGGAACGCCTTCTTGGGGGGCGGCGGCATCGCTTCCGCCTATTGGTAGAGCGTGCCGGTATTGACGATCGGCTGGGTGTCGCGCTCCGAGCAGAGGACGACCATCAGGTTCGAGACCATGGCCGCCCGGCGCTCGTCGTCGAGCTCGACGACATTCTTCTCCGAGAGCAGCTGAAGCGCGTTCTCGACCATCGAGACGGCGCCGATGACGATCTTCTGGCGGGCCGCGATCACCGCCTCGGCCTGCTGGCGGCGAAGCATCGACTGGGCGATCTCGGCGGCGTAGGCCAGGTGGGTCAGCCGGCACTCGTCGATCGTGATCCCGGCGACCCCGACCCGCTCCTGCAATTCCTCCTTGAGCTCGTGGCTGACGACCTCGGCATGGCCCCGCAGCGTCGTTTCCTGGTGCTCGATATCGTCGTAGGGATATTTGGCGGCGATCGCCCGGACTGCGCTCTCGATCTGGACGAAGACGAACTTGGTGTAGTCGTCGACGTCGAACAGGGCCTGGGCCGAGTCGGTGACCCTCCAGACGACGTTGGTCGCGATCTCGATCGGATTGCCTCGAAGGTCGTTCACCTTCAGCCGCTCCGAGGTGACGTTGTGGACCCGGGTCGAGATCTTGGTCCGGGTCAGCCACGGCCAGCGCCACCTCAGTCCGGAATTGCGATCGGTGCCCCGATAGTCACCGAACAGAAGCAGCGCCGCTGCCTGATTGGGCTGGAGCAGGTAGAAGCCCGGGGCAACGAAAGCGAAGACGATTACGCTCAGGACGACGATCGCGAGCCCGCCCAAAGGGCTGGCCAGGAAGACACCGGCGCCGGCGACTGCGCCGGCGATCGCCAACAGCAGCACCCCGAGCATGGCGAAGCCGTTGAAGGTGACGGCTGGCCGCTCGCGCGAGAGCCGGAGCGCCTGGTGGTCGGTCGAAGCCTGCAATGAAGTCGCCATCAATCCCTCCTATAATAATGATATCATAATTATATGACTGGAAAGGCGCAATGGGAATCGAAGCCCTCCCGTCATCCCGGCGAAAGCCTGGACCTCAGGTCGAAAAATCTCTGCGGGTCTCCCCGAGGCCCCGGCTTTCGCCGGGGTGACGGTGAGTCGCCTTGCCCCCTTCACCCCCCGCGGATAGTGCGAGCCCTCTCGAGCGTTGCCCTTCCGAACGGAGCCGAAGAAATGACTGAAACCCCCTGGAAGCTCGTCGTCCACGGCGGCTCGGGAATAATCGAACGGGCAAGCTCGACTCCGGTGCAGGATCGGCAGGCGCGCAGCGCCCTCGAGCGGGCGCTCGCCGCCGGCGGCGCGATCCTGGCCGAGGGCGGCGCCGCGGTCGACGCGGTCGAGCGGGCCGCCCGGGTCCTCGAGGACGACCCAAGCTTCAACGCCGGGCGGGGCGCCGTCTTCACCTATCAGGGCACCAACGAGCTCGACGCCGCGCTGATGGACGGCCGCTCGCGCAATGCCGGCGCGGTCACCGGGGTCACGGCGACGAAGAATCCGGTGAGCCTCGCCCGGGCGGTCATGGAGCACAGCCCCCACGTCTTCCTGAGCCGCGAGGGCGCGGACCAATTCTCGCGCGAGCAGGGCCTCGAGCAGGTCGGCCCCGAATGGTTCGCGACCGAAGAGCGGCGGCGTCAGCTCGAGGCGATGCGGTCCGAGGGCGACCATTATTTCGACGAGGACCTGAAATACGGGACGATCGGCGCAGTCGCCGTCGACCGCGAAGGTCATGTCGCCGCCGCGACCTCCACCGGAGGCCTGACCGGCAAAAGGTGGGGTCGGATCGGCGATACGCCCCTGATCGGCTCCGGGACCTATGCCGACGACCGCTCCGGGGCGGTCTCCGCCACCGGGGCCGGCGAATATTTCATCCGGGCCGCCGTCGCCCACGAAATCTGCGCCCGGATGCGCATGCTCGGCGAGAGCGCCGCGGCGGCCGCCGACAGGGTGATCGCCGACGTCGGCTCATTGGGAGGAAGCGGCGGGGTGATCCTGGTGACTCCGCAGGGCGACGCCGCCTGGGCGTTCAACACGCCGGGAATGTATCGGGGGCTGGCTTCGGCGGAAGGGACGAGGGTCGCGATCTACGGGGACGAATAGCCCGTCATCCCGGCGAAAGCCGGGACCTCGGGGAGACCCGCCGAGACCTTCCGGCCTAAGGTCCCGGCTTTCGCCGGGATGACGATTACTGCGGAAGCACCGTCACCGACCTTCGATTCTGGGCCCAGGCGCTCTCGTCCGATCCCAAAGCCTCGGGGCGTTCCTTGCCGTAGCTGATCACGGTCATCCGCCCCGCCGAGACTCCGCGGGCCGCGAGGTAGTTCTTGGCGGCGTTGGCCCGGCGGTCGCCCAGAGCGAGATTGTAGTCGCGGGTGCCGCGCTCGTCGGCATGGCCCTCGATCGTCACTCGAACCGTCGGATAGCGGCTGAGCCATGCGGCCTGGGCATCGAGGGTCGCGCGGTCGCGGTCGTCGAGATCATATTGATCGGTGTCGAAGAAGACCCGGTCGCCCTCGAGGCCGACCGTCCGGATGAAATCCTCCCGGGAGCCCGGGCCCACGCCTCCGGTGGCATCGGTGTCGGAACCATCGTCCACCCCGGTGGCGGTGCCCGCCTCGGTTCCGTCGCCCGGCGGCGGCGGAAGCTCCTTCGGGGCCTTCTTGCTGCAGCCCGCGGACAGGGCCAGAGCGGCGGCGATTGCGGCGGCTTTCCAGGGGGTGGCTCTCATCTTACGCTCTCCTTTGGATACTTACGGAAGGATCGGGCCCCAGGCCGGGTCGGAGCCGTCCAGCGGGGTGGGGATCCGGCGCTCGTTGCGGCCGGTGAGGTCGACCTGCCAGACGCTGGACTTGCCGCCGCGGCCCTGGCTGGTCCGGAAGAATTGCAGGACCCGGCCGTTGGGCGACCAGCTCGGCGCCTCGTCCTGCCAGCTGTCGGTCAGGAGCCGCTCGCCGGAACCGTCCGGGCTCATCACGCCTACCCGGAAGTTGCCGGCGATGCGGGTGAAGGCGATGAGGTCGCCGCGCGGGCTCCATTCGGGAGTCGCGTAACCTCCCCCGCCGAAGCTGATCCGCCGCTGGTTCGAGCCGTCGGAATCCATCACGTAGAGCTGCTGTCGGCCGCCGCGATCGCTTTCGAACACGATCCGGCCGCCGTCTGGCGAATAGCTACCGCCGACGTCGATGCCCGGCGAGGTGGTGAGCCGTACCGGCGCGCCGCCCTGGGCGGAAACCCGGTAGATGTCGGTGTTGCCGCCGACCGACATGGCGTAGAGGATCCAGCGCCCGTCGGGGGAGAAGCGCGGAGCGAAGGTCTGGTTCGAGCTTTCGGTGACGATCCGCTGGCGGCCGGTGCCGATGTCGTAGATGTAGATTCGCGGGCGCTTCTCGACATAGCTGAGATAGACGATCTGCTTGTAGTCGGGCGAGAAGCGCGGGGTGAGGACGGTCGACTGGCCGTTGGTCAGGAAGCGGTGGTTGGCCCCGTCCGAATCCATGATGGCCAGCCGCTTCACCCGGGCGTTCTTGGGACCGCTCTCGGCGATATAGGCGATCCGGCTGTCGAAGAAGGGGCTCTCGCCCGACAGCCGCGAATAGATGGCGTCGGCGCATTTGTGGGCGGCACGGCGCCAGTCCCGGGGGGCGACGACATAGCCCTGGCGGGTGAGCTCGGACTGGAGGGCGACGTCGTAGAGATAGCAGCCGACGGTGAGCTGGCCGTCGCCATTGGCGCGGACGAAGCCCTGGACGAGGGCGGCGGCGCCCGCCCCGCTCCAGGCGGAATAGGCCGGGGCCATGACTTCCGCGAAGGGGACGGCTCGGACTCCGCTCGGACCGACCGGCCGGAACAGGCCGCTTCCGCGAAGGTCGGCCGCGACGACCTCGGCGACCTGGCGGCCGAGCGCTTCCGTGCTCCCAGCGGGCGTGTCGGCCGCCTCGGGGGTCGGCATGACGGGAATGGCGATGACCAGGTCTTCGGACCCTTCGGCGGTCACATCCACCTTCAGCTGGGCCGTGGCGGACGACGCCGCCAGCCAGCAGGCCACGAACGCCGCGGCAAGGTGCTTGAAGGTCTTCATTGGCTGAGCCTCAGATCCAGAGTGACGTTGAGCTGCCTCCAGGCGTCGTAATATTTGTCCGGAAGGTTGAACGGCGAGGCGAGCGTCACTGCGCGCCGCGCCCGCTCCTGATGAAGCGCCACCTGCGGCCGGTTGCTGGCGGTGATCCCGGTCGTTCGAACGACGTCGATGCCCGTCACCTTGCCGTCGCGGCCCAGGGTCAGGCTGAGCTCGGTCCGAAGCGCTTCGGCGTCGGCCCCGGACGGGACCGCGCGCTGCCAATGCGGCTTCAGCTGCCGCCGGACCTCGGCGACGAGGGACGCCTCGACCGCAGGCCCCGCCGCGGCGGCGGGCGGGGTCGTCGAACGGCTGTTGCTCGCCCGGTCCGAAACCCCGTTCAGAAGGCCGGAGAGACGGCCGGTCGGCCGCGTTGTCGCGGGTTTCGAGGCCTGGGCCGGCTTTGCGGGCGCCGGCTTCGCCGCAGGGGCCGGCTTCGATGGCGCGGGCTTCGGCGGGGCCGGGCCCGCCTTGGGGGGCGCCGGCCGGGCGACGGGTCTGGGAGCCGGAACGGGCGCCGGCGCGGGAGTGCGGGCGAGCGGCTCGGGGCGCGGCACGGGCTGGACTTCCGGGGGCGCCGGCATGGCGGGAGCGGGCGGGCCTTCCTCCGGAGCGAGGAGCGGAGCGGGCGCCTCGGCCGCCGGGGTGGGCGACGTGCTTTCGAAGCCCACCTCATCGACGAACGAGACTTCGATCGGGTCGCTTTTGGGCGCGGGGAGCCGGGTCGCCGCGAAACCGAGCGACAGCGCGACGAGAAGGGCGACATGGCCTATCGTGGCGACGCCCAGCCCGGCCGCTTCCGCCCGGTCGATCACTGCTCCTGCCCTTGCGTGCTGACCAGCGCGACCTTGCGAAGGCCGGCGGCGTTGATCTCGCCCATCACGGCCATGACCCGGCCGTAATCCAGGGCGCGGTCGGCGCGGAGGAATATCCGGGGGCCGCCGGGCTCGCGCGAGGCGGCGGCGATTGCGGCGAGCCGCGCGCCCAGCTCCGCGGGAGGGACGGGCCGGTCGTCGACGGTGAGCGTTCCGGCGGCATCCAGTGAGATCTGGACGGGCTTCGACTCCTGGTCGAGCGCTCCGGCCTTGCTGTCGGGCAGATCGACCGGGACTCCGGCGACGAGCAGCGGCGCGGTGACCATGAAGATGATGAGCAGCACGAGCATCACGTCGACCATCGGGGTGACGTTGATCTCCGCCATCGGCGAACGCCGGGCGCGGCGGTGGGAGCCGAGGATCGGGCCCATGGCCATTATTCGTCCTCCCCGCGGGCGAAGCCAATGGGGAGGGGGACCGCCGGAGGCGGTGGAGGGGCTATCGGCGCCGCAAAGCCCCTCCACCGTCCTTCGGACGGTCCCCCTCCCCATCGCTGTCCGATGGGGAGGACGAGTGTCGCCCCCCTCATCCTTCCAGCTCCAGCTCGCGGCTGAGAGTCGCGTGGAAGCCGTCGGCGAAGCGCTGGAGCGCCGCTTCCAGCCGGTTGATGCCGAAGCTCATGCGGTTGTAGGCGATCACCGCCGGGATCGCGGCGAACAGGCCGAGCGCGGTCGCGAAGAGGGCCTCGGCGATTCCCGGGGCGACGACCGCCAGGCTGGTATTGTTGGCCCCGGCGATGGCCGTGAAGCTGCGCATGATCCCCCAGACCGTTCCGAACAGCCCGACGAAGGGCGCGACCGAGCCGATCGTCGCGAGGATGTTGAGCCGGACCGCAAGCCTGTCGATCTCCTCGGTCAAAGCCGAATTCATGACCAGGGCGAGGCGGGAGCGCGCGCCTTCGCGGTCGACGACCTTGCCTCCGGTCGATCGGCGCCATTCGGCGATTCCGGCGGCGAGCACCTTGGCGCTCGGCAAGTCGGACTTGCCGCGCGCCTCGTAGAAGCGGTCGATATCGTCCGCCTTCCAGAAATCTCGCTCGAACGCCTTCGATCCGGTCGAGGCCCGGCGGAGCCGGAGCGCGTGGCCGACGATGATCGCCCAGGTCCAGATGCTGGCGAGGAGAAGGCCGACGATCACCGCCTTGACCACGATGTCGGCCTGCAGGAACAGTGCGACGGGCGACATGTCCGCTCCGGTCATCGCTAGTCCGCTCACTCTCTTCCTTCCTCCCGCAACCGCTCGAACGTTTCGACCCACGCGCGCGGATGGCGCCTGGGACGGCCTTGCGGAGTCAGGAAGGCCGCGGTCACCCTGGCGTCGGCCAGAAGTTCATCCCCGCGCATGACCCGCTGATGAATGAGCACGCTCGCCGCGCGCACCTCCTCGATCTCGGTGACCACGACGAGCTCGTCGGCGAGCCTGGCCGGCGCTCGATACTTCACTGCGACCTCGGCGACGACATAGACGCCCTCCCCGCCTTCCAGGGCCCCGCGCTGGTCGATCCCGATCAGCCGGAGCATTTCGGAGCGGGCGCGCTCGATGAAGCGAAGGTAATTGGCGTAATAGACGATGCCGGCGACGTCGGTGTCCTCGAAATAGACTCGCAGCGGGAAGAGGTGCGCGGTCCCGCGCATGACTCCGTCCGCCGGCTTCGGTTCGTCCCCGCCCATCGGCCGGGCTTATCGGCGGGCGAATCCCGCCTGCAAGCCCTGATAGCGCGAGCGGGACGAGCCGAGCCATTTTCACGGTTGACGCGATGTAACCCGCAGGTTACATGTAACCTTTGCGTTACAAGGGAGCCGGGTCGATGGAGCAGAGCGAAGATGTCGAGAGCGCCGACCGGCTGAGCCGCCGGCGGGCGCGGATTCTGCCGCTGCTGGCGATCCTCTTCATCGTCCAGCAGGGGAGTTATTTCTCGGCGCGGATCGAGGACGGGGCGAGGACGGTCGACCATGTGAAGATCGGCGCCTGGCTCGTCATGTCGATCGCGCTTCTGCTCGTGCTGATGACCGGCGGCTCCTGGTTCCGGCCCAAGCGCGTTCGCGACCTTTTGAACGACGAGGTGACCCGGGCGAACCGCCTCGACGGGCTTCGCTTCGGCTTCGTCGCGACGATGGCCGCGGGGATCGCGATGTATTTCATCGCGATGTTCGAGCCGGTCACCGGACGCGACTCGATCCACCTGATGATGACCGTCGGGATCGCCGCGGCGCTCATTCGTTTCGGCCAGCTCGAGCGGCGCGCCCATCGCGATGGCTGAAAGCCTCGGCAACCGGCTGCGCGAGCTGCGGGCCGAGCGCGACCTGACCCAGGCCGCGCTTGCCGAGCGGGTCGGGGTCAGCCGCAAGACCGTCAATACGATCGAGAACGGAATCTTCGTCCCCTCGGCCCTGCTCGCGCTGAAGCTGGCGCGGGCGCTTGGCCGGCCGGTCGAAGAAGTGTTTTTCCTCGAAGGCTAGTGTCTGTCGCCTCAGGCTGATTCACTTCCGTCATTGCGAGCGAAGCGAAGCAATCCAGAGGGGCGTCCGAGGCCCACTGGATTGCTTCGTCGCTGCGCTCCTCGCACTGACGGATAACGCTAAGACGATCGCATTTAGCGCCGCTTCGCCGCCTGCGCCTCCACCAGGCGGAGGAGGTCGCCCTGGCCGACGTTCATGTCGACGAGGTGCAGGCCCCAGCCGGGATTGAGCTTGCCGCCGATGTAGACGTCGCCCGGAATCCGGTCGGTTCGGGCGTCCCCGGGGTCGGCATTCTCGGTGACCGCGAGGTAGCCCGCCTGGCCGCTGTGCCGGCACTCTGCCGTGACCAGGCCTTCGGTGCGAAGGAAGGGCGTTGGAGGCTTGCCCTGGCCGGACCAGACGATCGGCTCCGCGCCGGGCCGAGCCGGGGACATGGCGAACCAGTAGGAATCGAGCTTCGCCTTGCCGCCGCGAAGCGCCGCGGGGTTAGTGCAGCCGGCGGTCATTCCGGGGCTGGCGGCGCGGCCGAGGAAGGAGCCCGCGGGTGGCGGGGCCGAGCCCCGGAAGCTCATATAGGTGATCACGCAGCCGGTCTGCCCGACCCTGGTGCACAGCGGCGTCGACTTGAGGCTTCCGCCAACCAGCTTGCCTTCGGGCACCTCCACCGCCCAGCCGAGCAGGATGGCGGAGAGCATCTTCTTCGCGACCGGCTTGCCCTCGATCTCCTCCTGGAGGAGCTTCAGCAGGTGAATCGACCCCTGGCTGTGGCCGATCAGGACAAAAAGCCGGCCCTTGTTGCGGTTGGCCAGGAATTCGCGCCAGGCGGCGAGAACGTCGACATAAGCCGTCGCGAAATTGGGCCTGACATCCTCGCCGGCGAAAGCGCGCGGAAGGGCTGTGGCGGTCACTTGGCGGTAAATCGGTGCGTAGGTCTTGCAGACGGTGCCGAAGCGGGCGAGCTGCACAGCCGCCGTCGCATTCTCCTCCATACCCGGGACGAGGTCGCTGTTGAGCGCCGGATCGCGCGAGACGGTGGGGTAGACGTAGAAGCAGTCGATTTTCGCCGCCTTGTCGGCAAGCACCTGGCCGGTGGAGCCGTAGCCGTTGGGGTTGAGAGCGGTGGTGGCGAGCGGCGTTCCGCAGGGGTCGGTGCGGCCGGGGAGGCAGAGCCAGGCGGAGTCATGGCGGTAGTCTGGCTGGGAGGCCGGCGCCTGCTGAGCCAGGCTCGGGGCAGGAGCGAGAGCCGTCAAGGCAAGCCCCAGGGCGCCCACCCACGCCGTTCGGGCTGAGCTTGTCGAAGCCCTCTTCTTTCCCGAGGCGATGCCCAAAGACAAGGAGAAGCCCTTCGACAGGCTCAGGGCGAACGGAGATTTTTCGACGTACAGCCTCATTGTCTTCCCTTTTCAATTCAGTCGAACAGGCCGTCCTGCCCTGTTTTGGGCTGGGGCAGGCCGAGATGGGTCCAGGCGCGGCCGTTGAGGCAGCGGCCGCGGGCGGTCCGGGCGACGAGGCCGAGCTGGATCAGGAAAGGCTCGATCACCTCCTCGATCGTGTCGCGCGGCTCGGACAGTCCGGCGGCGAGCGTCTCGACCCCGACCGGGCCGCCCTTGTAGAGGTCGGCGATCATCGTGAGATAGCGGCGGTCCATCGCGTCGAGGCCGAGCTGGTCGACCTCCATCCGGGTCAAAGCCCCGTCAGCGACCTTCGAGTCCACCTCGGCGGCGCCTCCCGACTGGGCGAAATCGCGAACCCGGCGGAGCAGCCGGCCGGCGATCCTCGGAGTGCCTCGCGAGCGGCGGGCGATCTCCCTCGCGCCGTCCTCGGTGAGCGACAGGCCGAGCAGCCGGGCGGCCCGGCGGACGACCTGCTCGAGCTCCTCGACCGAGTAGAAGGTCAGCCGGACGGGGATCCCGAACCGGTCCCTCAGCGGAGTCGTGATCAGGCCCTGGCGGGTGGTGGCTCCGACCAGGGTGAATTTGGGAAGGTCGATCCGGACCGAGCGGGCGGAGGGGCCCTCGCCGATCATCAGGTCGAGGGCGCGGTCCTCCATCGCCGGGTAGAGGATTTCTTCCACCGCCGGAGCGAGGCGATGGATCTCGTCGATGAACAGGACGTCGCCGTCCTCGAGGTTGGTGAGCAAGGCGGCGAGATCGCCCGATTTGGCGATGACCGGGCCGGAGGTGGCCCTGAAGCCGACTCCGAGCTCGCGGGCGACTATCTGGGCGAGCGTGGTCTTGCCGAGGCCCGGCGGGCCGAAGAAGAGGACGTGATCGAGCGCGTCGCCGCGGCTCTTCGCCGCCTCGATGAATATCCGCAGATTCTCGCGGGCGGCCTTCTGGCCGACGAAATCGTCGAGCGTCTTGGGACGCAAGGCGGAGTCGATATCCTCGGGACGGCGCTCCCCACCGATGATCCGCTCTTGCTCCATTGCGAGAGCATTAGCCGAAGCCGACTTGCTGTCGAGCAGGTTTGTCGTAACTTGTCCTCCCCGTCGCCAGATGGGGAGGATTGGGAGGCGAAATGCGCCGTCGCGAATTCCTTGCAGCCACGGGCTCGGCCGCCACACTGCTCGCCTTTCCAGCCTCGGCCCGGAGGCGCCCCCCGGGCTCGGGCTCGAGGGCAATCTGGGTGGACGGACAGGGCGGTATCGACGGTTTCGACGAGAAGGGGGGCCGTCTCATTCCCTCGCCGAAGCTGATCGAGGCGGTGAGATCGGGATGGATTCATGTCGTCAACCAGACGGTCGGCGAGGTCGGCAACGGGCCGGACCGGTTCCGTTCGGCGGTCGAGGGGATCGCCTTGATGGACCGCCTGATCGCCGACATGCCGAGCCTGTTCGCCAAGGCGCTGAGCGTTGCGGACCTGCGCTCTGCCAAGGCGGCGGGCAAGGTGGCCATCGTCTACAATTTCCAGGACACGACCCCGCTCGAGGGCGATCCCGGCCGGGTGGCGACGTTCAAGGCGCTGGGCCTGCGAATCCTCCAGCTCACCTACAACAAGCGCAACCTCGCCGGCGACGGCTGCCTCGAGCGGTCCAATGCCGGCCTTTCCGATTTCGGGCGGCAGGCGATCGCCGAAATCGAGCGCAACACATTGCTTCTCGACCTCAGCCATTCGGGACCGCGCACGACCGCGGAGGCCATCGCCGAGGCCAAAAGGCCGCCGGCCATCACCCACACCGGCTGCCGCGACCTCGTCGACCTGCCGCGCAACCAATATGACCGGGAGCTTCGCGCTTTGGCCGAGAAGGGCGGAGTGGCGGGAATCTATCTCATGCCCTTCCTCCGGGCCAAGGGGCAGCCGGGGCGCGAGGACCTGATCCGCCATGTCGAGCATGCAGTGAAGGTCTGCGGCGAGGACCATGTCGGGATCGGCACCGACAATCCGCTGACCGGCTACACGATCGACGACGCCGCCCGAAAGGCCCAGCGGGAATTCTTCGAGGATCGGAGCAAGCGCGGGATCGCCGCTCCGGGCGAGGCGGCGGACGTGTTCAACCTCGTCGAGGGCTATAACGATTCGGCGCGCTATTCGAGGCTCGCCGACGATTTGTCGGCGCGGGGCTGGAAGGCGGCACGGATCGAGAAATTGCTCGGGGGCAATTTCATCCGGCTGTTCGGCGAGGCGTGGGGCGGCTGACGCTTCAAATCGTTCTTTTCATGTTCTTTTTTTGAAGGAGATTTCCCAGGCTCGATTTGAGAGAATCTAGCCGTGCCGATTCGGTCGGCGGGGCTCTTTGACATTGTAGGTTTGATGCTCGTCATCCCGGCGGAGGCCGGGTTCCCAGCGAGTGAAGGCGCCGCGTTCTTCACCCTCGGGGCCCCAGCCTTCGCTGGGGCGACGATCAGCGGGCCGCCTTCTTGAGGGCGGTCCGCACGAGTGCGTCCAGGTTCGCTCCTGGGCCGAGCTCGCCTTCCGCCTTGCCGACCGCGGCCGCGGCCTCGCCGGGGCGGAAGCCGAGGTTGAGGAGGGCCGAGACGGCGTCGGCGGCGGCGCTGCCCGGGGCCGGCGAGGACGCCGCGGCGGGACCGAGGGCGAGGGCGCCGACCTTGTCCTTCAGCTCGTGGACGACCCGCTGGGCGAGCTTCGGGCCGACTCCGGGGGAGCGGGCGATCATCGCCGAATCGCCGCTCGCCACCGCGCGGTGGAGGTCGTCGCCGGGCAGGGTCGAAAGGATTGCGAGCGCGACCCGGGCGCCGACTCCCTGGACCGAGGTCAGGAGCCGGAACCAGTCGCGCTCGTCCCCGGATGCGAAGCCGATCAGCCTGATGTCGTCGTCGCTGACCTGCATGACGGTGTGGAGCACGACTTCCCCGCCGATCGGGCCGAGCGAGGCGAGAGTCCGGGTCGAGGCGAAGACGAGGTAGCCGACCCCGCCCACGTCGACCACCGCATGGTCGGCGGCGAAGCCGTCGAGCAGTCCGCGCAGCTTGGCGATCACGGGCGGGAGGAGCGACGGAGGAGAGGCATGAGGGCCCTCCTATCGGTTCGGGCCGGGCTTGTCGAAGTCTTGGACTTTCCGATCAGTCCTCCCCTGCCTTTGCGGGACCTTTGCATAACCCTTGCGAAGCGCTCGGAGACAAAGCCCCTCCCCTTCAGGGGAGGGGTTGGGGTGGGGAATGTGGGGGAGAATGTTCGCTGACGCCGGTGAGGCGAGCAGACAACCCCCACCCCAACCCCTC